>DATAOK010000001.1:0-10556 GCA_036265735.1 Gaiellaceae bacterium
GGTCGCCCCGAAGTTGTCGGTCTCGATGCCGCCCATGTGGTAGTGCGCGCCAGGTCGCACCGGCACCGGCTCGTAGATCGGGTCGATTCCCGCGAACGTCATCGACAGCTCACGCGAGCCCGGCAGCCGCTCGATGATCCGTTCGGGACCGAGGTGGCGCATGTCGAGCATCACCGAGCCGTTCACGCCGCGGCCGTCGTCGATCTCCGTTTGCTCCGAGCGCGAGACGACGTCGCGCGACGCCAGCTCGAGCGCGTTCGGTGCGTAGTTCTTCATGAACCGCTCGCCGTCCTTGTTGATCAGGAACGCGCCCTCGCCGCGGCAACCTTCCGTAAGCAGAACACCAGAGGGGTACAGCGTTGTCGGATGGAACTGCATGAACTCCATGTCCTTCAACGGCAGCCCGGCGTGCAGCGCCATTGCCATGCCGTCGCCGGTGCACGCGTAGGCGTTCGTCGTCACGCGGTACTGGCGCCCCGCGCCGCCGGTTGCCATCACGACCGTCTTGCCGCCGACCGTCTTCAGGCCGCCGTTCAGCAGGTCCCAGCAGATGACGCCTTGGCAGCGCTCGTCATTCAGGACGAGCTGCCAGGCGAAGAACTCGTCGTACACCTTGATGTCGCGCTTCACAACCTGCTCGTAGAGCACCTGGATCAGCACGTGACCTGTGATGTCGGCCGCATAGACCGTGCGCGGGGACCCGGCGGCGCCGAACGGGCGCTGCGCGAGCTTGCCGTCGTCGCGCCGTGAGAAAAAGGCGCCCCAGTGCTCGAGCTGGTAGATATCACCCGGCGCCTCGGCGGTGAAGATCTCGATCGCGTCCTGGTCGCCGATGAAGTCGGAGCCCTTGACCGTGTCGTAGGCATGGATCTCCGGCGAGTCCTCCTTCGCGTTCCCGAGCGCCGCGTTGATGCCGCCCTCGGCGGCGCCGGAATGGCTCCGGGTCGGGTGCAGCTTCGAGATCATCGCGACGTCGGCTCCCGCGTCGTGCGCAGCAATGGCCGCGCGCATGCCTGCGCAGCCGGCGCCCACTACGAGGACGTCGTGCTCACCAATCACGTGTTGTCCACGCTACCCAATTCCGCTACACCAAGAGTCAGATGACCGATCTCAGCTCACGCCTCCGGATACTCACGTCGCTCGAGCAGGAGCCCGCCACCGCGTTCTTCTACAGCCGCCTCATCGAGGACCAGCTCGCAGAGGTTCACACGGATCGCTGGGCGACCTCGGAGCGCACCCTGGCCGAGGTCGGCAAGCCCCTCTTCCGGGTGTCGGCCCCCGAGCAGGAGACGGTCATCGTCCAGCACGGCGGCGCGCTTTTGAACGTGTCGATGTACTCCGGCTACGTGCACGCGCAGGCCGCCGGCGAGACCGCCGCCGAGTGCGAAGCCGCGCTCGAACGGCTCCGGGAACTCCTGCCGGCGCCGGAGCCGGTCGCCCGCCACGACGTGCCCGTGACGTTCTGGACGTACACGCCGAACGGGCCGATGCCTTCGATGCGCGCAATTGCGGTTCCGGAGTGGTCGGAGATCCGTGAGAACTACGCGGCGGAGACCCGCGACGAGCTCGAGCGGATCATGTCCGGCTTCCGTCCGTCGCACGGCGGCCAGCTCATCCTCTGGCACGGCGACGCAGGCACCGGCAAGACCTTCGCGCTACGCGCGCTTGCGTGGGAGTGGCGCGAGTGGTGCCAGATCCACTACATCGTCGACCCGGACACGTTCTTCGGCCAGCGCGCGGATTACCTGATGACCGTCCTCACGCAGCCGAACGAGATGGCAGCGCGCCTGCACATGATGCGGTCGTATCACGGCTTCGGCGGGGGCGTCTTCACGCAGATGACCCACGCGGTCGACGACGAGGATGACGAGGACTCAGACGGGTCGAAGCACTGGCGGCTCCTCGTGCTGGAGGACACCGGCGAGCTGCTGACACCCGACGCGAAGTCGATCATCGGCCAGGGGCTGTCGCGCTTCCTCAACGTCGTCGACGGGCTGATCGGCCAGGGGCTCCGCGTGCTCGTGCTCGTCACGACGAACGAGGAGCTCCGCCGCCTGCATCCTGCGGTGGCGCGCCCGGGCCGCTGCGCGGCGAACATCGACTTCGAGCCGCTCGGTGCGGACGAGGCCGGCGCGTGGCTGCAGTCGCACGGCGTCGAAGGCGAAGCCGGTGGACGGCGGATCCTCGCCTCGCTGTACGCGGAGCTCGAGGGGCTCGACCCCGAGAATCCGAACCGGGGCGTCGGCTTCGCGGATTAAGCGCGAGGACCGGCGGCGGCGAGCGCCGCGTCGTCGAACCGCTTGAAGTTCTCCCGGAACATCGTCGCGAGCTCGCGTGCCTTGACGTCGTATGCCGCCGGGTCGCTCCACGTCGAGCGCGGGTCGAGCAGCTTCGCATCGACACCCGGGACTGCGACCGGCACTTCGAAGCCGAAGACGTCGTCGACGCGGAACTCCGCGCTCTCGAGCTCACCCGACAGTGCGGCGCTCAGCATCGCGCGCGTCGCGGCGATCGGCATGCGGGCTCCGTCGCCGACCGGACCGCCGGTCCACCCCGTGTTGACGAGCCACACGGTCGAGCCGTGCTCGTCGAGCTTCTCGCCGAGCATCCCGGCATAGACCGTGGGGCGTTGCGGCAGGAACGGCGCGCCGAAGCACGTCGAGAACGTCGGCTGCGGCTCAGTGACGCCGATCTCCGTCCCCGCGAGCTTCGCAGTGAAGCCGGAGAGGAAGTAGTAGAGCGCCTGCTCGCGCGACAGCCGCGCAATCGGCGGCAGGATCCCGAATGCATCGGCGGTGAGCATCACGACGGCGCTGGGATGGCCTGCGCGCTTGTCGGGATGCGCGTTCGCGATCTGCTCGAGCTTGTAGGCGGCGCGCGTGTTCTCCGTCTTCGCCGAGTCGTTCAGATCGAGCGTGCCGTGCTCGTCGATCGCGACGTTCTCGAGGATCGTCCCGAACGTGTGCGTCGTCTTGTAGATCTCAGGCTCGGCCTCGGCGGAGAGGCGGATGACCTTGGCGTAGCAGCCGCCCTCGAAGTTGAAGACGCCGCTCGTCCCCCAGCCATGCTCGTCGTCGCCGATGAGCGCGCGCTCGGGATCTGCGGAGAGCGTCGTCTTCCCGGTGCCCGAGAGGCCGAAGAACACCGCGGCGCGTCCGTCGTCGCCGACGTTCGCAGAGCAGTGCATCGGCAGGACACCCTCGAGCGGCAGCCGGTCGTTCATGACGGTGAAGATCGACTTCTTGATCTCTCCGGCGTAGAACGTGCCGCCGATCAGGACCTCCGTGCGCGTCGGGTGGAGGACGATGAATGTCCCGGTGCGCGTCGCGTCCTCGTCCGGGTTCGCCTCGAACGCCGGCGCGTGCAGCACGAGAGCCTGCGGCTTGAACGACGCGAGCTCCTCAGGAGCCGGGTCGATGAACATCGTCTGCGCGAAGAGCGCGTGATACGGGTGCGTCGTCACGACGCGCACACCGATGCGATGCGCAGGATCGGCGCCGGCGAATGCGTCGATGACGTACAGCGTCTCCTCGTTGCCGAGGAAGCCGGTCACCTTGTCGCGCAGCCGGTCGAACGCCGCCGGCGCGAACTCCCTGTTGCCGTCCCACCAGATGCGATCCTCGGACGCGCGCTCGCGCACGATGAACTTGTCCTGCGCCGACCGGCCTGTGTGCTTGCCGGTGTCGACAACCATCGGGCCGCCGTCTGCGAGCCGCGCCTCACCGCGGGCGATCGCGTGCTCGTACAGGACCGGCACCGAGGGGTTCCAGATCACGCGGCCGGTGGCGGTGATGCCGTGGGCCGAGAGGTCAGAGCGCCCGCGTACGTCGATCGTCGTCATCACATGACCTCCCTTTCCACTGTCTCCATATCGTATGCCGCATGACCGATTTGTCGCCGTCAGATGGGGTGGTAACCCTCCGCGCGTGGCGTAGAGATGATTCGGAGTCGCTCGTCGAATGCCTTGACGGCGACCCCGAGATCACGGTCTGGCTCGACCAGGTGCCGCAGCCCTACACGCGGGCTGACGCGCTCGCCTACATCGGTGGGATCGGCGAGAGCGCCTTCGCAGTCACGGATGCGGAGACCGGGAGGATTCTCGGCTCGATCGGCGTCCGCTTCAGCGAGACCGGCGACGTCGGCGAGATCGGCTACTGGATGCGAAGCGATGCGCGCGGGCGCGGCGTGATGACACGCGCCCTCCGGCTCATCGCGCGGTGGGCGCTCGACGAGGGCGGTGCCGCACGCGTGCAGCTGCGCGCCGACGTCGAGAACGTTGCGTCGCGCCGCGTCGCCGAGAAGGCGGGCTTCCAGCTCGAGGGCGTGCTGCGCAGCGCGCACTGGAACGCACGGCTCGGCCGGCGGCAGGACTGGGCGATGTACTCGTTGCTGCCCGGCGAGCTCTAGCCGGTTTCTGCGACGGGAACCGGTTTCGGTTCTTTGACGGCTTCGCTCTCGCGGCGAACGACGATCGCGACGCAGGCGAGGACGAGCGCCGCTCCGACGCCGATCGTCCACGTGAGCGACTCGTGCAGCACGATCGCCCCGAGCGCGATCGCAACGACTGGATTCACGTATGCGTAGGTCGCGACCGTGCCGAGAGGCGCGTTGTCGAGCAGCCAGACGTACGCGGTGTAACCGACGACCGATCCGAACGTGACGAGATAGAAGAAGCCGCCGATCGAGCGCGCCGAGAAGTGCGAGAAGTGGGGATGCGTCGTCGCGAGGCCGATCGGCAGGAGGATCAGCCCGCCGCAGAGCATCTCGTACGCCGTCGCCGCGAACGAGTCCGCCGGCAACGGCAACTTCCCCGAGAGGAACGAGCCGGTCGCCCACATGACCGACGAGCCGACGACGATCAGCAGCGCCCACAGCGGCGCGCCGCCTTGCGGCCGGACGAGGAGCACGAGTCCGCCGAAGCCGACGACGACGCCGATCAGCGCCGCCCGCGGCGGCCGGTCGCCGGTGAACACGCGCAGCACGACGAGCCAGAGAGGCACTGCGCCGATGATCAGCGCCGAGAGCCCTGTCGGCACGTGCCGCTCGGCGACGAAGAGCACCGCGTTCGCTCCCGGTAGCAGCGCGCCGACGACGGCGCACGCGGCGAGCTCACGCGGCTGGATGCGCAGCACGCCTCGGCCGCGCCGCCACGCCGTGAACGCGAACATCAGTCCCGCCGCCGCGAGGAACCGGACGCCGACGGCGAAGAGCGGCGGGATCGTCTCCCCGGTGAGCTCGATGCCGAGATACGTCGAGCCCCAGATGACGTAGACCGTCCCGAGCGCGATCCAGACCTTTGCGGGCAGGTTCACCGCTCAACACTGCCCGTTCGAGCAAAGGCTGCGCCACCGTGCCGTCGAATACCGATTCGTGGACGCAGACGCGGCTGCCGCACGCTTTCTCGACTCGCCCTCGTTCTCAGACGGGACGCGCCGCGCCTACCGGTTCGACGTGGACGAGTTTTGCCGCTGGCTGGCCGACGAGGGAACCGCGCTCGACGACGTCGACGTACGGACGCTCGTCGCATATGTCGGACATCTCGGCTCGGGCCGGCGCCGAGGCGGCAAGCTCGCGCCGGCGACGATCTCGCGGAAGCTCTCCGCGGTGCGGGCGTTCCTGCGGCATGCGCTCGGGCCGGCGCGCGTGCCTGACGCGCGGCTCGCGCCGCGGCGAGGCCGTCGGCTGCCGGACGCGCCGAAGAGCGCCGAGCTCGAGCGCGAGCTCGAGGCCCTCGAAGGCGACGGGCCTCTGCCGCTGCGGAACCGCGCACTCGTCGAGCTCGTCTATTCGGCCGGCCTTCGGAGCGCGGAAGCGGTCGCCCTCGATCTCGGCGACGTCGACTTCGAGCAGGAGCTCGTGCACGTGCGGAGCGGCAAGGGCGCCAAGGACCGCGTCGTCCCGCTCGGCGAGGAAGCGGCTTACTGGGTTGCTCTGTACTTGCGGGACGCGCGCCCGGCTCTCGCGCGTGGAGCGAACGACGCGCTGTTCTTGTCGGCCAACGGCAAGCGGCTCGACACGAGCACGCTGCGACGGCTCGCGCCGCCTCCGCACCGGCTGCGGCATGCCTTCGCGACGCATTTGCTCGAGGGCGGCGCCGACCTGCGGACGATCCAGGAGCTGCTCGGGCACAGCTCGCTCTCGACGACGCAGGTCTACTCGCACGTGGACGCCAAGCGCCTTAGGAAGGTCTACGACTCGGCGCACCCACGGAGCTAGGTGAAAACGGATCCGGATGTCCCAGGCAATCGACTCCTTCCTCGCCCTCTCCGCCGCCCGCCTCGCCCCGCGCACCGTCGACGCCTACTCCCGTGACCTGCGCCACCTCGAACGCTGGCTCGGCGGCTCGCCCGACGACGCCTCCTCCGACCAGCTCGCGGGATACGTCGCCCAGCTCCGCGCAGACGGGCTCGCCGCGACGACGATCGCGCGCCGCGTCGCCGCGCTCCGCTCCTTCTTCCGCCACCAGGTGCTGATCGGCGCTAGACCGGACAATCCCGCCGCAGAGCTCGACTTACCGAAGCGCCGCCGCGCCCTGCCTAAGACGCTCTCCCCCGGCGAGGTCGAGAAGCTGATCGATGCCGCAACGGGCACGACGCCGCGAGCACTGCGCGACCGCGCGCTCGTCGAGCTGCTCTACGGTGCCGGCCTCCGCGTGAGCGAAACCGTCGGCCTCGAGCGCGCGGCGATCGATCTGGAAGGACGCCTCGTGCGCTGCACCGGCAAGGGCTCGAAGGAGCGCATCGTCCCGATCGGGCGGGAAGCCGTCGAGTCGCTCCGGCGCTACCTCGCGCGCGGCCGCCCGTACCTCGACAAGCGCCACCGTCCCGAGCTGTTCCTGAACGCGAAGGGCGGCGCGCTCACCCGCGCAGGCGCGTTCCTGATCCTGCGGCGCCTTGCCGAGAGTGCGGGCCTCGACCCCGAACGCGTGCATCCGCACCTTTTGCGCCACTCGTTCGCAACGCATCTGCTCGAGGGCGGCGCCGACCTCCGCTCCGTTCAGGAAATGTTAGGACACGCAGATCTCGCAACGACCGAGCTGTATACGCACGTATCTGATCGGCGTCGCCGCGAGTTGTATTTCCGAGCGCATCCACACGCTCGGAAAAAGGTTTGAACCACTCGCCACGCGACAGAAGGTTAATCCGATGATGTTCGATCCTCATGTGATCACGCTTGCGGCAGCGACGCTTGGTGCAGGGTGGCTGATGACGAAAGCCGGACTGGCGAAGAGCGCCCTCGAGTTCCGCCAGCGCAAGCGCGTGTGCCCGTCGTGCGGGCGCCAAATTCACGCGCGCGTATGCAGCGTCTGCAGCTAGCGCTTCGTCTGTCTCGGAGCGCGACGTTTCAACTGCTGAGCCACGCCGGAGGCTGTCCGACGTAGCTCAGCATCCGCTTCGTCGTCGTCGCCGAGCCCCTCGAGCAGCACGATCGTCTCGCGCTGCGGCGAGCCGTTCTTCAAGCAAAGGATCGCGAGCCGGCGCACGGCGGCGTTGTCGTCGGCTGTCGCCGTCGTGTGCAGGAGCGACCGCACGCCGTTGATCGTGCTCGGGTGGTCGCGGGAGAGCAGCTCGAGCGACAACAGCGTCGAGCCGCGCACCGCCGGGCTCGTGTCATCGAGCCCGCGCCGCAGCAGCTCTTCCTTCGCCCGCCACCGGAATTGCCCGATCGCGCGGAACGCGACGGCCCGTTCGCGGTAATCCTGTGCGCGCGCAGATGCCTCGAGCTCGTCGCCCCATTGCGCGCGCAGGTCGGCAAGCTCGCGTTCCGACCCCGCCTGCGCCAGTGCATCCGCCGCGACGGCGGCCTCGGCAAGCGTCATGCGACCACCGCCGCTGCGGCGAGAATCGCCGACGCCGAGCGCTCGACGTCTTCGGCCGTCGTCCGCCAGTTCGAGACAGAGATCCGCATCGCGTGCTCGCCGAACCAATCCGTTCCGCTGAGCCAGCACGTGCCGTCCTGCTGGACGCGTGCGATGGTCTCGCGCGTCGACTCGTCGTCGCCGAACCGTACGAGCACCTGGTTGAGCGCGACCTCGTTGAGGACGGTCGCGCCCCCAGCCTCGAGCAGCTCGGCGAACTGCCGCGCGCGGTCACATGAGTTCTCGACCATCGCGACGATACCGCTGCGGCCGAGCTCGCGAATCGCCGCGTACACGGCGAAGCCGCGCGCACGACGCGAGAACTCCGGCGTCCAGTCCATTGCGTCGCGCTCACGCCCGTCGTCCGAGAAGATGAGATACGAGGCGGTGACGCCGATCGCGGCGCGATGCGCGTCCGGATGCGCACAGAACGCGAGCCCTGAGTCGTAGGGAACGTTCAGCCATTTATGTCCATCAGTTGCCCACGAGTCTGCGCGCTCGCTGCCGCGCAGCAGGTGGCGCAACCTCGGCGTCGCCGCGGCCCAGAGCCCAAACGCGCCGTCGATGTGGAACCACGCGCCGCTCTCCGCCGCTGCATCGGCGATCGCTTCGAGATCGTCGAATGCTCCGGTGTTCACCTCGCCGGCCTGCCCGCAGACGATCGTCGGCCCGTCGCCGAGATGCAGCTCGTCCACGCGCATGCGACCGTGGTTGTCGACCGGGACGACCTCGAGCGACTCGGCGCCGATGCCGAGCAGGCGCAGCGCGCGATCGACGGTGACGTGGCGTTTCGCACCGACGACGACGCGGATCGGCGGCGATCCCGCAAGGCCTTTCTGCGGGACGTCCCAGCCGACCTGTGCGAGCACGTGGTGCCTCGCGGCGGCGAGCGCCGTGACGTGCGCCATCTGGCAGCCCGTCACGTACGCGACCGAGACGTCCGCCGGCAGGCCGAGCAGCTCGGCGAGCCAGCCGCGGCACACCTCTTCGACGACGGCAGCGGCGGGGCCGGCCGCGTACAGGCCCGAATTCTGATCCCAGGTCGAGGTCAGCCAGTCGGCGGCGAGCGCACTCGGAAGTGCGCCGCCGATCACGAACCCGAAGAAGCGGCCTGATGGGATCCCCACAATGCCGGGTGACGCGTCCTCGACGAGGGACGCGACGACGGCGCGCGGATCCATCCCGTTTTCCGGCAGCGGCCCGCCGAGCGCATGCGTCAGCTCGTCGACGTCCGCCTCAGGGCGGATCGGGCGCTCCCCAAGCGTGTCGAGGAAATCCGCCGCATGGTCCGCAGTCGCGTGCAGGAGCTCGCGCTCGTTCACTGACACGACTCTATCGAGCCGGTAGGTAGATTCCGGCTCCGTGGCTCATCGCGTTGTGCTCATCCCCGGAGACGGCACCGGCCCGGAACTGACCGAGGCCACGCGCCGCGTGCTCGAAGCGACGGGCGTGGAGTTCGATTGGGACGTCCGCGAGGCGGGCGCCGACGTGATGGATCAGTACGGCGGGAATCCGCTGCCGCCGGAGGTGCTCGACGCGATCCGCGAGACGGGCGTCGCGTTGAAGGGCCCGATCACGACGCCGGTCGGCGGGGGTTTCCGGTCCGTGAACGTCGCGCTCCGCAAGGAGCTCGACATGTACGCGCAGGTGCGGCCGTGCAAGAGCTATCCGGGCGTTCGCTCGCGCTTCCAGGATGTCGACCTGATCATCGTCCGCGAGAACACCGAGGATCTGTACGCCGGCATCGAGTACGAGCAGGGCACCCCGGACGCGGAAGAGCTGATCGCTTGGATCAAGTCCAAGGGCGGCACGCTCCGCCATGACGACGCCGGCATCTCGATCAAGCCGATCTCAATCAGCGGCACGCGGCGGATCTTCGAGTTCGCGTTCGACTACGCGCGAAAGAACGGCCGCAAGAAGATCACTGCGGTACACAAGGCGAACATCATGAAGTTCAGCGACGGCCTCTGGCTGCGCGTCGCGCGCGAGGTCGCCGCGGAGAACGGCGACATCGAGTTCGACGACCGCATCGTCGACAACATGTGCATGCAGCTCGTGCAGCGGCCCGAGGAGTACGACGTCCTCGTGCTGCCGAACCTTTACGGCGACGTGCTCTCCGACCTTTGCGCGGGGATGATCGGCGGCCTCGGCATCGCACCCGGCGCGAACTACGGCGAGCACGTGGCGGTGTTCGAGCCCACGCACGGTTCGGCGCCGAAGTACGCGGGCCAGAACAAGGTGAACCCGATGGCGGAGCTGCTGTCGGGGATGCTGATGCTCCGCCACCTAGGCGAGCAGCCGGCGGCGCAGCGCCTCGAGCGCGCGATCTCCGACGTGATCGCCGAGGGCAAGAACGTCACCTACGACATGAAGCCGACCCGCACCGACCCGACGGCGGTCGGGACGAGCGAGGTCGCGGACGCAATCATCGAGAAGCTGGAGGCGGGAGTCACCGTATGAGTCGGCGGCGGAAGGTCACGGTTGTCGGGGCGGGGAACGTCGGCGCGACGTGCGCGCAGGTGCTTGCGACGCGCGATTACGCGGACGTCGTCCTCGTCGACATCAAGGAGGGTCTCCCGCAGGGCAAGGCGCTCGACATCAACCAGATGGGGGCCGTGCTTGGCTACGAGCCCAACGTCACCGGCTCGAACGGCTACGAAGAGACGGCCGGCTCGTCCGTCGTCGTGATCACCGCCGG
>DATAOK010000002.1:0-1555 GCA_036265735.1 Gaiellaceae bacterium
CGGCGACACGCGCGCCTTCAGCAGCTCGTCCATCGACGGCGTGTACATCTCGCAGCAGTGCGTGCACAGCTTCCGCGCGAGCCGCTGCGCGAGGACGCCGCTGACGGCCGCGCCGGTGAGGAAGGGCTCGACGCCCATCTCGGTCAGGCGCGTGATCGCGCTCGGCGCGTCGTTCGTGTGCAGCGTCGAGAGCACGAAGTGACCGGTGAGCGCGGCCTCGATCGCGATCTTGGCGGTCTCGCCGTCGCGGATCTCGCCGACCATCACCACGTCGGGGTCGGAACGGAGGATCGACCGCAGCGCCGCCGCAAAAGTGAGGCCGGCACGCACGTTGATCTGCACCTGGTTGACCCCTGTGAGCCGGTACTCGACCGGATCCTCGACCGTGATGATGTTGATCTCCGGCCGGTTGATCTGCGCCATTCCCGCGTAGAGCGTCGTGGACTTACCGGAGCCCGTAGGCCCCGTGACGAGCAGCGCTCCGGTCGGACGCGAGAGCACCGACTCGAGCTGCACCTGCATCTCCTCGAGAAGCCCGAGCTCGGCCAGCGTCGGCGCGCGCTTCGACTTGTCGAGCAGACGCATGACGAGCGACTCGCCTTCGACCGTCGGCAGCGTCGCGATACGAACGTCGAGCATGCGGCCGGCCGCCGCCGAGTTGAGCGAGATCCGACCGTCCTGCGGCTTCCGCCGCTCGGCGATGTCCATCTTGCCGAGCACCTTGAGGCGCGTGATCACGCCGGGCATCAGCCGCTTGGGAATCTTCTGGACCTCCTGCAGGACGCCGTCGATGCGGAACCGGACGGCGAGTGCGTCCTCCTGCGGCTCGAAGTGGACGTCGGACGCCCCGTCCTCGGCCGCCTGGAAGATGATCGAGTTGACGAGCCGCACGAGCGGCGCATCCGAGATGCCGTCCTCCTCTTCGAGGTCGGTCGACTCCTCTTCCTCGGCGACGAGGAGCTCTTCGGCCTCCTCGAACGCCGCGCGGGCGCCGAATGCCTCGGACGCGCGGACGAGCTTCTTGATGTGCTCGAGGATCTCCTCGCGCGCCGCGACACCGAGCTCGAGCTGGTGTCGCGTCGCGAGCCGGAGCTCGTCGATCGCGTGGACGTTCGCGGGATCGGCGATCGCGACGTACAGCATGCCGTCGCGCAACGCGTAGGGCAGCGCGGTGACGCGTTCCAGCACGTGCAGCGGGATCTCTTCGCCAACGGCCTTGTCGACACCCGTGAACGCAAGCTCGACGAACGGCAGGCCGTGCCGTGTCGCGAGGAGGCGTGCAAGGCCTTCGCTGGTCGCGAGCCCCTCGTCCAGCAACGCCTGCGCGAAGGAGCCGCGCGTCTGCTGGGCTCGGCCGCGCGCCTGGGCGATGCGGTCCGCGGAAAGCAGTTGCGTCGTCGCGATCAGGTCGGCAACGAGCTCGGCGTTCGCGTTCACGCCGAAGCCGCCCGTGAGGCCGCCGGCGCTCGCGGGAGGGGCTGCTTCGTCCTGGTCGATGCCCGCTGTGCGCAGGCTGGGCTGTTCGAGGTTGTCCATCCCTCGAACGAGGTATCGG
>DATAOK010000003.1:0-25536 GCA_036265735.1 Gaiellaceae bacterium
GCACCCACACATTCACGAACGGCGTCACCCTGACGCAGGCGGGCAACCGCACCCTCACCGCGACCGACACGGTCACGGGAACCATCACCGGCACGAGCTCCACGATCGCGGTCGGTGCGGCGGGTGTGGCGTCCCTCAGCGTCACGGCACCGGCAAGCGCGACGGCCGGATCCGCGTTCAGCATCACCGTGACGGCGCTCGACAGCTACGGCAACACCGCGACCGGCTACGCGGGTACCGTCCACTTCACGGGCGGCGGAACGGGCGCGACCCTGCCTTCGAATTACGCGTTCGTCGGCGGCGACAGTGGGACGCATACGTTCACAAACGGCGTCACGCTCACGCAGGCCGGCACCCGCACGGTGACGGCGACGGACACGGTGTCGGGCTCGATCACGGGGACGAGCTCCAGCATCTCGGTGTCCCCCGCAGGTGCCTCGACGCTGTCTGTCACAGCGCCTGCGAGCGCGACGGCCGGCACTGCGTTCTCGGTGACGATCACCGCGCTCGACGCGTACGGCAACACCGCGACCGGCTACACCGGCACCGTCCACTTCACCGGCGGCGGCACCGGCGCCACACTCCCCTCCAACTACAGCTTCGTCGGCGGCGACAACGGCACCCACACGCTCACGAACGGCGTCACGCTGACCCAGGCCGGCAACCGGACGGTCACCGCGACCGACACCGTCACCGGCTCGATCACCGGCACGAGCTCGACCATCTCCGTGTCCTCGGCAGGCGCCTCGACGCTGACGGTGACCGCGCCTGCAAGCACGACCGCCGGGACGGCGTTCTCGGTCACCGCTACCGCGCTCGACGCGTACGGCAACACCGCGACCGGCTACACGGGCACCGTCCACTTCACCGGCGGCGGCACCGGCGCCACACTCCCGTCGAACTACACCTTCGTCGGCGGCGACAACGGCACGCACACCTTCACCAACGGCGTCACGCTCACGCAAGCCGGGAGCCGCACCGTCACCGCGACCGACACCGTCACCGGCTCGATCACCGGCACGAGCTCGACCATCTCCGTGTCCTCGGCAGGCGCCTCGACGCTGACGGTGACCGCGCCCGCGAGCGCAACTGCCGGCGCCGCGTTCAGCATCACCGTCACCGCACTCGACACGTATGGCAACACCGCGACCGGCTACACCGGCACCGTCCACTTCACCGGCGGCGGCACCGGCGCGACACTCCCCTCCAACTACACCTTCACCGGCGGCGACAGCGGCACGCATACGTTCACCAACGGCGTCACGCTCACTCAGGCAGGCAGCCGCACCGTCACCGCGACCGACACCGTCACCGGCTCGATCACCGGCACGAGCTCGACCATCGCCGTCGCGGCAGCGGGCGCCTCGACGCTGACGGTCACCGCGCCCGCGAGCGCAACTGCCGGCGCGGCGTTCAGCGTCACGATCACCGCGCTCGACGCGTACGGGAACACAGCGACGGGCTACACGGGCACCGTCCACTTCACCGGAGGCGGCACCGGCGCCACACTCCCCTCCAACTACACCTTTACCGGCGGCGACAGCGGCACGCACACGTTCAGCAACGCGTTCATGCTCACGCAGGCCGGCAACCGGACGGTCACCGCGACCGACACCGTCACCGGCTCGATCACCGGCACGACCGGGACGATCGGCGTCGGGCCGGCCGGCGCTTCCACGCTCGCCTTCACCGCGCCTGCGAGCGTTGCCGCCGGCGGTGCGTTCTCGGCGACCGTCACCGCCCTCGACGCGTACGGCAACACGGCGACCGGCTACACCGGGACCATCCACTTCACCGGCGGAGGCATCAACGCCACGCTCCCATCGGACTACACCTTCACCGGCGGGGATAACGGCGTGCACACCTTCACGAACGGCGTCACACTCACCCAGGCAGGCAGCCGCACGATCACGGCGACCGACACGGTCACGGGCTCGATCACGGGCACGAGCTCGACGATCACGGTGGGCGCGTCCGCGACCGAGCTTGAGATCTCCGCGCCGGCAAGCGCAACCGCCGGCAGCGCGTTCGACGTCACGGTCACGGCGAAGGACTCATTCGGCAACGTCGCGGTCGGCTACACCGGGACGGTGCACTTCACCGGCGGCGGGAGCGGTGCCGTCCTTCCGTCGAACTACACGTTCACGGGAGCCGACAACGGCGTGCATACGTTCACGAACGGCGCCACGCTCACGCAGGCAGGCAACCGCACGATCACGGCGACCGACACGGTCACGGGCTCGATCACGGGCACGAGCTCGGCGATCGCGGTCTCCGCATCCGGCGCGACGACGCTGACAGTCACCGCTCCGGCGAGCGCCACTGCCGGCACGGCGTTCTCGACGACGGTCACGGCCCTCGATGTGTACGGCAACACGGCGACGGGCTACACGGGCACCGTCCACTTCACCGGCGGGGGCACCGGCGCCACACTCCCGTCGAACTACACCTTCGTCGGCGGCGACAACGGCACACACACCTTCACGAACGGCGTGACGCTGACGGCAGCCGGCAACCGGTCGATCACCGCCACCGACACGAACACGGGCTCGATCACGGGCACGAGCTCGAGCATCTCCGTCTCGCCCGCCGGCGCCTCGACGCTCACGGCGACGGCGCCCGGCGCCGCGACCGCGGGCAGCGCCTTCAGCTTGACGGTCACGGCGAAGGACGCGTACGGGAACGTGGCCACCGGCTACGCCGGCACCGTCCACCTCACAGGCGGCGGCACGAGCCCAACGCTCCCCTCCGACTACACGTTCATCGGCGGTGACAGCGGAATGCACACGTTCACCAACGGCGTCACGCTGACCCAGTCCGGGAGCCGGACAGTCACCGCGACCGACACGGTCACCGGCTCGATCACCGGGACGAGCGGGACGATCGCCGTCTCGCCCGCCGGCGCCTCGACGCTCGCCGTCACGGCGCCTGCGAGCGCGACTGCCGGAACCGCGTTCAGCGTCACGGTCACCGCGAAGGACGCCTACGGCAACACCGCGACGGGTTACACGGGCACCGTCACGTTCAGCGGCGGCGGTACAGGCGCCACGCTTCCGTCCGACTACACGTTCACGGGAGCGGACAACGGCGCGCACACGTTCACGAACGGCGTCACGCTCACGCAGTCCGGCAACCGTGCGGTCACTGCGACCGACACCGTCACAGGCTCGATCGCGGGGACGAGCTCGACAATCGCCGTCTCCGCCTCCGGCGCAACGACGCTGACCGTCACAGCTCCCGGCGGCGCGACCGCCGGGAGCGCGTTCAGCGTCACCGTGACGGCAAAAGATGCGTACGGCAACACCGCGACGGGCTACAGCGGCACCGTCCACTTCACGGGCGGCGGAACGGGTGCCACCCTTCCGTCGAACTACACCTTCACGGGTGGCGACAACGGCACGCACACGTTCACAAACGGCGTCACGCTGACGCAGGCCGGCAACCGCACGGTCACCGCCACCGACACCGTCACCGGCTCGATCACGGGCACGAGCTCGAGCATCTCCGTCTCGCCCGCCGGCGCCTCGACGCTCGCCGTCACCGCACCCGGCAGCGCAAACGCCGGCAGCCCGTTCAGCACCACGGTCACGGCCAAGGACGCCTACGGCAACACCGCAACCGGCTACAGCGGCACGGTCCACTTCACGGGCGGCGGCACAGGCGCCTCGCTTCCGTCCGACTACACCTTCGTCGGCGGCGATACCGGCGCGCACACGTTCACGAACGCCGTCACCCTGACGCAGGCCGGCAACCGCACGGTCACCGCCACCGACGCCGTCACCGGCTCGATCACCGGTACGAGCGGCGCGATCGCAGTCTCCGCCGCGAGCCTCGACGCCACGGTCTCGACCGTCGGCTCGAGCCCCGGCGTCGTGACCGCGGACGGCAGCACGACCTCGACCATCACCGTCACCGCGACCGATGCATACGGGAACCCGATCGCGGGCGCGACGACGTCTCTCTCGCAGGGCACCGGCAACTCGAACGTCTCGCCGGCAAGCACGTCGACCAACGCATCCGGGATCGCGACCTTCACCGTCAAGAACACGACGGCCGAGACCGTCACCTACCAGGCGACCGTCTCGAGCACGCTGATCACGCAGACCGCGAACGTGCAGTTCGTACCCGGTGCAGCGGACGGCGGCAACACGACGATCGATGCGACGCCGACGTCGATCCCCGCCGACGGGACGTCCACCTCGACGATCACGGTTCACGCGAAGGACGCCCAGGGGAACCCGCTCACGTCGTCGGGCGGCGTCGTCACGCTCTCGGCCGACCACGGCTCGCTCTCGAGCGTGACCGACAACAACGACGGGACGTACACGGCGACTCTGACTGCCTCGACGTCGATCCAGACGGCGACCGTCACGGGCACGATCGACGGGAGCTCCATCTCTACCGGAGCGACCATGTCGTTCACGGGCGTCCCGTCGAAGTACCTCGTGTCGTCGAGCGACTATGCGCCCGCTGGGAGCTCCGGCGTCACCATCACCGCGCAGCTCGCGGATCAGAACGACAATCCGACCGGCGTCGCCGGCAAGACGATCACCTGGTCGAAGACCGGCCCAGGCGGCTCGTTCAGCTCGCCGACGTCGGTGACGAACGCGAGCGGCGTCGCGACGGTGACGTTCACGACCGGCCCGTCGGCACCCGCGACCTACACCGTCACGGCGACCGACGACACGACGCCGTCCAACCTCACCGGCACGAGCGCCGCGATCTCGACGAGCACGGGCAGTGTCAGCGCGGCTGATTCGACGATCGGCGCGGCGCCCGCGAGCGTCCCCGCCGACGGCTCCACGACCTCGACCATCACCGTCACGCTCACCGACTCGCTCAGCAACCCGATCCCCGGGAAGACCGTGACGCTGAGCCAGCCCGGCGGTGCGAGCTCGTCGATCTCGTCTGCGTCCGGCCCGAGCGACTCGAACGGTCACGTGACGTTCACCGTCAGCGACTTGAAGGGCGAGACGGTTGCATACACCGCGACCGACACGACGGACTCCGTCACGCTCACGCACACGGCGAGCGTCACGTTCATCGACTCGATCCCGCCGACGATCGCACCGGCGAGTCCCGCCGACGGCGCAACCGGGGCCGGCACCGTCACGCTGGCGGCCTCGGGCGTCGGCGACCCCGGCTCGGGCATCGCCTCGGTCATGTTCCTCTACTGCGACTCGACCTCGTCCTCGTGCACGCCCGCTACGTCGGTCACGGGCGTCGACGCGGGCGGCGGCAACTGGACGGCGGCGCTCGACACCACCGGCCTCGTCGGCGGTCACACGTTCAGCTGGATTGCGCGCGCAGCCGACAACGCAGCGAATCACACCGATACCGCCGTGCGGACACTGCACGTCGACAACTCGACGCCGTCGCTGACGCTCGGCACGCCGATCCCAGGGACGGGCCCCGGCTCGCAGTACTACGACTCGTCGACTACGACGCTCTGGCTCAACTCGAGCGCCTCCGGCTCGTTCCAGCTCGCGGCGAATGCGTCGGATGCGCAGTCGGGTGTCTCCGATGTCCGCTTCTCGGCGCTCCTCGGCACCGGCGTGACGGACGACGCGACGAGCCCGTACCAGTCGGCGGCGTACAGCTTCTCGCCCGGCTCGAACAGCGGCACGGTCAACGTGACCGCCTTCAACGGCGCGACCGTCGGCACCGGCGCGAACTCGACTGCCGACGCGTTCACGATTGCCGCCGACACGGCCGCGCCCGGCGCCTTCGCACTCGGCGCTCCCGCCGACGCGTCGAAGATCGGGACGAGCGTCTCCGTCTCCGCTGCGCCGTCGGACGGCCAGTCCGGCCTCCGCCAGGTCGCCTTCTACTCGTGCGACCTGAGTGGCGGCCCGTGCGTCCCGTCGATCCAGATCGGGCTCACGCAAACGGTTGCGGTCGCGGGCGTCTACGCCGTGAACTGGGACACGACAGGTCTCACCGACGGCCACAGCTACGCCGTCGACGCGGTCGCGACCGACAACGTCGGGCACACGACGGCGTCGACCGTGTCGACCGTCACCGTCGACAACAGCGCGCCGGCCGTCTCGGTCGCGGCGCCTGCGGCAGTGACCGGCGCCGCCTTCCAGTCCTACGACGCGGCGAACAAGCGCCTCTGGCTGAACGCGAACCAGTCCGGTTCGTTCAAGCTACGCGCGACCGCGAGCGACGCAGACTCGGGCATCTCGAGCGTCACGTTCCCGGCGCTGCTCGGCGCCGGCGCGAACGCGGGGACGTTGAACGGCGGTGCGTATGAGTCCGGCACCTACAGCTTCAACAACCCGTCCTCGCCGGGGTCGAAGACGATCGTTGCGGCGAACGGCGTCACGAATCCTGCTGCCGAGACGTCCACCGACTCGATCGACGTCGAGGTCGACGGGACATCCCCGACGACGATCCAGACCTTCCCCGTCGACAACGGCTCATACCAGACCGGCACGTGGAACGGGAACTGTGCGCCTTCCGGCATCTGCGGCACCGTGACCGACGGCAGCTCCGGGGTCGCGCAGGTGAACGTCGCGATCAAGGACCGGACGACGGGCAAGTACTGGGGCGGCACCGCCTTCGACCAGTCGACGCAGACGTTCAATGCGGCGTCCGTCGCCGGGAACAACTGGCACTACGCGCTCGCGGAGGGCGACCTGACCGCCCCGCACGCCTATCTCGTCGAGCTCTACGCTGTCGACAACGTCGGGAATGCCGATGTCCACCAGCAGTTCCAGTTCACGTTCGGCAGCGACACGGGCGGCCCGGCCGACACGCTCAGCCTCACGAATGCGACGCACGCGTACCTGACCGCGACCGCGCCGTACGTCCTGTACTACGGGACGACGACCGGCGGCGGCGGCTTCAGGCTGCACGCATCGGCGACCGACCCGAGCGGCGTCGACACGGTCACGTTCCCGGATCTCTCCGGCACGAGCGGCTTCAGCGGCTCCGGCGGCACGTCGACGAACGGCTCGAACGCCGACCCGTACACGGTCGACTCACCGGCGTACAGCTTCACCGGCGCGGCCACGACGGCGCCTGCGGCGAAGAACGTCGACAGCGCCGACTTGCGCAGCAACGTCAGCCACGACCAGGTGTCGTTCGTGCTCGACAACACGGCGCCGACCGGCGGCTTCCTCTCCGTGAACGGCGGCAACGCGTACTCGACGACGACCTCCTTCGCCGTCAGCCACGTCGACTACACGCTCGATGCCGGCGGCTCCGGCGTCGCGTCCTCGGCCCTGACGGTCGCCTCGGCGGCGCTCGCGAACAACGCATGCGGCTCGTTCGGCTCGCCGACGCCGGTGTCTGACGGCACATTCAACGGCTCCGACGCCACGTGCTACCGCTTCACGCTGACGGGCATGGACAACGTCGGGAACGTCGCGACGACGACGTTCGACGTCAAGGTCGACACGACCGCGCCGAGCCAGCCGACTGTCACCTTCGCCAACCTCTCGAGCGGGAACACGCACGACGACGGCGCCGGGACGCTCTACTACCGCCCGTCCGCCGGCGGCACCTTCCGCGTCGACGCCGCGTCCACCGATGCCGAGTCGGGCGTCCAGGGCTACACGTTCTCACCGCTCTCCGGCTTCGCGAGCACGAACCAGTCGGGTGCCTCGCTGAACGTGACGTTCAACGGCTCGAGCAGCGGCAGCGGCGCGTTCACCGTGCACGCGACGAACAACGCCGGCCTCGACTCCTCCGACGCGGGCTACAACGTGACGGCCGACTCCACGGCGCCGAGCGGCGGCAGCCTGACGGTGAACGGCACGGCTGCGATGGGCGCCGGCTCATCGAGTTACCTGACCTCGGGCGGCTCGGTCGCGGTTGCGACGACGCCGTACAGCGACGGCGGCTCCGGCCTCGCGAGCCAGGTCGTCACCGTGCAGCAGGCGACCCTCTCGAACGACTCGTGCGGCGCGTACGGAGGGGCGTCCGTCGTCGGCGGCGCGAGCTACGGCGTTGCGAACGGCACCTGCTACCTCTTTACAATCACCGCGACGGACAACGTCGGGAACGTCACGACCGCGCAGACGACGGTGAAGGTCGACACGACGGCGCCGGTTGCGCCGGGCATCTCGTTCACGGGCGCATCAGGCGGCAACACGTTCGTCAGCGGCACGACGCTCTACTACCGCCCCTCCGCCGGCGGCGCGTTCACGGTCAACGCGACCGGCGCGAGCGACCCGGAGACCGGAATCGCCGGCTACACGTTCTCGACGCTCAACGGCTTCGTGAGCACGACGCAGAACGGGAACCACGTCGATGTCACGTTCGACGGCTCGAGCACCGGCGGCGGCGCATACACGGTCGTCGCGAACAACAATGCAAGCGTCTCCTCCACGCCCGCGACCGGCTTCTCGGTCACGAAGGACTCGACAGCCCCGAGCGGCGGTCTGCTGTCGATCAACCCGTACTCCGGCTCGCTGTCGGTGGCGATCGCGAAGACGGACTTCACCGACGCCGGCTCCGGCATCGCATCGAACGTCGTCACGCGGTCGAACCCGCAGGCGCCGCTCGCCGGTGCATGTCCGGTCGGCGGCTACACCGGCGCGAATGCGGTGACGCTGCCGAACGACACCGTCCCGGCCGACGGCCGGTGCTACCAGTACACGCTCACCGGCACCGACAACGTCGGCAACGCCGGCACGGCCACGACGAACGTGCTCGTCGATACCACGGGCCCGGCCGGCGGCTCCGTCTCCTACGCGGACGGCGCGTCGAGCCTGAGCGCGATCAGCATCGACTGGAACGCAGGCACGGATGCCGAGTCCGGGATCGCGCAGGTGCGGGTCGACCGCGCGAGCGGCCCCTGCAGCTCGCTCGGCGGGTTCTCGACGATCATCGCGAACGCAACCGTGAGCCCGGTTGTCGACTCCGCCGTCTCTGCCGGCACCTGCTACGCGTACCGGATCGTCGTCACGAACAACGCCGGCGTCTCCTCCACGTTCTCCTCCCCGAACGTCACGCAGATCACTGCAAGCTCGCCGATCGAGCTCGCCGCCGGGGCGACCGGCTCGTTCCTCAACGGCTCGACGCTCTGGCTCGGCCCCGCGGCGACGAACCAGTCGTTCACGCTCGACCTCACGGCCGACGGTCGGAACGGAGTCACCTCGGCCGCCTGGCCCGCGAAGGCCGGTGCTCTCAGCGGCGCGGCAGCGACGCCGAGCTCCGGGACCTTCGCCTCGGCCCCGTACACCTGGGACGGAACGCCGGTGAGCGACACGATCGACGTCCTGCGCGCGCCGAACACGACAGTCGACACGCTGAACGTGAAGTCCGACCTCCTCGCTCCAACCGGCTCGATCAACTACGCCAACGGCACATACGCCTCGCACTCGGTGCACATCACGACCTCTGCGAGCGACGCGGACTCGGGTGTCGCGACGACGCAGGTGCAGCGCGCCTCCGCGCCGCTGACCGGCGCAACATGTGGTGCCTGGACCGGCTACTCCGACATCACGCTGAACGGCGGCGGCAACGACACCAACGTTGCCGACAACACGTGCTACAGCTACCAGCTCGTCGTCACCGACAACGTCGGCAACCAGTTCACGGCCGGTTCGGCCAACGTCGCCGAGATCCCGGACATCACGCCGCCGACGTTCGTGAGCGCCGCGACCAACGTCGCCGGGACGCAGCTCACGATCACGATGAGCGAGTCTCTCGACGGCGCGGCCACGACACCGGCGAGCGCCTTCACCGTGACGTACGACGGCGTCGCGCAGCCCACACCGAGCGGGATCACGGTGAGCGGCTCGACGGTCACACTCGATCTCGTCAACCCACCGGACAACTCGCAGGTCGTGCGCGTCGCCTACACCCAGCCGTCGTCCGCAGGAGACCGGATGCGCGACCTCGCCGCGCCGAGCGGGAACGAGACTGCGAGTTTCGGTCCTGAGGCGGTCACGAACAACACGCCGGACGCCGTCGCGCCGTCCGTCACGTCGACGTCCGTGAACGGCGCCACGCTCACGATCGTCTTCGACGAAGCGCCGGCCGGCGCCGCGCCTGATCCTTCGGCCTTCACCATCAGCGTCGGCGCGACGGGCCGCGTCGTCACGAACGTCTCGATGAGCGGCAACATCGTCACGCTCACGCTCGCGAGCCCCGTCTCGAGCGCCGACACCGTGAACCTCTCCTACGCAGTCCCCGCGCTGAACGCGCTGCACGACTCGACCGGCAACACGACGGCGCCGTTCACTCGCGTCGTCGCGAACCAGACGCCCGTCGTCGCGCCTCCGGCCGCCGGCGGCGGCGTGACCCCGGCCGCGCCCGACCTCATGTCGGCGTCGCCAGTGGACGGCGCGACGGTGCGCTCGGTCGGGACGATCTCGCTCGACGCGGGCCAGGCCGTGGCGTGGACGAACATGACGGTGACGCGCCCGGACGGCACCGTCGCGTCGCTCCCCGACGCCTGGGGCGCAGCCTGGACGTGGCCGTTCACGGGCTCGACAACGGGTCTCTACGTCCTGCGCGGCACCATGACGAACGGCGGCGCGAGCGCGGCGGTGCTCTCCCACTTCACGATCTGGACGCCGTCGGGTGCAGCGGTCGCTCCTTCGGTCGAGAAGAACGCCGCGCCGGACGCCGCCGGCGAGCTCTTGAGCGCCGACGGCTTGACCGACGTCGCGTGGCCCGCCGGTGCGTTCGCCGACGAAGTCGTCGTCGACGTGACGCCGCACGCAGCGACCGACTTCCCGACAGTCCCGAAGACTGCCCGCGTCGTCAGCGTCACGGCGTTCCTACGCAGCACGCATGCCCCGGTGACTGTCCTCGGCAACGCGATCGACATCCGCTTCGCGAATGCGTCCCTGAGCGCACATCCGATGACATCGGAAGACGGCAAGACGTGGAGCAAGATCCCGCAGCTGCAGACGCTGAGCCTCGGCTCGAGCCAGTCCGACGGGTGGTTCCGCGACTCCGACGGCACGGTGCACGTGCTCGCGCGCCATCTCAGCTACTACGCGCTCATCGGGCCGCAGGCATCGAAGACGCTTGCCCTGCGCATCCAGACGGTGCGCCGGCTCTGGCTCGCCCATCGTTCGTTCATTGCGGTGCGCATCTCGGTGACGATGCCGGCGCGCGTGACCGGCAACTTCGTCGCGACCGACGGCACCGTCGTCCCGGGTCAGACCGTCAAGACGCCCACGCGGCACGCGGGCGTCACGATCCTCCGCATCCCGCTGCGTGTCACGAAGACGGGCTACTACAGGCTGCGGATGCACGCTGACGGCGGCGGCCAGGCCGTCGACCGGACCGCGACGATCAAGTTCATCGCGGCGAAGCCGAGCTCACCGGTCTGGCAGAAGGGCGCGGTTCGCGTTGCTGTCATCCGCGGCGCAGGAGCACTCGCGCTCGGCAGCCGCCTCGGCGGGCACTTCCTTGTCAAGCGGATCGCGGACGCAGATCTCTATCGCGTCGTCGACGCGAAGTCGCCGACCGCGGCCGCAGCTGTTGTCGTCGACCTCTCGACGGTGCCCCAGTACACGCTCGCCGAGCTGCACGCTCTGCTGCCTGAGGTGCGGATCATCGGCCTCGGCGGCTCGCCGGCGCGTGCGGCGTACTACAGCAGCATCGGGATCTCGACGCTTCTCCCGCACGGCGCGTCGGCGGAGCGCGTGGCAGCTGCGGTTCGCTCGTCTTTGGGCTAGCCGCCGCCGGGACGCCAGAGGGGCTCGTCCTGCTGCGCGTGCGCGTTCGCGGCGCGCGCGAAGATGAACAGCACGTCGGAGAGGCGGTTGAGATAGACCCGCGCGAGCGGATTGACGTCCGCCTCGAGCGCGGCGAGCTCGGCTCGGCGCGCCACGGCGCGGGCGACGTGGAGACGAGCCGCTGCCTCTGTGCCGCCGGGCAGGACGAAGCTCTTCAGCTCGGGCAGCGTCTCGTTGTGCGCGTCGCAGAGCCGCTCGAGGTTGTCGATCATCGCCTGGGTCGCGCGGAGGCGCTCGTCCGGGCCGTCGAACGGAACCGAGAGATCCGCGCCGACGTCGAAGAGCTCGTTCTGGATCCGTCCGAGCGGTGCTCTCAGCGGCTCGGGCAGCTCACCCGCGAGCACGACGCCGATCTGCGAGTTCAGCTCGTCGACGATGCCGTAGGCGCGGATGCGCGGGTCGAGCTTCGACGCGCGCGACCCGTCGCCGAGACTCGTCTCCCCCGTGTCGCCGCCGCGCGTGTAGATCTTCGTCAGGCGGACGGGCTCGTTCGGGTCGCGCGGCACGGCAGTACTGTACGGCGGTGATCAGACGCGCGACGGAGCAGGACGCCGACGCTATCGTCGCGATCTTCGAGCCGTCGTTCGCGACGCTCGACTTTCTTCCGCAGCTGCACACGCATGACGAGAACGTCGCGTGGTTCCGCGGCCGTATCGCTGAGGGAGAGGCCTATCTGCTCGGCGACGGCTTCGCGATCCTCTCCGGCGACATGCTGTCGCACCTCTACGTCCATCCGCGCTCGATCGGTACCGGGATCGGGCACGCGCTGTTCGAGCATGCGACGTCACTTCGCCCGGAGGGGTTCGACTTCTGGGTGTTCCAGCAGAACGAGCGCGCGCGAAGGTTCTACGAGACACACGGCGCGAAGGCGGTCGAGTTCACCGACGGCTCAGGGAACGAGGAGCGAACACCGGACGTCAGGTACGAGTGGCGCCCTCGTGGACGCCCAGGATCGCCCGGGCGATGACGATGCGCTGGATCTCGCTTGTCCCTTCGTAGATCTCCGTGACCTTGGCGTCGCGGTAGTAGCGCTCGACGGGGAACTCCTTCGTGTAGCCGTAGCCGCCGAGGATCTGGATCGCCTCGCCTGTCTGGCGGCGCGCGACCTCGGAGGCGAAGAGCTTCGCCTTTGCGCCCGCCTCCGTGACCCGCTCGCCTTTGTCCTTGAGCGTCGCGGCGCGGTACACGAGCAGCCTGGCCGCGTCGATCTCCGTGGCCATGTCGGCGAGCTTGAACTGGATCGCCTGATGCTCGGCGATGCGCTTGCCGAACGTCTGGCGCTGCCGTGCGTACTCGCGCGCGACGTCGTACGCCGCCTGCGCGATGCCGACCGCCTGCGCCGCGATGCCGATACGGCCGCCGTCGAGTGTCTGCATCGCGACGCGGAAGCCCTTGTTCTCCTCGTGGAGCAGCCGGTCGCGGCCGGCGTACGTGCCGTCGATCGCGATATCGTTTGTCGTCGACGAGTTGAGGCCGAGCTTCTCTTCGTCGCGCGTGACCTCGACGTCGTCCGCGTCGAGGATGAACGCGCTGACGCCGCGTGCACCTGCGGTCTCGCTGTCGGTGCGCGCGAAGACGAGGAACGTCCCGGCGTAGCGCCCGTTCGTGATCCACTGCTTCGTGCCGGAGATCCGCCAGCCGTCGCCGTCGGGCTCGGCGCGCGTACGGAGCGCGCCCGCATCGGAGCCGGCGCCCGGCTCGGTGAGCGCAAACGCGCCCAGGTGCTCGCCGCGCGCGAGCGGGGGCACGAAGCGCGACTGCTGCTCCTCCGTCCCGAAACTGAGGATCGGGAGCGTGACGGCGCTCGTGTGCACGGCGACGGTGACGCCGACGCCGGCATCCGCACGCGAGAGCTCCTCGAGGACGAGGACGTACGACAGAAAGTCGGTGCCGGCGCCGCCGTACTCGCTCGGGATACAGGCGCCCATGAGGCCGAGCTCGGCAAGCTTCGCGAAGACGCCGCGCGGGAACGCGTGCTCGCGATCCCACTCGGCCGCATAGGGCTCGATCTCCTGGCGCGCGAAGTCGCGGGTGAGACCTTGTACCTCTTTCTGCTCTGCGGAGAGGTCGAAGTCCACGCTCCGCACTATATTGAGGGCTGATGAGACGGCTCCCGCTCGTGGCAGCCGCGCTCATCGTGGCGGCGGTGGGCGTGCACGGCGTGTCGGCAGCGACGACGCCGAAGTCCGTCGTGCGCGCGTGGAGCAAGGCTCTGAATGCGAACGACAATGCCGGGGCGGCCAAGCTGTTCGCGCTGAACGCGCGCGTGATTCAGCCGGGTGTCGACGTCGCGTTGACGTCGCGCGCGCTCGCGCTGGCGTTCAACGAGTCGCTGCCCTGCGCCGGGAAGATCGTGCGGATCACAGTGAAGGGCAATCGCGCAACGGCGACGTTCGTCCTCGGCGAGCGGCCGAAGCATCGCTGCGACGCACCGGGAGTAAAGGCGGCTGCGGTCTTCACGGTGCAGCACGGAAAGATCATTCGCTGGCAGCAGGTGCCGGTGCCTGCGGCGCCAACCGGGCCTACTGCGTGACTCCGCGCGACGCGCGGTGACTCAGACCCCAAACGCTGTCAAGCCGCCGCGACGTCCCGGCGAACGTCCTGCAGCGCCGCCTCGCACTCGACGAACGCATCAACGATGTCCGGGTCGAACTGCTTGCCGCGCTGCCCGACGATCTCGTCGTGCGCCGCCTCCCACCGCAGCGCGCGGCGATACGGCCGGTCGCTCGTCATCGCGTCGAGCGTGTCCGCCACCGAGAAGACCCGCCCCGCGAGCGGCAACTCCTCTCGCGCGAGGCCGTCGGGATAACCCCTGCCGTCCCAGCGCTCGTGATGCGAGCGGACAACGCGGAGTCCCTCGCCCTGCAGCACTGCGACGCCGCGCAGCATCTGCTCGCCGATGACGGTATGTGTTTGCATCCGCTTCCGCTCCGCTCGCGTCAGCGAGCCCGGCTTCAACATGATCGCGTCGGGGATCGCGATCTTCCCGATGTCGTGCAGCAAGAAGCCGTACTCGACACCCGGATCGCGCTCGAGGGCGTTCGGCTGCAGCGCCTCGAGCAGCGCGATCGCGTAACGACGCACGCGCTGCGAATGCGCACCCGTGCGCGTGTCGCGTGACTCGAGCGCGCTCGCGAGCGACGTCACCGTCTCGAGATACGAGTCCTGCAGGAGCACGCGCTGCGCACGCTCCACCTCGAGCAGATGCCTCAGGTCGCGCGCGTACAACAGCAACTCCTCGTCGGCAGGCTTCGCGCGTCGCGGCTTCCGCGGGACCGGCGAGCGGCCGGCCACACGCTCGACGACCGTCAGGAGATCGAGCGGGCTGAACGGCTTCCGCACGAGCGCCTGCGCGCCGGCGCGTTGCGCGCGCCGCGCCTCCTCCGGATCGGCGCCGGTCAGCAATACGATCGGGATCCCCTTCGTCCGCTCGTCGGCCTTCAACCGCTCGCAGAGCTCGGCGCCGCTCATCCCGGGCATACGCAGGTCGAGCACGATCACGTCGGGTCGGCGCCGGCGCACGCGCGCCTCGGCCTCGGCGCCGGACGCGGCTTCGTCGACCGTGACGTCCGCGCCTTCAAAGGTCGCCCGCAAGAGCTCGCGGAGCGCAGGCTCGTCGTCGACCAGCAGGATTTTCACTGTGCGGCGATCCCCCTTCACCAAGTTCCCCGTGGAGTATCGGAAGGAGGAGGGGACTTCTTGATGCCCCGTTGTGCCTTTTGGAAACGTCAGCCGGCGTACGTGTAGAAGCCGCGGCCCGTTTTGCGGCCGAGGCGCCCCGCCTGAACGTACTGACGGATGAGCGGGCACGGCGCGTACTTCGGGTCGCCGAGGCCTTCGTGCAGCACCTCCATGATCGCGACGCACGTGTCGAGGCCGATCAGGTCGGCAAGCGCAAGCGGCCCTATCGGATGTGCGAAGCCGAGCTTCGCGATCGTGTCGATCGCCTCCGCCTCCCCCACGCCCTCGAGCAGCGCGTACGCCGCCTCGTTGATGAACGGCATCAGGATCCGGTTCGAGACGAAGCCCGGCAGGTCGCGCGCCTCTGCCGGCGTCTTACCGAGCTCGGTCGCGAGCTCGACGATCGAACGCGTCGTCTCGTCCGAGGTCTCGAGGCCGCGGATCACCTCGACGAGCTTCAGGAGCGGCACCGGATTGAAGAAATGCATGCCGATCACCTGTTGCGGCCGGGACGTCGCCCCTGCCAGCGACGTGATCGGGATCGAGGACGTGTTGGAGGCGAGGATCGCGGCCGGCGGGAACAGCTCATCCGCACGACGGAAGATCTCCATCTTCACGGCGGCGTCCTCGATCACAGCCTCGATCATCAGGTCGGCAGGAACGAGCTCGTCCGCCGGCTCGATCCGCGGCAGCACCTCAGCGGGATCCGCGCCGCCCTTCTCCGCGAGCTTCGTGAGCGAGCGCTCGATCGTCTGCAGCCCGCGCTCGACCGCGCCCGGCGCCGCGTCGTACAGCGACACCCGTCGCCCGGACGCAGCGACGACCTGCGCGATACCTCCGCCCATCTGCCCCGCGCCCACGACCAGCACATGTTCGAACGCCATCGCGCGAGAGGCTATCGTCGCGCTCGTGGCCTTCGTCGACGCAAACGGCACAGAGCTCTGGGTCGAGACGAACGGCACCGGCCCGGCGGTGCTCTTCCTGCACGGCGGCCTCGGCGACTCACGGCTCTGGGCGCCCGTCGCCGAGCGGCTCGCGGATCGCTTCCGAACGATTCGGTACGACTACCGCCACTACGGCCGCTCGGGCTCGCCGACCGGTGCGTTCTCGACGCTCGACGATCTCTTTGCGGTCCTCGATGCCGTCGGCGTCGACAGCGCCGCACTCGTCGGCCTCTCGCTCGGCGGCTCGATCGCGCTCGACGCTGCGCTCGCGCGCCCGGAGCGTGTGTGGGCGATCGCGCACGTCGCGGGCGCCGTGACCGGCCTCCCGCTCGACCTCGCCACGGACGAGGAGTACGCCGAGTACGAAGCTGCCATCGAGCGCGGCGACCTCGACGCCGCGATGGCATTCGACTTCGAGATGTGGGCTCCGCTCGGTTCCGACGAGCATCTCCGCGACCTGTGGCTTGCGACGCCGGACGCACGCGGGCTACCCGAGGGCGCGACGCCGGCATCGCGACCTCCCGCGCACGAACGCCTCGGCGACGTCGCAGTCCCGACGCTCGTCATCGTCGCGACACACGACCCGCAAGGCCTGCGCGACCACGGCTCGACAGTCGCGCGCACGGTCCCGGGCGCGCGACTCGTCGAGCTCGAGTCGGATCACTACCTCACGCTGCGCGAGCCGGACCGCATCGCGGACTTGCTCGCAGACTTCCTCACCGGGCTACCGGCTTCGACACCTTCCAGTTCGTCGTATTGATCGTGCGGAAGACGCTGCCGCCCTGGTAGCGAACGGCAAGCATGTGCCCCTTCAGCCTGAGCGAGTAGTTGAACACGGCGCCTTGCTCGCCGTTCGTCGCCGGCCACGGCAGGCCGACGCAGTGCGCGACGCTGTTGACCGTGTCGAGTGCATGCACGAACGGGTACCCGCCCGGGTTCGCATACAGCGTGTAGATCCAGCGGCCGTTCGCTGACGTCGCGCGGGTGACAGCCCAGCCCTGCATGACCCAGCTTGCCTGTGTCTTGTCCGCGATCCGGCGCGGAAGGAGCGTATGCGTGTGGAGGTTGTAGCCGCGAACGATGTAGTGATTCACGTCCTGCGTCGTCTGATGCTGGATGAGATACATCATCGAGCTGCTCGGCGAAAGCGCGTCGAACACGTACGTACCGTTGAGCGTGAACGAGTCGACCGTCGAAAGGTCACTCGTGCTCAGGAACATGAACTTGGATGTGTTCGCGAAGCCGACGTTCTCGAGGATGAACGTCTTGCCGTCTCGGGACACCCCTTCGCCCGGCTTCCCATACTGGAGTGTCGGGATCCCCCACGCTCCCTCGATCGTCCGCGAGCGGAGGGTCGCACCGCCGTCTCTCGAGACGGCCGAGATGAGCGTCCCGCCCGCAGCCTTTTCCGCGGTGAAGCTCACGGTGCCGTCGCTGCTCAGCACCCCCGGCCCACCCTGCAGCCCGTACGGGCCCGGGAAGGCGGCGAGCGCGCTCGGCACGATTGCGAGAGCTACTAGGACGACAAGACAGGAACCGAGCCGGCGGGCCATCACTCCTCCTTCGACGCTGACAGGAGTATTACGCCTCCCGGGCCGAAAGCGTTCCCTTCGGCAGGGCGATCCGCCGGACGAGGAGAACGAGCGCCACAGCGAGCCCGACCGCGATACCAAGCCACAGCCACGGGAAGCGCCCGCCGACGGCCGGAGTGACCCGCCAGGTCCGCGTGTCGACGTTCAGCCACGCACGCCCGCTGCGCCAGTGCACCGCGAGCCGCGAGCCGTGCAGCGTCAGTCGAACGTTCATCAGGCCGCTCTGATTCGTCGTCGACTTCCACGGGACCCCGATGCAATGCGCGACGCCGCGCACCGTGTCGAGCGCGTGGATGAACGGATAGCCGCCGTAGTTGTCGTACAGCGTGTAGACCCAGCGGCCGTCCGAGCTGGTCGTCCGCGTGAGCGCGTCGCCCTGCATGACCCAGCCCTTCTGCGTGCGGTCGGCGATGCGGCCGGGCAGCAAACGGTCGTGCACGAGGTCGTATGCGCGGACGACGTAGCGCGAGGCGTTGTCCGTGGAGATGTGCTCCGTGAGATACAGCCGCTTGCCGTTCGGCGACAGCGCGTCGAACGCGAATGTGCCGCGGAGGAAGAACGAGTCCTCCGGCACCATGCTCGGCAGGTGCACCATGATGAAGCTCGTGCTCGTCGTGTTGCTGTATGTCGTGCTCTGAAGGAACAGAGTCTTCCCGTCACGCGACAGACCGCCGACGTCGCGATTCGTCACCATCGGGATCCCGTACGAGCCGACGAAGCTCGGCCAGTTCCACACCGATCCGTCCTTCTGGACGGTGACGAGGATCGTGTCGTTTGTGTTCGTCGGAACCGCGACGTAGCGCAAGCCGTCAGGGCCGGCGATGCCGGCTCCGCCCTGCAGGGTGTAGATCGGGCCGCCGTCGGCAAGCGCGGCCGGGGCGGCGATGAGCGCCGCCACCACGAGGAGAAGCGCGCGAATGGTCATGCGCCTCATACGGCGCCGACCACAGCAGAGGTCCGTCAGACCTCGAGCAGCAGCGCGTCGCCCTGGCCGCCGCCAGAGCAGATCGCAGCGAGGCCGAGTCCGCCGCCGTTTCGCCGCAGCTCGTGCACCATCGTCCCGAGAATCCGCCCGCCGCTCGCGCCGATCGGGTGGCCCAGCGCAACCGCGCCGCCGTTCACGTTAGCCGTCTCCGGATCGGCGCCGAGCATCTTCACTGAGTTGAGCGCAACGGACGAGAACGCCTCGTTGACCTCGACGCGCTTGAGGTCGCCGATCGACTTGCCGGCCTTCTCGAGTGCCTGCGCACCCGCGTTCGCCGGCGTACGCGCGAGCCACGCGAACTCGTCCGCGACATGGCCCTGCGAGACGATCGTCGCCAGCGGCTCGAGCCCGCGGCGCTGCGCGAACTCCTCCGAGCAGACGACGACACAGGATGCGCCGTCGTTGACGCCCGGCGCATTGCCGGCCGTGATCGTTCCCTCGGGATCCATCACCGGCTTGAGCGACGCAAGCTTCTCGAGCGACGTGTCGCGGCGAACCCCTTCGTCCGCCGACACGTCCCCGACCGGGACGATCTCCTCCGCGAAGAGGCCGTCGTCCTGCGCCCGCGCCGCGCGCTCGTGCGAGCGCAGCGCCCAGCCGTCCTGCTCCTCCCGCGAGATGCCGAGCTCACGCGCGACCTTCGCAGCCTGCTGCACCATGTGCAGCTCGTCGAACGTCGAGCGCAGGCCGTCCCAGATCATCAGGTCGACGAGCGTCGCGTCGCCCATCTTGTAGCCGAAGCGCGCCTTCGGCAGCGCGTACGGCGCATTCGACATCGACTCCATGCCGCCCGTCACGACGACCTCGACGTCGCCGGCGCGGATCATCGAGTCCGCGATCTCGACGGCACGAATCGACGACGCGCACACCTTGTTGATCGTGTCCGCAGGCACCACGATCGGCAGCCCGGCTGCGACCGCCGCCTGCCGCGCCGGCGCCTGCCCCGCGCCGCCCTGCAGCACCTGCCCCATGATCACGTACTCGACCTCGGAGCCCTCGAGCCCGATCCGCTCGAGCCCGGCCCGGATCGCGATCGCGCCGAGCTCCGTCGCGGCGTAGTCCTTCAGCCCACCGCCGAGGCGGCCGAATGGCGTACGAACCGCGGACACGATGACGCTTCTACTCACGGCGATCAATCTAGCCGGATAGCGTCGGGCGACCGATGAAGCTCTACGTCCTCGACGAGCTCTACGCAATCGTCCGCCTCGAGCCCGACTCCGACCTGCCGGGATGGCTGCGCGGCGGGCACTTCTGGTCGGCGACGCGCACGGACTCGGAGCTGTCTCTCGTCTGCCGCGAGGAGGATGTCCCGCGCGATGCGAGCGCGGAGCGCGGCTGGTGCGCGCTCGAGCTCGCCGGCCCGCTCGACTTCTCGCTCACGGGCGTGGTCGCCGCGCTTGTGACCCCGCTCGCAGAAGCCGAGGTGCCGATCTTCATCCTCTCGACGTTCGAGACCGACTATCTGCTCGTCCGCGAGCGCGACCTGCAGCGGTCGGTCGAAGCGCTGACCGGCGCCGGTCACGAGGTCGACGGTTGACGGGCGCAAAGGCGCCGCATACCCTGGGCTGCAGATGACTCTCGTCTTCCGCACCCGGTGGGGCTGGCCTCGCGAGCGGTGCGGGAGCGTGCGCTGACGCAGGCGCAAAGCACCCCGTCCCGCTCGACCCTAGGCTCCGCGAGGAGCCTTTTTGTATGTCCGTGACGACACGCGAGATCCCGACCGACCTCCTTACCCCGCTCGGGGCATACCTCCGTTTGCGGGAAGGCGCGCGCGGCGCGTTCCTGCTCGAGTCGGTCGAGCGCGGCCGGCTCGGGAGGCACTCGTTCGTCGGCCGCGGGTCGCGGCTCGTGTCCTTCGAAGAGGCAGAAACACTCGGTGAGCCGGTCGTCGGCTATCTCGGCTACGACGCGGTCGCGCGGTTCGAGCCGACGGTGCCGCTGCCCGCAGATGGGCCTGCGTTCCCGGAGAGCAGCTTCGTCGTCCCCGAGCTGCTCGTCCGCTTCGATCACGCGCGCGGCATTGCGGAGGTGCTCGTCGGCGACGCGGCACCCCTGCTGGGCGAAGACGTGCCGGCAGCGCCGTCGAGTCGCGCCGAGCGCAGCGAGCTTCGCCGCTACCCCGAGCGCGCCGAGCACCTTCGCCGTGTGGAGCGCGCGAAGGAGCACATCCGCGAAGGCGACGTGTTCCAGGTCGTCGTCGCGCAGCGCGCGGAGCGGCCGACGTCTGCTTCGGCCGTCGAGCTGTATCGCGCGCTGCGCCGCGTCAATCCCTCTCCGTATCTCTTCCTGCTCGAGCTGGACGAGATCGCGCTGGTCGGCAGCTCGCCGGAGACGGTCGTCAAGTGTGCAGGACGGCGCGCGGCGCTGAACCCGATCGCCGGGACGATCGCTCCGGGCGAAGGGGACGCAGAGGCCCTCCTCTCGTCGGAGAAGGATCGCGCCGAGCACACGATGCTCGTCGACCTCGGGCGCAACGACCTCTCGCGCGTCTGCTCTCCCGGCAGCGTGCGCGTCGAGCAGTTCATGAGCGCGGAGCGGTACTCACACGTGACGCACCTCGTCTCGGAGGTGGTCGGCGAGCTGCGCGACGGCGTCACGCCGTTCGAGCTGCTGCGCGCGTGCTTCCCGGCCGGCACGGTTTCCGGCGCGCCGAAGGTGCGGGCGATGCAGATCATCTCTGAGCTCGAGGGCTACCGCCGAGGCGTCTATGCCGGCGCGGTCGGCTACGTGCTGCCGGAGCAGCGCGAGCTCGACACGTGCATCGCGATCCGCACGCTCGTCCTCCGCGACGGCGTGGCCTACCTGCAGGCGGGCGGCGGCATCGTCGCGGACTCCGACCCCGCCGACGAGCATCAGGAGTGCCTGAATAAGCTCGCCGCGTTGGAGAGCGCGATCGAGCTCGCGGAGGCCGGCGGATGATGCTCCTCATCGACAACTACGACTCGTTCACGTACAACCTCGCGCACCTCTTCGGCGCGCTCGGCGTCGACGTGCGGGTGCTGCGAAACGACGAGGTCACCGCCGACGAGGCGGAGCAGCTCGGGCCGGATCACCTGGTCGTCTCCCCCGGCCCGGGTCGGCCGGCCGGCGCCGGCGTCTCGATCGAGATCATCGAGCGGCTCGCACCGACTACGCCGACGCTCGGCGTGTGCCTCGGCCACCAGGCGATCGTCGAGGCGTTCGGCGGAGAGGTCGGCTACGCGCGCGAGCTGCTGCACGGTAAGGCAAGCCCGGTGCATCACGACGGCACCGGCCTCTTCAGCGATGTCCCGGATCCATTCGACGCGGGCCGTTACCACTCGCTCGCAGCGACCCGGTTGCCGGCCGTGCTCGAGCCGACCGCATATGCGGACGACGGCGAGGTGATGGCGGTACGACATCGCGAGCTGCCGATCGTGGGTGTGCAATTCCATCCGGAGTCGGTGCTGACGCCGGACGGGCCCGCGCTCGCGAGGAACTTCCTGGAGGGCCGGCTGTGATCCACGAGCTGATCGCGCAGCTGCTCGACCGGCGCGACCTCACGCGCGAGCAGGCGCGCGACGCGATGCACGAGATCATGCGCGGCGAGGCGTCGCAGGCGCAGATCGCGGGCTATCTCGTCGCGCTGCGTGCTAAGGGCGAGACGGCCGACGAGATCGCGGGCTCCGCCGAGGCGATGCGCGACCACGTGCTCGCAGTGCGGCCGAAGCGGGACGACCTCGTCGACACCGCCGGCACGGGCGGCGACGGCAAGCACACGCTGAACATCTCGACTGCCGCGGCACTCGTCGCGGCCGCGGCCGGAGCGGGACTCGCGAAGCACGGCAACCGCGCGGCGTCGTCGCAGACCGGCTCGGCCGACGTGCTCGAGGCGCTCGGCTTCGAGCTCGACCTCGCCCCCGAGCGGATCGCGCAGTCGATCGACGACCTCGGGTTCGGCTTCATGTTCGCGCAGGCGCATCACCCGGCGATGAAGCACGCGGCGCCCGTCCGCAAGGAGCTCGGAACGCGTACGGTGTTCAACGTGCTCGGCCCGCTCACGAACCCGGCCCGCGCGCGTGCACAGGTCGTCGGTGTGTACTCGGCGACGCTCGTGCGGCCGATCGCGGACGCACTCGCGCAACTCGGTGCGCGCCGCGCGTTCGTCGTGCACGGAGCGGACGGCATCGACGAGCTCTCGCCGACCGGCCCGAACCAGGTCTGCGAGGTCGTCAACGGCGGCGTCCGCGAGCGGACGATCGATCCGGAGGAGCTCGGGCTCGAACGCTGCTCGCTCGAGGAGCTCGCCGGCGGCTCGCCGGCGGAGAACGCCGCGCTCATCCGGCGCGTGTTCGAGGGCGAGAAGAGCGGACGGCGAAGCGCGATCCTGCTCAACGCCGCCGGTGCAATCGCGGCGGGCGGCCACGCTGACGATCTGCGCGAGGGGCTCGAGCTGGCTCGCGAAGCGATCGACAGCGGCGCCGCGACTGCGCGGTTGGAGCAGCTCGTGGAGTTCTCGCGCGCATGAGATTCGCAGAGTCACTCGCACAACCGGGACTGCGGGCGATCGCCGAGGTCAAACGGCGCTCACCGTCCGCGGGCGACCTTCGCCCCGACGCCGATCCCGCGCAGCTCGCCGCGCAATTCGCGAACGCGGGAGCGGCAGCCGTGTCCGTGCTCGTGGACGAGCGGTTCGCCGGGACGATCGACGATCTCCGAGCCGCGCGGGCAGCGACCGACGCGCCGTTGCTCGGGAAGGGCTTCTTCTCGACCGAGGAGCACCTGCGCGAGCTGCGCGACGCCGGTGCCGACGCGGTGCTCTTGATCCTGCGCGATCTCGACGACGCAACCGTCGCACACCTGCTCGCGTACGCACAAGAACTTGGGCTCGACGCGCTCGTCGAGGCGCACGACGCGGGCGAGCTGCAGCGCGCGATGCAGCTCGATGCGCCGGTGATCGGCATCAACGCGCGCGATCTCTCGACCTTCAAGATCGACCGCGCGGCTCAGCTCGAGCTCGTGGCGCGCGCGCCGCGCGACCGTATTGTCATCGCCGAGAGCGGCGTGCACACGCGCGCCCAAGGGGCGGCGGCCGAGCTCGCGGGAGCGGACGCGATCCTCGTCGGCTCGGCGCTCATGCGGGCGCCCGATCCGCAGGCGAAACTGCGGGAACTGCTCTCCCGGCCGCTCGTCAAGGTGTGCGGTCTGACGCGCCAGGACGACGTGGACGTTGCGGTCGCAGCGGGCGCCGACCTGCTCGGCTTCATCCTGGTCGAGAAAAGCCCACGGCGTTCGCCGGCTGTGCTCGACGTTCCGGAGACGGCGCTGTCGGTTGCGGTCTTCGTCGAGGACACCGAAGAGACACCGGCGGACCTCGTGCAGTTCTATCCCGATGACGGCGGCGACGTGCGTGGCCGCGAAGCTGTGCTCCTGCGCGATGGGCGCGAGGTGGGCCGCGTGCTCGACCTACCGTGGCAGGGGCGCGACGCAGCGCACTGGTCGACGGCTGCTGCAGCGTCGGGCCGCGTCGTGCTCGCCGGCGGCCTCGGTCCCGAGAACGTCCGCGACGCGATGGCAGCGGTGCGGCCGTGGGCCGTCGACGCGTCGTCGTCGCTCGAGCGGGAGCCGGGCGTCAAGGATCACGACAAGGTGCGGGCGTACGTCGAGGCGGCACATGGCTGAGCTGTTTGGCACCTACGGCGGGCGCTATGTCCCGGAGACGCTGATCCCCGCGCTCGACGAGCTCGAGCAGGGCTGGCGCGAGGCGCTCGCAGACGACGCATTCCGAGCCGAACTGCACCACCTCGCGACGACATACTCGGGACGGCCGACCCCGCTGACGCTTGCCGAGCGCTTCGCACCCGGCAGGCGCATCTACCTGAAGCGCGAGGACTTGATGCACACGGGTGCGCACAAGCTCAACAACGCGCTCGGCCAGGCGGTGCTCGCGCGCAGACTCGGCAAGCGGCGCATCGTTGCCGAGACCGGCGCCGGCCAGCACGGCGTCGCGACCGCGACCGTGTGCGCGCGCTTCGGCTTCGACTGTGTCGTCTACATGGGCGAAGAAGACATGCGGCGCCAGAAGCCGAACGTCGAGCGCATGCGCCTGCTCGGCGCGGAGGTGCGCAGCGTCGACTTCGGCACGAAGACGCTGAAGGAGGCGACGAGCGAGGCGATCCGCGACTGGATCACGAACGTCGAGACGACGCACTACCTGATCGGCTCGTGCGTCGGCCCGGCACCGTACCCGGACCTCGTCGCCGAGCTGCAGAGCGTCATCGGCCGCGAGGCGCGCGAGCAGTTCCTCGCGGTCGCCGACGCGCTGCCGGAGGCCGTCGTCGCGTGCGTCGGCGGCGGTTCGAACGCAATCGGCCTCTTCCGCGGCTTCGTCGACGACGTCGCGGTGCGCTTGATCGGCGTCGAGGCCGCGGGCGCGGCGTCGCTCGGCACCGGCCGGGTCGGAGTGCTCCACGGTGCGCGCTCGTCGATCCTCGCCGACGAGGACGGCCAGGTGCTCGACGCGCACTCGATCTCCGCCGGGCTCGACTACCCGGGCGTGGGTCCCGAGCACGCATGGCTGCGCGACACTGGACGGGCGACGTACGTGCCGTGCACCGACGACGAGGCACTCGTGGCGTTCGAGCGCCTGACCCGCACCGAGGGGATCA
>DATAOK010000004.1:0-27660 GCA_036265735.1 Gaiellaceae bacterium
CCACGCGCAGCAGGCCGACGCCCGCCGCGCGCGCCTCCGCCACGGCCCGTTCGACGAGCATCGCGCCGATGCCCCGGCCCGTATGGCGGCGGGAGGTGACGAGCAGGATCACGTAGAGCTCCGGCTCGTCGACCTCCGTGACGTACGGCTGCGCCGCGCCGACGACGAGCGCACCGACCGGCTCGCCCGTGTCGGCTTCGGCGATCCGCAGCCCCCCGGCGCGTTGCCATGCGTCCATCCGCTCCACGAACGAGAGCCGGCCCGAGATCGGCTCGGTTCCCCACTGCCCCGTCTGCCCGCGCTCGACCATCCACGCGACGGCCTCGTCCATGAAGGCGAGCACGATCTCGACGTCGGCGGCGCTGCCCTCGCGGATCCTCACGCCGCGCGCTCGAGCGCGCCCTCGTAGAGCAGCTCCGTGCGCTCGGTGCAGAACGTCTGCAGGAACCGCGAGAGCGCACGACGCCGTCCGGCCTCGCCCATCTGCCGTGCGAGCTCGAGGTTCCCCGCGAGCCGCACGATCGCCTCGCGCAGCGGCTCGGCCTCGCCGGCCGGCACGAGCAGGCCGGTCTCGCCGTCGCGGACGAGCTCGCCGAGCCCGCCGATCGACGCCGCGATCACCGGCCGCGAGCGCTCCATCGCCTCGAGCGCGACCATGCCGAACCCCTCGCCCATCGACGGGACGACGACGACCGCGGCGCGCTCGATCGCCGCCTGGATCGGCGACACGTGGCCGAGGAAGCGCACGGAGTCCGCGAGGTCGAGCTCGAGCGCAAGGGCCTTCAGCGCCGGCTCGAGCGGCCCACGCCCTGCGATCTCGAGCTCGAGGCCGGGCAGCTCCTTGCGCGCGTCCGCGAAGGCGCGCAGGAGGACGATGTGACCCTTGATCGGGATCAGACGACCGACACAGAGCAGCCGCGGCACGGTGCCGCTGTACGGCCTCGGCTCGCCGTCGGGATCGATCCCGTAGTGGACGATCTCGAAGCTCTCGTCGTCGAATCCCTCGACCTCGTTCAGGTAATGCGCGAGGCCGCGCGAGATCGCGATGTGCGTGTGCGCGAGGCTCGCGAACGCTCGGTCGACGAGCCCGAAGTACGGCGCCTCGCGAAACTCGTTGAAGCCGTGCTTCGTCGAGAAGCGCAGCGGCACTCCCGCGACGGCACCGGCGAGCAGGCCGTACGCATCGGCGTGGAACAGGTGCGTGTGCAGCAGCGTCGGCCGCTTGCGGATCAGGTAGCCGACGACACGGATGAACGTGAGCGGGTCGAAGTCCGCGCGGATCGGGATCGCGTCGAGCGGCACGCCCCGCGCACGCAGCTCGCGCGCGAAGTCCCAGGCGCCGGGCTCGTTCTCGTGCAGCATCAGCATCCGGACGTCCCAGCCCCGCTCGCGCAAGTGGGGAAGGAGCGACAGCAGGTGCGCCTCCGAGCCGGAGATGCCCGCGACCTTCTGCAGGTGGAGGATCATTCCCGGCTTCATCGGCGGCGAACGGTAGCGAGGAGGCCGTCCGCCCAGCGGCCGACGGAGTGGTTGCGAACGATTGCCTCGCGCAACTCCGGCCGGCGCCGGGTGTCGAGCCCGCGCAGGCGCTCCGCGAGGCTCTCGGGATCGTCGCGGTCGAAGCGGAGCTCCGGCGGGAGCAGGTCGTCGAAGACCGGGTTCGACGCGAGCACGGGCAGGCACGACGCGGCCGCTTCGTAGACGACCTTGTCCGGGGCGCCCGCGCGCATGTTGTTGATCAGCACGTGGCTGCGCGCGAAGAGCGCAGGGACGTCGGCACGCGGAACGGGGCCGCCGAGCTCCGCCCCTTGGGGGTCGAGGCGGCGCCTGTAGTCCTCGAACGTCTCGTCGGAGCCGTGCGCCTCGACGTGCACGCCCGCGAGCGCGGCGCCCTCGAGGATCGTCTCGAGCCCCTTTGCCGGCGAGTAGCGGCCGAGCACAAGTGCCCGTGTGGGCCGCGGCGGCTCGTCGCTGCACGCGAACTCGTCGACGTCGATGCCGTGACCGAGTGCGTGCACCTTCTTCGACGGGACCGGGAACGACCGCGCATCGACCGAGGCGACTGCGGTGCAGACCTTCTCGGCCGCACGCACGACCGCGTGCGCCTTCCAGTGCGTGTACCAGAGCACGAGCGGAATGCGCAGCGGACGCACGAGCGGCGCTGCGATCACGGCGTAGAGCGGAACCATGTGCGCGACGACGCCGATCGGACGGGGCCTGAGCTCACGCGCAAGCGCGGCTTCGAAGCGCGCACCCCGCTGCACCTGCGTCGCGGCGCCGAACTCGTGCACGCGCGCGTTTCGCGGGATCGCGTCGGGGACGGCCGAGTCGCAGAGCACGACGAGCTCGTCGACGCGCTCGGCCAGCGCGCGGACCATGGGCACCGTCGCGGCGAGCACCGGGTCGCCCGGATCGACCTTCTGCGTGGCGAAGATGAGACGCTCCATCAGAAGAAATCGAGATCTCCCAGGGTGAAGTGCCAGGCATTGCGCTGCTTCGGCAGCTCGGGCGCAGTTTCCGTCAGCCGCTTGCCGATGAACCGGATCGTCCGCGGCGTCGGGACGAAGCCCGCGGAGAAAAACCGCCGTTCTTCGCCGGGGTTGACCATCGCGACGGCGACGTCGGCGTCGACGTGACGCAGCGCACCGTTCAGTCCCTGGCCGTGCTCGCAGACAATGGCCGCGGACAACCCGTGCCACACCGCATGCGTGACGATCGCGTCATGCACCTGTGCGTACGGTCGCGGCGAGTCGCGGTAGCGCCAGTCGACATACGCCTCATCGCGGACGAGATGATGGGCCGGCAGGGAGCGCGGCCGCGCCCTGATCGCTGTCGCCTCGACGTTCCCCACGCGACGCGGTCGCAGCCGCTTCGGCCGAACCCAGAGGCGGAGCGACGTCACGTCCTCCCAGCCGAGCTTGTCGACGAGGATCGGCCCAGCCATCGGGTTCGTGAAGCCGAGCGCCCACGTCGCGCCCGCCCCGGCGGCTTCCTCCTCGTTGTGCAGCTCGAGTGTCGAGAAGACACCACGCCCGCGAGCCGCCGGCGTCGTCACCGCGTGGACGGCGAACGCCGCAAGTCCTTGGCTCATCCGCGCGAACGACATCGCCAGCACGCCGAGCGCCGTCCCGTCGTCCTCACGCGCCGCGTTGAGGATCCGCGGGCCCGCCGGATTGCGGTCGAACCACCAGTCGAACTCGGCCGGCGACATCGCCGAGCCGTACGTCTCCTGCATCAACGCGAGAAACTCGTCGCGCCCAGAGGCGTCGACGATCACTTCGAGCTTGTGCCGAGCGCCGCGTTGAATGCGCGCCGCGCGCGGGTGCCGGTGACGGTGTCCTTCACCGCGATGAGGTCGCACGCGCCGGCGAGCACGAGCTCGAAGGTGCGCGCGGAATACGGCTCGACGTTGTACCGGCGCAGCTCGAGCGGGTCGCTCGTCGGCGAGTTGGCCCCCGACACCGCGGTGAACGCGACGTCGTAACCCGCCTGTCGCACGAGGCTCAGGTGCACCGGCTTGTAGTGCGCCTCCGAGCCCTTCACGTACGAGAACGCGCGCACGGGCCGACCGAGTTGCTCCTCGAGCCGGAGCCGCGAGATCGCGATCTCGCGCGCAGCCTCGTCGAGCTCGAGATCGGCAAGCGGACGGTGGCTGATCCCGTGCGACTCGATGCGCACGCCCATACGCTGCAGCTCGTCGAGCTCCTCCCAGTCGACCGTCGGGTTGAGCACGCCGTTCGCCGCGAGATGCTCCTCGTGCGGCAGCGGTTGCCGGTCGCCCACATAGGCAAGCGGCACGAACTGCACCGCGGGATAGCCGTGCTTCTGCAGCACCGGCGCCGCCTTCTCGAGGTTGTCGCGATAGCCGTCGTCGAACGTGATCAGCACCGCGCCCTTCGGCAGCGGGCGGCCGTCGACATAGTGCGCGAGCACCGCGTCGAGGTCGACGACGACGTACCCGAGCTCGCGCAACTGCGCCATCTGCTCGTCGAACAGCGACACGGGCATCGACATCCGGTTCCCCGGGATGTCGTTCACCTTGTGGTACATCAGCACGCGCAGGCTGCGGCCGTCCCCGTTGACGACGCCCATGCCGCTCGCCGTCTCGCCGATCGCCCGGTAGACCGAGTTCTTCAGCAGCTGCTTGATCTGCTCGCGCACGGGAGCAGGTTATCCGGCGAGGACGGCGTCCACGAGCGCGCGGACTTTCGCTGCGTACTCGCCCGGGCTGATCCCCCACTCCTCGCCCGTCGTGCGCGCCGCGGCGCCGAGCCGCAGAGCTGTTGACTTGTCGCCGAGAATCCGGACGAGTGCACCCGCGAGGGCCACCGCGTCGTCGGGATCGACGAGCATGCCGTTGTCGTCGTCGCGAACGACGTCCGGGATGCCGGCGCGGTTGCCGCCGACGATCGCGCGGCCGCGGCACGCCGCCTCGAGCGCGACGCGCGGGAGACCCTCAGACCTCGACGGGAGGCAGACGAGCCAGGCGTCGTCCATCGCCGTCGCGACCTCCTCCGCGCTCAGCCGCTGTGACCACTCGGTCTGGTCGGGGAGATCGGCGACGAGCTGCTCGGCACGGTCCCGCATCGTCCCGTCGCCGACGATGTGCAGCACCGCCTCGGGCACCTGCGGCGCCGCGCGGCGCCAAGCTTCCGTCAGCGTGTCGAAGGCCTTGTAGCGCTCGAGCACGCCGACGAACACGGCGCGCGGCCTCTCGGGCAGCGGCGCAGGCGGGCGGGCCAGGAACGCATCTGCATCGACATACGACGGGAAGACCGCAGCGGGCTCCACACCGAGCGCGCGCACGAGACCGGTGGTCTGGGTGGACACCGTGCGCACCGCGTCGGCTCGGCGCACCGCAAGGGGGGCCGTTGCATCGTTCACCGGGTTCAGCAGGCGGCGGAACTGCGAGCCATACAGGCGCGTCGCCTCATGCCAGTCGCCCTGCACGTCGAGGATCACTTTCGTCTGCACGCCGGCGAGCCGGCGCGCGCTGAGGAACGCCACCGTCTCATGCACGCCCTGCACGAGCGCGGCCTGCGGGCGGAAGCTGCGCAGCTCGCGCGCGATGCGCCACGGGAGGAGCGTGTAGAAGAGTGGGCCGTCGAGCGCCTGCGCCGGGCCGACGAGATGGAAGCGCTCGTCACGCGTCGGATGACCGGCCGCAGCGGCCGCGAGCACGCGATGGTCGATCACGTCCGCCACGGCATCCCACTTGCGCTTCTGCGCGCCGTCGAGCGGCAGGCGGAAGCGCTCGCGCGACACGAAGAGCACGCGCGGCTTCATCGCGTCGCCGCCTCGACGATCTGGTCTGCCCACCGGTCGAGTGAATGCTGCGCGCGGACGCGCTCCGACAGCTCGCGGCCGAGCGCGCCACGCTCCGCGGGCGTGAGTGCGCCGAACTGCTCGAGCGCCGTTGCGAGGTCGTGCCCCCAATGCAGCGGCGCGGGCAACAGCTCCGCGAATGCAGGCGCCGGCGAGAACGCCGGCACGCACGCAGCACCCGCCTCGAGCACGACCTTGTCCGCACCGCCGCGCGTCCCGCTGACGAGCGCGTCTGCGTCGGCCAGGAGCCCGGGCACGTGAGCCGGCGGCACCGGGCCGCCCACGACGATGCGGTCGCCGACAGCCGCCGCAAGGCGCTCGACCTCGGGCAGATGGGCGCGCTCGGCGTCGGTCTCCGTCGAGCCGTGGATGACGAGCTCCGCGTCGAGCTTCGCGACGGCTGTGATCAGCTCCGGATAGCACTTGATCTGCGAGTAGCGGCCGAGCGCGAGGAGACGAAGCCGCCGCCGCCCGGGCGGCGCGTTACATGGGAAGCGCGAGACGTCGATGCCGTGCCCGATCGCGTGCACCTTCGGCGAGGAGAACGGAAAGCTCCGCGCGTCCGTCGTGAACACGCCGTCAACGAGCCGCACGGCGCGTTCGAGCAGCGGGTTCGTGCGCACCTGCGTGTACCAGAGCAGAACGCGCACGCCGAGCGGCCTGACGACCGGCGCCGCCAGCACGGCGTAGATCGGCGACATGTGTGCGACAAGCGCCGCCGGCCTGCCGCGTACGAGCTCCGCCGAGAGCCCCTCGGCAAACCGTAGGCCACGGAGAAGCCGCGTCGGCGCACCGAACGTCCGCACGCGACAGTTTTCCGGCAGGACGCCTGTCTTCGCACTGAGCGCGAGCACGACCACCTCGTCGACGCGCTGCGCGAGCGCAGTGATCTTCGGCACCGTCGCCGCCAGCACCGGGTGATCCGGATCGACCCGCTGCGTCGCGAACACGAGCTTCGTCACAGCAGCCCCTCGACCAGCTCGCGGAGCCGGCGCGCGTACACCTCCGGCGGTTGCAGCCAACGCTCCGCGCTCGCCGCCGCGCCAGCTGCGAGCCGCTCGGCCAGCGCGCGCTCGGAGAGCACGCGCACGAGCGCGTCCGCGATCGAGCCTGGAACGTGCGGATCGACGAGCAACCCGTTCACGCCGTCCTCGACGATGTCGGGGATGCCGCCGGCACGTGCCCCGACCACGGGCCGGCCGCGGGCGAACGCCTCCATCACGATCCGCGGCAAGCCTTCGGAGAAGGACGGCAAGAGCAGCACGGTCGCACGGTCCAGCGCCTCTGCGACCTCGTCCGACGTGAGCCGCCGTGTCCACTCGGTCTGGCCGGGGAGATCGGCGACGAGCTTCGACGCGATCCCGGTCTCGCGCCCGTCGCCCACGAGCCGAAGTCGCGCATTCGGCACCTGCGGCGCCGCGAGCCGCCAGGCAGCCGCAAGGCCTGCGACGTTCTTGTAGCGCTCGAGCACCCCGACGAAGAGCGCAGACGGCTGGTCGGGAAGCGGCTGCGGCGGTGTGCGGGTGAACGCGGAGACATCGGTGTACGCCGTGAACGTCGCGGTCGCCGAGCCGCCCGCGTCTGTGACGAGGCGGCTCGTGAACGGCGAGACCGTGCGTACGGCGTCCGCCGAGCGAACGGCCGCACGAGCAAGCCGCCGGCTTGCGGGTTCGAGCAAGGAGCGAAAGGGCGACCCGTAGAGGCGCGGAGCGGTGTTCCAGTCGCCGTGCACCTCGAGCAGCAGACGCGCCCGTCCGCGTACCGGTCGGACGGCGACGGCTTCGTATGGGCTCTGCGCGACGATCACGTCGGGATCGAACCTCCGCACTTCCTCGCGCACGAGCAACGGCAAGAGCGCATAGAACGTGACAAGGACGCGATCCGTGACGAGACGGAAGCGCTCGTCCTCCTGCTCGCCCGAACGCCCAGTCGCGAGGACGCGGATGTCGAGCTCCTCCGCGACTGCATCCCACTTGCGCGCGAGTGTCTCGTCGAGCGGAAGTGAGATTCGACTTCGCCCGACGAAGAGGACGCGCGGCTTCATTGCGTCGCCATCTCGAGGATCGCCTCGAGCTGCACGATGGTCTGTTCCGGCGAGAAGCGCGTCGAGGACGGGCCGGCCGCCGCGCTCAAACGCGTGCGCAGGTCTCCGTCGCTGAAGAACCGCTGGATCGCGGCGGCGAGCGCACCGGCATCTCCCTGTGCGACGAGCAGCCCGTTCTCACCGTCGACGACGATCTCCGGGATGCCGCCGACGTTCGTGGCAATCACCGGGGTCCCAACCGCCAACGCCTCGACGAGCGCGTGTGGGAAGTTCTCCCACGCCGACGAGAGCAGCGCTGCGTCCGCCGCCCGGAAGAGCTCGAGGACGCCTCGCCGCTCGAGCGAGCCGAGCAGGCGCACGTTCGTCGGAGCGCGTGCGGCCAGGCGCGCACGCTCCTCCCCGTCCCCCGCGACGAGCAACGTCACGCCCTCGACCTGCGCGACCGCATCGAAGGCGACATCGAGTGCCTTTGCGGCTGTGAGCCTGCCCGCGAACGCGAGCACCTGGCCGCCGATGCCGAAGCGCTGCCGTGCCTCCTCGCGTGACGGGAGGTTCGGCAGCGGCGGCGCCGGATTCGGCACCACTGAGACCCGCGCCGCTGGAATCCCCCACGACACGACGATGTCGCGGAGGAACGAGCTCGGGCAAACGAGTTGCGCGGGACGTGTTGCCGCCAGCGTGCGCCAGCGGCGAAGTGCAGAGGCCGGCGCGCCAAGTCGCGCGTGCTGGAAATCGGCCAGGGCGCCCGCGTACCAGCCGCGGCGCAGCGAGCGCTCGTACGCCGGGTCACCGGAGATCTTCATGACGAGCGGAGTCTGCGCGAACGCCGTCCCGACGGCCGTGCGTCCGAGCATGCTCGTCGCATAGACGACATCTGCTACACGTGCGGCTTTGGCGATGAGCGCGGAGACCGCCGCGTGCCGCACTCCCGGCGGCAGCGAACGAGACACATACCGCACGCGGTACGGCTCGGCCGCAGGCGGTGCCGACGCCGTCGTCACGACCTGAACCGCGTGCCCGCGCTCCGTCAGGCCGGCCGCCACCTCGGGCGCGTGCGAGGCAGGCCCGCCCACGTCCGGTGGCCAGATGCCGCTCACGATCAGCACCCTCACTCCGCGACGCTCATCAGAATCGCCTCGAGCTCCGCGTACACGCGCTCCGGCTCGAAGCGCTCGACCGACGCCGCCGCTCCTGCGCGCAGATGCGCGCGCAGCCGCGCATCCCCGGCGAACCGCGCGACGATTGCCGCAAAGGCCTTGCGTTCGCCGGCCGGGGCGAGCAACCCGTTGACGCCGTCGTCGACGAGCTCCGGCACACCGCCGACGGCGGTCGCGAGCACAGGTGTGCCGACCGCGAGCGATTCGAGCACGGCATGCGGCAGGTTCTCCCATGCGGACGAGAGGATCGACGCGTCGGCGGCGGCGAGTAGCTCGAGGACCTGGTCTCGCGTGAGCGGGCCGAGGAAACGCACGCGATCGCCGAGCGGCTCGGAGCGACGCCGGAGGTCTGCCGCGCCGTCGCCGTCCCCCGCGAGCGCAAGCGTGACGTCGTCGGTCGCGGCGACCGCGTCGAGCGCAACGTCGAGCGCCTTCTGCGGGCCGAAGCGTCCGGCGAACGCGAGCAGCACCTCGGAGTCGACGCCAAGCCGACTGCGTGCCGCGTCGCGGTCGATCGGTCGAGCACGCGGAACCGGATTCGGCACCACCGTCACGCGCTCCGCGGGCACGCCCCACGAGATGACGATCTTGCGCAGGTACGCGCTCGGGCAGGCGATGCGGGTCGCAGTGCGCAAGGTCCCTGAACGCAGCGCGCGCAGCGCGGCCGACTCGAGCCCTCCGCCGCCGCGCTGGAACTCCTCGAGGCCGCCCGTGAAGGTCCCGCGCCAGCGCATCCGCTCGAACGCGGGGTCACCGGTGAGCTTCACCACGCTCGGCGTCTGTGTCAGCGTGCACGCCGCAGCTGTGCGCGCAAACATGCCGGTCGTGTAGACGACGTCGCTCCTGCGCGCGTGCGCGGCGATCGTCGCGAGCGCGCGCGCATGGACGACGCCCTTCGGCAGCGAGCGCGACACCCAGTGCACCGGATACGCCTCGGCCGCGGGCGCGCGATCTGCGGTGATCACGACTTCGACGTCGTGGCCGCGCGTGCGCAGGAACGATGCGACTTCCGGCGCATGGCTCGCCGGGCCCCCGACGTCCGGCGGCCAGATGCCCGAGACGATCAGGACCCTCACCCGCTCACGGCGCCGGCCAAGCCGGCGCCTCCGCTCCTTGATGAGCTCCGTCGAGCCTACGCTCAGTCATCGTGCGAGCGCGCCGGCCTCGGACGCGGCTTCCTCCTCCAGCGACGGCGGAGGATGGTGCACGTCGCTCGGTTTCACGCGAAGGAAGATCACCGTCCACATCACGGCAAAGACCGCGGCCCCGATCAGCAGTGCGACCGCCGCGCCTGTCGCTCCCCATTTGAGGCCGAGCAGCGGAACGAGCGGGAGGACGACGAGCGACTCGACGCCGTACGTGAGCACACGCAGCCCCGGCCGTCCGATTGTCACCGGGAACGACTTCGTCCAGCCGAACACGAGTTGCAATGCCGCGGCAATTGCGAGGACGCGGGCGGCGTTCGCAGCGCCTGCGTACACCGGGCTGTAGATCCAACGAATCAGATCGGGCAGAAAGATGTACAGCGGCGGGACAAGACCGAGCGACAGCAGGAATGCCGCCGCGCTGTAGCGCCGCACGCCGCGCAGGACGGCCGACTGGCGTCCGTGCTCCCAGTCGCGTGTCTGCTCCGTCAACAGCACCATTCGCGCCGGTGCCGACAACGTCTGGAAGCCCGCCTGCGGCGCCTGAGCGACGCGGAAGAGACCGAGTTGCGCCGTCGAAGTCACCGCACCCAGCAGGATCGGCGCAAGCGATGTACGGACGGATATGACGCCGGTCGCGAGACTCGATTGGCCGATGAATGACAGGATCGAACGCCGGTCATCCCCCAGCGGTTCAGCAGCAGCGCCGGGAAACCGTCGGAGACCCATGAGGCCGATGCCGACGATCGTCGCGGTCGCGAGGACCTGCGCCGCGAGCACCCCCGCGATCGCCTGCGCGAGCCCATGACGTGCACCGACTGCGATGCCGGCGAGCCTGAGCCCCATCGACCACGCGAGCAGCAGCGCGCGGAGGTCGTAGCGGTTGCGAAGGTAGAGCGCGGTCCCCGCCAAGCCTTCGAGCGACTGCCCGAGGGGAATCCCCGCGGCAACGAGGAGGGCGACCTGGAGCCGGTGAGGGGCGACGAACGAGAAGACGACCAGGCCGATCGCCCCGAGCAGCGAACCGGAGAGCTTGAACACGAGCGCGCTGCGGAAAAGCCCGCGGAACCGCCCCCACTTCTCCGCTGCGATGTAGCGGAAGCCGTACTTGATGACCGCCTCTTCGACGGTGAGATCGAAGAACAACTGCGACAGTGAGGCTGCCGCGATCACCGCCGCGTAGTCGCCGAACCGGCGCTGCGAGTTGAAGACATGCGCCGCGACGACGGTGGCGGCGAAGCCGAGGGCAACAGATGAGTAAATGCCGACGGCCGTCACGGAACGGCGAACGAGTAGCCGGCTCATCAGGCGGCATCAGTATAGTTGCGCCCCCGTGGCCACCCGCACGCCGGCGCTCTCGCCGCGCGCATTGTTGCTCGCCGCGGCGATTCCGATCCTCTTCCTGCACGCCTACTACCAGCCGGGCTTCGCAGTCGACGTCGGCTCGACGTCGATCAATGCGTATCTCTCGGACTTTGCCGTGCTCGCCGTGGTCCTCACGGGCCTCGCGGTCGGGCTGCAGAGCGGCTTCGGCCGGCTCAAGCAGGGCCGGCCGCTCTGGTGGGCGGCGATCGTCTTCTTCGTGTGGGTGTTCGTCGAGATCGCGCTCGGGCGCCGTCACGATGCCGGATATCCCTGGCATACCCATGCCGTCACCGCCGCGAAGCTCCTCGAGTACGCCCTGCTTGCGCCCGCTGTCGCGCTGATCATCCGAACCTTCGCGGATCTCCTCCTCGCGCTCTGGTCCCTGACGTTGTGGAGCGTCTTCGCGACCGGCGTCGGCGTCGCACAGTTCTTCGGCGCCCCGATTTTCTTCGCCGGCACGGTTGCGAGGCGGCAGGCGTCGTTTCTCTCCTCAGGCGACTTCGCAGCACTCTCGTGCGCTGTGCTGCTCGTCGGGCTTGTCGCACTGGGCTTCCCAGAGATGCGACTCGGTCGTCGCCTCGCGATCGTCGCGACGACAACAGGCGTCCTTGGGACGATCATCGCGGGCTCACTCGCAGGCGTGCTCGGCGTCATGACCGCACTCGTCGTCCTCGCGGTCGTCGGCCTCCTTCGGCGCACACTTGCGGTCCGGCCGGTCGCGCTCGTCGCGGGAGCGGCGATGATCGTCCTTGTGGGGTCGCTCGCGATTCGCACCGCAGACCTCGATGCGTTCGCGCGGTTCCTCGGCGCGTCACCCGGAAAGCAGCAGGCACACCCGACGAAGATTCAGACGTATGCGCATCGCACACTGCTCGTCTGGCTCGGATACAGGATCTGGCTCGACCATCCGGTGCTCGGCGTCGGCTTCGAGGGATCGGGGGAGCCCGACACCTTCGAGCCGTACATTCCAGCCGCACACCGCCACTTCCCCGACGAGTCGCCGAACTCGTTTCCGTCGCGTGCCGAGAACCGGCGCTACGGCGTCCAGAACCTCTGGGTTCAGGCACTCGCGGATCTCGGCGTGATCGGCCTCATTCTCACCGCCGCCGTCTTCGCGGCAGCAGCGTGGCTCGCGGGCCGCGCAGCGCTCGCGGGGCGACGAATCGGCACGATCGCGATCGGCTGGACGGTGCTCGTCGTCTGGCTCTTCACCGCGCAGGGCTTCATCGCCGGGATCCCCCTCGACGCACTGACGTGGCTGGCCCTCGGCCTCGCGGCGACCCCGGAGCCGGCGTGAGCGGGAGGCTCGACCCGTCGCGGAGCTCCGTGCAGTACGCAGTGCGCAAGCCGCTCCTCGATTGGCTGCGCGCACAGGACGTGCGCGGGGCGCGCGTGCTCGACGTCGGCTGCGGCGACCGGCCGTACGAAGAGCTCTTGCAGGGAACGGCGGAGATCGTCGGCTTTGACGTCCCCGGCAACCCGCACGCGGACCTGCACGGCTCGATCGACGCGATCCCCGTCGAGGACGGCTCCTTCGACGTCGTGCTGTGCCTGCAGGTGCTCGAGCACGTCCCGGATCCCGACGCGGCGGTGCGCGAGCTGCGCCGCGTCGTCAAGGACGGCGGGCGCGTGCTGCTCTCGACGCACGGCATCTACCCGTTCCATCCGAATCCCGACGACCTGTGGCGCTGGACGCACACGGGGCTCGAGCGGCTCTTCCAAACAAACGCCGAATGGGAGTCCGTTAAGGTGCGGCCCGGTGCCGGGACTGCTGCAACCGTCGCGATGCTCGTAGCGCACGTCGTCGATCTGCTCGCGAAGCGCGCGCACCTGCGTCCTGCAGGTGCGCCGATCGTCTGGGCGCTGAACGCGTCGGGTGAGCTGCTCGACCGCGCGATCCCACCGCTGCAGCAGACGATCCCCGGCTCGCTCAACGCGAACTACCACGTCGAGGCTGTCGCATAGCCAAGGTCCTCGTCACCGGTGGGGCCGGGTTCATCGGCTCGAACCTCGTGCGCGCGCTGCTCGAGCGCGGCGACGACGTGCGCGTGCTCGACAACTTCTCGACCGGGAACCGTGCGAACCTCGAGGGGCTCGATGTGGAAATCGTCGAAGGTGAGCTCCGGAGCTACGAGCGCGTGCACAACGCGGTGCGCGGGACCGATGTCGTCTACCACCTCGGCGCCCTCGGCTCCGTGCCGCGCTCGGTGCAGGACCCGCTGACGTCGAGCGCCGTCAACGTCGAAGGGACGCTGAATGTCCTGCTCGCCGCGCGCGACGAGTCGGTGCGGCGAGTCGTGTTCTCGTCGTCGACCTCGGTCTACGGCTCGACGAGGACGCTCCCCACGAGCGAGGACGCGCCGCCTGACCCGATCTCTCCGTACGGCGTCGCGAAGCTGGCGGCGGAGCGCTACTGCATCAGCTTCTCACGCGTCTACGAGTCGTTCGAGTCCGTCGTCCTGCGGTACTTCAACGTCTTCGGTGAGCGGCAGAGCCCGTATTCGCAGTACGCGGCGGTGATTCCGCTCTTCGTCACGAGGATCGCCGCCGGCGAGCCGATCGACGTCCACGGAGACGGCGAACAGTCACGCGACTTCACACATGTCACCAACGTCGTGGACGCGACGATCCGTGCGGGTCACGCCGACGGAGCGAGCGGCGAGATCTTCAACGTGGCCGCCGGCGCGCCTGCGAGCGTGAACGAGATCGCGGACACGATCGGCGAGATCCTCGAGAAGCCTGTCGAGCGGCGGCACCTGCCGTCCCGCGCCGGCGACATCAGGAATTCCTGGGCCGACCTCTCGAAGGCCGAGCGGATCCTCGGGTACACGCCGAAGACCGCCCTCGCGGACGGCCTTCGGCGTACGGTCGACTTTCTGACGCCCTAAATACCGCGGGGGACTTTTACGAACGCGGCCCAGGCGGGCTTCTTCTTCCCCGTCGAGGTCGCGAGGCCGGACTTCCAGCCGGCCTGCGTCGGGTCGTCACGCACGAGGAACCAGAGCATCATGTCGATGCGCGGGTTCGCACGGGCGATCGCGTAGGACTGCGTCAGGTACTGCGCCTGCTTCGCATACGAGACGCCGAAGTGCTTGTTCGGCGGATTCGTCTGGTACGCGAACTCCGTGATCCACAGGTGCAGCGGGCCGTAGTACTGGCCGACGAGCTTCAGCAGGTTGTTGATGTTCCCGATCTGCACGCGGCGCTTGGTCTTCCCGGTCGGAACGTAGCTCGGCGACTCGAGCGCGCCGATGTCGGGATACGGGTTGTGCGCGTAGACGTCCGGCCTCTTCATGCCGTACTTGTGCGCGGCCGACAGGAACGTCAACGGGTCGACCGACGCGCGCGTCGTCGCGGGTGCGTCGTTCCCCTTCGGATCGGTGACGCCGCAGGCGACGTGCTCGTCCGGAAGCGGGCCGAGGTACGGCGAGTGCACGCCCGCCATCACCGCGTTGCAGATCTTCGCGTAGTTGAACCCGCTCTCGACGCGCCAGGTCTTGCCGACGCGCTTGTACTGCGGCGTGAGGAAGGCCGGGTTGTTCGGCTCGTTCCACGCCGTCCACATGTTCACCTTCGGAAGCGGCAGCTTCGTCGTCGGGTTCGACGGATCCTGCTGCCACTGCGGCGCCGTCCAGAGCCCGCTGTACCGCTCCGCCGCCGCATACGAGAAGTTGACGAGGTCGTTGTAGTTCGAAGGTGGGACTGTTCTGGCCTTGCCCCCGTTCGCCCAGCTGGGCGTGAACAGGATCGAGAAGACGACCTTGACGTTGAACTGCGTCGCGTACCGGACGAGGCGGTCGTAAATCGTCCAGTCGTACGCCGTATCGCCCGGGTCGGTCGGGTCGGCCGGCCGCGACTTTGCCACCCCCCACTTGTTCCCGCCCCAGTAAAGGTTGACGCGGATCACCTGCGCCTTGAGCGTTTTCAACGTCGCGAATGCAGTCACTGGGTCGCCGTACAACGTGAAGGCCTCGTCGTTGATGCCGACGAGGAGATGGCTCGATTGCGCTCGAGCAGCTTTCTTCGGTGATGCGGTCGCCGCAGATACAGCGAGACCTGCGACGGCCACGAGGGCCGCCGCGACGAGGGCGATGCGTTTAGACACTCAATGACTCCCGTGAGTTCGCTTGCAACATTCGCCGCAGTCCATCCTCGAGACCCACCTGCGGCTCCCAGCCCAGCAGCTGCTGGGCACGTGTGATGTCCGGTTGGCGCACCTTCGGGTCGTCGACGGGCAGCGCTTCGAACACGATCTCGCTCTTCGTGCCCGTCACCTCGACGACTTTCTGCGCCAGCTCGAGCAGCGTGTACTCGGCCGGATTCCCGATGTTCACGGGGAGGTGCTCCCCGCTCTCTGACAGTGCGATCAGCCCGCGGATCAAGTCGTCGACGTAACAGAAGCTCCGCGTCTGCGAGCCGTCGCCGAACACGGTCAGTGGCTCGTTTGCAAGCGCCTGACGCACAAACGTCGGAATGGCCCGACCGTCGTGCGGGCGCATGCGCGGGCCGTACGTGTTGAAGATGCGCACGATGCATGTGTCGACGCCCTGCTGCCGGTGGTACGCCATCGTCAACGCCTCGGCGTATCGCTTCGCCTCGTCGTAGACGCCGCGCGGGCCGATCGGGTTGACGTTGCCCCAGTACGTCTCCGGCTGGGGATGGATGAGCGGGTCGCCGTACACCTCGCTCGTCGACGCGAGCAGAAAACGGGCGCGCTTCCACTTTGCAAGACCCAGCGCGTTGTGCGTGCCGTGCGAGCCGACCTTGAGTGTCTGCAGCGGCAGGCGGAGATAGTCGATCGGGCTCGCGGGGCTCGCGAGATGGAAGACGACGTCGACCGGGCCCTCGACCTCGAGGTGGCCCGTGATGTCGTGGTTCACGAACGTGAACTGGTCGCCTCGAAGATGCTCGACATTCTGGAGCGAGCCGGTCTCGAGGTTGTCGACGCAAATGACGCGGCTTCCGTCGCGGACAAGCGCATCACACAAATGCGATCCGAGGAAGCCCGCCCCTCCGGTCACGACGGCGGTCGGCACCGGGACGATGCTACCCAGGCCCTCGGAGGGTGGCCCCCGCTCTTCACAAAGGATTTACGGCCTATTCCGCTGCTAGCGTCCTTCCGCGATGCGCTGGTGGGGACCACTCGGCCTCCTTGCCGCGATTCGGGTCGCGATTCCCCTGGCCGCCTATGCAGGCTCGAGCTTCCCGGGGACGCCCGGGTTCACCCGACCCGCCCGTGACGGCGGCCTCGAGGGCGACGCGACCGGTTTTTACGCCGCGACGCGCGAATTCATGGCCGCCTGGGGGCGGATGCCGCGGGCGGTGCTCGCGCTCGACATCCTCTTCGCGCTCGCGGCGGCCGTGGCGATCGCCGTCCTGTGGCGCCGGCGGCCGGATTGGCGCGCCTGGCTCGCCGCCGCTGCGCTGTGCGCGTTCGGCCTCGTCGTCTCCGTCGACGTGCACTGGATGAAGGCGACGGGGGCCGCCGTCTTCGGCTGGTCGCTCATCTGGTCGCTGCCGATGCTGCCGTACCGCGTGCTCGGCTTCGGCCTCAGCAAACACGTGGCGTGGGACTTCGGCTTCGCGCTTTCGCTCGTGATCGTCGCACTCACGGTCGTGGCGGTCGGTTACCTCGGGCGCAACGCGACGGGACGGCGCTGGGTCGGCCTCCTCGCAGCGGCGTTCTGGGCCGCGTGGCCGGTGCTCGTCGGGCTGATCGCGGGCCACCACGCGTGGGCGAACTCGCAGTGGGACGTCGATGCGGGTCTGCACAACTACGACGAGCCGCTGTCGACGCTGCTCGTGACGACCGGCGCCGCACTCGTGCTTTCACCGCGGCTCACACAGCTGCGTCTCGCGCTCGCGGGCTGCGCGTTGAGTGCGGCGACGCTGGTGAAGATCTCCAACGCGCTGCTCGCCGCAGCGGCGTTGCTCATCGTCTTCCTGCGCGGACAGCGTCGTGACGCGTTGCCGTACCTTGCCGGGGCACTGTCGCTCGCGCCGCTCGTCGGCGTGTACTGGCCGATCTCCTACCCGAAGCTCTTCAACAACCGCCAGTCGTGGCCGAAGGACCCGTTCGATCCCGCGCATGTCGTGTCGTCGTGGACGCACTCCTCGATCTTCACGCCGCACACGCTCGCGATCATCATCCCGCTTGCCGCGATCGGCATCGCCGCCGTCACCCGGCCGTGGGCGCTCGCGCTGGTGCTTGCGTTCCTGCTCGTGAATCCGGTCTTCTACAGCTTCTACGCGAACACGGCCCAGCATCCCCGCTTCCTCTACGCGAGCCTCCCCGAGCTTTTCGTCCTCTGGTCGGCCGGCGTCGCCGTCCTGCTGAGGCTCGCGCTGCGACGACTGCCCGCTCCGGTGCCCGCGCGATGGTGAGACGCGCGCGCAAGCCGTCCCTCCTCGGCATCGCAGTGCTCGTTCTCGCATGCGCGCCGCCCTGGGTCGGGCTCTTCAGCGGCAAAGGCGTCGGCGACATGTACCTCTACCGGATGTACGGGCACCGGATGCAGCACGGGCTGTGGCCGTACCACGACTTCTACTTCGACTGGGCGCCGGGCTCCGTGCTCCCCGTGCTGTGGCCGGTGCTCCCGCCGGGGAGCTACTACAACTGGTTCCACGTCTTCGATCTCGTCTACGCGATGGGCGCGATCGCCGCGGTCGCCGTCACGCTCGTCGCCCTCGGCGCACGAGGCGTGCGGCTGTACGGCATGGTTGCTGCGGCCGCGGCGCTTCCGTTCGCGCTCGGCTCGATCTCGATCAACAGCCTCGACTACTGGCCCGCGCTCTTCACGGCCGCCGGGCTCGCCGCGCTCCTCGCAGGACGGAACCGCCTCGGCTTCGGCCTGCTCGGCTTCGGGATCGCGGCGAAGGTCTATCCCGTCGTGCTGCTTCCGATCGTGCTCGTGTGGGCCTGGCGGCGATACGGGCGCCGTGAGGCACTGAGGTCGCTCTGGGTCTGCCTTGGCGTCGGCCTGGTCGCGTCGCTGCCGTTTGCAATCGTCGGCCTGACCGGCCTCGGCTACAGCATGAAGACGCAGTTCGAGCGCGGCCTGCAGATGGAGAGCCTCCCGGCGACGATCCTCATGGCGGGGAGCCGCCTCGGGATCCACCACGTGCACGTCGTCGTCGGCCGGCCGTACTCGCTGAACGTCGCAGGCGGCGCCGCAACCGTCATGGCGACGATCTTCACGCTCGTTCTCATCGCCGCGCTGATCGGCGTGTACATCGCGTATGCGGCCGGGCCGGACGAGCCGCAGCGGCTCATCACCGCGGCCGCGGCTGCGGTGACCGCCTACGTTGCGTTCAACCGCGTGCTCTCGCCGCAGTACATCGTCTGGCTGATCCCGCTCGTGCCGCTCGTCGCCGGCACGCCTGGGGTCGTCGCCACCGCGCTCCTCTTCGGCGCGTGCGGCCTGACGATGACGTGGTTCCCCGGACGCTTCTGGCATCTCGTGCACGTGAGCCCCGTGACGTGGTTCGCGCTCTCGCGCAACGTGCTGCTCGTCCTCGTGTTCGCAGCGGTTGCGATGCCACTCGTCCGGTCGATGCGACGACCGGTGTCGGAGCTTTTCACGCAGTTGCGAGGCGCAGTGCTGCGGCCTACGTCGTGATCAGGCCGAGCGACGAGAAGGTGTACTTCCACGCGACGACGAGGAACCAGAGGAGCGACCAGCCGATGACGTCCGCCGAGACGAGCAGTCGCGGCACGAGGCCGCGCCTCCACCACGCCGGCAGGCAGTAGAGCGCGGCGAGGATGACGCCGATCGAGGCGCGCGCGGCGTCGGAGTACAGCTGATAGACGCCGCGCGGCAAGAACACGATGTAGAGCAGCAGGTTCGCGAGGAGGACGAGCGCCGTCACGGGGCTCCGCCGGTGCACGAGCTGCACGACCGCGCCCGCGGCCGCAAGCATCGCGGGGCCGATGATGGCGATGAGGATCACTCGATGCGTGCTGTCGAACGGCCAGCCCGGGAAGAAGCCGTGAAACGGGATGAGCCAGCGAAGCCCGGTGTGGTCGACCTCCTGCGTCGGCTTGTGCGTATAGGCGCCGGCGACGATTCGCCACAGCAGCAGCGGGAGGCCTGACACGACGACAAAGCCGATCGCGCGCCGCCAGTCGCGCCGGTCGCGGAAGAGGAGGCACGCGGCTGCGCCGAGCGCAAACGGCACCGCCGTCTCGCGCGTCAGCGCCGCGAGCGCGAAGACACCTGCGGAGAGCCAGAGCCGCCGATCGAAGAGCAGCACGGCGATCGCGACGAGCGCAAAGCCGAGCGGCTCGGTCAGGTCGTGCGTGACGGCGAAGATGAGGCCCGGCGAGAGCCCGAACAGGAGCGCCGGCCACGGGGGCAGGTCGCGGCGCATGAGCCAGCGCCCGGCGGCGAACGTGCCCGCGAGCACGGCGACGAGGTTGATCACGATCATGGCGTAGGGCATCGCCGACACCGAGCCGGCGCTTGTCGCGCGGATCACTGCGGGGTAGCCGACGCGCGAGTAGACGATTCCGGACTCGATGCCCATGTAGTCCTTCGCATGTGCGGGATCGGCCGCGAGCCCGAAGTAGTACTGCCCGTCGTAGCCGATCGGCCCGTCCCAGTGCAGCCCGGAGATGACGCTGCTCGAATGTCCTGCGACGACGAACTGCTTCCCGATGTGCATGAACCACCACGGGTCGTGCTGCTCGAGCCTCAGGGGGACGATGACGGAGTAGAAGGCGGCGACGCAGAGCAGGACGACGCCGAGTTGCCGCATCCCACGAGAATGCGCTGCAGGCCCGAAGACGGCAAGCAAAGGCGTTCGATATCCCCGCCGGAGGACGTCCTTACTCGTGGCTAGGTCGTCACGAGCTGCAACCCCGAGAGGCCGAGCGACGCCGCGATCGCGAGAAACCAGAGCGGAGAGAGGACCGCGGCCACGAGAACGGCCGTTCGCCTGCTGAGTGCCGGCAGGAGGAAGAGCGCCGCGAGCAGGACCGGCGTCGCGTTCCGGCCGGCTGCACCGAAGTCGACCATGACGTGTCTCGGGATGAAGACGATGAAGAGCGCGAGATTGAGGAGAACAGAAACGGCGCTGAGGGTCGCGCGCCGGACGTACAGGAGGTAGAGCGCAACGATGCCGGCGAGCACCAGCGGAACGTCGAGTGTCCAGAGCATCAACCAGTGCACTGCGTCCCACGGCCATTCCTTCGCCATGCCGTAGAACGGCACGAGCACTATCCATCCCCCGGTGCGCTCGAGCGTCGTCACATGGAACGAGAGCGTGAGAGCGAGGCGCCAGGCAAGCATCGGGCCTAGAGCTCCGGTGACGAAGAGCGCCGCGCGCATCCACGCCCTGTCGTGCAGCGCGAGGGCAGCGGCGGCTACGAGCGGAAACACGATCGTGGTCTCCTTCGTGAGGAGGGCCGCAGCAAACAGGGCGGCCGCTCCGACAAGCCGGCGTGTACTCCTCACGTCGAAGCACATAACGGCCAGCGCGACGAGCGCGTAGGCGACCGGCTCGGCAAGATCGCGGAAGACCGCGAACACGAGCCCGGGCCAGAGCCCGTAGATCGCCGCAAACCACGGTGAACGCCGGCGGCGAAGCAGCCAGAACGCAACCGCAGCCGTGCCGACGCAGATCGCTGCGAGATTGATCGCGACCAACGCATACGGGACCGCCCTTGCTTCGCCGACGCTCAGGCCACGCGCGAGCAACGGATAGAGGATGCGGGCGTAGCGGATGCCGGACTGGTCGTCCGGACCGGAGTGCATGTAGTCCCGGCCGTGCGCCGGATCAGCGGCGATGAAGTAGTAAAACTGCCCGTCGTATCCGTCCGCGCTCTCGGCACCGAGTTGAGGGCCGATGACATTGCTCGTGTGGCTCGACGTCGTGAAGTGGCTGCCGAGGTGCACGAACCACAACGGGCGGTTGCCGTGCTGATGAAGGCGCACGGGAACCATCGCGACATAAAACGCGGCGACAACGACCACCACCGCGAGCACCTGCCGCGGGAGCCGGTTAGCGAAGATCCTTGTTCGTCTCCATGTCGAACCACATGGCAAAGAGGGTGAACTGCGAGCCGGAGATGAGCAGCAGCGCGATCAGGACGACAGTGCCGACGCTCACTTCGTAGCCTGCGATCCGGTAGCCGATCTCGATGCAGCCGAGAACAAAGCCGGCGAACGTCGCCAGGAAGCCGAACGCGTAGAAGAACACGAGCGGGTGGAAGTCGCGGATGATGTATTTCTCGCGCAGCCGCCAGAAGAAGCCTTTGATCAGGAGCCACGAGATGCGCGGGACGACGTGGTGGTAGCGAATCCCCGACCGTTCGCCCACGCCGTAGATGGGACGCGACGGAAAGTCGCGCACACGTGCGTTCCAGACATTCAGGTGCACGAGGAAGTCGTTGGGGAAGCCGTAGCCCGTGTAGACGCGGTCGAGGTCGAGCACCCTCAGCATCTGCCGCGAGATCGCCGTGTAACCGGACTGGGAGTCGGCGACGTGCCAGTACCCGGACGCGATCTTCGTCAGCATCGAGAGCACGGCATTGCCGAGGTAGCGCGTGCGCGGGATCAGCGTCCAGGCCTCGCCGGTGACGAGCCGGTTCGCCTTTGCGTAGTCGAGCTCGCCGCGCACGATCGGCGTGGCGAGGGTCTCGAGGTCCTCGGGATCCATCTGGTTGTCGCCCGCCATGACGCACGTGACGTCGTAGCCGTCCGCCGCTGCGCGCTTGTAGCCGGTGACGATCGCAGCACCGACGCCGCTCCGCGTGTCGTGTGAGATGACCTCGACCCGGTCGCCGCCGGCCACCCGCGCCCGCTCGGCCGTCGCATCGCGCGAGCCGTCGTCCACGACGTAGATACGGTCGACGAAGCCGGGAATGCCGTCGAGCGTCGTGCCGATCAGCTCCTCCTCGTCGTGCGCGGGCACGACGACCGCGACGCTCGAGCCCTCGAGCATCGTCAGCCGTTGTTCATGCGACGACGCTGCGTCGCGGCCGCGATGCCGTCCCAGAGCAGCGCCGCGAGCGCTCCGATGATGGCGCCGATGATCGCCGCGACGACTGCCGTGTTGCGATGGCTGCGCGCGGTGATGCGGTTCGGCGCGGCCGCGGTGAGAACCGACGGCGACTCGACCTGTCGCGCCTGCGAGAGCAGCTGCGTCACGTTGAGCCGGTCCGTCTGGACGGTTGCGAGCCGCAGCTGCAGCAGCAGCTGGTCAGACGTCGACTGACCGCCCGTCTGCAGCGACCTGTTGATCAGCGCCTCCTGCTTCTCGTCGACCACGATCTCCCTGCGGAAGTTCGCGATCTTCTGATTCGCGAATGCAGATGTCTTCGCGATCACGAGGCGCGCGAGTGCGTTCGCAGCGCACGTCGCGACCTTGCGCTTCGCCGTCTGCACGCTCACGGTCACGAGCGGCGTCTGGCCGTTCTTCGCGATGTTGCCCGACACCGTCTGCGTCGAGATGCCGCCCTTGAAGGTGCCGGCCTTCGCCTTGCACAGGACCGCAACCTGGTCGACGATGCTCGTCGAGTGGACGATCTGGCGCACGGTGCTCGGGTTCGTCTGCGCCGCCTGCAGCTGCACGTTGCCGCTCGCGGAGTACGGCTGCCCGAGGTAGAGCGTCGCCGTCGCCTGGTAGCGCTGGCTGCCCCCGAGCGACACCGCGTACCCGATCACCGCACCGAGGATGAGCCCGGCGACGATGAGCCACCAGCGCGCGGCGAGCAGCCGGACGTAGCGGCCGAAGTCGATCTCCTGCTCGGCCTCCGGATCGAACGCCTGCCGCTCAGGAGATGCGCTCAGTTTCCGCTCCCGGCGTCGGCAAAGCCGACGCCTCCGCTCTCTATGAGCTCCGTCAAGCCTACGCTCATGCCGCGGCGACTCTAGCCGAGGCCCACGACCACATTGCGCGCAAGCCGTCGGCGAGCGAGGTGGTCGGCGACCAGCCGAGCACCGCGTTGATGCGCGAGTCGTCCGCCTTCGTGCGCGAGACGTCACCGCGCGCCGCGTCGACGTGGCGGACGTCGAGTGAGCGGCCGGATGCCTGCTCCAGCAGTGCGATCGCATCGAGCATCGTCGCCTCCTCCCCACCGCCGACATTGAAGAGCGAGCCGCCGGGCCCGCGCTCCATCGCCGCGATCGTCGCGTCGACCGCGTCCGCGACGTACGTGAAGCTCCGCGACTGCAGGCCGCCGCCGTAGACCTCGAACGTGTCGCCGGCGAGCAGCGCATCGCATACCCGGCGAAACGCCATGTCGGGACGCTGGCGCGGCCCGTACACCGTGAAGTATCGGAGCGTCACGACGTCGCCGCCGTACGCGCGTGCGAGGTGCTCGCAGGCGAGCTTCGTGATCCCGTACGGCGAGATCGGCCGCGGCGTGGCGTCCTCCGGCGTCGGGTACGCCTCCGCCTCGCCGTAGACCGACGACGACGACGCGAAGACGAGCCGCGTCCCGCTCGCCGTGCACGCCTCGAGGACGCGCTGCGTCGCGAGAACGTTGCGGCGGAGGTAGAGCGGGAAGACATCGCCGAAGCTGCGGACCCCGGGCTGTCCCGCCAGGTGGAAGACGCCGTCGACGGCGTCCAGCTCGAGCCGCTCGTCCGCAAGATCGAGGCGGCGCACGTCGAGGCGCTGAGCGTTCCGATCCTTCTCGGCCGGGTCGTAGTAGTCGGTGAAGCAGTCGACTCCGACGACGTCGTGGCCGGCGTCGACAAGCGCCTCAGCGAGGTGTGAGCCGATGAACCCGGCCGCGCCGGTGACGATGTACCGCATCGACGCGGGAGGTTAGCCGGGCTGCGTGAAGTTTCCGAGTAGAACGGGAGTGGTGAGACCGGCGGTGTTCGTCGCGCGGAGCGTGGCGGTCCACGTCCCCGGCGGAACTGCGACCGCGGCGGTTCCGGCAAGCGGCAGCGGCCCGAGCTCGACGGTCTGGGGCGGGTTGACGCCGGTCGGATCGGCGAAGTCGACCGCGAGGTCCACTGTCGGCGTGCCTGGGTCGGTGAAGCTCCACGTGAGCGTCGTGCCGGAAAGTGTCGGCTGCACGGCGATCGCCGGCGGCGCCGTGTCCCACTGCACGACGACGGGCGCCAGCGAGTACGTCGCCTTGTGGCCGGCGTAGGAGGTCGCCGTCGCCTGGACCGGATACGTGCCGGGCGCGAGCCCGGCGGGCGGCGTCCAGTTGACGGTGTGCGGGCCGGCGGCCCAGCGATACGTCGTCACCTTGCCGCCGACGGCGAACGTCACCGAGGCACGCATGTTGAGGTTGACGGTGATCGATGCCGTGTCGAGGTAGCCGTCCGCGGGCTGGGGGTAGATCGTCGGCGGCGCGGTCGTCTGCGTGACCTGCGGCGGATCGTAGAAGTACGCGTGAAAGCGCTGGGACGTCGTGACCCAGAACGGGTCGCCGGTCTTCGCCGCGAGCTTCTGCAGCAGATCGGTGACGAACTTCTCGTACGACTTCGACGCATACCCGCCGCCTAGCTCGTAGAGCGACCAGTCACCCGTGTCGAAGCGCGGGAACAGCTTCTGCGCCGTCGAGCTCAGTTGCTGGACGAGCGCGCCCGCCTTGGCATCCTCCGTGCTCTGCGCATACTCGAAGAGCGAGAGCACCGCCTGTAGCTGCGCGTTCAACACGATCTCGCTGTTGAAGCCGTAGAGGCGGATCCACGGACCGCTCGACAGCTTCATCGTGAGCGGCGAGACAGATGCAAACGCGCGCACCGCGGCTGCACCGATTGCGGCATCGTCGAGCAGCGCGGCCGAGCGCGCCAGCGCCTGCGCGGCGACCGCCTGCGCCAGGCCGGACGCCCACGGCGGCCGGCCGATGCCGAACTTGAACTGGTACTCCCAGATCAGCCGCGAGTCGCGCGGGATCGCGCGCGCAACGAGTGCATCTGCGAGCACCTTCGTCTTCTCGGAGTCCTGCGCCGCGGCCGCGCTGTTGAGCGCACCGAAGCTCGCGAGTGGATGGAACTCGAAGCCGAGGTTCGGGAACCACCGATAGACAACGCCGTCGTCGTCCGTGGTGTCGACCGCCGTCGTCGGGACCCGCTGCGTCTCGAGGTACGACATGTTCGCCTCGAGCTGGCCGAAGAGCGTCAGAGCGCGCGGTGACGTGTACGAGCTCCAGAGCGGCGTGAGCTGCGCGAGCTGCGATGTGATCACGCGCGCACGAAGCGGCGCGAGCGTCGAGGAGTCGCGGAGCGCGTGCGTGACATCCGCGCGGTAGCGCTGCGCGTCGGACGCCTTCAGCCAGTGCTTCGTGACGCCGAGCGTGATGCCTTTCCGCGCAAGTGCTGCGTCGTGCGCGGCCGTAGCGTGCGCGACAGCCGGAACGGCAAGCGCAACGACGGCGGCGACCCCTGCCGCCGCGCGTTTCATTTGCGGTGGCGCCGCAGGTGTCGTGGGTGATGTGTGGCAGGCGTTCGCGTCACGGCGCGGGGCTCCACTGCATAGAGACGTGAGTAGCCGTGGAAAAGTAAGCGCTGCCCGTTGCCGGACACCGGCACATAGTGGCCATGTCCGAATCGCAACAAGACGTGCCCGCTGCGCGCGTCGACGCCGACAATGCGGTGCGCGAAGCTTCCCGCATACGCAACGCCGTCGACGACGACCGCTGCGCCGGAGATCGGCCCGCCGAGCCCGACCTCCCACTGGATGCGGCCACGAGCAGCCGAGACGCTGTAGAAGACGCCGTTGTACGAGCCGAAGAACACGCGGCCGCCCCACGCGGCGGGCGAGGAGTAGACGTACGAGCCGGTGTTGACGCGCCAGAGATACCGCCCGGTGGTCGAGAACGCCGTGAGCGAGCCTCCGGTCGACGACGGGACAAAGACGCGCCTGTGCAAGATCGCCGGTGTTCCATAGATCTTGCCGTTCACGGACCGAACCCAGCGCGTCGCGCCGCTGCGCGGCGACACGGCCCAGAGGCGGCCCGCATAGTCGCCGATGAACAGGCGACCGCCCTGGATCGCCGCACTCGACGTGATCTTCGCGCCGAGCGCGCGCGTCCAGCGCAGGCGGTGCGTGCGCAGGTCGAGCGCATAGAGATCGCCGTTCCACGCGCCGAAGTAGTCGATGCCGCGCTGCACGATCGGGGACGACTCGATCGGCGAGCCGATCCAGTACTCCCATTTGAGCCGGCCGGTTACGCGGTCGAGCACGAAGACGTGGCCGTCCATCGAGTGGTACACGAGCTCGTCGCCGAAGACCGCGGGCGACGAGGCCATCTTCCCGCGCGGTGTGTCGTGCCGCCACAACACGTGGCCGTTGCGCATCGAGATCGCGCGGATACTCGCGCGCGCGTTGCCGATGTACGCGACGCCGTCGACCACGACGGCGGGGAACTCGATCAGCGACCCGATGCCGCGGCTCCACACCATGCGGAACGGCGGGCGCAGGCGGATATGCGTCTGCGCGTCAGTGCGCGTCGGAGTCGCACCGTAGAGCGGCCACTGCAGATCGGGTCGATAGACGCGGATCGTCACCTTGCGCGACCCGTCGAACGGCTCCCACACCGTCCGCGTTGTGAAGCCGGGCGCGCCGACCGTCACCTCGAGCCCGCGCCGCTGCGGCACGACGATCTCGGCGACGCCCTGGTGGTTCGTTCGCGCATCCCGACCCCAGAGGTGCACGGCGGCGCTCCTGACACGCGCGTTGCGATCGCCGTCGACGACGGTGACGACGAGTCGCACCGGGCCGACAATCGTGAGGCCGGGCGACTCGCGGCGTACAGACGGCACGTGCGCGGCGCCGAGCGGCTTCGCGTGCTCGCGGCCCGGCCCGCCGCATGCGGCGGCCAGCCCGGCACAGACAGTAACCCCTAAGGCTCGGCGAGTGGCTCTTCCGCGAACGGCTCCAACGTACCGTCGCTCCCGGCTGACAGCGGATTAGGCTGCAGCGGGCTCGAATGGACGATCGCGACATCTTGTACTTCAACACGTGGTATCGCGGGCACAACAACCCGCGTTACAGCGAGCTGTTGCCGAGGCTGGCACGTGTCAGGCCCTATCTGCTGACCTTTCCGCGACCTCGACTCGTTCGAGGAGTCGCCGACCGCGCGTGGCGTGCGAGTCGCCGGGTGCTCGAGCCCGCGACCTTCAGCGTGCTCCAACGCCGGCATCCGTACGCCTTCGTCAACGACGTGCGCCAGCTGCCGTCCATACGGGTTCCGGCCTTTGTCGACATCGATGACTTCGACTTCAGCCCGAAGAGCGCGGCACTGCTGAAGCAGAGCACCGCAGTGGGCTACGCCATCACCGCCGAATCGGGAGCGAGACGCCTCGAGGAGCTCGGCGTCGACTTGCCCTGGGAGGTCGTCCCGCAGGGTGCGGCTCTCGATCGTCTCGACCCGGAGGACGTCGCGACGTTCGCGCATGATGCACCGGTTGTCGGGTATGTCGCGGCGTTTCTCTTGCTTCCGGGCGACCGTGGCGGCACGAACATGCTCTACGACATGACGCACCTCCTCGACCTCTGGGACGCGATTGTCCAACGGGTCCCCGACGCACAGCTCTGGCTGATCGGCGGCGCGAGCGACCGGCTTCGAAATCGCGTCGCGGGGCGCCGCGACATCCGGCTGTTCGGCCGCGTCGACCGACAGCGCGTCTTCTCACTCGTCGCGAACTTCGACGTC
>DATAOK010000005.1:0-64311 GCA_036265735.1 Gaiellaceae bacterium
CGACGCTCGAGCGCGAGCTCGTGAACCACTAGTGCCCCTTCCAGTGAGGCACTAGAACGCGAGCAGCTTGCGTACCGCGTCGAGCACCCGCTCGACCGACGGCATGTACGCGTCCTCGATCTTCCAGTACGGGTACGGCACGTCGTAGCCCGTCACCCGCAGCACCGGCCCTCGCAGGTCGAGGATCGCCTTCTCCGCGAGGATCGCCGCGAGCTCGGCGCCGAAGCCCGCAACGCGCGGCGCCTCCTGCACGATCACGACGCGGCCCGTCTTCGCGGCGGATGCGAGCAGCGCGTCCTCGTCGAGAGGCTTCAACGTTCGGATGTCGAGCACCTCGACCGACGCCTCCCCTTCGAGCGCCTCCGCTGCGCGTTCGCAGAGCGGCACCATCGCGCCGTACGCAACGAGCGTGACGTCGTCGCCGTCGCGCGCGATCCGTGCCTTGCCGAGCGGGACGACGTGCTCGCCTTCTGGCACTTCCGTGCGCTCGCTGCGGTAGATGAGCTTCGGCTCGAGCACCACGACCGGATCGGGATCGCGAATCGCCGCGGTCAGCAATCCCTTTGCGTCGGCAGGCGTCGACGGGATCGCGACCTTCACGCCCGGTGTGTGCACGTAGTACGTCTCCGGCGAGTCATCGTGCAGCTCGGGTGCACGCACCCCGCCGCCGTACGGCATGCGGATGACAAGCGGGAACTCCATGCGCCCCCCGGTCCGCCAGTGATAGCGCCCGACGTGCGTGATCAGCTGATCGAGGCACGGATAGGAGAACGCGTCGTACTGCATCTCGGTGACCGGTCGCCAACCGGCCATGCACAAACCGATCGCAGTGCCGAGGATCCCCGCTTCTGCGAGCGGCGTGTCGACACAGCGGTTGTCGCCGAAGCGCTCGCGCAACCCCGCCGTCGCGCGAAAGACCCCACCGGCGCGCCCGACGTCCTCGCCCATCACGAGTACGGACTCGTCGCGTGCGAGCTCGACGTGGAACGCGTCGTTGATCGCCTCGACCATCAGGAGCTCAGCCAAGGTCGCCTCCGAGGATGCGGCGCAGCTCCTCGAGGTCGCGAGCGAGCGATGCGGGTGGGTTCGAGTATGCGTGCTCGAAGACGAGCGAGATGTCGGCCTCCGGCTCGGCCTCGGCCTCGGCGATACCGGCGCGCATGACGTCCAGCGCCTCGTTCCTGATCGTCTCCTCGAGCTCGTCGCCGAGAATCCCGAGCCGGCGCAGGTAGCGCTCGTACCGGCCGAGGCACTCGTTCTGGCGTTCCTGCTCGACGCGCTCGAGATCGATGTAGACGCGAGGGTCGTCGGCGGTCGCGTGTGGCGCCGTGCGATAGGTGACGGCCTCGATGAACGTCGGGCCGCCGCCGCCGCGCGCACGCTCGACCGCCTCGCGCGTCGCCTCGTAGACGGCGAGCACGTCACCGCCGTCGACGCGGATGCCCGGGATGCCGTAGCCGGCCGCCTTGTCGACGAGCGCCTCTGCATGCGTCTGCGCGCTGACCGGCGTCGAGATCGCCCAGCCGTTGTTGTTACAGAAGAGGATCAGCGGCGCCTGCATGACGCCGGCGAAGTTCGCTCCCTCGTGGAACGCGCCTTCGCTTGTCGCGCCGTCGCCGAAGAACACGAGCGAGCACGCTTGTTCGCCCTTCAGCTTCTTGCCCCATGCGAGCCCGGCAGCGTGCGGCACCTGCGTCGCGATCGGGACGCAGATCGACGCGACGTTGTAGTCGGCAGGGTTCCACCAGCCGGCCGGATGCCCGCGCCACCAGTGCAGAACGGTCGACGGAGGCATTCCGCGCAGCAGCCCGATCGCCGACTCGCGGTAGCTCGGGAAGATCCAGTCCACGTCGTCGAGCGCGTGCACGGCGCCCGCTTGCATCGCCTCGTGGTTCCAGTAGATCGCGTACGTCCCGATGCGGCCTTGACGGTGGTACACGACCGACCGCTCGTCGTACGTCCGCAGGAGCACCATCGACCGGTACAGCTCGAGCAGCTCCTGCTCGCCCAGGCCGTCGACCTCGCGGTCGTCGTCAATGACCCTGCGAAGCTCGTGATCCCCTGCTGCAAGCTGCGCCATCAGCAGGCGCGATGGTACTAGGAGGATCCGGCGCCGCTGCGTCTCACGGCGTTGGTCGCCTGCTGCTAGAACCCGATGAGGACGTCGCCGGCCGTGACGTACGGTGCTGCGACGTTCAGGTCCGGCAGGTTCTCGGCCAGCCATGCGGCGGCAACACGGCTTGACTCCTCTGCGCCCTCGCGGTTCTCGAACACGCTGATCGTGGACGTTCCCTCGGCGAGCTTGAGCAGGTAGTAGGCCTTGAACCCCTCGATGCCGCTGATGAGTTGCCGAACATCTTCCTCGCGCTCGGCGAGCGCGTCGGCGAGGTCGGAGTTGCCCTGATATGCGCGGATCACTGCGTACATGGTCGTACCTCATTTCGTCTCGGGGAACCGCCGCATCGGAGTATCTCATTGGGTCTCTCCCTGTGAGGCGGGCTATGTTCATCGCGTGAAGACGTTCAACCTCAACAGTGACGAGTGGGATGGGACGAGAGATCGCGACGGCTGGCGCATCAGGGCGGCGCTCGTCGGTCGACACATCGGCGGCGAGCTAATCGGCGCGACGATGTCCGAGGTCGAGCCTGGCAACAAGCTCTGGCCCTATCACACGCATCACCTGAACGAGGAGTGGGTGATCGTGCTTCGCGGCGAGCCGACGCTCCGCACACCGGAGGGCGAGCATGTGTTGAGCGAAGGGGATGTCGTGTGCTTTCCACGGGGCAAGGACGGCGCGCATCAGATCATCAACCGAACAGGCTCGCCGATTCGTGTCCTCATGCTCTCCTCGATGACTCCCGGCGAAGTCATCGAGTACCTCGACACGGGGAAGGTTCTCGCGAAAGACGCCAAGGACGACGACATCATGTTCGCGAGACCCGGCCCCGCGGTTGAGTACTGGGAAGACGAGGAGTAGCTCCGGCGGGACCGCTAGCCGATCAGCCGGTGTCCGCGCAGCCAATTGCCGAGGGCCGGGAAGAACCCCGGGTCGAAGCCCGGCGACTGCGGCAGACTCGAGAGCAGACCCGTCGGCAGGACGAGCGGGGTGTGTGCCGTCGGCAGCACAACCCAACTGAAGTCGTGGCCCGGCTTCAACGCCTGCAGGCGCTCGACGCAGAGCTCGGTCGGGACGTTCCGGTCGTCCGATCCGAACATCCACAACGCCGGGATCGCGAGCTTGCGCAGCGACGGCCCCGCGTCCAGGCCCGAAGAGCCGTCCTTCCGCACCTGCGCGAGCATCTGCGCACGCGTGCCGACAGGCGGCGTCTGGGACTCGCCGGCGAGCGACGCCCAGTCGTCGGTCTCGCCCACGGACACGGTCGGACCGGAGTTGGAGACGAGCCAGTGCACGCGCGCGTCGCGCGCCGCTGCGAGCGGCGAGATCCAGCCTGCCTGGCTGTCGCCGAAGAGGCCGATGCGCGACCGGTCGACCTGCGGCAGCGTCGCGAGCAGCGCGACCTCTCGCTGCGCGTCACCCACGAGCAGGTCGATGTTCGCAGCCGACGCGTCATCGCCCGGGTACACGGCGCGTGACTCGCCGACGCCGCGCTTGTCGTCCGCGAGCACGGCGATGCCGTTCAGCGCGAGGTACGCGGTGAAGATGTCGAACTCGTCGCGCGTGCGCGGTCCGGCGCCGTGCACCATCGCGACCGCTGCGAACGGCCCGGCGCCCGACGGCAGGGTGAGCGTCGCGGCGTCGACGCCGACGCGCACCTCGCGCTGACGGAGCGGCAGCCGTGCGTAATGCGCGCCCTTCCACGTGAAGCCGGTCGCGTCGGTCACGATCGAGCCGTTGCCGCGCTTGTCGCCGAGCCTTTCGCCGACCGTCAGCGACGGGCCGATGCCGTGCACCGCACCGGACGGGAACTCGATCAGCGTCGGCGGCAGCCCGTCGGCCTCCGTCACCGCGACGCCTGCGCCGGCGCCGCTTCGGAACACGCCGAGCAGCTCGACGATCTTCGACGCTCCGCGGCGCAGGGAGAACGTCCCGCGCACGGCGCCCTGCCGCACGCCGCCGGTCACCCGCCCGCCGCGAACGGCTCCGTCGAAGACGACGTGCTGCGGCAGTCCCGGCAGCGCAAAGCGAATGCGCGTCCCATGCAGCGTCACGGCCACACGCTGCGCGGCTGCATGCCCAGGCCCGAGCGAGACGATCGCGCTCCCGCCCTGCACGCGCACGTCGATCGCCACCGGTGACGCGGCAGCCGGCAGCGCATACGTGCCGGCATAGGCGATCACCGCGGCCCGCGCCGGAGCGCACGCGCGACGCGACGCGCCCACGCAAGCTCGTACTCGGCGCGCTCGATCCCGAGCTCGAGCAGATGCCGGTGGTACCAGTCGTCGCCCGTGTTCGAGTTCGTCTGCTCGATCTCGCGGTAGCCCGCGAGCCGCCCCTCGGTGTCGGCGACAAATTGGTCGATGTGTCTCAGCAGCACGTCCACCGTCGTCAGCCGGCCGACGAAGAGCTTGAGGAAGAACGTGTCGCGCGCACCGGGCTCGACGCTCTCGAGCCAGTCCTTGAGCGCACGGCGCCCTTCCCGCGAGACACGGTAGACCTGCTTGTCGGGGCGGGTCGACTGCGTCACGGAGCGGCTGTGTGCCAGGCCTGCCTGCACGAGCCGCGGCAGCGCCGCGTAGAGGCCGCTGCGCGCCGGCGTCCAGATGTGCCCGATCGCCTGCGTGACCGCCTTCATCAGGTCGTAGCCGGAACGCTCGCCCTCGATCGTCAGCAGCGCGAGCACGGCCGCCTCCGTCGTCGTCGGCGGGGCGAGATCGACGATTGCGGTCGGCACGCGCCGACCGTATCACTCCAGCGTGGACTAGTCCACAATGGACTACTGCGAAAGTGACGTGATCAGCAGAATCAAGGCATGACTGCGGCCTCGGAGTCCGCCGGCAAGACGATCGATCTCGTTTCCTTCGTCCCTCGTCTGACGCTCGAATGGCTGCGCTCGACCCCCGAGCTGAAGTCGCTCGAGGTCGAGGGCACGCTCGCGTTCGTCGACATCTCGGGCTTCACGGCGATGTCAGAGCAGCTCTCGAGTCTCGGCAAGGCGGGGGCGGAGGAGGTCACGGACGTCATGAACGCGACGTTCGCGGCGCTGCTCGACGTCGCATACGCCGAAGGCGGCGGGCTTCTGAAGTTCGGCGGCGATGCGCTCCTCCTGCTCTTCGACGGCGACGAACACGGCGGGCGGGCCGCGCGAGCGGCGTTCGCGATGCGCAGCACGCTGCGCACCGTCGGCCGGCCGCGAACGTCCGCCGGAACCGTGACGTTGCGGATGCACGCAGGGATTCACAGCGGACGCTTTCAGTTCTTCCTCGTCGGCGACTCCCATCGCGAGCTCCTCGTCACAGGCCCGGCTGCAACTCGGACGGTCGAGATGGAGGCGGCATCAGAGGCGGGCGAGATCCTGCTCAGCCCCGAGGCCGCCGCGCTGCTCGACGCGTCCTGTGTCGGTGAGGCGAAAGGCCCCGGCTTCCTGCTCGCGTCTCGGCCCGAGACGCACGGAACGCTTGCGCCGCTCCCCGACATCGAGGGCATCCCGCTGGAGATTGCGGTGCCGGCGCCGCTGCGCGCACAACTTCTCGAGGTCGGTCCGCTCGAGGGCGAGCACCGGAACGCAGCGATCGGCTTCCTCCGCTTCTCCGGCATCGACGACGTGATCGCGACCGAGGGTGCACATGCGGCGGCAGAAGCGCTCGACGTGCTCGTGCGCGCGGTGCAGGCGGCCGCGGCGGAGCACAACGTCACGTTCCTCGAGAGCGACGTCGACCGCGACGGCGGACGCATCATTCTCGTCGCCGGCGCGCCGCAGACATTCGGCGACGACGAGGAACGCCTCCTGCGAACCGTGCGCGCGGCGGTCGACTCGGGACTGCCGCTGCCCGTGCACATCGGCGCGAGCCGCGGCCGCGTGTTCACGGGCCAGGTCGGCGCGACCTTCCGCCGCACGTACACCGTGCTCGGTGACACGGCCGCGCTCGCTGCGCGGCTCATGGCGCGCGCCGGCGAGGACGAGATCTACGTCGCCGAGGAGGCGTTCAACCGCGGCGGCACGAGCTTCGCCGGCACAGAGCTCGAGCCGTTCATGGTCAAGGGCAAGAGCGAGCCCGTGCAGGCGTTCGTGCTCGGCGAGCTCACCGGCGGAACCGCACCCGCCGCGGCCACGTCGCAAAAACTGCCGTTCGTCGACCGCGAGCGAGAGCGCGCAGTTCTCGGCGCGTCTGTCGCGCCGGTGCGCATGGGCTTCGGCACGCTCGTCGAGCTGATCGGCGAGCCCGGCATCGGCAAGTCGCGGCTTGCCGACGAGCTGCGCGAGTCGTGTGCCGACATGCAGCAGCTGACGCTCCGCTGCGAGCAGTACGAGTCGTCCACGCCCTATCACCCGTTTCGCCCGTTCCTGCGCTCGCTGCTCGACGTCGAGCTGAACGGCGGCGCCGAGCACAACCGCACGGCGCTCGCCGAGCGCCTCGGCGAGATCGACGAGGGGCTCGTGCCGTGGGCGCCACTCCTCTCCGCGCCCCTCGACTGCGAGGTGGCGACGACGCCGGAGGTCGACGAGCTCGACGCGTCCTTCCGGCGTGCACGGTTGCACGGCGTTGTCGGCTCGCTGCTCGGCAAGCTGCTCGACACGCCGACGCTCGTCCTCCTCGAGGACGTCCACTGGATGGACGATGCGTCATCGGAGCTCCTGCGGCACCTCGGCACACAGCTGCCGACGAGGCCGTGGCTGACGTGCACGACGCGGCGCCCGGAGACAGGCGGCTTCGCCGCCGCGGAGGGAACGCCGCCCCTGCCGGCACTCACCCTGCGCCTCGAGCCGCTGCCGGCCGAGGATGCGAAGACGCTTGCGCGCGCGGCGACCGGCGACCGGCAGCTGAGCGACGAGGAGCTCGCTGCGATCACGGAACGCGCGGCGGGCAACCCACTCTTCCTGCAGCACCTGGCCTCGCCGGAGGAAGCGGTCGACGAGACCGAGGAGCTGCCGGAGACCGTCGAGGCGCTCGTCGCGACGCGGATCGACCGGCTCGCGCCGGGCGACCGTGCGCTCCTCCGCTGGGCGTCGGTGCTCGGAACGTCCTTCTCAGTTCTCGTGATCCGTGACGTGCTCGAGGAGGATCCGACCGCAGCCGCCGATTCGGAGGCGTGGGACCGCCTCGCGGAGTTCGTCGAGCGCGACCCGGAGGTGCCGAACGCGTTCCGCTTCCGCCACGCGCTCATCCGCGACGCGGCGTACGAAGGTCTCTCGTACCGCCGTCGCCGCGAGCTGCACGGGAAGGTGGCCGAGGTGCTCGAGCGGCGCGAGCCGGACGCGGTCGAACTGCTCTCGCTGCACTTCCATCGCGCGGAGGACAAGCCCGCGACCTGGCGCTACTCGCTCGAAGCTGGCCGAGACGCACAGGCCAAGTGGGCGAATCTCGAGGCCGCAGAGTTCTACGAGCGTGCGCTCGACGCTGCTTCCGAGGTTCCCGGCCTCGAGGTCAGCGCGATCGCGGCGACCTGGGAATCCCTCGGCGACTGCCTCCACCTCGCCGGCAGGTTCGACCGGGGCGCCGAGGCGTACGAGCGGGCGCTCGAGCTCACGCCGAAGAGCTCACCCGAGCACATCGAGGTGCTCTTCAAGCAGGGCGCGCTCCACCGCGACATGGGCCGGTACGACGAGGCGATCCGCTGGTATCACCGAGGGCTCCGCACGGCGGGCCGGCTGGACAAGGGCGCCGAGCGAGAGCACTTGGAGCTCGAGCTCGAGATGGGCATTGCGACCGTGCGCTTCCGCCAGGGGGACTTCCGCGACGCCGTCAAGCGCTGTCGTGCGGTCGTCGACCGCGCCCTCGCAGCCAAGGACGAGCGGCTCCAGCTCGCAAATGCGTACCTCCTGCTCCACCTCGCCCACACGCAGATGGGCTCGCCGGACCGCGTCGCGTTCCGGGGTCTCGCGCTGCCGATCTTCGAGGAGCTTGGCGACCTGAAACGCCAGGCGACCGTGCTGAACAACCTCGGGATCGAGGCGTACTACGAAGGCGACTGGGCCAAGGCGCTCGACGTCTACGAGCGAAGCCGCGCGCTGTTCGAGCGCATCGGCGACGTGACGAGCGTCGCGATGGCGCAGAACAACATTGGCGAGATTCTCTCCGACCAGGGACGCCTCGCCGAGGCCGAGGAGCTCTTCAAGACCGTGCAGCGGACGATCGACGCGACCGGCCACCGTGGGCTCTCGATGATGAGCCGCCTGAACCTCGGCCGTGCCGCTGCACGGGGCGGCCGTTTCGAGGAGGCGGGCGAGCTGCTCCGCGCGGCTGCGGAGGGCTTCCGGGAGATCCACGCGTCGAGCTTCGAGCAGGAAACGCATGCGCGGATCGCCGAGGCGTCCGTGCTCGCCGGCGACCCGGAGCGCGCGCTCACGGAGGCGGAGTTCGCGGAGCTCTCAGGCGAGTCGAATCCGCCGCCTGCGCTCCAAGCGGTCATCCATCGCGTGCGCGGCTACGCGTACCTCCAGTTGCAGCGGATAGACGACGCGGTGCAGGAGTTCGAGCGGAGCATCGCCGAGGCGCGCAGCGCTTCGGCGCTCTACGAGCTCGCGCTCGCGTTGCGCGCCGAGGAGCAGGTGCGCGGCGCCCCGCCCGAGGCGGGCGAGGCGCAGCGCTTGCTCGATGCGTTACAGGTGTCGGAGCTTCCCGACGTGCCGGTTTAGCTCAACCGACGCCGCCCCACGGATCGCCAGGGGGAAGCAACAGGATGAACTGAAGAGCTCCGCCACTGACTCGCCCCTGGGAGACAATGCATTTCGTTGTGATGCTCGCCGAGCAGGTGGGCAGGGACGTCCATGACTGCGTGTCGTCCTCGCTGAGACAGAAACGGAACGACGACGCAGCGCCGTTGCCGGTCACGCTCTTCGAGTACACGATCGTGACCTGATACGAGCTCCCGTAATTGTGCGGGTTGATGTCGACCACGTCGCCCAGGAGCGCGCGCGAACCACCGTCGCAGGTGGTGCTGCTGATCGAGTTCTGCGAGCGGAATCCAAAGCCGAGACTCGCGTTCGTGTCGCCCGGCACGGTTGAGTTGGCGTTGATGCTGTTGTTGTTGTTGTGCCACACGCATACCGTTCCGGCGCCGGTGCAGATCGTCTGCACGACGTCGAAAGGACTGTTTGGGTGGGCAGGATCGCCACTGCTCGTGCTCACGCCGCTGATTCCCGAGCCGTTGTCGTCGGTGACGGTGATCGTGTCACCCGCCTCGACGTTCGCCTGCGAGATGTTCGCGCTCCCGGACCCAGTGCCGCCTGAGAAGTTGAGCGCCGTGAACGTCACATTCTGTAGCCGCGTCGGCACCTGACTAGTGGTGCGGGCTGCAGTCGCGCCGGAGTAGTCCTGATCCAGGTGTCCGCACGTGTCCAGGGCGTTCACCCCGATTGCGAATGTGCGGTCTCCGATCAAAACCTGGGGCACGAAGACGCCGCTGACGGTCGTGCCGATAGGAGCGAACGTGAAGCTGCCCAGCGGTGTCAGATCGGACGCCGGATTGAGCGCCATGAAGTTGCCGGGAGCGCCACTGAAGTCATTTGACTGCTTCGCCTGAACGCCCCAGGCCGCACTCGTGCAACCGGACGAGTCCGGAAGTGTCACGGTGACATCCGCTGAGATAGTCGCGCCCGCAACAAGCGCGGTGGAGCTCGAAACGGCGCGGAACTGCACCACGTTGCTCAAAACCGAGATGTTGAAGCTCACAGCTGGGTTCGAAGTCGAGACGTTCGAAATTGCCGACACGCCGTCGGGCGCGGTGAAGTTCGCGGGCAGCGTGAAGTTCGCTGAGCCGAGGGCCTGCTGCGCCTTCGGGTCGTTCGTGAGCGTGAGCCGGAACTTGTTCGGCGTTACCGCACTCTCGACGCGAACATTCGCACTGTACGGCTTCGTGTTCCCGGCCGCCTGGGCCGACGCGGCCGTGACGACCCCGATCAGGGCAAGTCCAACACATGCAAACCGCAGAAATCGTCTCATCACCACTCCTCACTCCCCAGCCGCCAGGCACCACACAAAAGGGGAGGCCACTCCCCGGAACATCGGAGTCAAGCACAGTTTTGTCCAGCTTCCAAGGGCTAGGTCAGAACGGCCACCGCGCCGCGCTGCGCCTCGAACACGACGCGCTCCACGTCGCCGAGATCCTCGCCGTCTGCCTGCAGGGGCATCGGCCCGTCGCAGACGATCTCCACGCGGTCGAGGTCGTGGCCGAGCAGCACCTCGGCGGCCCACGGATGACCGCGTAAGAGCGCATAGGCGGTCCAGGGGAGCGAGCGCCGCCGGATGCGCACCGGCGCCACGACGTCGAGGCCGAGCTCGAAGTCGGCGTCCGGGACGAGCTGCACCGCGATGCGTTTCGCATACGTGTACGGAGAGCCGTTCGCCACGAAGGCGAACGCCGCTCGCCCGAGGCCCACAACTTCGAGCGCAGGTTCGACGTGACCGCGGTTCGATGCGATTGCGCGGACCACCGCACGCGCGAAAGCAAGGTCGCCCGGCCGGCGCCCGTCGGAGCCCCGGCCCATCTCGTCGACGCGCCGCACGGCTTCGGCGTCGAGGCCGACACCGGCCGCGAACGCGAAGCGCCGCCCGTTGACGCTGCCAAGCGTGATGCGCCGCGTCCGCCCCGCGCCGATCGCATCCGCCACCTGCGCAGCGGCGGTCGCCGGGTCGTGCGGCAGCCCGAGCGCACGCGGCAGCACGCTCGTGCCGCCGCCCGGCAGGAAGCCGACCGGAACATCGGCGTGCAGCCCGTTCAACGCCTCGTTGAAGCCGCCGTCACCGGAGAAGACGACGATCGCCTCGCTACGCCGCCGCGCGGCGTCCGCGACGAGCTCGGTCGCGTGCCGTGGGCGCTCCGTCAAGATCGTCTCGACGGTGCCGGCGCGCGCGAGCGCGCGCTCGACTGAGGCGATGCCGTCCTCACTCACGCGGGAGGCGAACGGGTTGACGATCAAGACGATGTTCATCGGCTCGAGTACCCGCGCATCCCGTCGAGCAGCAGGCCGGTGAAGCGGTCGGCGAGCTCGTCGGTCTTCGCTCCTGGACGCAGCCACGTGTACGCCCAGTTCACGGATGAGAGCGCGACGAGTGCGGCGGCGCCGTCGTCGAGATCGGTGCGCAGCTCGCCGCGCTCGCGGCCCTCGCGGAAGAGCGAGCGGAAGCGCTCCTCGTAGCGGCGCCGCTCGGCGAGGAACACGTCACGGCGCTCGCCTTCGAGGTAGCGCCATTCGCGGATGAAGACCGTCGCGACGTCGAGCTGCTCGGCGACGACGCGAAGGTGCGCCCGAAGCGCCGCGCGGATCCGCTCGACGACCGGGCCGTCGTCCGCCACGCCGTCGAGCGCGGCGTGGAATGCCTCCGCACCCTCACGCGCGACCTCCCAGAGCAGATCGGCCTTCGACTCGATGTGCGAGTAGAGCGAGCCCTTCTGCACGCCGAGCGCCTCGGCGAGATCCCCGACCGAGGTGCCGTGGTAGCCCCGCTCCGCGAAGAGCCGGGCGGCCGCGCGGGTTAGCTCGGAGCGCCGGGAGGAGATACCATCACCCTAACGATCGTTCGGTCCAGGAGGCATCGTGGCCGCAGTCGAAATTCCACGTTCTGAGCAGGCATTTCTCGAGTACGTCCAGGCCGGCGGCCAGGTCGAGACGACCGACTGGATGCCGGACGACTACCGGGCGAAGCTCGTGAAGTTCATCGAGATGCACGGCAACTCCGAGCTCATGGGCGTCCTGCCCGAGCGCGAGTGGATCCTCCGCGCACCGACGCTCCAGCGCAAGCTCGCGTTGACGGCGAAGGTGCAGGACGAGGTCGGCCATGCCCAACTGATCTACCGCGTCGTGGAGGATCTCGGCAAGCCCCGCGAGCAGTGCCTCGCCGATCTCATCTCGGGCAAGGCGAAGTTCCACAACGTCTTCCATTACCCGACGAAGACGTGGGGCGACGTAGGTGTGATCGCCTGGCTCGTGGACGCTGCGGCGATCATCAGCCAGAAAGCGCTGCTGAAATGCTCGTACGCGCCGTACGCGCGGATCATGAAGAAGATCTGCTGGGAGGAGTCGTTCCACATCCTCCACGGCCGCGACGTGATCCTCGCGATGGTCACAGGGACGCCCGAGCAGTTCGAGCTCGTGCAGGAGGCGCTCAACCGCTGGTGGGGCCCGCTCATGCAGTTCCACGGCAACCCGATCCCGCGCGAGGAAGACCCGATGTTCATCTGGCGGATCAAGTCGCAGGGGAACGAGGAAGCGCGCCAGGGGTTTCTCGACGGCTACGTGCCGCAGATCTGGGAGCTCGGCCTCACCGTCCCCGACCCGAAGCTGCGCAAACGAGACGACGGCGTGTGGGAGTACACCGAGCCGGACTGGGCGGAGCTGAAGCACGTCGTCACGGGCCACGGGCCGCGCACCGCCGATCGGCTCGCGTTCCGCGCGCGCTTCCTCGAGCAGGAGCAATGGGTGCGCGACGCAGTCTTGGCGGCCTGATGATCTACGAGGTCTTCCGGCAGGACCGGAAGGGCCAGCCGTTCGAGCACGCCGGCTCGGTCGTCGCGCCGGACGCGGAGTTCGCCGAGGCGTGGGCGCGCGAGCAGTACGGCCGCCGCGGCGAGTCCGTCGCGCTGTGGCTCGTCCCGCGCGACGCGGTGCACGTCGTCGCCGACTGGGCGGACGAGTTCGACCTCAAGTACCGCCGCGTCGACGGCTACTCGATCAAAGCCCGTTTGAAGGAGGCGCGTGAGCGAGCAGGTACTGCTGGGGCTGGCTGACGACGAGCTCGTGCTCGGGTGGCGCGACTCGGAGTGGACGGGGATCGCGCCGATGCTCGAGGAGGACGTCGCGTTCTCGTCGATCGCCCAGAACGAGATCGGGCACGCGCGCGCCGTCTACGAGCTCTTGTCGGACGACGCGGATGTGCTCGCGTTCGACCGCGCGCCGGAGGAGTACGTCTGCGCGCCGCTCGTCCAACTGCACCTCCTCGACTGGGGCCGCACGATCGCGCGACGCTGGCTGTACGAGGTCGCCGACGAGATTCGCATCACGGCGCTGATGGAAGAGGTGCCGCTCGCCGCGAAGATCAACCGCGAGGAGGCCTACCACCGCATGCACGCGGAGATGTGGCGCGAGCGGCTCGCGGAGACGCCGCAGTTCCGCGCGGCAGTGGACGAGCTGTGGCCGTACGCGCTCGGCGTCCTTCCGCCCGAGCAGCGCGCCGAGCTCGCGTCGCGCGCCGGCCGCGACGAGGTCGCGGCGGTCGAGCGCGGCGCAAACGACGCGGCGTTCACGGAGCTGCACGCCGAGATGACGATGGTGCGCCGCTCGGCGCCCGCCGGCGCGCAATGGTGACGGCCGAGCAGGTCTGGGCGGCGTTCGAGGAGATCCCCGACCCCGAGATCCCGGTCATCTCGCTCGTCGACCTCGGAGTCATCCGTTCGGTCGATGTTCAGAACGGACATGTCCATGTGGAGTTCACGCCGACGTTCCTCGGCTGTCCCGCGCTCGAGGTGATGAAGCGCGCGCTCGAGGAGACCGTCAGCGGCCTCGGCGCCGAGCCCGACGTGCGGGTGATTCAGGACGACTCGTGGTCGACCGACAAGATCACGCCTGCCGGGCGCGAGAAGCTTCGCGCCGCCGGTTTCGCGCCACCGGCGCCCCGGGAAGCGTCGGCGCCGAAGCTCGTCCAACTGCAGTCGAATGTCTTCCGCTGCCCGTACTGCGGCTCGACGGACACCCGCCTCGAGAACATCTTCGGCCCGACGCCGTGCCGGTCGCTCCGCTACTGCACGAGCTGCAGGCAGCCGTTCGAGCAGTTCAAGACGATCTAGCTAGTAGTAGGGCCGGGCGCGTCGTCTAGACAGGCGCGTCCACCGCCCTAGACTCGGGAGCGTGCACGAGCGACCGGAAGCGAAAGTCCGGAAGACCGTGACGATGCTCTTCGCAGACGTCACGGGATCGACGACGCTCGGGGAGCAGCTCGACGCCGAGACGCTGCGTCGGGTCCTCGAGCGCTACTTCGAAGAGATGCGTGCAACGCTCGACCGGCACGGCGGCAGCGTGGAGAAGTTCGTCGGCGACGCTGTCCTTGGGGTGTTCGGGATCCCGGTCACGCACGAGGACGACGCACTCAGGGCTGTCCGTGCCGGGCTCGCGATGCGTGACGCTTTGACCTCGCTCAACACGGAGCTCGCGCGCGAGTGGGGCGGTGTGCAACTCGGCATGCGGATCGGCATCAATACGGGTGAGGTCGTCGCGGGTGATCCCCGGCACGGCGAGCGCTTCGCCACCGGAAGTGCCGTCAACCTGGCGGCGCGTCTCGAGCAGGCAGCGGATCCGGGCGACGTCCTGATCGGGAGCTCGACGTATGCCCTCGTGCGGGACGCGATCGAAGCGGTGGAGATGGAGCCTCTGTCGCTGAAGGGTGTGGCGAGCGCCACGCACGCATATCGCGTCCTCCGCGTGCGCGAGGAGCGCCCGGCCGCTCGGCCGCTCACCGACACACCGTTCGTCGGCAGGGCGCTCGAGCTGGATCAGATCGTCGGCGCATTCGGCCTTGCCGTCACCGGCCGTTCATGCCGCGTGGTAACCGTCTACGGCAACGCGGGGCTCGGGAAGTCGCGGCTCGCGTCCGAGGCTCTTGCCCGCTTCGAGACCCGGGCGACCCTCCTGATCGGGCGCTGCCTGCCGTACGGCGAGGGCATCACGTACTGGCCGGTCGTCGAGGCGGTGAAGCAAGCGACCTCGATCGGAGACGACGATCCGCCGGAGCGCGTGCGCGCGAAGATCGCGGCTTGTCTCGGCGCCGACGAGGATGCAGTGCTCGTCGCGGAGCGCGTTGCCCATGTCGTCGGGGTGGGGGATGCGAGCGCCTCGAGGGACGAGACCTTCTGGGCCTTGCGCCGGCTGCTCGAGGCGGTCGCGAACAAACGACCGCTCGTCCTGCTGCTCGAAGATCTCCACTGGGCGGCGCCGACACTCCTCGATCTCGTCGAGTACATCGCCAACTGGTGGAGCGACGCCCCCGTTCTCGTGCTCTGCCTTGCCCGCCCCGAACTCCTCGAGACCAGGGCTCATTGGGCGCACGCGCCGAATGGGGTTTCGATCCAGCTGACTCCTCTTGGCGAGGACGAGACCGACGCACTGATCGACTCGCGGCTCCGCGGCGCGAGCCTTGCCGCCGAGACGAGGCAGCGCATCAAAGACGCCGCGGAGGGGAACCCGCTCTTCGTCGAGCAGATCCTTGCGATGAGCGCCGAGGCGAGCGCGTTCAGCGTGCCGCCGACGATCCAGGCACTCCTCGCCGCCCGCCTCGACCTGCTCGGCGACGACGAGCGCGCAGTCCTCGAACGGGCATCGGTCGTCGGTCGGTTCTTCTCCTGGGACGCGGTCAGGGAACTGACGCCGCCCGAGCTGTGGCCCCGGCTCACCGAGCATCTGCTCAGTCTTGTTCGGAAGGAACTGCTCGCCCCCGACTCAGGCGCCGGGGCTGAGCACGGCTTCCGCTTCACCCACATCCTCATCCGGGACGCCGCGTACGGGGCACTGCTGAAGGAGGTGCGGGCCGACCTGCACGAGCAGTTCGCGGTGTGGATCGAGCGTCAGCCCGGCGAGTTCGACGAGATCGTGGGCTACCACTACGAGCAAGCATTTCGGTACCGGGAGCAGCTCGGCTCGGTGGACGACCGAGCGCGTGGTCTGGCCGCCCGGGCCGGGAGCCGGCTCGGCGACGCGGGCCGCCGCGCCCATTCGCGCGGCGACACGCCGGCGGCGGTCAATCTGCTCGAACGCGCCACCTCGCTCTTGCCGGCGGACGCACACGACCGGCTTGCGCTGCTCCCGGAGCTCGGGCGCGTGCTAACGGAGATCGGCTCCCTCGATCGCGCGGAGGAGATTCTGACCGAGGCCGTCAACGCGGCGGAGGGGACAGAGGAGCGATCGATCCGCGCGACAGCGCTTCTCGATCTCGCCGTGCTTGCCCTGTACGCGCATCCGGACGCCGAACGAGGCGCGCAGGATCTTGCAGACGCTGCGGAGGAAGCGGTGGAGGTGTTCGAGGCATCCGAGGACCACGCAGCCCTCGCCCATGCCCTCGATCAGCTCGCGTATGTCCACTGGACGAACTGCCGCTACGCAGCCATGGAGGACGTCCTCCTCCGCGGGCTCGCTCACGCCGCGCTCGCAGGCGACCACGACGAGCAGGCCCGGATCCGAAGCTCCCTCGCCCGGTGCACACTGCTCGGCCCGATGCCCGTCGAGCCTGCGATTGCCCGCTGCCGGTCAATCCTCGAGGAGGCGCGTGGAAACCCGTTCCACGAGTCGATCGCAGGCGTAATGGTCGCCGGGCTAGAGGCAATGCGCGGGCGGTTCGTGGAAGCGCAGGAGCGCTTCGAGCAGAGCCGGATCGGCTTCCGGGAGCTCGGTCACACACGCTGGCTCGCGGCGCTGCCGCTGTGGTCCGGCCCCGCGCAACTTCTCGCCGGCGCGCCCGACCAGGCCGAAGCAGAGCTCAAAGAGGGCTACGAATCGCTTCAGAGGATGGGCGACCGGGGACTCATCTCGCCGGTCGCGGCGTTCATGGCGCAGGCGCTTTACGAACAGGGTCGCTACGACGAGGCGGTGGAGTTCGTCCGTGTCAGCGAGGCGTGCGCGTCGCGGGACGACCTCTTCCCACACGTGGTGTGGCGTGGCGTGCATGCGAGGATCCTCGCTCGTGATGGCAGCTCCGACCTCGCATCGACCGTCGCTCGCGAGGCTGTCGCACTGGCCGACAAGACCGATTCGCCCAACCTCCAGGGAGACGCATGCCTGAATCTCGCGGAGGTGCTGCGACTGCAGGGGGACGACGACGCGTCGTTCGAGTGGGTCGAGCGTGCGCTCGGCCACTTCGAGGCGAAGGGAAACATCGTCTCCGCCGACGCGGCGCAGAGCCTGCTCGCACGGGCTTGACCCGAGTTGCCTGGAGAGTTAGCGTCGCTCGATGGCCGCGGATCTGCCGGCGTTTGGCCTCGCGTTGAGGGACGATGTCGACGCCGCCGCCGCGCGAGAGACACTGGAACGGCTGGCCTCCGACGACGACTTCCGCGAGAGCGTCGCCTCGGACCCGCGCGCGCTGTATGACGCGCTCGGCATCGACGTCGGCGAGGGTCTCTTGCCCAAAAAGGTCGTGCTGCCGCTTAAACGGGAACTCATGGAGGCGCTCGAGATCCTCGATGGCTACGGGGAGTTCCGGTTGAAGTTCGAGCCGTTCGGTTTCTACACGCCTGCGAGGAACCCGTTCATCGGCCTCCTCCTGCTTGCTGCAAGGGTGAACGCCGGCTAGGAGCGGCATTGGCGCGCTACCGCCGGACGGCCTACGCCTTTCTCTACTGCCAGGACACCGGATTCGTGGACATCGCTGCGCTCCTGCGCGGCCGCGTCGAGCCGGCGGCCCGGCGCCAGGTCATCGGACTGTCCGCACTGACGGGCGCGCCGCACCCCGTATCGGACGCGGAGCTCGAGCTTTTCCTGCAGCTTCCCGTCCACGAGTGGGGGGACGTCGCTGACGAGGAGTGCGCGGGCGGGCTCGCCGCGAAGGGTCTCCTCGTGAGTGACGAGGATGACCGCGAGCTGCGCGAGCTTCGTCGCCGCGACGAAGCCCTTGCCGCCGATCAGTGGCACGTGCTTGCCGCGCTCCATCACTTCCTCACGCGCTGGGAGGGGCAGAACGTCTGGAACGAGCTCGGGGAAACCGAGCTCATCGACGCCGAGCGCACGATCGCCACGTGGGGCCCGCCCCCACCGGCACTCCACACGACGGGCGGTCGGGTCGTGCCGCTTCCAGAGCCGAGTCCGGCTGACGGCCACGTCTTCGAGCTCCTCGGCCGGCGGCGAACGACACGGTCGTTCGATCGGGACGGCTCGATCTCTGCCGAAGAGCTCGCGACGATCCTCTTCTACACGTTCGGAGCGCACGGGTCGTTTCGTGTCCAGGACGAGCTCGTCGCACTGAGGAAGACAAGCCCGTCGGGAGGCGCGTTGCATCCGACCGAGGCGTATCCACTCGTGCGCGCGGTCGACGGCGTCGCGCCCGGCGTCTACCACTACGACGTTGGGCGCCACGCGCTCGAGCTCGTCGCGTCGCTCGAGCCGACGGAGGTCGGTGAGCTCGCGGTCGAGATCGCCGCCGGTCAGCCTTTCGCCCGCGACGCGCATGCGACGGTGATCCTCGCGGCGAGATTCGCACGAACGTTTTGGAAATACCGCAAGCACGAACGCGCATATGGGGTCGTGCTGATGGACGCGGCGCACCTGAGCCAGACGTTCCACCTCGTCTGCGCCGACCTCGGGCTCGGAGCGTTCGTGACCGCGGCGATCAACGGCGCGGATGCAGAGAGACGGATCGGCCTCGACGGCTACCGCGAGGGAGCGCTTGCCCTGCTCGGATGCGGAAGGCCCGGAGCGAGGGGGCCGCTCGATCCGGTGTTCATGCCCTTCGTGCGGGAGCCGGCCTGACGCGCCGTTGCGAGAGAGCCCGCGTCGCCGGGCTCTCTCGCGTGCTGTCGCGGCGCTGGCTCAGCCGTTCTAGAAGGCCGGCTCGAGCCATGGGACACCCTGGTCGTCCGTGACGACGACCCATCCCGGATACGGAGAGGCCGTAACCTTTGGAGAGGCAGGCGAGCCTGCAGAAGACTCGCCGGCGGTCGTCGTCTGCGACTGCGTGCAGTTCCCCGCGAGCAGGGTCGCCAAGCCGATCGGCGAGAGCCACGGGACACCGAGATCGTCGTCGACGACGACCCAGCCGGGAGACGGCGAACGGAGCGTCGTTGTCGATGTGCACGTCGACTCGGTCGTGCAGCGGCTTTGTCCGGCCGGGACGAGCCAGGAGACGCCCTGATCGTCGGTGACGCTGCTCCAGGTGCCGGACGCGTCCGGACACGACTGGGTGTGAGCGCGGGCTGCGGTGGCCGGCAGAGCGGCGAAAGCGAGTACCACCAACGCCGAGGCGAAAACGGTCGCGAAGCGCGCTCCCACGCTCACTCGTGACCAGCCGGTGAATATGTGATGACGCATCTGATGCCTCCTGCGGTCGTCGATTGCGAATGTGTGATCGCTCGACGCTAGGAGGGCGCGGGGCGGCTGTCGTTCGGGCTCCCGACACATGCCGTGTCCGTGCGCGGACACTCGAGCTCAGGCGTTCAGCGTGCGCGTCTGCCGAGCTCGTCGAGATCAAGGACGCGGGTGCGTCCGCGCTCGAGCGCGATCGTGCCGCGCTTCTCCTCTTCCCGGAGGAGCTGATTCACGGTCGGGCGGCCGACGCCTGCGAGTTCGGCGATCGCTTCTTGGGTGAGCGAGATCGTGATCTTGTCCTCACCGCCGTCGTAGAGGGCAGCGAGCTCGACGAGCCGGCGCAAGAGGCGCTTCTCCGCCGGCAGGTAGAGGGCTTCGAGCAGGAGCTCGTTCAATCGCCGCACCTCGCCGGTGAGAAAACGGTGCAGGATCTGGTCCACGTCCGGATGACGCCGACGAAGCTGCTCGAACTCCTCGCGATAGACGGCGAATGTCTCAGCGTCCTCGAGCGCCGTCACGGTTGCCGAGCGCCGTGACTGCTCCGCGATCAGCGCCATCTCCCCGAAGCTCTCACCTCGCCCGCGGACGGCGATCGTGGCCACATCGCCCAGCGGCGTCATGACCCGCACCGAGAAGCGCCCCTTCTGGATCAGGTGCAGAGAGTCGCCCAGGTCGTCGCGGTGGAAGACGACTTCGTTGCGGGAGAAGTGCCGCCGCCGAGCGATCCTCAGCAGCTCACGCACCTCTTGCTCGGGAACCCCCGCCAGCAGCCTCCACTCCACGCCGCGAGCCTACGCCCCCGACTCTGAGCTCACCACGCCTGATGCCGGGGACGCGAAGGGCGGCGCCGACCGAGTCTCGGCGCCGCCCGTTCGTTCTGCTTTGGCCGCGAGATCTAGATTGCCAGCCTGCCCCGGCGGCGCACGGTGATGAGCCCGCCTGCGAGGAGGAGCACGACGCAGATGACCGAGCCGGTGGCGACGCCGGCGGTCGTCCAGCTGAAGCTCGAGCCGTCAGAGCCGACACCGACCGACTGGCCGCCGCCAGGGGCAAGCGTGTCGGTGACGAACCGATAGCCCGCGGGCTGGGTCGGCCGGCCGTTTCCGCCCAGCGTGTCGGTGGTGAACCGGAGGCCGCTGGAGGTGCCAGAGTTCTCGGTGCCGAGCGAGACGGCGTAGTTGAACCACGTGTCGCGGGCATAAGCGCCGAGGTGGTACCGCTTGTTCAACGCTTCGCCTCTGAGCCGCGTCGCTCGAGCCTCGGCGGAGTTGAGCCCTGTCGAGTCGCTTGCGTAGCGACCGAGGTGATAGAGGCGGTTGAGGCCGTCGCCGCGGATCTCCGCCGCTCGGATCGCCGCAGAGTCCGTCTGCTCCGTCTTTCCGCCGGCGGCGTACGCCGCCGAGCCGCCGAGCACAAGTGTCGCGGTGGCCATAAGGATGAGTGCACGAGCCTTCATCGGAATCTCCCTGTCTCGTCGCGGTCGCCTCTTGCGATCGCTGATTGGTCGAGGCTAGGAGTCCGGCCCGGCGCCGTCGTTACCGCCGCGAACGCTCGAACTGTCTGTGCGGCGACACAGTTCGGTTAGCCGCACGCCGGTTCTCGCACCAGCCTCATTTCAGGACGGGGTGAACGCTGCGACCGTTGAGTGCATGGAAACAACAGCCCCCGCACCCTCACTCGCACAGCCGCGTGGCACCGGCCGGATCGTCGCTTCCGTCCTGATCGGCCTTTTCGCGCTCGCCCTGATCGCAGCCGGCGGAGCCGGCCTCTACGCGCGGATCGCGGCGTCTGACCACGGCTGGATCACGACCGGCTCGCACCGGTACGCGACGGACGGACGCGCCATCGTCTCGGGATCGCTCGACGTCGACCAGATTCCCGATTGGCTCGTGGCGAAGGTCCGCGTCAAGGCGTCGTCAGCGGACGGCAAGCCGATCTTCGTCGGCGTTGCGAAGCGCGCTGACGTCGACCGCTACCTCGACGGCGTGGCCCACTCGACGCTCGACGACGTGAACTTCGGGCCGTTCGATCCGACGTACACGCAAACCAAGGGCTCGAGCGTCCCGGCGCCGCCGGCCGCACAGCACTTCTGGGTCGAGTCCAACACCGGCAACGGCACGCAGTCCGTCTCGTGGAAGATCCGCAGCGGGCACTGGCGCGTCGTCGTGATGAACGCCGACGCATCGCCGAACGTCGCGGCCGATGCAAAGGTCGGCACCTGGATCCGCGGCGCCCTCGCGATCGCAATCGCGGCGCTAGGCGTCGGCGTCCTCCTCGCCGCAGCCGCGGTCGCAATCGGCGTCCGCCGGACGTAGTGCCGCGAAACGAGAGACCGGGGCGACGCATGTCGCCCCGGTCCTCGATCGCTCACGCAGTTGCGAGCGCGTCGCGTGCCCTGACCGCAGACGACGAACGCATGTACAGCATCACCGACGCGACCGCGATCCAGAGCAGCCAGACGAGCATCGTGAAGAAGAAGAGCGAGAAGATCGCCGCAACTCCCGCGAGAACCCCGAACCAGCCGACCCAACGCGGCAGCAAGCCGTACGCGAAGATCGCCAGCGCGATCGCGAAGATCATCGACGCCATCGCGATGCCGCTGCCGGCGAGGATGATGTAGGACGCGTCGCCGGCTGCGTGGATGAGGCCGCTGTAGACCTCGTGGTGATACGTGTCGTCGCTCATCGTCTTGATCCCGTCGGCGAGGCCGATCTGACAGACGCCGGCGGCGACGAACACCGTCCCGCCGATCGTGACGAGCGTCGTCAGGAACGACGCACCGGCCGCATCCGCCTGCTCGGCCACCGCGACGCGCTCACGGACGCCGGCGACGAACCAGATCAGGCAAAGGAGCCCCAGCCCGAGGAGCACCCATCCGACGTTGATGTGGTTTCGGTGGCCGCTGTTCCCATACCAGGCAGCCATCTTCGCCGGCGATGAATCCTGCGGGCCGTCATACAAGAAGATCGCGCCCACCACGGCCAGAACGGTGAACGCGACCCCACCCAGGCTCGACCAGACACGCAAACGAGCTGCCACAGAGACCCCTCCTCGATGAATACAACGGATGACGATAGACAAGCGCACCCGGAGCGACTTGTCTAGTTCTGGGCCTTGGCCCTAAAGCAACGTCACATTTGCGTCGATATCGCCCCCATGGCTGCGGCCGAAAGGCAACCGCGTGCTTCGAAGCCGCCCCAGGGCTGGGTCGACCGTTGGCTTGCCGCGTGCGCAGACCTGAGTGAGCTGCAGCAGACGCACCCGATGACCGACGCCGTCATCGAGGAGATCGACGGCCGGATGATCCGCGTCGGCGACCAGTGGCTCGCGGACTTCGCCTCGTGCAACTACCTCGGCTTCGACCTCGAGCGCTCGATCATCAAAGCGGTGCCTGCGTACCTCGAGCGCTGGGGCACGCATCCGAGCTGGTCGCGGCTCCTCGGCAGCCCGGTGCTCTACGAGGAGATCGAGTCGCGGCTGACCGAGCTGACCGGAGCCGAGGACACGCTCGTGCTCCCGACGATCACGCTCATCCACCTCTCGGTCATCCCCGTGCTCGCCGCCGGCGGGACGATCTTCGTCGACCGGCGCGCACACAAGACGATCTGGGAAGGCTGCCAGTTCGCCGAGATTCGCGGCGCGTCGATCAAGCGGTTCGAGCACGAGGACGTCGAGGACCTCGAGCGCCTGCTGCGCAAGGACACGTCGAAGACTCGGCTGATCTGCATCGACGGCGTCAACAGCATGACCGGCAACGCGCCCGACATCGCAGCGTTCGCGGAGGTGGCGCGCCGATACGGCGCGATCCTCTATGTCGACGACGCGCACGGCTTCGGCGTCATCGGCGAGCGCTCGCCGAATGAGACCAGCCCCTACGGCATGCGTGGCAACGGTGTGATCCGGCACTTCGGCGAGAGCTACGACCACATCGTCTTCGTCGCCGGCCTGTCGAAGGCGTACTCCTCGCTCGCCGCCTTCATTGCGTGCCCGCCCGAGCTGAAGCGCCTCCTCAAGACCGCGGCGCCGCCGTACCTGTACTCCGGCCCGTCGCCGGTCGCTTCGCTCGCGACGGTGCTCGCCGGGCTCGACCTGAACGAGGAGCGCGGCGACAAGATCAGGAAGCGCATCTGGGACAAGACGGACGCCGTGCTCCGCACGCTCGCAGAGCTCGGCATCCACACTCCGAACCAGTCCGGCGCGCCGATCGTCGAGATCCCGCTCGCGCGCCACGAGGACATCGCCGACGTCGGTCGCTTCCTCTTCGAGCACGGCATCTACGTGACGCTCGCGGCGTACCCACTCGTGCCGAAGCACGAGGTCGGGTTCCGCGTCCAGGTGACGGCCGCAAACACGACGGCCGAGATCGAGCAGCTGAACGACGTCCTCAAGAAGCTCGCCAACAGCTTCGACTTCCAGCCGGCGGCAACGACCGCCGAGAGTCGTCCGAAGGCCGACGCGGAGGTCGCGGCATGAGCGTCCCCGCGGTCCTCCGCCCCACCCGCCGGAACCTCTGGCTCTGGTACGTCGCCGCGATGGGCGTGCTCACGGTCTGCTACATGGCCGTGCCGCCGCTCAAGGGCTACGCGGTCGTGATCAACATCATCGGCTTCACGTCGCCGGTCGCGATCTTCGTCGCGATGCGGATGCACAAGCCGAAGGCGCAGCTCGCCTGGTACCTGCTGATGATCGGGCAGCTTCTCTACTTCGCCGGCGACTTCTACACCTACACGTACCCGGATCTGCTCGGCGGCACGGTCGGGTTCCCCTCCCTCGGCGACGCGATCTACCTCTCGGTGTATCCGGCGCTCGTCGGCGGGCTGCTGCTCCTCGTCCGGCGCCGCAACCCGGCGACCGACCGCGCAGCCTCGATCGACTCGGTGATTCTCACCGTCGGCTTCGCGCTCCTCTCGTGGATCTTCCTCGTCGCGCCGAACGCGCACCTGTCCGGTCTCTCGCCGCTCGCCAAGGGCGTGTCGGTTGCGTATCCGCTCGGCGACATCCTCCTGCTCGCGGCCGTCATCCGCCTCGCCGTCGACGCCGGCAAGCGTGCTCCGGCCTTCTATCTGCTCGTCGCGAGCATCGTTTCGATCCTCGCGACGGACTGCGCCTACAACTACGCGCTGCTCAAGGGCACGTACAACCACCAGCTGATCTACGACATCGGCTGGATCGCATACCTCGTCCTCTGGGGAGCGGCCGCGCTGCATCCGTCGATGCGAACGCTCGAAGAGCCGGCGGTCGACTCTCGCAGCCGCCTGACGCGGATGCGCCTCGCGCTCCTCGCGCTGGCGTGCTTGATCGCACCGGGCATCCACTTCGCGCAGGACATCCACAACATGGACGTGCTCGTCGTCATCGGCGCGTCGGCGGCTCTCTTCTTGCTCGTCGTCGCGCGCATGGCCGGGCTCGTCCGCCAGGAGGAGCGCGCCACGAGCCGTGAGCTCGCGCTGCGCCGCGCGGGCGTCGCGCTCGTCGCGGCCGCAGGCCAGGAGCAGGTCAATGCGGCAGTCGTCTCCGCCGCCGGCGAGGTCGTTGGCCCGGGTGCAACCGTGCGCGTTGTCCTCCTCTCGTCGGACGGCGAGACGACCGTGTCGACCGGCAAGGAAGCATCGCGTGTCGTTCCCGACGAGGCGTCGGGCTGGCTCGGCCCGATGTTCGGCCTGCGCCGCGCCGCCCCGTTGTCCTCGCTGCCGCGGTGCGTTCATGAGGCACTCGAGCTCGACGTTCACGGCACGGTCCTGTTCCTTCCGCTCTCGATCCGCGACGAGGTGCGCGGCGCACTCGTCGTCGCCACGGCCGAGACGCTCCGCGACGACCTCCTGACGTCGCTCGACTCGCTGGCCACACAGGTCTCGCTCGCCCTCGAGGGAGCACTGCTCGCGGAAGACCTGCACCGCAGGCAGAGCGAAGCCCGCTTCCGCTCGCTGGTCGCACACGCGTCTGACCTGATCACCGTCCTCGACGCGGACGGCGTGGTGACCTACCAGAGCCCGTCGATCGAGCGAGCGCTCGGGTATGGAGCGTCCGACATCGAAGGGACTCGCTTCGACAGTCTGCTCGCCGAGGCCGACCGGCCGCGCCTCGCGCAGGTGCTCGAGGGCGAGGACGGCGGCTCGGTCATGCACTCGATGGAGTGCTCGCTCCAGCACCGCGACGGACGCTGGCTGCAGTTCGAGGTGAGGCACACGCACCTCTTGCATGACGAGTTCGTCCGCGGAGTGGTACTCAACGCGCGCGACGTGAGCGAGCGCAAGGCGTTCGAGGATCAGCTCGCGCATCAGGCGTTCCACGACCCGGTGACCGGCCTCGCGAATCGCGCGCTGTTCGCCGACCGTGTGCAGCACTCGCTGCGCAGCACGTTGCGCAAGGGCGCGCTCGTCGGCGTGATGTTCGTCGACCTCGACGACTTCAAGACCGTGAACGACAGCCTCGGCCACGCCGCCGGCGACGAGGTGCTCAAAGAGGTCGCGCGCAGGCTCGAAATGACCGTGCGGCCGTCCGACACGGTCGCCCGCTTCGGCGGGGACGAGTTCGCGATCCTGCTCGACGGCGTCGCCGGCTCGCACGAGGCGGCGATGGTCGCCGAGCGCGTGCTCGAAGTGCTCGATGCGCCGATCCAGCTCGACGGCAAGAACGTCTACGGGCACGCGAGCATCGGGATCTGCATGAGTGACGGCGACCTCGAGGACCAGGACGCCGAGGAGCTGCTCCGCAACGCCGACGTCGCGATGTACATGTCGAAGCGCGACAGCAAGGGGAGCTACCGGCTCTTCGAGCCCGCGATGCACGAGCGCGTCGTCGAGCGGCTCGAGCTGCGCGCTGAGCTGCAGCGGGCGCTCGAGCTCGGCCAGCTCGAGGTGTACTACCAGCCGGTCGTCCGCCTCGAGGGCGGGCTGAACTGCGGCGTCGAGGCGCTGCTGCGCTGGAACCATCCGACCCGCGGCCTCATTCCGCCGATGAATTTCATCCCGCTGGCCGAGGACACGGGCCTGATCGTTCCGATCGGCCGCTGGGTGCTGCGTGAGGCGTGCCGCGAAGGCGTGTTCCTGCAACAGCAGTTCCCGCGCCCCGAGCCGCTCACGATGAGCGTCAATCTCTCCGTGAAGCAGCTGCAGTCCGAGACAATCGTCGACGACCTGCGCGAGGCGCTCCGCCTGAGCAACCTCCCGCCCGCGACACTCGTGCTCGAAGTGACCGAGACGGTGATGATGGCCGACGCCGACATCGCCGCGTCGCGTCTGTCGGAGCTCAAGGAGCTCGGCGTGCGCATCGCGATGGACGACTTCGGCACCGGCTACTCGTCGCTCGCGTACCTCAGCCGGCTGCCCGTCGACATCTTGAAGATGGACCGCTCTTTCCTCGCCGAGTCGACGAACAACGGCCTTGCCGCGGCGATCCTCGCGATCGGCGACCGGCTCGGGCTCGACGTCGTCGCGGAGGGCATCGAGTACCAGGAGCAGAGCGAGACGCTGCAGGAGCTCGGTTGCGAGCTCGGGCAGGGCTTCCTCTTCGCGAAGCCGATGCCACACGATGTTCTCTTGCGCTACCTCGCCGAGACGCTCGTCTCCGAAGAGGACCGCGCGTCGAGTGCAGCATAGTTTCGAGGGACTCGACCGCCCCGGCGGTTTTGCCCGAGTCGAGCTGCTTCGTCCGCTGCGATCGGCGGAGTTCAGACGGCTCTGGGCAGGGCAGACGGTCTCGCTTGTCGGCGACGGCGTCTTCCTAATCGCGCTCGCGTGGGCCGCCTACGCGGTCTGGAACGCACCTGCCGCGCTCGCGGTCATCGGCATCGCGATGACGGTCCCGACGATCGCGTTTCTGCTCGTCGGCGGAGCGATCAGCGATCGCGTCGACCGGCGCGTCGTCATGGTCGGCTCCGACGTCGTCCGTGCGCTCGTCGTCGGCGGGATCACCGCCTTGTCGTTCGCGCATGCGCTCAGCTTCGCTGCGCTTGCGGCTCTGACGGCGGTGTACGGAGCGGCGACAGCCTTCTTCACGCCGGCGTTCGAGTCGAGCGTGCCGTGCATCGTCCCGGAGCACGACCTCGCGCAGGCGAACTCGCTCGACCAGTTCGTCCGTCCCGCAGCGCTCCGGCTCGTCGGGCCGGCGCTCGGCGGCTGGCTCGTCTCGGCACTCGGCGCCGACATCGCCTTTGCCCTCGACGCTGCGACGTTTGTCGCGTCCGCGGTCGCGATCGCGTCGCTGCGTCCGATTCGGTCCGGCGGCACGGCGCCCGCGTCGACGCGAGCGGCAATTGTCGACGGCCTGCGCTTCGTGCGACGCCATGTCTGGCTCTGGGGCACGTTGCTCTCCGCAGCGATCGCGTACCTCGCCTTCCTCGGCCCGAGTGAGGCGCTGCTGCCCTACGTCGTGAAGAACGAGCTGCATGCGTCGGCGAGCGCGCTCGGCTTCGTGTTCGCAGCAGGCGGCGTCGGCGCGGTGGGCGCGGCGATCGTGATGGCGCAAATCGGGCAGCCGCGGCGGGACATCACCTTCATGTACGTCGTGTGGACGGCTGCGACGCTCGCGGTCGCCGGGTACGGCCTCGCGCGCTCGACGGCGCAGCTCATGCTCGCCTGCCTCGCGTTCAACGCCCTCGAGGTCGCGGGAACCGTCGTGTGGATGACGATCAAGCAGCGCAACGTTCCGCGCGAGCTGCTCGGCCGGGTCTCTAGCCTCGACTGGCTGATCTCGATCGGGCTGCTGCCGCTGTCGTTCGCGCTCGTCGGGCCGACGGTCAGCATCGTCGGCGTCAAGGCGACGCTCGTCGGCGCAGCCGTGATCGGCGCGGCGGCAACGCTCGGTGCGCTCTTCCTGCCGGGGATGCGCGACATCGAGACCCAAGGGCGCCCGTCACCCCCGGCCGGCCGCGTTCACGCGCTCGAGTGAACACCAAGCGCCCGCTCCGCGCTGCCTGGTCGATCCCGTCGACCTCGACAACCTTCTTACCGCGCACGATCGCGACGCGCGACGGCGGAACGTCCAGTCGCTTCGCCAGCAGGCGGGATAGCGCGCGGTCGGCGCGCCCGTCGTGCGCGCCCGCTCGCACTCGGACCGAGATCGTCGACTTGCTCACCTCATGCATGATCACCGGTAGTGACCGGCTGGCGAGATGTCTGGGACTTCAACGACCTCGACCTGAGCGAGCGACGATTCCGGGCGGCCCTCGAAGAAGAAGAGACCACGGCAGGCAGAGCCGGACTTCTCACCCAGCTGGCGAGAATTGAAGGATTGCGTGGCGACTTCGCTGCAGGGGAGCGCCTGCTCGCCGAAGCCGAGGCATTGGGCGGTGCCGAGAGCTGGGTGCTCATCGAGCGAGGACGACTTCTGCGATCGAGCGGTGACGGGCCGAGCGCTCTCCCGCTCTTCGAAGCTGCGTTCGAGCAGGCCCGCGCCGTCCGCGACGGATTCTTGGCCGGCGACGCCGCGCACATGGCGGCCCTCGCCGGAGACATGGAGGCATGGACTGCTCGCGGGATCGAGCTCAGCGACGACGATCCGGGCCGCTACTGGCTCGCGCCCCTTCTCAACAACGTCGGTTGGTCGCGCTACGAGGTGGGAGACTTCGACCGCGCGCTCGACGCGTTCGAAGAGGCATTCGCGGTGCGTTCGGAGGATCCGTACGAGCCCCACGAGCGAGAAATCGCGCGCTATGCGGTTGGCAAAGCCTTACGCGCGCTCGGCCGTATCGACGAGGCGACAGCTCAGCTGGAACGCGCCGTTGCTTGGGCGACGGAGGTCGGTGTCGAAACGCCGTACTTCCACGAAGAGCTCGCTGAGTGCTATGCCGCCGCCGGTCGGACGGAAGAAGCGCGCGCACAGGCAGAGCGCGCGACGGAGCTCTTCCAGCGACACGAGGCGCCCGGTGGTGAGAACCTGCGGCGACTGCTCGAACCCGCAGGATGACCGCTCGCGCTCCCCTGACGCCCGCAGCCCGATCGCGTTGTACTACGGGCGTCGAGGGAACGGCCGTCGCCCGACCGACGGCTGCCGTCCTCACGCCGCAGCGTGAGCTGGTGCGATGCTGAGAATCTTGAAGCGCCACACGCCGCCCGGCGCGTCGACGAGCACGATCTCGCCGCGCCGCCGGCCGAGCAGCGCACGACCGAGCGGCGACACCGCTGAGATGCGCCCTGCGGGCAGATCGGCTTCGAGCGTTCCGACGACCTCGTACTCGATGCGCATACCGGTGTCGAGGTTGCGCAGCCGCACACGCTCGCCGAGATCGATCACGCCGTTCGCGTTGTCGGCCTCCGCAACCTCCGCTGCCGCCAGGCGCTGCTCGAGCTGCGCGATCCGCGCCTCGAGCCGGTCCTTCTCCTCGCGCGCGACGCGGTAGTCGGCGCTCTCCGTGACGTCGGCCTCCGTCGTCGCCGCATGGCGGAGCCGCTCTGCCGCATGAAGCCTGCCTTCGGTGCGCAGCCGGTCGAGCTCGGCCTCGAGGCGGGCGAGCCCGGCGGGGGTGATCAGGATCTCGTTCATCGTCTCTCCTTGCCGGTTGCAGGCCACGTTGACGGCCATGGAAGATCCGCGATATCGGGTCGCGGGTCCATTTGCGAATGGGGCCTTCACCGGATCGCGGAGCGCGCACGCGACGGCGACACTGAGTCTCGTGAGCGGGACCCTCGTCTGCGGTGTCGTGGAATCGGACGGCGGCCTGGCCGCCGCCCGCCTCGCGTCCGCACTTGCGACACGCCTCGAGCTCCGCCTCGTGCTCGCGCATGTCGTCGGCGAGACGTCCCAGCTGACCGCCGGAGAACGGACGCTCGCGCGGATCGCGGCCATGGTCGGTGACGCGGAGACCCGCGTCGCGGTGGGTAGCCGCATCGACGCGCTTGTCCGGATCGCCTCGGAAGAGGGCGCGGACGCGATCGTCGTGGGATCGCGTCCGCGTGGCGCCCGCAATGCGCAACTGCGCTCGTCGCTCGCGCACGACCTCGAGGCCGCCACTTCGGTCCCGGTCATGATCGCGCCGCCCGTCACCCGCGCGCGCAGCGCGCGGAGGCTCACACTCGCGGCAGCGCCCCAACCGCGCTAGAACTGCGGCGAAGCGCCGACTCCATGGGCTTTCGACGGCTCCCGCTCCTCTGGCGTGTCTTCGCCATCAATGCCGGGCTGCTCCTCGCCGGCACGCTCGTCCTCGCGCTTTCGCCGGGACGCATTCACGCGCGGATCGCGGTCGTCGAGACGCTCGACCTCGTGATCGGGCTCAGCGTGATGGTCGCGGCCAATCTCTTCCTGCTCCGGCAGGCGCTCGCGCCCGTCGCGCGTCTCGTCGAGCGGATGCGGACCGTCGACCTGCTGCGTCCGGGCGAGCGGCTCGCCGAGCGAGGCGGCCCCGAGGTTCGCGAGGTCGTCCGCGCCTTCAACCTCATGCTCGACCGGCTCGAGGACGAGCGGCACGAGAGCAACCGCCGCGCGCTCGCAGCGCAGGAGTCCGAGCGGCTCCGCGTCGCGCGGCACCTCCACGACGCCGTCGGGCAGGTGCTCACCGGCGTGCTGCTGCAGCTCGACGCACTCGGGAACGCCGCGACGAAGGAGCAGCGTGCACTCGTCGACGAGACGAAGACGTCGGTGCGCAGCGCGATCGAGGAGGTGCGGCGAATCGCACAGGAGCTGCGTCCGCAGCTGCTCGAGCACCTCGGCCTCGTCAGCGCGCTGATCGAGCTGTCACAGACGTTCGCCGCGCAGAGCGGCATCGAGGTCGAACGGCGCTTCGAAGTCGACCTGCCCGAGCTCGCCCCGGACGCCGAGCTCGCGGTCTACCGCGTCACGCAGGAGAGCCTGACGAACGTCGCGCGCCACGCAGATGCCTCGCACGTCGTGCTGTCGCTCGAGCCCGGCGCGGGCAGCGTCGTGCTGCGCGTCGTCGACAACGGCGTCGGCCTCGCCGAGCCGCAGCCCGCGAACGGCGCCGGCGGGCTCCGCGGGATGCGCGAGCGCGCGGTCCTCGTCGGCGGCGCACTCGCGGTGAAGGCTGCGCCGGAAGGCGGCGTCGAAGTCCGGTTCGAGGTACCGGCAACCGCCGCCTGATGCCGATTCCGCTCGTCACGCGCGTTCTCGTCGCCGACGACCATCCGATCGTGCGGTCGGGACTGCGCACCGTGATCGACGCCGAGCCTGACCTCGAAGTCGTCGCCGAGGCCGAGAACGGCGCGGACGCGGTCAAGAGCGCGCTCGCCGCCGACGTCGACCTTGCGATCCTCGACGTTGCGATGCCGAAGCTGACCGGCATCCAGGCGGCGGCCGAGCTCCACCGGCAGAAGCCGGAGCTGAGGCTGCTGATGCTCTCGATGTACGACAACGAGCAGTTCCTCTACGAGGCGCTCCGCGCCGGGGCGTCCGGCTACGTCCTCAAGTCCGACGCAGACCAGGACATCGTCGAGGCGTGCCGGCAGACGATGCGCGGCCAGTCGTTCCTCTATCCGTCAGCAGTGACGACGCTCGTCCGCGACTACGTGCAGCGCGGCTCGAGCGAGGAGGCGTTCGAGCTGCTGACGCCGCGTGAGCTCCAGGTGCTCAAGCTGATCGCGGAGGCGCACACCTCGAAGGAGATCGCGCAGGAGCTCGTGATCAGCGTCAAGACGGTGGAGCGGCACCGCCAGAACATCCTCGACAAGCTCGGGATGAGCGACCGCGTCGAGTTGACGCGGTACGCGATCAGACGGGGCCTCATCCAGGCGTAATTGGGGCCTTGACCCCATAGCCGTGCGCGCGCCGCGTCGGCACGCTCGAGGCATGCATCGGCTCCCCCGCGCGATCACCTTCACGTTCAGGAATCCCTTCGCCGGGCTCTTCACGGCCTCGAGGCGGGAGCAGCACCTGACGCTCTACATCCTCCGGGAGGTCAGGCGCGGTCGGCTGCTCGCCGACGTGCTCGCCGATCCCTACGTCGTCAACAGAACGACGGAAGAGCAACGCAAGCGGCTCCTCGATCGCCCCGAGTTCGTCGAGGCGATCGGCGAGGAGGCGATCGCAGACTTGAGGAACGCTGTCGACAGCGCGCGGGTTGCGGCAGGCGCACGGTGACCCGTGCAGCGCGACGGCGGTAGGGGTCAGGCCCCGCAAGGGGTCTGACCCCGCTGTTTGACTAACGAAGCGACTGAGCAGCCTGCTCGAGCAGGTCGAGCGCATCCTGCAGGCCGTTCTCCATCCCGGACTCGATGATCGCGTCCCGCGAGATCTGGTTCTGGCACTGCACGAGCAGCGTCACGTGCGTACGGCCGTCCTGCTCCTCGAACGTCACGGTGTTGAGTGTCGCCGCGTCGTCCTCCGAGACGCCTTCCGGCAGCCCTTCGTAGATCTCGGTCGAGACGAGTCGCTCGCCCGGGACGATCTCGCGATAGACGCCGTGGAAGCCGACCTCCATGCCGCCGTCGTGCGCGACCATCACGTACCGCCACCCGCCGCCGACGCGGAGGTCGATCTCGCAGACGGTCATCTCACCGCGGTTCGCGTGCCACCAGCGGCGAACGAGCTCGGGCGTCGTCCACGCCTTGAACACGAGCTCCTTCGGAGCGTCGAACTCCCTCGTGACCAGGATCTGCTCGTCGGTCGGGAGCGTCACGGTTGCACTACGCGTCACTGTCATCTCCTTCGTCCTCCTTGAGGTCGTCCAACACGGAATCGAGTTGCTCGAAGCGCTCGTTCCACGAGCGCTCGTAGTTTCTGACCCACTCGTGGATCGGCTTCAGCGCCTCGCCCCTCAGCCGGTACAGCCGCTGCCGCCCCGCCTCGCGCATCTCGACGGCGCCGACCTCGCGGAGCACGCGGAGGTGCTTCGACACCTGCGGCTGCGCAAGGCCGAGCTCGAGTACGAGATCGTTCACGGGCCGCTCGCCGCCGGCCAGCACGTCGAGGATCTGCCGCCGGCGAGGCTCGGCGATTGCGTTGAACGCGTCGGCGGTCGTTGCTGCCCGTGCCATGGACGCATCATATATTCCTATATCGGAATATGTCAAGCGACTGCGAGAATCCCCAGGACGTGTGCGATTCCGGCCGCCACCTGCCGCCGCTCGAGGAGGACGAGTACGTCCTCGACACGGAGCGCGTCCGTGACTTCGTCGCCGCCGTGCGGGCGCGGATCGAAGACACCGCCTCGCCCCGCGACGCCTGCGGCGCGATCGAGCCGCTCTTCACCGGCCTCCTGACCGACCGCGGCTGGCTGCCCGACCGGTACCGCGAGCCGGCGCCCGAGAGCGGGATGGGCGGCGGCATCGGCCAGTGGCTGCTCTTCCGCGCCGCCGACCGGTCGCTGTCGCTCTTCAGCCTCGTCGTGCCGCCGGGCGCGATGACGCCGGTGCACGACCATCTGGCCTGGGGGCTCGTCGGTCTCTACGACGGGAACCAGGACGAGGAGTTCTACCGACCCGGAGGCGGCACGCTCGAGCTCACGCGACGGCGACCGCTCTCACCGGGAGACTTCTACGCGCTGCTTCCGCCGCAGGACGACGTGCACCGCGTGCGCACGACGTCGAACGTCACGTCGGTCTCGATCCACCTGCTCGCGAACGACACCGGCTGCGTGCTGCGCCACACCTACGACGAGACGACGGGCGAGGCGCGTCCGTTCCGCTCGGGCTACGTCAACGCGCAGTGCGAGTCGTAGCGGCGCGGTCGATCGCGGAGGCGACGGCGCGCGGCTTCGCGAGCATCGAGAGATGACCCGAGCCTGAAATAACGACGAAGCGGGAGCGCAGCGCCGCCGCCGTCGTGCGGCCGGCCGTCACCGAGTCGACCGAGTCCTCCGCGCCCCACACGACGACGCGCGGCACGGACACTCGTCTGAGCTCGGCGAGCGAGAGGCCCGGCACGCCTGACTCCAGCATCTCCTTGAACGCGGCCGCCGTGCCGGCGACGCGGAACGGCTTCTCCCAGAGCTGCAGTGCCGCATGCGATTGCTTGGGCGCGTGCGGACCGAGCGCACTCCGCAGTGCGCGCCCGACGATCCAGTCGGAGCCGGTGGCAATGCGGAAGACCGACGTATAGAACGGATCCAGCGCGAGCTGGGCAAGCCAGTGCGGGCCGCCGACCGGCAGCGCGTCGCCGTCGAGCAGCACGATCCCCGAGACGCCGCGCGGATGGACGAGCGCGTCGTCGGCCGCGACCGCGGCGCCGAGGGAATGTCCGACGACGAGCGGGCGCACAAGGTGCAGTCGGCTGCTTACGGCACGCACGAGCTCGACCCAGCGCGCGAGCGTGTATGGGCCGCGGCGAAGCGTGTAGCCGAAAGGCGGCAGATCGAGAGCGACGACACGGTGCCGCCTTCCGAGTAGCGGCCCGACCTTCTCCCACACCCACGACGGCTCGACGAAGCCGCCCACGAGCACGATCGGCGAGCCGGACCTCCCCCAGCGGCGATACGCGACCCGCGTCCCGTCCACGGAGACGAACGGACCGGCGTAGAGCGCCGTCGCCGGCTGCTCGCGCCCGTCTGTCGCTTCGTTGTACGCGAATGAGGCGACCGTCAGCACCGCGACGAACGCGAGCAGGGCGATGCCGATGCGGCGGAGCCAACGTCCTATAGCAACTGTGCGAGTCGCGCTATGCCGCTGTCGATCTGCGACTCGTCCACGAGGCTGAACGACAGGCGCACGTTGTCGCGGCCTCGGCCGTCCGCGTAGAAGAGCGCGCCCGGAACGATCCCGACACCGGCGTCCCCCGCGCGCCGCGCAAGCTCGGTCGTGTCGACGGGCAGCGTGAGCCAGGTGAAGAAGCCGCCGCTCGGCGTCGTCCACTGCGCATCGGGAAGATGCTGCGCGAGTGCAGCGAGCGTCAGCTCGCACTTGCGCGCATAGAGCGCACGCGAGCGCGCGAGCTGCTCCTCGATCCAGCCGCGACGCACGTACTCCTCGAATAGTCGCTGCCCGAGCGCGGCCGCGCACTGGTCGGTGTTCTGCTTCGCGTTCACGAGCTGCGCCGATACATCCGCCGGACCGACCGCCCAGCCGAGGCGGACGCCCGGGAAGAACGTCTTCGATGTCGTGCCCGCCTGCACCGCAACATCCGGGGCGAGGCTCCACAGGCTCGGCAACGCGTCGCCCCCGAAGCCGAGCTCGCGGTACGCCACGTCCTCGACGATCACGAAGCCGTGCCGGCGCGCGAGCTCGACCAACGCTGTGCGCCGTTCGACCGAGAGGCTTACGCCGGCCGGGTTCTGATGATCCGGGATCGTGTACAGCAGCTTCGGCCGCAATCCGCCGACGAGCAGCCGTTCCAGCTCGTCGACCTCGAGCCCGTCATCGTCCATCGGCACGGCAACGAGCTCCGCTTCGAACGAGCGAAACGCCTGGATCGCGCCGAGATACGTCGGCGCTTCGATCACGACGGTGTCGCCGCGGTCCAGGAATGACTTGCCCACGAGCTCGAGCGCCTCGATCGCGCCGCTCGTGATCAGCAGCTCGTTGTCTGCGGGCCGCCGTCCCTGCAGCGCCTCGAGGCGACCGGCCATCGCGTCGAGCGTGCCCGCGAGCCCACGCGTCGGCCCGTACTGAAATGCCGTCGACTCACCCGCGGCCGCGAACTCGGCAAGCAGCGCGGCCGCGCGCTCGCGGGGAAACGTCTGCGGATCGGGGAAGCCGCCGGCGAACGAGATCAGGTCGGTCCGGCCGAGCAGCGCCAGCACCGACGCGATGCCCTCGCCGACGTCTCCGCGTGTGCGCTCTGCGAACGAGAAGAGCCCGGTGTCCGGCGTGACGGCCACGACACGATGCTACTCCTGCATGACTGCGATCACGTCGGGGTGAGAAGCGAGCCACAGCCGCAGGCGGAGCTCGGACTCCATCATCTGCGCAGCCGTGTTGAGCGAGCCGAGGAACGACACCTCGACTTCGTCCGACGCGATCCGGCTCACGATGACGTTCGGGTCGAAGGCGAGGAACGAGAGCAGCTGCTCCAGCTGGCGTTCATCGGACAACCTGATTCGCATTGCGGCGCTTCCCCTCCTCGGCCGACTAAGTATGAAGCCGACTGTGCGTTCCGACTATCGCTCGGAGGAGTAGTGCTTGGCGATGAGGTCGCGCGCCATCGACTGTGCGCGCTTCGCGGCGTCCGCGTCACCCTCTTCGGCGTGTGCGACGGCGCCCTGCATAAGGAGATGGAAGGCATGCGCGAAATTGTCAACATCGCCAAGCCCGGCGTCGGCGGCAAGAGTGCGAATGACGTCGCGGATCCGCTCGAGGTGCCCGACGCACGCGCGCGCGACCGGCCCATCGCGGTTTGTCGACTCGAGCAGGAGGTTGACGAATGAACAACCCTCGAAGTCGTCGCGCCGGAACCACTCGTCGAAGAGGTCGAAGATCGCGAGCAGCCGTTCCTGTGCCGTCGCGGCACGCCGCCGTGCCCCGGCCTCGATCCAGCCGCGCGTGTACACAAGCTCGCGCCGCTCGAGGAACGCGAGCACGAGCGCGTCCTTCGACGGGAAATGCCGGTAGAGCGTCGCCTTCGCGACACCCGCACGCACGATCACATCGTCGACACCGACCGCACGGACGCCGTGCGTCGAGAACAGCTCGTACGCGCTCTCGAGGATGCGCTCGCGCGCAGAGGACCCCCCGCTCCCCATACACCCGACCTTAGCCAGCACACCGATCGTCTAGGCTTGTGACGTGAGCATCGAGATCGTCTATTGCCCCGTCTGAAGCGGGTACGACCGTCGGGCTGCGAGTCTCGCAGCCGAGCTCAGCGACAAGGGATTCGATGCGGCGATCGCGCCGGGAGCAAACGGGCAGTTCGACGTGATCCGCAACGGCGAGGTGGTCTTCTCGAAGCAATCGCAGAAGCGCTTCCCCGAAGACGGAGAGGTGCTCTCGCTCTTGCTGTCGTCGTGATGCTCGCCGCCGGCTGCGGCGGCGGCGGACGGCTCTCGCACAGTGACTTCGTCAAGCGCGCGGACGCGGTGTGCTCGGCCTACAACGCGCGTGTCAAGCCGCGCGTGATCACACCGCGGTCGTATGACGCGATCGAGCGGTACGTCCGTGCGACGCTACCGCTCTACACGGCGGCGCTGCAGAAGCTGTCCGCGCTGAAGGCGCCGTCGTCGGATGCGCAGGCAGTTCGCGCATGGCTCGCTGCTGACCGCCGCGTCGCCCACGCGATACGCGCGCTCGGCGTTGCCGCACAGCAACGGAACTTCCCGGCAGTCAGTGCCGCTGCGTCACGCGCGCAGCTTGCTGCGAGCGAGAGCCGGCAGGCGGCGACAACGCTGGGGATGCGCGTTTGCGGAACGCTGGTGCCGCAGTGACGGCTAACGCCCGGTGAACCGCGGCTCGCGCTTCTCGAGGAACGCGGCGACGCCTTCCTGAAAGTCTTCCGTCTTCGTCGCGGCCGACTGCAGCTGCGCCTCGAACTCGAGTTGCTGCTCAAGCGTCGCGCCGTCCGCATGGTCGAACAGCCGCTTCGTCATGCCGACACCGCGCGTCGGCAGCGCCGCGTAGAACGCCGCCACCTCGGCCGCACGCGCGGGCAGCGCGTCGGCCTCGACAACCTCCGACACGAGACCCCACGCATGCGCCTCCGCCGCGGTCAGTCGTCGGTTGGACGCCATCCACTCGAATGCGCGCGACGCGCCGAGCAGGCGGTTGAGGAAATACGTCCCGCCGGCATCGGGCACGAGCCCGATCCCGATGAAGCCGGGGACGAAGCTCGCGTTGTCGGCGGCGACGCGAAAGTCGCAAACGCATGCGAGCGACAAGCCGGCGCCCGCGCAGACGCCGTTGACCGCGGCGATCACCGGCTTCTCGAGCGCGCGGATCGCGAGCACGTTCGGGTGATACGACTCGCGCAGCGCGTCGCTCACGTCCGGCGCCTCGCCGAACTCCTTCAGGTCCTGGCCGGCCGAGAACCCGCGCCCCGCGCCTGTGATGACGACGGCGCGGACGTCGGGGTCGCGCGCCTCCTTCAACGCGTCCCGCAGCGCGGTGTGCAGCGCCCGGTTGAACGCGTTCAGCACATCGGGACGGTTCAGCGTGATCGTCTGCACCGCGCCGTCGCGCGTCACCTCGACTTCGGCCATCGCGCGGACCCTACCCGGCCGCCGCGAGCGCGAGCGGCTCGAGCGCCGCATAGTCGGCCGCGGTCGCCTGGTCGGCGAGGAAGACGGAGAAGCCGCGCGTCGGCAGCGCCTCGAGGAGCGGCACGTAGTTCGCGGCCGAGTAGTGTCGGTACACGCCGATCACTGGATGCACGAGATCGAGCGGCCAGCCGGCCCGCTGCGAGTGGTCGACGGTGAGGTCGGGGCGATACACGTTCGGGAACTGGTTGTAGTACGCCTGCGGGAGCAGGTCGAAGCCCGCGTTGCGCCAGCTCGCGTAGTCGATCGGCAAGACGTACGGCGCGGTCGCGGCACCGTACGTCGTCAGCGCCGCGGGAATCGTCGGCTGCAGCGACCGGAACACCCGGACGAACGTGGCGGAGTTCTTCCAACCGTGGATCTTCTTCGTCTGCTCGTACGCGGACTCCGCGTCCGCGATCCAGAAGTCGAAGCCGTAGCGGCGGATCGCGATGTCCGCGAGCACCGCATCGATCAGCGCTGCGGAGTCCTCGTAGCCCCAGCCGCCGACCTTGATCCCGTGGGAGCGGAAGACGCTGATCCACATCGGGTCGAGATCCTGCTGCACGTAGCCGTTCGTCACGTGAAACGCGACCCACGTGAAGTGATTCGCCTCGAGCTCGTCCGCGAGGCCCCAGGGGCCCGGCAGGTTCAGCGGGTTGTCGACGAAGGCGCCGGCGCCGTCGAAGAGCTTCGCCGGCGGCGCGTCGGCGCGCGCGCCGGCTGCGAGCACGCACGCGCACAGAACTGCCAGGAGCACGACCAGACCCTTCGCCACGACCTACGTGGAATGTAGAACGTTTCAGCGCCCTTGAAAATCGGGCGAGCGCTTCTCGACGAATGCGTTCAGCCCTTCGGTCGCATCCTCGGACGCGCGTGCGAGGTAGAAGGCGCGCCGCTCGAACTCGACGCCGACGGCGAGCGGCGCCTCGAACGCCTTGTCGATTGCCTCCTTCGCGAGCCGGACTGCGATCGGGCCCTTCGCAGCGATCTCTCCCGCGACGCGCTTCGCCTCGTCGAGCCACGCCTCCTTGGCGACGACGCGCGCAACGAGCCCGAAGTCGAGCGCTTCGCGCGCGCTCAGCATGCGGCCGGTGAGGATCATGTCCATCGCGATCGCCTTGCCGACTGCACGCGTGAGCCGCTGCGTGCCGCCCGCGCCCGGCAGCACGCCGAGGTTGATCTCCGGCTGCCCGAACCTCGCCGTTTCCGAGGCGACGACGAGGTCGCACAGCATCGCGAGCTCGCACCCGCCGCCGAGACAGAAGCCCGACACCGCCGCGACGACCGGCGTCCGCAGGTCGCGGATCGCGTCCCACGCGTCGATCCGGCGGTTCTCGTACAGCGACACCGGCGTCCCCGCGGCGAGCTCCGTGATGTCGGCGCCGGCGGCGAACGCACGCTCGCCGCCCGCGAGCACGATCGCGCGCACCTCAGTGTCTGCGTCGAGCTCGCGGAGTGCGTCGACGACCGCTCCCATCAGCTCGCCCGAGAGCGCGTTCAACTGCTTCGGACGGTTCATCGTCACGACACCGACGCGGCCGTCGCGTTCAACGAGGACGATAGGCTCCTCCACGTGTACGACGAGTTTACGAGTCTCGAGTTCGACCGTCCCGAGCAGGGGATCCTGCGTCTCACGCTGCGGAACCCGGAGAAGCTGAACGCGGTCGGCCATGAGGCGCACGCACAGCTTGCGCTCGTCTGGCAGACGATCGACCGTGACCCGGATACGCGCGTCGTCGTCGTGCGCGGCGCGGACGGTGTCTTCAGCTCAGGCGGCGACCTCGGGCTCGTCGAGGACATCGCCGGCAACTGGGAGACGCGCGTCCGCGTCTTCAAGGAAGCGCGCGACCTCGTCTACAACATCGTCAGCTGCAGCAAGCCGATCGTCGCCGCGATTCAGGGGCACGCGGTCGGAGCGGGGCTGACGGTTGCGCTGCTGGCAGACATCAGCGTCGCGGCGCCGTCGGCACGGATCATGGACGGGCATACGAAGCTCGGGGTTGCCGCAGGGGATCATGCGGTGCTCGTCTGGCCGCTCCTTTGCGGGCTCGCGAAGGCGAAATACCACCTGCTGCTCTGCGAGCCCGTCGACGGCGAGACGGCGGAGCGCATCGGGCTCGTCTCGCTGTGCGTGGCGGAGGACGAGGTCGAGGATCGCGCACTCGACATCGCGCGTCGGCTCGCCGCCGGATCGCAGGCGGCGATCGCGCACACGAAGCTCGCGCTCAACAACTGGCTGCGCGCCGCGGGCCCGGCGTTCGACGCGTCGCTTGCGCTCGAGTTCCTCGACATGACGGGGCCTGACGTCGCCGAAGGCGTGCGCGCCGTGCGCGAGCGGCGTCCGCCGAAGTTCAGCTAGCTCAGGTTCGCGAACTCGACAGTCGGCTGCGGGAAGCCGCGCTTGTACGCGTCCTTGCCCGTCGCCATGAACTCGTCGCTCCGCGTCGCGTTCTTGAACGCGTCCTCGTCGGCGAATTCCCACTCCGCGTAGTACGCGTGCTTCGCATCGCCCATCGGCGCGCCGGTGATCTTGCCGTGCCGGAAGACGCCGTTCGGCACCTGCTTGCAGAGCTCGGCGTGGTCGGCATATGCCTCGGCATCAGGCTCCTGGTCGTAGAGGACGATCACGCGATACATCTCGGTCCTTTCGCTCGCTGGTTCTCGTGAGCCTACTGAGCCAAACCGGGGCCCGGCCCCGGTCTAGAGTCCAGGCGATGACCGGGTCGGCGCTCGCGACAGTGCTCACCGTGACCGCGGGCCTGGCCGGCTCCGTGCAGGTCGCGCTCATGTCGCGACTCGGTGAGCGCATCGGCGTCTTCCAGGCGCTCGGCTTCTCGACGCTGCTGACGGCGGTGCTCGCGCTCGCGCTCCTCGTCGCGACGCGGCGCAGCGTGGCGGGCTACGAGCGCGCAGTGCACCAGCCGTGGTGGATGCTCCTCGGCGGCGTCATGGGCTTGCTGATCGTCTTCACGGTCACGTATGCCGGGCCGCGAATCGGCGTCGCCGCGACGGTCGGGATCCTGATCGCGGGCCAGCTCTTCGCCGGAGCCGCGATCGACAGGTGGGGCCTCTTCGGGTCGGCGCGCATCGCGCTGCACTGGCCACGGCTGCTCGGAATCGCGTTGCTCGCTGCGGGTGCAGCGCTTTCGCTCAAGAAATAGCCGCGCCTCTGCGGTGGGCCTCGTGCTCGCCGCGGCCTGCTCGGTGCAAGGCGGCGCAGCGGTCGCGAAGTCGCTCTTCGCGACGCTCGGCCCGCCGGGCGTCGTCTTCCTGCGCCTTCTGTTCGGCTCGATCGCGCTCTGGGCGATCGCGCGGCCGGAGCTGCGCGGACGGACGCGCCGCGACCTCATGCTCGTCGTCGGGCTCGGCGTCGTCCTCGTCTCGATGAACCTCACGTTCTGGGAGTCGCTCGAGCGGCTGCCGCTCGGCGTCGCCGTGACCGTTGAGTTCCTGGGGCCGCTTGCGATCGCGGTGGTCGGCTCGAGAAGGCCGCTCGACCTTGTCTGGGTCGCGGCCGCCGCCGGCGGTGTCGCACTGCTCGCAGACAGCGGCGGCCACAGCGTGTCGACCGTCGGACTCGTCCTCGCCGCGACCGCAGGCGGGTTCTGGGCGCTCTACATCCTCCTCGGCGTGCGCGTCGGCCAGGCGTTCACCGGCGCGACCGGGCTCGCGCCCGCGATGGCGCTCGGTGCGGTCCTCGTCGCCCCCTGGGGGATCATCAGCGCGGGCCACCATCTGCGCGATCCGCAGCTCGTCGGCGCCGGCGTCGGCGTCGGGCTGTTGTCGTCGGCGCTGCCGTGGTCGCTCGAGATCGAAGCGATGCGCCGGCTGCCGTCACACGTCTTCGGGATCGTGCTCTCACTCGAGCCGGCCGTCGCAGCGCTCGCCGGCTTCGTGTTCCTGCACGAGCACCTGCGGACGCGTGCCTGGATCGCAATCGCGCTCGTGGTTGCCGCGAGCGCCGGCGCTGCGGGCCGCCGGCGCTCACCTGCTCCCCGCGACGTCTAAGCAGCGGGTTTGATGTTCTGGTTGACGCTGAACGTGTTGTCCGGGTCGTACTGCGCCTTGACCTTGGCGAGACGGTCGTAGTTCGACCCGTACATGCCGCGAACCCGGTCGGGCTCGTCCATGTGGAAGTTGACGTAACCGCCGCCCATCGACGTCGGCTTGATCGCGTCGGAGTAGCCGCGCGTCCAGTCGGCGAGCGCCTGCGCGTTCGCCGGATCCGGATCGACGCCCGCGATGACCTGCGCCCACTTCGCGTCACGGTACGACCACGCCGTCTCGTCGTTGCCGACGCGCGACGCAGCACCGTCGATCGCGTAGAGGTGCATCGTCGACTTCCAGGTCGGCAGCCGCTTGCCCCAGTCGAGGTGAGCGGCAACGGCGTCTTCGTTGATCTCGCGGATGAACTCGCCGCGCCAGTACCACTGGTCGCCCGGCCCGTAGAGCCCGTCGAACGCCGTGTTCCACGCCGGGATCGGCACGGGGCCGACTCCGTCGAGCACGGGGTTGCCGAACGCGCGTGCTTCCTTCAGCGCATCGGACTCCGCTTCTCCGACCTGCGTCCACGCAATCCCGCACATCGGCCGCATGTGCAGCTCCTCCGGGAACGGAGGCCCGGGCGGGACCGTGAGGAACATGAAGAAGCCGCCGAGCTCGTCCGGCTGCGCCGGCATGAAGTCGCGGTACCAGCGGAGCACCTCCTCCGCGTCGTCGAGGTCGTAGAGCGTCGGCCCGGCGAGCGCGATCGTCCCCGGATGGAGCTGGAACGAGAACGACGTGACGACGCCGAAGTTGCCGCCGCCGCCGCGAATCGCCCAGAAGAGGTCCGGCTCGCGGGTTGCGTCGGTCTGGACGATCGATCCGTCGGCGAGCACAACGGTCGCCGCGATGAGATTGTCGATCGTCAGGCCGTAGGTACGACTCAAGTGGCCGACGCCGCCGCCGAGCGTGAGCCCGCCGACGCCGGTCGTGCCGATGATGCCGACCGGAAGCGTGAGCCCATACGCGTCCGTCGCGGCCAGCACGTCCTTCAACAACGCGCCGCCCCCGACCCGCGCCATCTTGGCCGCTGCATCGACCGTGATCTGATTCATCGCCGACAGGTCGATCACGAGCCCGTCGTCGACGCTGCCGAGACCGCCGCCGTTGTGACCTCCGCCGCGAACGGCAATACGAAGCCCGCGCTCGCGCGCAAACTCGATCGCCGCCGCGACGTCCGCCTCGTCGTCGCAGTACGCGATCGCCGCCGGGTGCTTGTCGATCATGGCGTTGAAGAGCGCGCGCGCCTCGTCGTAGTCCTCTTGGCCCTGCAGCACGACCCGTCCCTTGACGGCGGCTGAGAGCCCGTCAATCGCAGTGCTGGACATGGCACCTCCCGTAGTTGTGAGAACTACAAGACGGCCTTGACCCTACTCCTCTTGCATCGCAACACTTTCTGAATATGGCAGTGCGATGTACCCCGGCTGCGCGAGCGGCGAGCGGCCGAGGAGGAAGAACGACGCCTCGACGATCGGGCCGATGCCGAAGGCGAAGAGCACCGTTCCGACGCCGAACGTCCCGCCGAGGACGATCCCGACCACAAGCGCCGACAGCTCGAGCGTGCCGCGGACGATCCCGATCCGAAAGCGCGTCCGCCTGGCGCCGACGAGCATGAGCGTGTCGCGCGGGCCGGCGCCGAGGTCGGCGCCGATGTAGAAGGCGGTCGCCGGCCCGATCAGGAGGATGCCCAGGAGCAGGAGCGGAATCCGCGTGCCGAGACCGTCGTGCGAGAGATCGGCGATCGAGTCGATCGCGGTCATCAGCTGAATGAACGTCCCGACGAGGACGGCGTTCGCGACCGTGCCTATCCCTGGAATGCCGCCGAGCAACCACGCGACGCAGAGGACGAAGAGGCCGACGGCGATGTTCGCGGTCCCGAAGCTCAGGAACGTGTGCTTCGCGAGCCCCTGGTTCAGCACGTCCCACGGCGAGAGCCCGAGCTTCGACTCGTAGATCAGGACGACGCCGACGGCGAACAGAAAGAGCCCGAAGAGGAGGCTTATCCCGCGGGCAGTCAAACCGCCACGGATACGCGGGTGGTATCTCACGCTGCTCGGCGCCCGAAAGCGACGACAAGCGCCGCGGCGACGATCGAGCCGCTGAGACCGAGCGTGAGGTCGCCGAGCGTGTCGTGATACGCCGTCTTCAGCTCCGGCGCGGTCACTGCGCCGAACCCGGAGACGAGGATCGCCCAGTTCACGAAGTGGTTCGCGTCGTCCCACCACGAGATCGTGTCGTAGAGGTTCGCCGCGTTCCCCGCCATGTCGATCAGAAATGGAAGCACGATCAGCATGTCGACCGCGAACGGGCACGGCGAACGCCAGGAGCCCGACGAGCGCCAGCTTCAGCGCGACGTCGAGAACGAGTGCGTTAGAGGCCGAACGGATTGAAAGGCTTCTGGCTTGTCGAGACAAGCACGCCCTTCGTCTTTCGAGATCTTCGCGAGCACGGTCGGCGTGGAGAAGGCGCCCTTTCCGTCGCCGAACTCGCCGCCGGCGACGACTTCGGCGCCTTCCTGCCGACCGCGCTCGACGAAGCCGTGGACGCCACGAGACCGACGATAACGCTTGACCTACCGCCGGTGCCTGGCCCAGAATGGGATCCGAGAAAGGCACCCAGGTTTCCCCAAGGCCGTCATCGGGGACGTATCGGATCCAGAACCTGCCGAAGGAGGCTCCATGGCAATCGACGTCCGCGCAGCACGGATCCCCGACCGCGACATGCTGCTCGACCTGCTCCACAAGCATGGGCTCGAGGCCGAGCCGCACGGCGAGCTCGAGATCGCCGTCGAGGCCGACGATCGCGACGGCGTCGTCTTCCGCGAGGTCGAGGGGCTCATCCTCCAGATCGGCGCGCCGTTCGTGCCGATCAAGCACGAGGGCGTCATCTACGTGCGCCCGCCTGTTGGTTAGCGCTGCACCGGGTAGCGTCCCGCTATGGCGGAGCACGCGAACGTCGCGCTGACGATCAACGGCGAGCTCCACGAGCTCACCGTCGACACGCGCACGTCGCTCCTCGACCTGCTGCGCGAGCACCTCGGGCTCAGGGGTGCGAAGAAGGGGTGCGACCACGGCCAATGCGGTGCGTGCACCGTGCTGATCGATGGGCGGCGCGCGAATTCCTGCCTGGCGCTTGCGGTCGCGCACGACGGCGCGCAGATCGTCACCGTCGAAGGGCTCGCGGAGAGCGGCTCGCTCCATCCGCTGCAGGCGGCGTTCATCGAGCGCGACGCGTTCCAGTGTGGGTACTGCACGCCCGGCCAGCTCTGCTCGGCTGTCGGCATGCTCGACGAGGCGGCGGCCGGCTGGCCGAGCTACGTGTCGCGCGACCTTGACGCACCGCGGCTCGACGCGCACGAGATCCGCGAGCGGATGAGCGGCAACGTCTGCCGCTGCGGCGCGTACCCGAACATCGTCGCCGCGATCGAGGACGTCGCCTAGTGGATCCGTTCCGCTACGAGCGCGCCGCCGACACTGCAGCCGCAGTCGCGACGATCGACGCATCGCCGGGCGCCAAGTTCCTCGGAGGCGGGACGAACCTCGTCGACCTGATGCGGCTCGGCGTCGAGCGCCCCGACCTGCTCGTCGACGTCACGCGCGTTGCCGACGACACGATCGAAGACTTGGACGAGGGCGGTCTGCGCATCGGAGCCGCCGTGAAGAACAGCGACCTCGCCGCGGACCTGCGCGTCCGGACGCGGTATCCCGTGCTCGCGGAGGCGCTCCTTTCAGGCGCGTCGGGGCAACTGCGCAACGTCGCGACGACGGGCGGCAACCTGCTGCAGCGCACGCGATGTGCCTACTTCCAGGACGTGACGAAGCCGTGCAACAAGCGCGAGCCCGGCACCGGCTGCCCCGCGCGCGAAGGCGAGCACCGCAATCTCGCCGTGATCGGGCACTCGGAGCACTGCGTCGCGACGCATCCGTCCGACATGGCGGTTGCGCTCGCCGCGCTCGATGCGACCGTGCATGTCGTCGGACCGACGGGAGAGCGCACGATCCCCGTGATCGACCTGCACCGGCTGCCGGGCGACGCGCCTGACCGCGACACGGTCCTCGAGCGCGACGAGTTGATCGTCGCCGTCGAGGTTCCGGCGCTCGCATTCTCGCAGCGCTCTGCCTATCGCAAGGTCCGCGAGCGCGCGTCCTTCTCGTTCGCACTCGTCTCCGTCGCTGCTGCGCTCGACGTCGCCGACGGCCGGGTGCGGGACGTGCGAATCGCGTTCGGCGGCCTCGCGCACAAGCCGTGGCGCGCGGTCGCAGCGGAAGAGGCGTTGCGCGGCGAAGCCGCCGAGGAAGCGGCATTTGCGCGCGCAGCCGAGGCCGAGCTCGCTCACGCCCAGCCGCTGCGGGACAACACGTACAAGATCCCACTCGCGAAAGCGACGCTCGTCCAGACGCTGGCGGAGCTTCTGCCGTGACCCTCGCTCCCACCCGCGCGATCGGAGCGCCCGTCGACCGGATCGAGGGTGCCGAGAAGGTCGCCGGCGAGGCCGTCTACGCATACGAGCACGACGTCGAAGGCGCCGTGTACGCGGCGATCGTCACGTCGACGGTCGCGAAGGGAACGATCCGCGACATCGACAGCACCAAGGCGCTCGCCGCACCCGGCATCCTCGCCGTGCTCACGCACGAGAACGCCGGCGAGGTGCGAGGCGACGGCGAGCTCGCCATCCTCCAGTCGCCGCGGGTGTCATACCGCGGCCAGATCGTCGGAGCCGTGATCGCGGAGACGCTCGAGGCGGCGCGCCAGGGCGAGCGGCTCGTGCGGATCGACTACGACGTCGAGCAGCACGATGTCGTGCTCCGAGCAGACCATCCCGGTCTCTACAAGCCGGACAAAGTCAACCCGAGTTTCCCGACGGACAGCGACGAGGGCGACGTCGACCGCGCGCTGGCGAGCGCCGCCGTGACGGTCGACGAGACCTACACGACGCCCACAGAGCACAACAACGCGATGGAGCCTCACGCGACGATCGCGATCTGGGAGAACGGCGGCCTCACCATGTACGACTCGAACCAGGGCGCGTTCCGCGCGAGTCAGACGATCGCCGACGCACTCGGGCTCCCGCACGAGAGCGTCCGCGTGATCTCGCACCACGTCGGCGGCGGCTTCGGCTCGAAGGGATTGCCGCGACCGCACGCCGTGCTTGCAGCACTCGCGGCGAGGCTCGTCGACCGTCCGGTGAAGGTCGCAGTCACGCGCCAGCAGATGTTCACGCTGACCGGCTATCGCACGCCGACGATCCAGCGCGTTCGTCTCGCTGCAGAAGCAGACGGCGCGCTGACGGCGATCGCGCACGACGTCGCCGAGCAGACGTCGACCATCTCCGAGTTCGCAGAACAGACCGCCGTGGTGACGCGGATGATGTACGCCGCGCCGAACCGACGGACGTCGCACCGCGTCGTCGCGCTCAACGTCCCCACGCCGTCCTGGATGCGCGCGCCGGGCGAGTGCCCGGGGATGTTCGCGCTCGAGTCCGCGATGGATGAGCTCGCCGCCGCATGCAACGTCGATCCGATCGAGCTGCGCATCCGCAACGAGCCCGAGATCGATCCGGAGAGCGGCAACCGCTTCTCGACGCGGAACCTCGTCGCCTGCCTCCGCGAAGGCGCCGATCGTTTCGGCTGGAGCGAGCGCGGCGCGCCCGGCTCCCGCCGCGACGGCCGCTGGCTCGTCGGGCTCGGGGTCGCCGCGTCGACATACCCGGCCCGCCGCGCACCATCGACTGCGTATGCGCGCGCGGAGCCGGACGGCACCTACACGATCCGCATCACGGCCGCGGACATCGGCACCGGCGCGCGGACGGTGCTGACGCAGATCGCGGCCGACGCGCTGGAAGTCCCGCTCGAGTCGGTGCGTGTCGAGATCGGCGACAGCGAGTTCGGCCAGGCGATGCTCGCCGGCGGCTCGATGGGGACGTCGTCGTGGGGCACAGCGGTGGTCAGGGTGTGCCGCGAGCTTCGCAGCGGCAAGGATGAGGCGCACGTCGACACGAGCCAAGGGGCCGAGGCGGAGGAGCCGCTGTCGAAGCACGCATTCGGCGCGCAGTTCGTCGAGGTGCGCGTGAATGTCGACACCTGCGAGATCCGAGTGCCGCGTGTCCTCGGCGTCTTCGCGTGCGGACGCATCATCAACCCGAAGACCGCGCGCTCGCAGTTCCTCGGCGGCATGACGATGGGCGTGTCGATGGCGCTCTTCGAGGAGACGGCGATCGACCCGGCGATCGGCGGCTTTGTCACGCAAGATCTCGCGACCTACCACGTCCCCGTGAACGCCGACATCGAGGACATCGAAGCGACGTGGATCGACGAGGTCGACCTGCATGTGAACCCGATGGGCTCGAAGGGGATCGGCGAGATCGGAATCGTGGGTACGGCGGCGGCTGTTGCGAACGCCGTGTTCAACGCGACCGGCGTGCGCGTGCGCGACCTGCCGATCCGGCCCGACCGACTGATCGGCCGGCTCTAGCGCTCGAACAACGCAGCCTGCCCCTGACCGACGCCGACGCAAAGTGTCGCGAGGCCGTAGTGCCCGCCGCGACGGCGCAGCTCGTGCAAGAGCGAGACGACGAGCCGCGCGCCGCTCATCCCGAGCGGATGGCCGAGCGCGATCGCACCGCCGTTCACGTTCACTTTGTTGGGGTCGAGGCCGAGCTCGCGGATCACCGGGATGCTCTGCGCCGCGAACGCCTCGTTCAGCTCGACGAGATCGATGTCATCGACCGGCACGCGTGTGCGCTCCAGCAGCTTTCGGACGGCAGGCACCGGGCCGATGCCCATCACGCGCGGGTCGACGCCGGCGACAGCACTGCCGACAAACGCTCCGAGCGGCTCGATGCCGAGCTCGCGCGCCTTCTCCTCCGACGCGACGACGACCGCGGCGGCGCCGTCGTTGATCCCGGCGGCGTTCCCTGCGGTGACGGTGCCTCCGGCGCGAAACGCCGGCTTGAGCGCGGCGAGCTTCTCGAGCGACGTATCCGGCCTCGGATGCTCGTCGCGGGTGACGTCGCCGACGGGAACGATCTGCTCGTCGAAGCGACCGGCTTCCGCCGCCTCCGCCCACCGCCGGTGCGATTGCAGCGCGAACGCGTCCTGCTCCTCACGCGTCACGCCGTAGCGCTCCGCGACGTTCTCGCCCGTCTCGCCCATCGACTCGAGCGGGAACATCTCCTCCATCCTCGGATTCGGGAACCGCCAGCCGAGATGCGTGTCGTAGATCGTCTGGTTGCCGCGCGGGAACGCCTTACCGGCCTTCGCGAACACGAACGGGGCGCGCGACATCGACTCGACGCCGCCGGCAACGAAAAGGTCACCGTCGCCGACCTGCACCGCATGGCAAGCGCCGACGATCGCGCTCAAGCCCGACGCGCACAACCGGTTCACCGTGACGCCGGCCACCGATTCGGGAAGCCCAGCGAGCAGCGCTCCCATGCGTGCGACGTTGCGGTTGTCCTCGCCCGCCTGGTTCGCGCACCCGAACCAGACATCCTCGATCTGCTCCGCGGGAACGCCTGAGCGCGCAACCACCTCGCGGATCACGACGCCGGCGAGATCGTCCGGGCGCACGTCCGCAAGCGCGCCGCCGTACCGCCCGATCGGCGTGCGGATTCCCGCGAGAACGACGGCGCGGGCGCTCATTCGACGAACTGCACGTCGACGGGCACGTCCGCACGCGCGTAGAGCTCGCGGATCGCCTGCCGGCCTTCGTCGCCGTAGTCGCGCGTCAGCTCGTTCACGTACATCCCGATGAACTGGTCACCGCGCTCGGCGTCCATGCCCCGGCCGAACCCGAGGGCGTAGTCGAGCGCCTCATCGCGATGCTCGAGCGCGGCATCGATCGACTCCGCGAGGATCGCCGAGACGTCGCGCACAGCTTTCTCGCCGATGTCCCGGCGCACGGTGTTCACGCCGAGCGGGAGCGGCAGGCCGGTTTCGAGCAACCACCACTCGCCGAGGTCGAGGCACTTCTCGAGCCCGGCGTCGCGGTACGTGAGCTGGCCCTCGTGGATGAGGAGCCCCGCACGCGCGCGGCCCTCGGCGACCTCGGGAAGGATCTCATCGAACGGCAGCACGCGGTACGCGAAGCCGTCGTCGCCGAGCGCGAGCTTGAGCACGAGAAACGCCGTCGTCAGCTCGCCCGGCACCACGATCTCCGACGCGCGGAGCTCGTCCAGCGTCAGCGGCTCGCGTGCGACCACGATCGGGCCGAAGCCGTGGCCGATACTCGCTCCGTGCGGCAGCAGCACGTACCGGTCATGCACGAGCGGGTAGGTGGCCGCGGACATCGCGGTGACCTCGAGCCGCCCCTCGAGCGCGAGCTCGTTGAGCGTCTGGATGTCCTCGATCACCGGCTCGAAGTCGTAGCCGCGCGGATCGACGGTTCCCGATGCAAGCCCCCAGAACATGAAGGCGTCGTCGGGATCTGCGCTGAAGCCCACCCGGATCAACATGCGGCCGGACGTTAGTCCCTACGATGTGGGCCATGTCGCAGGAGCCGCTGACCGAGGCGATCCAGCACTATCTCCGCGAGATCTACAAGCTTGGAGACGCCGGAGAGCTGGTCTCCGTCACTGCACTCGCGCGCGCACAGGAGGTGTCGCCCGCGTCGGCGAGCGCGATGGTGAAGAAGCTCGCGGCGCTGGGCCTCGCCGAGCACGAGCCGTACCGCGGCATCTCGCTCACGCCGGCCGGCGAGCGCGTCGCACTCGAAGTGATCAGGCATCACCGGCTGCTCGAGCTCTACCTGGCGGAGACGCTCGGCGTGCATGTCGACGACGTGCACGAGGAAGCGGACAAGCTCGAGCATGTGATCTCGGAGGAGCTCGAATCGCGCATCGACAAGGCCCTCGGGTTCCCGACGCACGACCCGCACGGGGATCCGATCCCCGATGCCAATCTCGAGTGGCCCGAACGGGTCTGAGGGTCAGCTCGATCTACCGAAAAACCAGGCTTCGAGCGGCTTGAGGCATTCGTCCCGCGTGAACGGGAGGCAACGCTCGGACTTCCCGTCGCGCTCGATCACGGTGAGGTCGTCCTCGAGCGTCGCGTTCGCGTGCTCGAGCGCGTCCTCGAGCTCGTAGCCCTCGAAGACGTAGTCGCCGGCCTTCGCAGCATTGCCGTTCCGCAGCTGCGGATTGACGACGCGGCCGACCGCCCACAACGCTCCGGCGCGCCGCTCGATCCAGACGACGATCCGCTCTTCCCTGCCCGCATCGTCGACCCCGTGGAGCACCCGCTCCGCGAAGCGACCGCGGTCGGAGGAGACCTGCACGGCCCGACTATACAATCCGGTGGTGTTGAGGCTGGGGAGTTTTTTGAGAAGCCCGTTCTCGTTTCTCTTCACCCGCTCGTCGGCCGAAGAGCAGGTTGTCGCGTACATCACGCGTGAGCACCGCCGCGGCCGCCGGCTCGCCGAGATCCTCGAAGACCGTTATGTCCAGAACCGGCTGACGCCCCAGCAGCAGGCGCGCCTCCTCGACCGCACCGACGTCGTGCACGCCCTCGGCGAGCAGGACATCGACGCCGCGCGCCAGCAGCTTTCCGCGCGGTCCTGAAATGGGCAATTCCGAAGGAGCGGCCGATGCCTATGACCGCTTCATGGGCCGCTTCTCGAGACCGTTGGCGGTGCCCTTCGCCGATTTCGCCGGACTCCCGCTCGACGGCCGGGTCCTCGACGTCGGATGCGGCCCCGGTGCGCTGACCGCGGAGCTCGCCCGGCGAGCAGGGCCGGGACGGGTCACGGCGGTCGACCCGTCCGAGGACTTCGTCGCGGCTCTACGCGACCGGCATCCCGGAGTCGAGGTCATCCGCGCGCCGGCTGAGGATCTGCCGTTCGAAGGAGGCTCCTTCGATGCGACGCTCGCCCAGCTCGTGGTCAACGTGATGGACGATCCGGTTGCGGGCCTCCGCGAGATGGCGAGGGTGACGCGGGAAGGCGGCGTCGTCGCCGCATGCGTGTGGGACTTCACCGACGGCGGCCCGATCGGTCCGTTCTGGGATGCCGCCCAGGCGCTCGATCCTGAGGTCGAGACTGGGTCCGTCTGCCCCGGCAGCAGGGCCGGCCACCTGGCCGACCTCTTTCGCACGGCTGGAATCGGCGACATCGTCGACAGCGCCGTCACGGTGGACGTCGAGCACGCAACGTTCGAGGACTGGTGGGAGCCGTTCACGCTCGGCGTCGCCCCGTCGGGTGCGCACGTCGCCGGACTCGAGCCCGATCGGCGCAACGCATTGCGTGAGCTCTGCCGGGAGAGGCTGCCGGAGCCACCGTTCGTCGTCTCGGCGAGGGCCTGGGTGGCGCGCGGCGCGGCTTGACGCCTAGTGGCCGGCCTTCACGACGACTGCAGCGGCGGCCGCGATGTCCCACGCCGCGAGCCCGTTGGACTTGAACACGACGATGTCCGCGTCCGAGTGGCGTCCCGTCGTCTGGCCGGCAACGACCTCCTGCAGCTCGTGCACCTCGAGCCAGTCGAGCGTCCCGCCTTCGACGGGCTCGATCAGGTCGGCCGACTCGAGCTTTGCGTCCTCGATCGAGTCGCAACAGACGAAGGCGGCGCGCTCGAGGACGACGTTGTCGAGCTCGCGCCTGCGGCCGTCGTTCGCGCCGACCGCGCACACGAGCGCGCCTTCGCGCAGCCATTCGCCGCGCAGAACAGGATCGGGCGAGCCGGTGACCGTGACGACGATGTCGCACTCAGCGGGATCGCGATGGCTCTCGCCGGCCTCGCACCCGTTCCGCTCGCAGAACTCGCGTAGCCGCGACTCCGTGCGGCAATACGCGACGACGCGCTTGACCGCGGGCACCGCTGCGCGGATGCACGCGACCTGCGTCTCCGCCTGCCAGCCGCAACCGATCACGCCGAGCGACGATGCGCCCGGAGGCGCGAGATGCTTCGCGGCCACGCCGCTGGCGGCGCCGGTGCGCAGCTGGCCGAGCTTGTCGGCCTCGACCACTGCAACAAGCTCCGGTGTATCCGACCGGAACAGCGAGACGACGAACCGGGCGCCGTCGGCAAAGCCGGCGTACACCTTCGCTCCGGCGTAGCCGAGCTCGAGATCCGCAGCCGACATCACGGCGAGTGCACCGTGCTCGAGGCGCAGCCGGTAACGCGGCCGGTTCTCGACGGAGCCTCGCGCCATTCGCTCGAAGCACGCCTCGATCACAGCCACCGCCTCCGCCGGCGAGAGCAGCCGTCCGACGTCGTCTTCCGTGAGGTACCGCGTCACGAGTCCGACTTCTTGATGAAGCTGATCGCCCCGCTCGTCTCCATCACGGCCCAGTCGACGTCGTCGAGCGACCGGATGTTCTGCTGTCGCGCGGCCTGCATGACGTCTTCCATCGTCACGCGCTCGCGCCGCATGTTCTTGTCGATCGTCTTTCCGTGCTCCACGATCACGATCGGCTCACCGTCGAGGAGCGGTCGCAGCCGCGGAAAGCGGAAGTTCGCGTACGAGACGACGAGCTGGAGGATCGCGATCGTGCCAATCGCGAGGACTGCGCCGGTGAGCGAGTAGTCGTCCTGCGTGAGGCCCTGCTGCACCGCGTCGCCGAGGACGACGAGGAGGATCAGGTCGAACGGTTCGAGCGAGGAGAGCTCGCGCCGGCCGATGACGCGCATCAACCCGTAGAGAAAGACGAAGACGACGACGCCGCGGAAGACGATGTCCATCTACGGAAACACCGTCACGGTTCGGTGGATCGTCGCGAGCTTCTCGCCGCCGTCGTAGAGGATGACGTTCGCGGCGCGGTGGCCGATGTTCGTCGGATTCACCTGGAATTGCATGAAGAGCCGGAACTTCTGGCCGGCGGCGATGTGCCCGAGCGTCAGGAGCATGTCGCCGTCCCGGCTCGCCTGCCCGATCGGGCTCGGCTCGATGGTGTTCAGCTGCTGGCCCTCGTTCCAGCCGGGAGAGAACTGGAGCAGCGCGCGCTTCATGTCCTGATGCGCCGTGATCGTGAACCGCGCCTCGTACAGCAGCCCCCCGCGCAAGCGCGACGGCGCGTAGAGCTCGAGCTTCGCCTTCGCGGTGTCGACGGTCGTGCCGCTCGGCCGTTGGCCGAACAGATTGAACGAGCCGAGCAGGAGGAACGCGGCGAGGAGCCCGAGGACGACCCAGCGGACCGGCCGGTTGAAGCCCGGCCCGCTCAGCTCGCGGTGGCGCTCGAGGGTGAGCCCGTCCGGCAGTGACGCCATGGCCTCGGATTCGGCGGCCGCGACGTTCACCCTCCGCGCTTGACATGTGACCATTTGGTCACCTATTCTCCGACCGTGGATGACGACCCCGTGTTCAAGGCACTGTCCGACCCGACCCGGCGCCATCTCCTCGACCGGCTCTTCGAGCGCGACGGCCGCACGCTCACGGAGCTCGAGTCGGAGCTCGAGATGACCCGCTTCGGCGTCATGAAGCACCTCCGCGTGCTCGAAGAGGCGGGGCTCGTCAATACGCGCCGGGAAGGCCGGGCGAAGCTGCACTACCTGAACCCGGTTCCGATCCGGCTCATCCACGACCGCTGGATCGACAAGTACACGGAGCACCGCGTCGCGGCGCTCGCGGATCTCAAGACAGAGCTGGAGGAGAGTGCATGACGACCATGACTGCATCAGGAACGCAGGTCTATTCCGTCTTCGTGCGCGCGACGCCCGAGCAGCTGTGGGACGCGATCACGAAGCCCGAGTTCACGCGCAAGTACTTCTACGGCAGCGTCTTCGACTCGACGTTCGAGGCGGGTTCGAAGTACTGCGGCTACGCAGCCGAAGGCGGCGAGCTGTACGTCGACGGCGAAGTGATCGAATCCTCGAAGCCGCACAAGCTCGTGACGAGCTGGCGCGCGACGTGGGCCGAAGCGCTCGCCGCCGAGCCGGCGAGCCGCGTCACGTGGGAGATCGAGCCGGCCGGTGACGGCGTCTCGAAGCTCACGGTGGTGCACGACAAGCTCGAGGACTCCCCGGAGACGGCGGAGAGCGTCGCGGGCGGCTGGAGCTACGTGCTCAGCGGGATGAAGTCCGTCGTCGAGACGGGCAAGGCGCTCGAAGGCTAGGGAAAAGCTGCCGGCGAGGTGCTGGTGCGCCTCGCCGGCGGCGATCTTTGATACAAACGCGCCTCGTGCGCGCCGTGCTCGTCACCGGTATCGCCGCCCTCTTGTTTGCCTGGCCCGCCGTCGGCGCCGAGTGGACCCCCTCGGCGTCGTGGCTCGGGCAGGCGAAATGCGTGCATCTGAAGGAAGGCGCGTGGACGGCGAACACCGGGAACGGCTACTTCGGCGGCTTCCAGTTCGCGGCGAAAACGTGGAAGCGCGTCGGCGGTGCGCAGGACAGCGCATTCGGGCATCCGGGGAATGCGCTCTATCCGTTCCACGCATCGTCCAGTGAACAGCTGTTTCGAGCATGGCTCCTGTGGAAGCACGACGGAGGGAGCTGGAAGTCCTGGGGCGCCGTCGGCGCTTCCTGCTCGTAAGCACGTCCAGTCAGAAGGGCAACAAGACAAGGGGGAGGGAAATGAGTAGACGCAGTGCGCGGCTCTCAGCCGCGATCCTCGCCGTTCTCGCCGCTGCGCTCGTGGTCAGCGTCGCAGCGTTCGCAGACGACGACCCGCAGCCTGTCGAATTCACGCATAACCCGTTCGATGCACCCGCGCCGGTGCCGAGCGCAACCTTCGGCTCGGGTCCCACGGTGCACACCGGAACGGCGATCTGTTCGACGACCACCTCGACAGCGTCCAACGTCAACACCGACTGCGAAACGACATCGATCGGTCCGCACAACGAGACGTCGATCGCCGTCAACCCGACGAACCACGACAACATCATCGGGGGCGCCAACGACTATCAGCTCGGCCTCAACCCGGGCGGCCACGTGAGCGAGACGGTCGCCTCGCGGGCGCATGTCACGTTCGACGGCGGGAAGACGTGGTCGATGTACCCGATCTTCTCGAACTCCGCCTATCAGGGAACCGGCGACCCGGCGCTCGCGTTCGATGCGAGCGGCCATGCGTACTACGGGACGCTCGGCTTCCGGTTCGTCGGGCCGGCCAACGCGCAGAACCCCGACGTGCTCGTCTCGAACTCCGGCGACGGCGGCAAGACCTGGGACACCGTCCGCATCGCATCGGGCAGCGGGACGGAGACGAGCGTCGGCGACCTCCTCGACAAGGAATACGTCGCGGCATGGGGCAACGGCAACGCGATCGTGACCTACGGCGACTTCCGGCTCGGCCAGAAGGGGAGCTTCATCTCGGCGAAGATCTACGACTCCGTCACGCACGACTTCGGCAAGACGTGGAGCAGGCCGCAGGTGATCTCCGGCAACCTGGACGAGGCGTTCGTCTCGACTCCGGTCGTCGGTGCGAACGGCCGGATCTTCGTTTCGTTCCTCAACACGACCGACCTGACGACGGGCCGTGACGACTACGAGGTCGTCGAGGTGAGCCCGACGACCGGTGCGTTGCTGTTCGGACCGAAGAAGGTCGACACGGTGATCGACGGTGCGACGGACTACCCGCTCGCGTTCGGCCGCCAGACGTACCAGGACAGCCTGTTCCGCTCCTGGGCGGCCGGCAACATCGCAGCTGACCCGACCAATCCGGCGCATCTCGCCGTGGTCTGGTCCGACATGCGCAACAGCACGACGCCGGCGCCGAGCAACCCCTACAAGGCGGTCACGAACTCGGACGTCATCGTCAGCCAGTCGACCGACTTCGGCCGAACATGGAGCACGCCGGTCGCAGTCCCACTCGCCGGCGACCAGTTCCAGCAGTGGTCGGCATTCGACTCTGCGGGGACGCTTCGGATCGGGACGTTCGACCGCTCGACCGATCCGGCGAATCACAAGTACGACTACTCGCTCCTGACCCAGACCGGCGCGAGCTCGTTCAGCCGGTCGACAGTCTCGACCGTGCAGTCCGACCCGACAAAGAACGACCGTTGGTTTGCCGCGACGGTGAACGCGAGCTTCCCGTTCGCGACGACGTTCCTCGGCGACTACAGCGGCATCGCGATCGTCCCGGGGACGACGCACGTTGTCGCCTACTGGACGGACATGCGAAACCAGGTGACCTTCGCCGGCCGATCAGGCTTCGGCGAGGACGCCTACTTCGCGTACGCGTCGTAAGCGTGACCGTAAGAGGGTGGCGGCGCTTCAGCCGCCGCCCTCTCTACGCTCTGCGCGTGAGCGTTGAGCATCCGCCGTCGCCGCAGTCCTCCGACTCGCTGCGGGTGCAGATTCTCGCGACGGAGCACTGGAGCCTTCTCGCATCACGGTCGCTCGCCTGGAACGAGTCCTTCAGCCGTGCGGGGATGTACCTGTCGACGATCTCGGGCGCGACCGTCGCGCTCGCATTGATCGCGCAGGCGTCGGACTTCGGCGACCGCTTCCGGTTGTTTGCGCTCGCGATCCTGCCGGTCGTCCTGTTCGTCGGGATCGGCACCGTTCTGCGCATCGGCGCGTCGAACTACTACGACGCGGTATGCGTCGCGGGCATGAACCGCATCCGCGCCGGCTATCTCGAGGTTGCGCCGGAGCTAGAGCGGTTCTTCGTGATGGGTGTCCGTGACGATCGCGAAGGGCTGCTCGCGACGATGGGGATGATGCCGCGGCGGTCGAGCTTCGCCCACATGCTCTCGGCGACACCGACACTGATCGCGACGCTGAACTCGGTGCTCGTCGCGGCGATTGCGACGCTGTTGACGCTGCAGCTCAACGGCCCCTACGGCGCGGCGATCGCCGCAGCGGTCGTCACCTTCTGTCTGACCCTCGGTGGGCACATGCTCTACGCCCAGCGCGAGATCACGCGCAGCTCCGAGGCCCTTTTTTCGCATTGGAACTGACCCCGTTCCCGGTGGGGGCGCGGTCGGCTCAGCGCACAGTGACAGGCCCGCACGCGCGCCTCTCGTGCACTTAGGCTCTCTCGATGATCGCGGACTACGAGCACCTGATTCAGGAAGCGCTCGACAGCCTGCCGGCCGATCTACGCAGCCAAATCGCAAATGTCGAGATCGCGGTCGAGGACGAGCCGCCGCCGGGATCGAACCTGCTCGGGCTCTACCAGGGGATTCCCCTCACACGCCGGGGCAGCGGATACGGCCTGCCGCAATACAGCGGTGCGCTGCCGGACAGGATCACGGTGTTCCGCGGCCCGCTCGAGCGTCATTACGGCTCGGACCCGGAGCGACTCGCGCAGGAGATCCGCCACGTCGTCCTGCACGAGATCGCGCATTACTTCGGGATCAGCGACGAGCGGCTGATCGAGATCGACCGCTACTGAATGACTCCATGCGCCCGGCATGAATCGAACATGCGACCTCTGCCTCCGCAGGGCAGCGCTCTATCCCCTGAGCTACGGGCGCCCGGGACGCAACAGTGTAGCGGCGCGTGCGAGCAGCCCGGGGCGCCGCGGCTGCGTCTTCTTCCACTCGTCGTACGTCGTGAGCTTCGCCGCGGCGACGCACTCTTCATGCGCGTGACGGCGCCTCGACGTGTCGCCTTCCGGCGAGATCAGCACATGCGGGCTCATCGCGTGGAGGCGATAGCCGCAGAGCGGGCAGCGGTACGTCGCCGGCTTCGAGTTCTGGGCGCGCCGCACCGCCCACCAGGCGGCGGGCTCAAGCGACCGCGAGCGACGCGTCATCGGGCACTTCTCTCCGCACGTAGGCGAGCGCGACGACCGAGCCGTCGGGGCGGCGGGCCGCACTCGTCACGCGGCCGACGACCTTGCCGTCGTGGAGTAGCTCGGCGTCGTATTCCGGGACGTCCGGCAGTTCCAGCACACGCAGCCCGCGGTTCGCCTTGCCGCGGTAATGCAGCCGCGCGACCGGCTCCTGGCCCGGGTAGCAGCCCTTCGTGAACGAGATGTGCGTCTCCTCGAGGCCGGCCTCGGCCGGCAGGATCCGGTCGTCGAGCTCGCGGCCCCAGCGTGGCACGCCCGCCTCGATCCGCCGCCGCTCGAGCTCGTCCTCGTCGATCGTCGGCGTGTCGTCGGCGTCGAGCAGCTCGCGCGCACCCGGGAAGTCTGTTGCGAACCCGCGCGAATCGCCGAAGACGAGCACGGACCGATGCTCCTCCGGCTCGATCTCGGCGCGCGCTCGCAACCGCATGCGCGTGAGCAGAGACTGAACCGGACCCGCAAGCTCGTTCTCGGTCAGAAGCAGGAAGTCGTCCTCGCCGCGCCGCAGCACGACGAGCGGCGCGATCACCCGGGCCTTCGCCGTCAGCAAGAGCGCCGGTACCGCGTCGCCCGGCTGTAACGATTCGACGTCGTTCGAGACCATTCGCTGGAGGTAGTCGCACGCGTCGGGCCCGGCGACCCGGAGATATGCCCGCTCTCGTGCAGCGATGTCCACGACATTTAGTGTAGGAACCGGTGCCCCTCTTCCGATCGAAAGCCGAAGACAAAGTGCGCGAAGCCGGCTACGACCCGGCCCGGCTTCCGCCCGGCCAGTACCTGACGGAGAAGTGGCCGGTGCTGCACGCGGGCGATGTTCCCCACGTCGACGTCTCGACCTGGACGCTCGCGATCACCGGCGAGGTCGAGGAGCCGCTGACCCTCTCCTACGAGGAGCTGCGTGCGCTGCCGGCCACGGACGTCACGACCGACATCCACTGCGTCACGCGGTGGAGCCGCTTCGACGCGGGGTTCCGGGGCGTCCACTGGCGCGAGCTCGCCGCGCTCTGCCGGCCCAAGTCGACCGCGAAGTTCGTCGTCGCGCACGCCGAGCAGGGCTTCACGTCGAACGTCCCCCTTGCTGCGCTCGAGGACGACAACGCGCTCATCGTCTACGAGGCCGACGGCGAGCCGCTCACCCCGGACCACGGCTATCCCGTCCGCCTCTTCATCCCGACGAAGTACTTCTGGAAGAGCGCGAAGTGGCTGACCGGGCTCGAGCTCTCGTCGATCGACAAGCCCGGCTTCTGGGAGCGCTACGGCTATCACAACGACGCCGATTACTGGAAAGAGCAGCGCTACGGCTTCTGAACGATTCACCCGAATGGGGTAAAGGTCGGGCGCGGCGGGGCCGATAGATGGGTACCCACCTCCCCACCCCAAGTGGATGAAGCGGCGCCTCTTAGGCGCCGCTTCTTATTGGAGGACGCGTCGCAGCGCCGCTTCGAGCCGGCGCATCGCCTCGAGGATCTCCTCGGGGTCGCCGTCGAGCTCCGCCCGTAGATCCGCGAGCACGCGCTCGAGACGCCGGGAGTTGCGGATGTTCGTCTTCTGCCCGCGCGGGGTCAGCTCGAGGAGATAGGAACGGCCGTCGTCGGGGTGCGGCACGCGCCGGATCTGCCCCTTCTGGGCGAGGCGGTCGATCATCGCCGAAAGCGTTGTCGGCGCGAGGCCGAGCTCATGTGCAAGCTCCGACGGCGTCGCGCTCCGCTGGACGGCGAGCCAGCTCGTCACGGCGTACTCGGTCGCCGTCACCTCGCTGCCCTCGACCACCTGCACGATCAACGCGCCCGAGAGCTGCGCAACGACGTACGGCTGGAGGAATAGTCCAGGCCTTCGCTTGACAGTAGTACGATCTCGTAGCATTTTAGTACGACTTCGTACTATATCTCTCGAGGAGGTCGGACATGATCGCGCTCTTCGCCGCGCTCGCTCTCGCGATGCCGTCGGTCGCCGCCACCATCGGCACGGGCGCGAAGCCGTGCGGAGCAGCCGTCTCCGGCAAGTACCTCTACGTCGACAGCTACGGCGCGGGAACGCTCTCGCGAATCGACCCCGCGACGAACAAGGTCGTCGGCCGCGTACGCGTCGGCCTCGGCCCGTGCGGCGTCGTCGCAGGCGGCGGCTCGCTCTGGGTCGAGAACTACTTCCAGGACACGATCGCGCGCGTCGACCCGACGAGGCTGAAGGTGATCAAGCAGATCCGAGTCGGCCAGAAGCCGTGGGACGTTGCATACGGCTACGGCGGCGTCTGGTCGTCGAATCAGATCGACGGCACCGTGTCGCGCATCGACCCGCGCACGAACAAGGTCGTGAAAACCATCCGTACAGGCGGCCAACCGGCCTGCATTCGTGCCGGCGCAGGCTCGATCTGGGTCGGCTCCCAGAACGGCGACTTCATCTATCGCATCAATCCGGCGACGAACAAGGTGACACCGATCAAGATCGGGCATCTGAGCGAGCTCTGCATCGACGTGGAGCCCGATGCGGTCTGGGTATCGGACGACGCGTTCAACAGCGTCACGCGCGTCAATCCGAAGACGAACTCGATCATCGCGACGATCAAGGTCGACGGGTCGCCCGCAGACGGGGCGCTCGGGCCGGACGGGTACATCTGGATCCCGAATCAGGGAGTGGTCGGGACGATCTCGCGGATCGATCCGGCGACGAACACGCTCGTCGACAGCATCGCTGTCGGCGGGCATCTGTTTGTTGTGCGCCGGGGCTTTGGCTCGCTCTGGGCGGGCGACTTTGGCGGGAAGACGGTGAAGAGGATCGAGCCTTGAACAGCGGGGCCAGGCCCAAGGGCCTGGCCCCGAGATCAGCCGCAAGGCGGCTGGCTACATCATCCCGCCCATGTCAGGCATACCGCCGCCCATGCCGGCGCCGGCCTTCTCCGGCGCCTCGGCGACGATCGCCTCGGTGGTGAGGATGTTCTTCGCGATCGACGCTGCGTTCTGCAGCGCGGAGCGCGTGACCATCGTCGGATCGCCGATCCCCGCCTTCAGGAGATCCTCGACCTCGCCCGTGTCGATGTTCAGGCCGAAGCCCTTCTGGGCCGACCGGACGTTCGAGACGGCGATCGAGCCCTCGAGGCCCGCGTTCGTCGCGAGCTGGCGGAGCGGCTCCTCGAGCGCACGGATGATGATCTTCGCACCCGTCGCCTCGTCCCCCTCGAGCTTGCTCAGAACGTCGTCCTTGACCGCGTCCGCCGCGTTGATGAGCGCGACGCCGCCGCCCGGGACCTGACCCTCCTCGAGTGCTGCGCGAGCAGCCTGGAGAGCGTCCTCGACGCGGTGCTTCTTCTCCTTCATCTCGGTCTCGGTCGACGCGCCGACCTTGACGACGGCGACGCCGCCCGACAGCTTCGCAAGGCGCTCCTGGAGCTTCTCGCGGTCGAAGTCGGAGTCGGTCGACTCGATCTCGGCCTTGATCTGTTTGATGCGGGCCTTGATCGCGTCGGTCTCGCCGGCACCGTCGATGATCGTCGTCGAGTCCTTGTCGACGACGACGCGGCGGGCCTTGCCGAGCTGCGCGACCTTCGTGTTCTCGAGCTTGAGGCCCATCTCCTCGGTGATGACCTCGGCGCCCGTGAGGATGCCGATGTCCTCGAGCATCCGCTTGCGGCGGTCACCGAAGCCCGGCGCCTTGACGGCGACGGCCTGGAACGTGCCGCGCAGCTTGTTGACGACGATCGTCGCGAGCGACTCGCCCTCGACGTCCTCCGCCACGATCAGCAGCGGGCGGCCCTGCTGGATGACCTGCTCGAGCACGGGCAGGAGATCCTTGACCGCACCGATCTTCTGGTTCGCGACGAGGATGTACGGCTCGTCGAGGACGGCCTCCATGCGCTCCGCGTCCGTGACCATGTACGGCGAGAGGTAGCCCTTGTCGAACTGCATGCCCTCCGTGAACTCGAGCTCGAGGCCGAGCGTCTGGCCCTCCTCGACGTTCACGACGCCGTCCTTGCCGACCTTCTCGATTGCATCGGCGATCACGTCGCCGATCTCGGAGTCGCGCGACGAGACGGTTGCGATCCGGGCGATGTCCTCCTTGCCGGAGACCGGCTTGGAGTCGGCCTTGAGGTTCTCGACGACGGCGTCGACCGCCGCCTCGATGCCCCGCTTGAGACCCATCGGGTTCGCACCGGCGGAGACGTTCTTCAGACCCTCCCGGACGATCGCCTGAGCGAGCACCGTCGCGGTCGTCGTGCCGTCACCGGCGACGTCGTTCGTCGAGGTCGCAACCTCGCGGACGAGCTGTGCGCCCTGGTTCTCGAAGACGTCCTCGACCTCGATCTCGCGAGCGATCGTGACGCCGTCGTTCGTAATGGTGGGAGCGCCGAACTTCTTGTCGAGCACGACGTAGCGCCCCTTCGGGCCAAGGGTGACCTTGACCGCGTCGGCGAGGGTGTCCACGCCGCGCTGAAGCGCGCGCCGGGCATCCTCGTTGAACTTCAGCTCTTTGTGAGCCATGTCAGTTTCAGTCCTCCTGTACTACGCGGTTGCACCGGCCGGCTCACGCGTCCCGACGACCTTCGCGAGCACATCGGACTCGCGCAGGATCAGGTACTCGTCCGTACCGACCTTGATTTCGGTCCCGCCGTACTTGGAGAAGACGATCTCGTCGCCCTCCTCCAGGTCCATGGCGATGAACTTTCCGTTGTCGTCCCGGCTGCCCGGGCCGACGGCCAGGACACGGCCGCGCTGCGGCTTCTCCTTGGCCGTGTCCGGAAGCACGATGCCGCTCGTCGTCGTCTCCTCCTCATCGAGGACCTCGACGATCAGGCGGTCACCAAGTGGCTTCAGGTTCATGAACTTGCCTCCTGTGTGGTTCTGGCACTCTCACCCCGAGAGTGCCAGCGGCCATTATATGGGCAATGAGCGGGGGCGCAAATGGAGCGTGAGTTCTCGGCGGGCGGCGTGCTCGTCCGGTCGATCCGCGGCGTGCCCCATCTGGCCGCGATCCGCCCCCAGGGCAAGCCGGAGGGGGTCTGGGCCTTGCCGAAGGGGAACCTCGACCCGGGAGAGCGGCCCGAGGAGACCGCCGTCCGGGAGGTGCTCGAGGAGACCGGCGTCTCCGGCCGGCTCGTCGAGAAGCTCGGCGACGTGAAGTACACGTACACCCGCCGCGGCGGAGTGCGCGTCTTCAAGATCGTGTCCTTCTACTTGCTGCGGGCGGGACGCGGGCGGCTCGGCGAGATCGAGGAGCGGATGCGGGTCGAGGTGGCCGACGCGCGCTGGCTGCCGCTCGATGAAGCGCCGCGGCTCCTCGCCTACGGCGGCGAGCGCGAGATGGCGGCGAAGGCGCTGGCTAGATTTCCGCGGTGATCAACGTCGCCGAGTACGTCGCGCGGGCCGCGGAGACCGTCGACCCGAAGATCTGGTGCTACTTCGAGGGCGGGGCGATGGACGAGGTGACCCTGCGCGCGAACGTC
>DATAOK010000006.1:0-13025 GCA_036265735.1 Gaiellaceae bacterium
GAGCGGCACGGCAATCGCGACCGCGGCGTTGGCCGCGAGCCCGATCGCAAGGCCGACGATCCCCTCCGGGCCGGCAAGCACGGCGAAGACGATCAGGCCGACGATGCCGCCGCAGGCAAAGCCGGCCGCTGCCGTGCCGTAGCTGTCGATCGCTGCGAGGGTGCTCGCCGCGAGCGCCGCCAGCAGCTGGCCGAATGCGGCCGGCACAAGGATCGCGAGCGCACGGGCGGCGACGTGTGCGGAGCGATCCGGCAGGGTGCCGGTGATCAGGTCGCCGAGCGGCCTCGAGAAGACCGCGACGAGAATCGATGCAGGCACGGCGAGAATGAGAAATGCCCGCGCGTAGGCGAGGCTTTCGCCGCCGAGCCGGCCGTCGGCCGCCGCGCGTGTGAGATCTGGCACGACCACGAGCCGGAAGGCCTGGGCGGCGAGCACGAGCACGATGTAGACGCCGTACGCGGCGAGAAAGCCGTCGGTCTCCGCAGTCCGTCCGAACTTCTGCGCGAGCAGCGCACCCGCTCCCGCCGCGGCCAGCGCGAGCACGATCTGGGCGAGCCCGGTGAGCAGTCCGCTCCGGAGCGCACTCGACCTGCGAGCAGGGATTTCGTCTCTGGGACCCATCGAGAGCCGACGCTACTCTAGGCAGGTGCGCATGCTGATCACCGGGGGCAGAGGGCTCCTCGGTCACCTCCTCGCCGCGCGCGTCGCGCCATGAGCACTCTCGCAGCCGAGCCGAGCAGGCTCGCGCGCGCCCGCGACGCCGTGACACGCGGGGCTCGTTTCGTGGAGGCGCTGCCCGCGCCGCGCGTCATCGCAGCCTTCATCGCGGTCGAATGGCTTGCTGTCCTTGCGACGGGGCTCGTCGTGCGGCACGCAGGCTGGATCTACTACCAGGGCGGCGATCAGCTCTGGTACTACACGCTCGGCTGGGCGCTCGGGCACGGGCACGTGACGCAGACGCCCGTCGGCTACGGATGGTCGTTCCTGCTCGCGCCGATCTCGCTCGTCGCGGGACCGAACCTCGTCTCCGCGTTCCCGGCGATCGTCCTGCTCAACGTGCTCGTTCTGATGCCTGCGGCAATGCTCGCGCTGTACGGGATCGCGACGCGGATCGGGGGACGGCTCTTCGGCTACTGGGCCCTGCTCCTGTGGGTCGTCGTCCCGTTCATCGGCATCCGCTACACGAACACGGGCTACCACCAGAAATACACCGAGCTGCTGCTCCCGCAGGCGTTCGGGCTGACGGCCATGGCCGACTTCCCGACGACGGTCGCGTCGCTCGTCTCCGTCTACTTCTGCATGCGAACGCTCACCAGCGAGCACCCCGAGCTGCTCGACGGGCTTGCCTGCGGTGCCGCCGCGGGAATCGCGATCGCGATCAAGCCGTCGACGTCGATCTTCCTCGCAGGCATTGCCGTCGCGCTGGCGTTCCGCCGCCGCGCAGCGATCGCCGGCTGCGTCTTCGCAGGGATGGTTCCCGCGCTTGCCGCGCTCGCACTTTGGAAGGAGCGCGGACTCGGCCACATTCCGCTGCTGTCGAGCTCCGCGCCCGCGCCGCGCGGGCTCGCCGCTGCGCAGCCGATCGCCGGGCTCAACCTGCACAAGTACACGCATCAGGTCGACTGGTCGCGCTTTCTCAACAACCTCGATCTGATCCGGGAGCACTTCTGGAGCAACCGGCTCATCGAATGGCTCGTGATCGGCGGGCTGATCGGGCTCGCACGGCGCTCGCGGACGGCTGCGGTCCTCGTCGGCGTCTGGTTCGCGGCCTTCGCGATCATCAAGGGCGGCTACGCGCAGGCAAGTGTCGAGGACGGCAGCTTCTTCCGGGTGATGATGCCGTCGTACCCGGCGTTCCTGCTCTTGCTCGCCTCGGTGCCGCTGCTCCTTCCCCATGCACCGAAGGCGCTGCGCGACTACACGCAGACGTTCCGCCGGCCGGCAGCGCGCACACGGTGGGCGCTGCTCGGCGCGACGATTCTCGTCTCCGCCGTGGTGCCGCTCGCGGCGTTCGCGGCGGCGAGCCGCGGCTCGGGACTCGACGCAACCACCGTCGGGAGCACGATCATGCCGATCCCGGGGAACGTCAACATCGGCCTCTCGGCGAAGGTCAGCGGCAAGGCGGTGGTGCTCAGCTGGCGCAAGCAGGATCCGTTGGGCGGGCCCGTTTTCTTCCGCGTCTGGCGAGGACGCACGGACGTCTTCACGTGCTCGACCTCGGCCGACCCAGGAGGGAGGATCTGCAATGTGAACCTCCCGGAGGTCGGCACCACGCACGCTGACCAGTTCATCGACCACCCCGGCCCAGGTCGCTGGGTCTATCGCGTTGCGATCGCGGCCAACTGGCTGAACGACGCGGGCTACGGCGACCCGTACCTCGTGAGCAGCCCCGTCACCGTCACCCGGCGATGACCACCGCTTCGGCGACTGCCACGTCCGAACCCGGGCTCCGGGCGGCGGGGCGTGAGCGCGCCGCGGTCACCGTGGGCACGTGCCTCGCCGGCCTCACCGTGCTTGCCGTCATTGCCGCGCGGCACGCAGCGCCGAGTGAGGTCTCGCCGGTCATCCCGCGCGACGAATGGAACACCGTCTGGGTTGCATCGCTCGTCGCGTCCTTCGTGCTCTACGGCGTCGGTGCCTATCTCGCGTGGTCGGGAGCGCTGCGGCTGCGCGTCGCGGTGATCATCGCGGTGATCGTGCAGGCTGTTCCGCTCGGTGCGCCGCTGCTCCTTTCGAAGGACGCGTATCTCTACTGGGGCGAGGAGCGCGTGTTCGCGGTGCACCACGCGAACCCGTATGTCGCGACGCCCTCGACGTATCCGAGCGACCCGTCGACGCCGTGGGTCTCCGAGTCGTGGCGCTCCGAGGTCACGCCCTACGGGCCTGCCTGGACGCTGGCCGCCGCGCCGGTTGCCGCGACGAGCTCGCGGCTCGCCGCGGAGCTCGCCTACCGCGCAATCGCCCTCGTCGCGCTTCTCGGCTGCCTGCTCGTGATCGCGCGGCGAACGCAAAGCGCGGCTGCGGTCGCATTCCTCGGCTGGAGCCCGCTCCTTGCGCTGCACTACGCGGGCGCCGGCCATAGTGACGCGCTGATGATGCTGTTCACGGTGGGAGCGATCGCACTCGGCACGTCGTCGCTCGGCGGTGGTGCCCTGTGGCCCGTCGCGTCGGCGTTCAAGCCGTTCCCGCCCGTGCTCGTGCCGCTCGAGCTTGCGCGGCGGCGGCTCGCCGTCGGGAGGCGGTGGTGGACCGGAATCGTCGCCGGCGCGATCGCGGTCGTCGCGATCTCGACCGGGCTCTTCGGCACCCACTGGATCCGCCAGGCGACGACCGGCGCGCATCAGACGTCTCCGCTCGGCGGCGTTCACTGGCTGACCGAGGCGGGCCTTACGCACCGCATCGCCGTCGTCGTCGCCGGGCTCGTCTTCATCGCCGTCTATCTCGTCCTGCTGCGCAATGCGTGGCGCACGGGCCGCGGCCGCTTCTCGCTGGCGGCGACGGCACTCTGCCTCACGTCGAGCCTCCTGCGCCCCTGGTACGCGCTCTGGCCGGTCGCGCTCGCCGCGCTCGAGGAGGACGCGGTGGCTGCGGTCGCGGCCTACGCGCTTTCCGCCTATCTGCTCTTCGGGGACGCGGTGCATTTTTGATCTCCGTCGTCGCACCGGTGTTCAACGAGCACTCGACGCTGCCTGAGCTCCACCGGCGCCTCACCGACGTGCTCGGCACGCTCGGCCCGTACGAGATCGTGCTCGTCGACGACGGCTCGAGCGACGGCTCCTGGGACGCGCTGCTCGAGCTTGCGGCGCGCGACCCCCATCTGCGGCTCCTTCGGCTGTCGCGCAACTTCGGCCATCAGGCGGCACTCTCGGCCGGGCTCGACGCTGCGGGCGGCGAGGCGATCGTGCTGATGGACGCCGACCTGCAGGACCCGCCGGAGCTGATCCCGCAGCTCGTCGGCAAGTGGCGTGAAGGCTTCGACGTCGTCTATGCGATCCGCGGCGAGCGCGAGGGCGAGCCGCGCCTGCGCCTCGCGTCGATCTCGCTCTTCTACCGGCTTCTGTACCGCATCACGTCGACCGATATTCCGCAGAACGTCGGCGACTTCCGGCTGCTCTCGCGGCGCGCGGCCGACGCGATCACGGCGATGCCCGAGCGAGCACGCTTCTTGCGCGGCATGACGAGCTGGATCGGGTTCAGGCAGACCGGCGTGCAGTACACGCGCGAGGCGCGCTTCGCGGGCGAGTCGAAGTACCCGCCGCGCAAGCTGCTCCGGCTCGCGCTCGACGGCATCACCTCGTTCTCGACGGCGCCGATCAAGCTCGTGACCGCACTCGGCTTTGCGCTCGTCGTCTTCTGCGTCGGCGTGCTGGCGTGGACGCTCTACGTCCGGTTCTTCACGTCGCACCACCCGCAGGGCTGGACGTCTGTGATCGCGGTCGTGCTCTTGCTCGGCGGCGTCCAGCTCTTGAGCCTCGGCGTGATCGGCCAGTACGTCGCGCGCATCTTCGACGAGACGAAGCAGCGGCCGCTCTACCTCGTCGACGAGGTCGTCGAGAACGTGCGCGAGACCGAGACCGTCTAGTCGCCGCGCAGCTCGTCTTCCAAGAGCGCAAGTCGCTGCGCGAGCAAGACGTTCTGGTCGGACAGGCGCGAGATCACCGTCGAGTAGTGCAGCAGCACGGCGAGGATGAACAGCAGCCCGACTGCGAAGAGGACGGCAGGCGGGTAGCTGCGGATGCCGAACCAGCCCGCGATCGTGTTGAGCCCGTCGCGCCACGCGGAGAGCACGGTGAGCACGATGCCGGTCACGAGCCAGAGGAGCGCATAGCGCTCGCGCAGCCGGTGGCTGCGGATCAGCTCGAGGACGACGAGCACGAGCACGAACGACGCGACGGCGCCGGCGATCGACACCTTGAGCGGAGTCATTTCGAAGCCTCCCGCGGGACGACGTTGCGGCGAAAGAGCCCGACGAAGATCGCGAGCAGCACCTTCACCATGTAGTAGACGGAGCGCAAAGTCGTGATCGACGAGCGGCCGCCGGCGCGTTCGCGCATCTCCACCGGCACCTCGACCATGCGCAGCCGGTGGCGGAACACCATCACGGTCGCCTCGACCTCCGGATAATCGTGCGGATAGTCGCGGGCGAAGAGCGCGATGCCCTCGCGATTGAGCGCCTGGAAGCCGGACGTCGTATCGGTGACTCGGCGGCGAACGATCCGGGAGACGACGAGCGCGAGTAGCCGAATGCCGATACGGCGCGAGCGCGACGACTGGTAGCCGGAAGCTGCGTCGCCGGCGAAGCGCGACCCGACCGCAATGTCGGCCTCACCGTTCAGCACCGGGTCGAGCACGTAGCCGAGTTGCGCAGGATCGTGCTGCCCGTCGCCGTCGACGCGCACGGCGATGTCGTAGCCCTGCTCGAACGCGAGGCGGAAGCCGGTCTGCACTGCGCCGCCGATGCCGAGATTGAACGGCAGGCGCAGCACGCGCGCCCCGCGCGCGCGTGCTGCGCGCGTGGTCCCGTCGGTCGAGCCGTCGTCCACGACAACGACGTCGAGCCCGGGATCGAACGCGCGGATCTCGTCGATCACGCTCGCGATCGCATCCTCCTCGTTCAGCGCCGGCACGATCGCAACCCGGCGAAGCTCCCGCAGCCTCGGATCGGCCGCGGGCGGCGCCGCGGTCGCGGCAGGCCCGGTGGCGGCAGGCTTCACGCGGCTGAGCGTAGCGTCAGAGGACGACACGAGCCCCTCGCCACCAGGCGGAGACAAGCGCATTTGCAGCGGAGACGCCTGCCGGCAGGTCGAGCATCCGCGGGTCGAGCACCGGCGTCAGGAACGGTGCGAGCGAGCGGTCCGACGTGCGTCGCAGCGCCTGCGTCGCGCGGCGCCTCCGCCCGAGCCACGGGCCGTGCCGGGCCAGCCACCACCAGCCGGAGACCTTCTCGCGCAGCCATCCCTGGCGCAGCGCGAGCAGCGTGATCCCGACCTCGACGGCGAGCAGGACAGGTGCGAGCAGCAGCAGGGTCCGCACGCCGTACGCGGTCAGGACGAACACGAGCCGGTTCCGCTCGAGGAAATACTCCTTGCGCCGGTCCGCGCGCTCGAGCACGTACTCGTGCAACACGTCGGCGTCCGGCGCGACGAGGACGCGTAGTCCATGCAGGCGGGCGCGCCAGCAGAGCTCGAGATCCTCCTGGTAGAGGAACAGCTCCTCCGTGAAGCCGCCGAGCTCGCGGAACACGTCCGCGCGAATCGCGCACGCAGCGCCGCTCGCGTACGGAATCTCACGCGGCTCGGTGAGCTCGTCGGCGCGGTCGCGGTAGCCGCCCGGCCAGGCGAGCCCGCTGACGTGCACGACGTTGCCGCTCGAGTTCAGAAGCTCGGGCTCGTCGAGCAGCCGCAGTCGCGCCTGCACGACCCCGACCGCCGTGTCCTCAAGCGCCCGCGCGAGCGCGGCGACAGCGCCGGGGCGCGCGACCGTGTCCGGGTTCAGGAACACGAGCACGTCCGCGTCGGTGTGCCGTGCACCGAGATTGCAGCCGGCGCCGAAGCCGTCGTTCGACGAGCTGATCACGCGCACGCGTTGCGCGGCGGCGCCGATCTCCGGCCCGCCCCCGCCGTTGTCGACGACGATCACGTCCTCGCCGTCGAGCGAGTCGAGGCAGCGGGTGAGCGCGTCTCCGGCGTGGTGGGCGACGACGATCACGCATGCCTTCATGCGCGCAGTCTGGCCACGGCGCGTGATGGAACCGTTAGAACCGGCCGAGCGCCGAACGGACGCGTCTGGCGCCGGGCGCTGTCACGGCTTCGTCACGGGTTCAACGCCTCGTGAAGGAGGCTGGCACCGGGACGTGGCCCGCGCGGTCAGTAGGCGCCGCGCCGCGCCGCAACAGCCGGCAGCGTCTTGGCGAGGATCGAGATGTCGAGCCAGATCGACCAGTTCTCGAGGTAGTAGAAGTCGAGCCGTACGAGGTCGTCGAACGTCAGCTCGATGCGGCCGGACACCTGCCAGAGACCGGTCATGCCCGGCAGGACGAGGTAGCGCTTGCGGTGCCAGTCCTCGAGTTGGACGAAGTCGCGCAAAGGCAGCGGCCTCGGCCCGACGAGCGACATGTCGCCGCGCAAGACGTTCAGGAGCTGGGGAAGCTCGTCGAGCGAGTACCGACGCAGCACTCGCCCGACGCGCGTCACGCGAGGGTCGTCCTTGATCTTGAAGAGCGGGCCTGACGCTTCGTTCGCCTCCTCGAGCGCCGCCTGGCGCTGCGCGGCGTCGACGTACATCGAGCGGAACTTGACCATGCCGAACTCGCGCTCACCGAGACCGATGCGACGGTCGCGGTAGAGCACGGGCCCCGGTGAGTCGAGCTTCACCGCGACCGCGATGATCGCCCAGAACGGCGCAGCGAAGATGATCAGCGCGCCGCTGACGACGAGATCGAACGCGCGCTTGGTTGCCCAGTCGAGCCCCGCGAACACGGGCGGCCGCAGCTCGAAGAGCGGCACACCCTGCCCCGGCACGTACTCGGCACGCTGCGTCAGCAGCTCCATCGTCGTCGGCGCGACACGCACCTTGACGCCGGCACGGTTCGCATCGCCGACGAGCTCGAGCAGATCGTCGTCGCGCACGTCGACACCGCTCACGATCAACTCGTCCGGATGCTCCCGCTCGAGCACACGCCGCAGGTCGGACGCGGAGCCGAGCACCGGCAGCCCGAGCTCTTCGCCGTCGTCGCTCAGAACGCCGAGGAACTCGTAGTCGATGCCGCCGCGCCGTTCCCCGAGCGCGCGATGCAGGTCGAGCAGCCGCTCGCCCGAGCCGAGCAGAATCGCGCGACGGCGGACGCCGGCGAGACGCCAGACGTCGCGCGTCACGATCTCGTACGCACCGCGCAGTGAACCGATCACGATCACTGCGAGGACGAAGCCCGTCGCGTACAGACCGAACGTCGTCGTCGGATAGCTCGACCCGATCGCGAACGCCAGCGTGATCACCGTGACGAGCAGAAGCGACGAGACGATGCGTCCGAGCCCTGCGCGCTGCTCGCGCGTCGCGTACAGCCCGGCACGCCAGAAGACGAGCACCGTGACGGTCGTCAGGAACGGCAGCCACTTCCCCTCGGCGTCCCATGCGAGACCCCACAGGATCGGCCGCGCGCCGTAGTAGACCTCCCGCAGGACGAGCGCGAGATAGAGCGCCGCCGCAAGCCCGCCGACGTCGATCGTGACGAGCGCGACGATGCTCGTGAGCCGTCGCGCGAGAGCGCGCAGCTGGATCGAGACGGGAAGGATGCGCGCCCGGCGGATGTCGCTCGGTTCGTCGCCCGAGACGCCGGCGAGGGGCTTGGTCACCACGAGCGTGGAATTGTACTCGGCTACGCTTGCGGCTCCGTGCGCCGGTCCCGCGCCGTTCTCCTCCTCGTCTTGGCCACGGCGCTCCCGCGCCTCATCGCGCTGCTTCATGAGCGTGGGACGATCATCGCAGCGTTCCAAGACAAGGGCGACAACTTCGCGCAGACCTACCTCGCCTCGGGCACATACGGGTTCATCCCCGGACACCCCTCGGCCGACACGCAGCCGCTCTACGGCTGGTTCCTCATCCCGATCTACTGGATCTTCGGCCGGTCGTGGGAGGCCGTCGGCCTCATGCACATCCTCGTCGCGGTCGGGACGACACTCGTCGTGTGGCAGATCGGCCATCGCTGGCTCTCGCCTGCCGCTGGGATCGTCGGCGGGCTGCTCGTCTCGTTCCACCCGTATCTGATCTGGCACGACATCCACATGAACCGCGAGATCCTCGACCAGTTCCTCGCGGCATCGACGGTCTACCTCACGCTTCACGCGGCGGAGCGCTTCACGTGGCGGCGCGCGATCCCACTCGGCGCGGCGATCGGGCTCGGCGTGCTCGGGAACGTGCGACTCGAAGCGTTGCCGCTCGTCCTGGGTGCGTACCTGCTCTGGCGTTCGACCATCTCGAAGCGCACGCTGCTCGCGTGCGGCGCGATCATCCTCGCGACGGTCGTCGTCATCTCGCCGTGGGTCGTGCGAAACAAGGTCAGCGTCGGCTGCTGGGCGGTGACAACCGATGCGCGCGCACTCTGGAAGGCCAACAACGTCAACACGTACGCGACGCTCAAGCACGGCGGTTGGATCGACCACGTCCCACAGCCGAAGTCGTTCCCGCCGACGCCGCAGGACGTCTTCGAGCACTGGGAAAAGACCGGTGTGATCCTCCCGTACGACGAGTGCGCGCAAATGACGGACTTCGAGCACAAGGTCGTCCACTTCTGGGTTCATCACCCCGGCGAGAAGGCGCGGCTCGTCGCGCTCGACGCGCAGTGGTTGTGGCAGCCGTCCGTCGTCGAGACACGCGGGCGGCCGGGCGCCGGCACGTGGCTCGACACGATTCGCCGCTACGGCGAGCCGTCGTTCATGATCCCGCTCTACATCCTCGGGCTGATCGGGCTCTTCTTCGTGCCGCGTTTCTATGCGGCGCTCGCGGTGGTACTGCTCGCGTACCAGACCGTCGTCGCGATGGCGTTCGTCGGCGAGACGCGCTACCGCGCGCCGTGGGACTTCCTGACCGGGCTCCTGGCGGCGGCCGCGCTCGTCGCCATCACCGAGCGAGTTCGAGAGCGTCGCCGGGCAGGCGCCGGCGTCGAAGCACCGTCAGCGCCGTGATGAACGCGCGCCTGCGGCGCGCGTCCAGCAGGTCGTAGTCATGGCAGTACGCGTGCACGTACGGCGGGAGCGACCGCCAGACGGTGCGCGCGAGCCGGCCAAGCGAGTGCGTCGTCGGGAGCACGCCCGCGTGCGGGAATCCATCACGCGGCGTGCAGTCGACGAGGCCAAGCTCGTGCACCGTGTCAGCGACCGCGTCGTCCGAGTACCAGCCGCCGCCGCAGAAGAACCGCGGCTCGAGCCCGTGCTCGCGCATCCACTCCGCCTCGCGGCGGACACGCGCCGCGGGGTCGCCGCCTGTCGGCCGCGCGTGCGACGGGCTCGTCCAGTGCGTGTGCAGGCCGAACGGACCGCCGTCCGCGAAGCGCCGCACGCGGTCGAGCCAGCGGCCGGAGTCTTCGCCGAACGCGGTGTCGGGCGGGCGGATGAGCGCGATCACGTCGAAGCCGCCGGGGCGCCGCCGCCGAAGCTCGAGGAAGCGATCCCAGGCGTCGTCGTGCAGCGGCTGCTCGACATGACACGAGACGATCGCGACTGATGGCGTAGGCACACTGGGGCGCATATGCGGCGGCTCCGCGGACTCTATGCGCCGTCCCGCGCGACCGCCTACGGCATCGCTGCGCTTGCCTGCGCGACCCCACGCCTCGTCGTGCTGCTGCACGAGCGCGCGTCGATCATCAGCGCGAACACCGAGAAGAGCGACGTGTTCGCGCAAGTGTTCGTCGCGCACGGGACGTACGGGCTCATCCCGGGCCAGCCGTCGGCCTACACACAGCCGCTGTACGGGTGGTTCCTGATCCCGGTGTACTGGATCTTCGGACGCACGTGGCAGTCGGTCGGGTTTGCGCAGCTCGCGCTCGCGATCATCACGTCGTGGCTCGTCTACGAGGTCGGACGGCGCTTGTTCGGGACGACAGGCGGGCTCGTCGGTGCCGTGATCGCGACGGTCAACCCGTACCTCATCTGGCACGACATGCACGTCAACCGCGAGATCGTCGACCAGATCTGTTCCGCAGCCCTCGTGCTCGTCACGCTCGCGGTTGCCGATCGCCCGACCTGGCGGCGCGGAGCGCTGCTCGGCTGCATCACTGGGCTCTCGATGCTCGGAAACACGCGGCTCGTCTTCATCCCGCTCCTCTGCGTCATCTATCTCGCCTTCCGGCTGCCCCGTGTGCGGGCGACGGCGATCCTCAGTGGCGTCGTGCTCGCCGGAGCGATGGTGACCGTGCTGCCCTGGCTCGTCCGCAACGATGTGAATGTCGGCTGCTTTGCGCTGACGACGGACGGGCGCGCGATGTGGAAGGCGAACAACTCGCTGACGTACACGCTGCTCTCGCACGGCAATTGGATCGATTCTGTCCCCGCGAACTCGCCGCGGCCGCCGTATCCGGGGCACGCCACGCCTGAGGAAGCACGCGGCATCTACGACCGCACGAACCACCAGGTCATCCTGCACCCGGACGAGTGTCTCGAGATGACGTTCTACGAGAACCTTGCCTTCGACTACTGGGGCGATCATCCGGGCAGCAAGCTGAAGCTCGCCGCGCTCTCGACGAAGCTCCTGTGGCAGCCGACCGTCTTCGAGACCGCCGAGCGAACCGGCAAAGGCACGCAGCTCGATATCGGGCGTCGCGTCGTCGAGCCGGTCTACATGTGGGCGCTGTACGCGCTCGCACTTATCGGATTGTTCGTCGCGCCGCGGCCGTTCGTCGTCCTCACGCTGCTGCTGTTGCTCTACCAGACCGCGGCCGCCTGGGCCTTCGTCGGCGCAACGCGCTACCGGATCGCCTGGGACTTCCTGCTCGCACTGCTCGCAACCGCCGCTCTGCAGGCGGTCACACGACGACTGCGTACGCGATGAGAGTCGTCCACGTTCATCGCATGCGCGGCATCGGCGGCTCCGAGCGTCACGTGCTCGCGCTGCTGCCGGCGCTCGCGGATCGCGGGCTCGAGCCGGTGTTCGTCGGGCTCGACGACCCGGCGTGGGACCCTTCCGACTTCTACGGTGCACTCACGGTTCCGGCAGTTCGACTCCGCTCGCCGCGCGACGTCGATCCGCTGCTCTTCGCACGCCTGGTGCGCTCCCTCCGCGCGGACGTCGTGCACACGCATCTCGTGCACGCGGATCTCTACGGCGGCCTCGCTGCACGCATGCGCGGCGCGCACCTCGTCACGACGAAGCACAACGACGATCCGTTCCGCACCGGTCCGTTCCGCTACGTCGAACGCGGGCTCGCGAAGCTCGCCGACCGCGTGATCACGATCACGGACGCACTGCGCACGTTCACGATCGAGCGCGTCGGAGTGCCCGCGGCGAAGGTGGAGACGGTTCACTACGGGCTTGACGGGCTTCCGGCCGCGTGGGGCCGGAACCCGGCCGACGACGTGCCCGACGGTGCCCGCATCCTGCTCGCCGTCTCGCGGCTGACGCAGCAAAAGGGCGTCGACGTCGCCGTCCGCGCATTGACGGAGCTCCCAACCGACGCGGTGCTCGTCGTGCTCGGCGAAGGGCCGGAGCGCGCCGGCCTCGAGCGGCTCGCCCGCGATCTCGGCGTCGACCGTCGCGTCTTCCTCCTCGGACGCGTGCCGGACGTCGCTGCGTGGCTCGAGCGCGCGCAGGTCTTCGTCCATCCAGCGCGCTGGGAAGGGTTCGGGCTCGGCGTGCTCGAGGCGATGCTCGCCGCCCTGCCGGTCGTCGCCGCGAACGTCAGCTCACTGCCCGAGCTCGTGGTGGACGGCGAGACGGGGCTGCTCGTTCCACCGAACGACGCGACGGCGCTCGCGCGCGGCATTGCAGACGCGCTCGAGCGACCGGAGCTCGGCTCAGCGGGAGTCGCACGCGCGCGCACAGAGTTCTCGGTCCGGCGGATGGCCGACCGGACGGCCGCGCTCTACGCGGATCTCGCGAGCGCGCCCTCGTAGAGCAACTCGGTCCGCTCCGTGCAGAAGCTCTGCAGGAAGCGCGACAGCGCCCTGCGGCGACCTGCTTCTCCCATCCGCCGCGCAAGCTCGAGGTCTCCCGCGACACGCACGATCGCCTCACGCAGTGGCTCGGCCTCGCCCGGCGGGACGAGCACGCCGGTCTCGCCGTCGCGCACGAGCTCGCCGAGCCCGCCGATCGCCGCGGCGATCACCGGGCGCGAGCGCTCCATCGACTCGAGTGCGACCATGCCGAAGCCCTCGCCCATCGACGGGACGACGACGACCGCGGCGCGCTCGATCGCCGCCTGAATCGGCGAGACGTGGCCGAGAAAGCGGATCGAGTCGAGAACGCCGAGCTCCCGCCCGAGCGCCTTGAGCGCCGGCTCGAGCGGCCCGCGACCTGCGATCTCGAGCTCGAGGTCG
>DATAOK010000007.1:0-31911 GCA_036265735.1 Gaiellaceae bacterium
CTCGGGATAGCGCTGAGCGTCGAAGAAGTCGGGCGACTGCAGGTGCCCGTTCAGCTGCTCGTCCTTCACGTCGACGGAGGCCACCTTGGCGGAGCCGGAGAGCCCGGACTCCTCGAGCGTCGCCGCAAACTCGCGGAACGAGCCGCGGAACGTGCTGACGCCGGAGTAGCCGACCTCGAAGCCGACGGTCGAGTGCACCGAATCGGCAGTCCAGGTGCCGGCCGGCGCGATGCGTTCGATAACTGGGGTCATTGTGACTATTGCCTCCTAGAGGGGAAACCTGTATACTTGCGATGTCAAGCAATATAGCGAGGAATTCTTGTCCCGTCAAGTATTGAGTCCACAAGTACCAGATACGCATCCAGCGTGGGTTCGGTTCCTCCGGGCGCACGCGGCGGTCACGCGCGAGCTCTCAGCCCGCCTGGAGGCCGATCACGGATTGACCATGAACGACTACGACGTGCTGGTTCAGCTGTACTTCGCCCCCGAGCGCTCCATGCGCCGCGTCGACATCGCGCGGGCGGTGCTCTTGACCGCGTCGGGGATCACGCGCCTCCTCGACGGCCTCGAGCGCAACGGCTGGGTCGAGAAGAAGGCCTGCTCGACCGACGCCCGGGTCTCGTACGCCGCCCTGACCGAGACCGGGATCGCGAAGTTCGAGGACGCCCGGGACACGCACCTGGCCGACGTCGAAGAGCTCTTCGGCGCCAGCTTCAGCGCGGAGGAGCGCGACACGCTCGCCGAGCTCCTCGGCCGCCTGCCGCTCGCGGAGACGAGCCCGGCCTGCAGCGAATGAGCTACGCGTTCTCATCACTCGACGAGCTCGGCGAGGGGTACGGCTTCCGCAAGGTGCGCGCGGCACTCGGCGTGACCGCGTTCGGCGTCAACGCGCTCGTCTATCCCGCCGGCTACGACGGCTTCGACCACTACCACGACACGCAGGACGAGCTCTACTTCGTCCACCGAGGGAAGGTGCGCGTCGACGTCGACGGCGAGACACGCGACCTCGAGGCGGGCGGGCTCTTCCACTGTGAGTCGACGACGCCGCGCAAGCTTTCGAACCCGTTCGACGAGGACGCAGTCGTCTTCGTCGTCGGCGGGAAAGGCGGCTACGTCGCACGCGACGGCCACCTCGTCGATCCGAACGACGCCGAGCGGCGCGCCGCGTTCGGCAAGAACTAGCGCGCCTCGAGCAGGTGCGCGTTGCGCGGATGCGGCGTCTCGCCGCGCGCGAGCGCTCCCTCGACCAGAACGAGCACCTGTCCGCGCACGCTCGTGGTGGTCGACCACTTGTAGCTCGTGCGGTACGGCGCCCAGCTGATCGCCTCGACGATCCATTCGTCAGTCCTCAGCGCATGGACCGCCGCGGCCGGTACATCGACGAGAGACCGTAAGAGCACACGGAGCCGCCGACGGCGCCGAGGGCTCGCGCCGGGATCGAACGATGTCGAAGTTCCGCGACCCGGAAACTGGAGCCTGTAGGCATAGATCTCCCACTCACGCCCGTCCGGACTCGACGTCCGCGCGGTCGGCCGAAAGACGCTCACACGAGCAGCGCCACGGTGCGCACGCCGGTCGGCGTGTGCAGGTCGTCGAGCGCCTGCGGCACATCCTCGAGCGCGATCGTCTTCGTCACGAACCGGTCGAGGTCGAGCTTCCCGTCGAGCGAGGCCTGGGCGAGGAACGGAAAATCCTCCTGCGGGATCGTGTCGCCGCCGTGCGTCACGGCGATCGACACCTTCGGGCCGAAGAGATCGCGGTCCAAGTCGATGTCGAGCGTGCGGCCTCCGGGCGGGACCCCGACGAGTGTCGCCGTTCCCGCGTACGCGCACATTCGGACGGCGTCGGCGAGGCCGGACGGCGACGTGATCGCGGAGAACGCATAGTCGACGCCGCTCGTCAGCTCGCGCACCTGCGCGACCGAATCGCTCTCCGATGCGTCGACGGCGTCTGTCGCGCCGAGGCTGCGAGCGAGCTCGAGCTTGTCGGAGACAACGTCGACAGCGACGATCTGTGCGGCCCCCGCGAGCCGCGCGCCCTGGATCACCGCGAGGCCGACGCCACCGCAGCCGATCACCGCAACGGAGGACCCCGCATGCACCGGCGTCGACCAGAGCGCGGCGCCCGCGCCGGTCGAGAAGCCGCACCCGAGCAGGCACGCCTGCTCGACGGGCAGCGCCTCCGGCACCTTCACCGCGCAGGCCTCGTGCACGATCACGCGGTCCGCGTAGGCGCCGCTGCGCAGGACTTGCGTGAGCAGGTCGCCGTTCGATGCGCGGTGGATCCGCCGCCGGGCGCGCAGGTTGTTCGAGCAGCGGCGCGGATCGCCCCGCTTGCAGGCACGGCACGAGTCGCCGCACGGCGCGCGCCACGCGATCACAACGCGGTCCCCGGCCACGACGCCGGTTACACCCTCGCCGACCTCCTCCACAACGCCCGCGCCCTCATGGCCGAGCAGGATCGGAAACGCCATCCCCCACCCATCCGACTCCACGACGTGCAGGTCGGTGTGGCAGACGCCGCACGCCTCGACGCGAACCTGCACCTCGTGCTTGCCGGGAGGGTCGAGCGTGATCTCCTCGACGGTCGGACGAGCGCCCGGCTCGGCGTAGACAATGCCGCGGCTCACGACGCGCGACGAAGCTGCTCGTCCAGCGGGACAAGCGGGAGCTGAAACGTCTCCACCGCCGACGGATCGGTGACGACGTTGTCGCCGAGCTCGAGCATCGTCAGCTGGTCGCGCGTCACCGGCGCGCCGGGCAGCTTCTCGGTGAACGTCGCCTGGACGCGCATGACGCCGAACGGGACGTGCAGCGACGGGCGGCGCGTCCCGAGGACGCGCTTCAGCCGGCCCCAGAACTCGTTCCAGGTCGGCGCGTCGGGACCGCCGATTTCGAACGTGCGGTTCGCGGCTCCGGCGTGATCGATCGAGGCGGCGTAGTACGCGGCGACGTCCTCGATCCAGATCGGCTGCAGCCGCTGCGTGCCGGGGCCGATGATCGGCGTGACCGGCGCGAAGCGCGCGAGCCGCACGAAGGTCGGGAGCACGCCGCCGTCCCGCCCGAAGACGAAGCTCGGGCGCAAGATCACGTGCTCGAGCCCGGACTCCTTCGTCGCGCGCTCCATCTCCCACTTCGCGCGGAAGTACGGGACGGCGTCCTTCGTGCGCTCGTCGAGCCCGAGCGCGCTCGCAAGCACGAAGCGGCGAACGCCGGCGTCCTTCGCCGCCGCGACGACGTTCCGCGTCCCCTGCGCCATCACACGCTCGAAGTCGGCGGACGAGCCTTTGATGATCGCGACGAGATGGACAACGGCATCGACCCCCTCCAGCGCGGCGCGGAGCGAGGCCGGCTCGGTGACGTCACCCTGCGCGAGCTCGACGCCCCAGGCCGCGAGCCGCGACGCACGCTGCGGATTGCGGACGAGCGCGCGCACCGGCAGCTCGCGGGCGCGCAGGGCATGCACGACGTGCGGACCGACGAAGCCGGTTCCGCCTGTGACGAGCACGGTCATTCGAAGTTCTTGTAGTAGCGGCTGGGCGTCGGTCCCTTCTGCCCTTTGTACTTGGAGCCAATCTCCGACGCGCCGTACGGGGTCGCGGCCGGCTCCGTCATCTGCATGAAGGAGATCTGGCCGATCTTCATCTCGGGATAGATCGTGATCGGCAGGTTCGCGACGTTCGAGAGCTCGAGCGTGACATGCCCGTCCCAGCCCGGGTCGATGAAGCCCGCCGTGGAGTGGATGAGCAGCCCCAGGCGGCCGAGCGAGCTCTTGCCGTCGAGCCTTGCGACGAGGTCGTCACCGAGCCTGACCCGCTCGAGCGTGGATCCGAGCACAAATTCGCCTGGGTGGAGGACGAACGGATGTCCTTCCTCCAACTCGACCAGCTCAGTGAGATCCTCCTGAGGGGTCTTGACGTCGATGTACGGGTACCGGTTGTTGTGGAACACACGAAACAGCCGGTCCACTCGAACGTCGACGCTCGACGGCTGCAGCAGCGACTCGTCATAGGGGTCGATCTCGATGCGGCCCTCCGCCAGATAGCGGGCGATCGTCGTGTCGGAGAGGACCATCGCGCGATTTTAGGCGTTACGATCCGTGGCCCTCGTGGCAATCGTCTCTGATCTCGACTACGCCGAGCTGCGCCGCCAGCGGCGCGAGCTCAGGCGGCGGCAGGTCCGCCGGCGGCGGCTGACGGCGCTCGGGATCCTCGCGGCTCTCGCCGTCGTCGCGGTCTTCGGGCTCACGCGGCTCTTCACGAGCTCGGCGGGAGCGTCGGTCAGCCTCGTGGCGGTCGGCAACGTCGTTCCGAAGACGGCATTCCGCACCCCGCTGCCGGAGGAGATCCGCGGCGTGCACATCACCGGGCCGCTCATGTCGCTGCCCGGCAAGTACGCGCAGTATCTCGCGCTCAAGAAGGATGGACTGAACACCGTCGAGATCGATCTGAAGGACGAGAGCGGAAACGTCTCGTTCGTGAAAGGCGCACCGGCGATCGCGCGACATGACGGCGCGGCGCGCGCGTATTTCAACCCGGCCGGCGCGGTCGCGCAGGCCCACAAGGCGGGCATCTACGTGATCGGCCGTGTCGTCAGCTTCGAGGACCCGATCACCGCGGTCGCGCATCCCGACATGGCGATTCACAGGAGCGACGGCTCGATCTGGACGACGAGCGGCGGGCTCGCCTGGCTCAACCCCTACTCGCACAAGGCCTGGCGCTACGACGTCGACGTCGCGGTCGCCGCGGCGAAGGCCGGCTTCGACGAGATCCAGTTCGACTACACGCGCTTCCCGTCCGACGGCGATCTCTCGATCATCCGCTACCCCGGCGCGCACCCGCAGCCGATGAAGCTGACGATCGCCGCGTACCTCCGCTACGCCGCCTCGCGGCTCCACCCGCTCGGCGTGCGCGTGTCCGCCGACGTCTTCGGGCTTTCAGCGACGCGCGACCTCGGGATCGGCCAGTTCCCGTCCCAGATCGGGCAGGTCGTGGACACCATCTACCCGATGACCTATCCGTCGCACTACACGCCGGGCGAGTTCAACCTGCCGAATCCGAACGCCGCCCCGCGGGCGACAGTCGCGGATTCGCTCCGCGACTTCCGGGCGCAGCTGGACGGCGAGCAGGCCGCAGTCGTCCCGTGGCTCCAGGACTTCTCGCTCGGCCGCACGTACTCCCCGGCCGACGTCGCCGCCCAGATTGCCGCTGCCCGCGAGGCGGTGACCGGCGGCTTCATGCTCTGGAACGCGGCCGGCGTCTACACGGCGCAGGAGCTGCGGCACGGCACGCCGCCGCCGCTTCCCGAGCTGCCCACTCCGGGTCTCTAGTTACCCTCCGGGTATGGCCGCGACCCGCGCCATCCGCCTCCAGACGGAGATCCCGGGCCCACGCTCGCGCGAGGTGCTCGAGCGCAAGGAGCGCGTCGTCGCCGATCCGCTGTCGGTCTATCTGCCGATCGTCACCGACTCGGGCCGGGGCGCGACGCTCACCGACATCGACGGGAACACGTTCGTCGACTTCGCCGGGGGCGTCGGCTGCCTGAACGTCGGGCACGCACACCCGCGCGTCGTCGACGCCGTCCAGGAGCAGGCTGCGCGCTTCCTGCACACGGACTTCACGATCGTCCCGTACGAGGTGTACGTCACGCTGGCCGAGCGGCTGCTCGCGACGGCGCCGTTCACCGGACCTTCGAAGGCGGCGTTCTTCAACGCCGGCACGGAAGCGGTCGAGAACTCGGTGAAGTTCGCGCGTGCCTACACGAAGCGTCCGGCGGTGATCGCGTTCGAGGGCGGGTTCCACGGACGGACGATGCTGTCGCTGACGCTGACCTCGAAGACGCATCCGTACAAGGCCGGGTTCGGGCCGTTCGCGCCCGAGGTCTACCGCGTCCCGTATCCGAACGCGTATCGCGGCATCGGTGCGGCCGACGCGCTCGAGGCGCTGGAGCGCACGTTCGCGACACAGGTGGCGGCCGAGACCGTTGCTGCAATCGTGTTCGAGCCGGTGCAAGGGGAGGCAGGCTTCATCGTGCCGCCGCAGGAATTCGTCACCGGCCTCCGCGAGATCTGCGACCGCGAGGGGATCGTGCTCGTCGCCGACGAGGTGCAGAGCGGCTACGGCCGCACAGGCAGGATGTTCGCGATCGAGCACTTCGGGGTCGAGCCTGACCTCATCACGGTCGCGAAGTCGATCGCGGCCGGGCTGCCGCTCTCGGGCGTGCTCGGCAAGGCGGCGATCATGGACGCTCCGGGCGACAACGCCGTCGGCGGGACCTACGTCGGGAACCCGGTTGCCCAGGCCGCTGCGCTCGCCGTCCTGGACGTGATCGAGGAAGAGGGCCTGCTCGACCGCGCGGTCCGTGTCGGCGAGACGGTGCGGGCCAGGATGTCGGCGTGGCAGCAGCGATATCCCGAGATCGGCGAGGTCCGCGGGCTCGGCGCGATGCTCGCAATCGAGCTCGTCCGCGATCCGGCGACGAAGCAGCCTGCGCCGGAGCTCGCCGGCCGGATCACCGAGGAGGCGGCCCGGAGGGGCGTTTTGCTGCTGAAAGCTGGGATTTCCGGTAACTGCATCCGCGTGCTGTGCCCGCTCGTCATCACCGACGCAGAGCTCGAAGAGGGACTCGCAGCCTGGGACGAGGCCCTCGAAGCGGTGCTCGCGTAGCCGTTCCTGCGGCTCGCGCGTTCTATCCCCGTGGCGCACCCGTCGTCGTCTACCTCCCCTGCTCGCGACATGCCCGGTGAGGTGATCGCCGACCGGTACGAGATCGAGGAGCTCGTCGGCACCGGCGGGATGTCGAGCGTCTACCGTGCGCGTGACCAGCTGCTCGAGCGCCTCGTCGCGTTGAAGGTGCTCCACCCGCACTACGGGGACGACGAGGAGTACGTCGAGCGCTTCCGCCGCGAGGCGCGCTCGGTCGCACGGCTCTCGCACCCGCACATCGTCACGGTGATCGATCGCGGCGAGGACGACGGCCAGCAGTTCATCGTCTTCGAGTACATCGACGGCGAGAATCTCAAGCAGCTGCTCGCGCGCACCGGGCCTCTGCCGACGCGACGCGCGCTCGAGCTCGCCCTCGAGATTGCCGACGCGCTTGCATTTGCACACGAGCACGGGCTCATCCACCGCGACGTAAAGCCGCAGAACGTGCTCGTGTCGCCGGATGGAGACGCGAAGGTGACCGACTTCGGCATCGCGCGCTCGCTCGACGTCGAGCACGGCGTGACGCAGACCGGCACCGTCCTCGGCACGAGCAACTACCTGTCGCCCGAGCAGGCGAGTGGAAAGCCGACGACGCCGTCCACCGACGTCTACTCGCTCGGTGTCGTGGTGTACGAGCTGCTCACCGGCGACGTCCCGTTCCCCGGGGAGAACTTCGTCGCGGTGGCGATGAAGCACCTGAACGAGCAGCCGCCCGATCTGCTGGAGCAACGACCCGATGTCCCACTGCGGCTCGCCGCCGCCGTCGACCGCGCGCTCGAGAAGGATCCCGCGCGCCGGTTCCCGTCGATGGATCAGTTCGCGTGGGAGCTCCGGCAGTGTCTCGGCGAGCTCGACTCGCCCGAGGCCGAGCGCACGTTGATCACGCAAAGCCCGGTGCTCCGCGAGAGCGCGCCGCGGCGCGTGCGAGCACGGCGTAGCCGCGCGCCGCTCTATGTGTTGTTCGCGCTGATCGCGGCTGGGGCGATCGTCGCCGGCGTCCTCGGACTCAGCGGCTCGAAGGGCGACAAGGGCCCGTCAGGCGGATCGGGACGCAGCGGCGCCGTCGCCCAGAACGTGACGCTGCACGGCGTCGGCGACTACGACCCGCAGGGGACCGGGAGCGAGCACTCGTCGAGCGCCCCGCTCGCGACCGACGGCGATCCGACCACGGCCTGGTACACGGAGCACTACGCCTCGGCAGCGTTCGGCGGCCTCAAGGACGGGCTCGGGCTCGTCGTGAATGCCGGGCGCGCGGTCAAGCTCGGCAAGCTGACCGTGTCGAGCTCGACGCCCGGCTTCACCGCGAAGATCCTCGCCGGCAGCTCACCTTCGAGCGGCTTTCAGACCGACTCGGCGTCGCAGACCGTCAGCGGGACGACGACGTTCACGCTGAACGGCAAGACGGCGCGGTACTACGTCGTGTGGATCACACAGCTCCCGCCGGGCGGCTCGGCGAAGATCGAAGAGGTCAAGGCTCGCTAGTACTCGAGGTGCCGACGCCGCTCGTGCCGTTCGAGCGCGAGCGCGATCAGCCGGTCGACCAGGTCGCCGTACTTGATGCCCGAGGCATCGAACAGCTTCGCGTACACGCTCGTGGCCGTGAACCCCGGCATCGTGTTCAACTCGTTCACCACGACCTCGCCGTCGCTCGCGCGCACGAAGAAATCGACGCGCGCCAATCCTTCGCACTCGCTCGCGATGAACGCCTCGACCGATCGGCGCTGCACGAGCTCGATCGTGTCCCGCGGCAGATCGGGCGGGACGATCAGCTCCATCCCGTCAGCGTCGTACTTCGACGCGAAGTCGTACCACTCGTGCTCGAGCGTGTCGATCGTCCCGGGCAGCGACGCGATCGGCGGCGGCACACGGTTGCCGAGGACGCCGCACTCGACTTCGACGCCCTCGACGAACTCCTCGACGAGCACCTTCTCGCAATGCCTGAACGCGAGCGCGACGGCAGGCTCGAGCTCCGACTCGTCGTGCACCTTCGAGATGCCGACCGACGAGCCGAGCGACGCCGGCTTCACGAAGACCGGATACCCGAACGGGTTCTCGACTGCGTCGCCCAGACGGATCGCGTGATGCCGCGCCACGGGAATCCCGCTGTCGCGCATCACCTTCTTGAAGAGATCCTTGTCCATCGCGAGCGCCGAGGCAGCGACGCCGGCGCCGACGTACGCGACGTCAGCGAGCTCGAGCAGTCCCTGCACGGTGCCGTCCTCTCCGAAGGGGCCGTGCAGGATCGGAAGGACGACATCGACCGCACCGAGCGCCTGCAGCGTGCCGTCACTCGCGGGAACGGGCAGCGTCTCGGCTGGAACAGCGGGGCCGGGTCCCGGAATGGCCCTGGTCCCTGATTCGAGGGCCCAGCGCCCGTCTCGGCCGATCGCCACCGACACGACGTCGTAGCGCTCGGGATCGAGCGCACCGAGCACCGACCGGGCCGAGGCGAGAGAGATGTCGTGCTCGCTCGAGCGGCCGCCCGCGAGCAGGGCGACGCGGATGCGCCCGCTCACGGCGTCGGCGACGTCGTCGTCGAACCGGTCGTCGTATCGCCGCCGGTCGTCAGCCGGCCGACGGTGAGCGTGATCGCGGTCTTCGGCGCCACCTGCTGGCCGCCCTGCGGCGTCTGATCGAGCACGACCCCGTCGGAGTTCGGGTCGGTCGTGTCCTGGTAGACGGTCTTGATGTTCGAGAAGCCCGACGCACGGAGCGTTTGCTCGGCGGTGCCGAGGTCGAGGCTCGAGACGTCAGGCATGGTCGAGGTCTTCGGCCCCTTGGAGACCGTCAGCGACACGACCGAGCCCTTCCCGGCCGACGTCCCCGACTGCGGGCTCTGGTCGATGACGGTGTTCGCGGGCTGGTCGTTGTCGACAAAGCGTGTGCTCACCTGGAAGCCGGCGGCCTGCAGCGTCGAGCTCGCCTGGTCGATCGGCAGCGTGAGCACGTTCGGAACGGCGACCGGCTGCGGCCCCTTCGACACGTTGATCCGCACGGGCTGGCCCTGCGTGAGCTTCTCGCCCGGCGGCGGCTCCTGCGCCGTCACCTCGCCGGCGGGCTTCGACGACGGCACCTCGTGCACGTCCGGCTTCAAGTGCAGCTGCGTCAGCGCCGCGACCGCGTCGGTCGACTGCTTGCCGACGACGTTCGGCACGACCGACTTCGGCAGGCCGGTCGAGACCCAGATCGTCACCTCGGCGCCCTTCGAGATGCGCTTCCCCGCAATCGGGTTCTGCTTGTAGACGAGACCTGACGCCGTCGTGCGGCTCGAGTGGTGGTTCACGACGGCAGCGAAGCCGTCGCTCTTGATCTTCTGCCGCGCGACGAGCTCGGGCTCCTTCAGGTAGAGGCCGACAGCGATCGGCTTCGTGGAGTTCAGCTTGTTCGAGATCTCCGTGTAGAGGAAATAGCCACCGACGGCAGCCGCGATCACGAACAAAAACGCTGCGATCCAGGGCCACACAGGTCGCCGGTGGATCGGCTCCTCGAGGTCGTAGTACACCGGCGGCGGAGGCGGCGGCAGCGTCGACGTGCGTCTCGTCGGCGGCGAGATCATCGTCGCGGCCGTCGATGCGTACGGATGCGCGGGCACGCGCATGACCTGCGTCGCCGACTCCTCGGTGAGCGGCGACACCGCCGAGCCGCGGAGGAACGCCTCGAGATCCGCGTCCATCTCCTCCGCGCTCTGATACCGGTCAGCCGGGTCTTTCGCGAGCGCGCGCATGACGACGAGGTCGAGCTCGCGCGGAACCTCGGGACGCCGCACGGACGGCGGCTCGGCCACGGTCGAGAGGTGCTTCATCGCGATCTCGACCGGCGTGTCGCCGTTGAACGGCAACGACCCCGTCAGCAGCTCGTACAACACGATGCCGAGCGAGTAGAGGTCGGAGCGCTGGTCGACGTCCGTCCCCTTCGCCTGCTCCGGCGAGAGGTACTGCGCAGTTCCGACGATCGAGCCGGCTTCGGTCATCTGCGATGTGCCGGCACGCGCGATGCCGAAGTCCGTCACCTTCACGCGCCCTTCCGCGTCGACGAGGACGTTGTGCGGCTTGATGTCGCGGTGCACGATCCCGTTCCGGTGCGCGAACCGCAGCGCGGAGAGAATCTGCCGGGCGTACTCGACCGCGACGGTCACCGGCGCCGGCCCGCGCTGGACGATCAGCTCCTTGAGCGACCGTCCATCGAGGTACTCCATCGCGATGTAATAGGTGCCCTCCGCTTCGCCGCGGTCGTAGATCGAGACGATGTTCGGGTGCGACAGCGCGGCCGCGTTCTTCGCCTCCCGCCGAAAGCGCTCGACAAACTGCTCGTCGCCGGCATGGCGGTCGTTCAGGATCTTGATCGCGACGCGTCGGCCGAGCTCCTGGTCCTCGGCGAGATAGACGTTCGCCATTCCGCCCGAGCCGAGCTTGCGCACGACCTGGTAACGACCGTCAAAGAGGGTTCCGATGAGCGTGTCCGAGACGGCCACTAGCGGTCTCTACAGGGTAGTCCGCGCCTCAGCGGCCCAGCAGTGATTGCATGACCTGCTTCGCGATCGGCGCCGAGACGGCGCCGCCGAAGCCGTTCAGCTGCTGCTCGAGGACGACTGCAACCGCGACCTTCGGGTTCTCCGCCGGCGCGAAGGCGATGAACCAGGCGGTGTAGACGTTCGGGACGTTCGTCTCTGCCGTTCCGGTTTTCCCCGCGACCGCGACACCGGGGATCTGCGCGGAGGTTCCCGTGCCGCCCTGCACGACGAGCTGCATCATCTGGTTCAGCTCCGCGGCCGTCTGCGGCTTGATGGCGCGCCCGAGCGTCGACGGCTTCGTCGTGCGCACAGTCCCACCGGTGCTCGTCGTGATCTTCTGCACGATGTAGGGCTTCGGCACGACGCCTCCGTTCCCTACGGTCGACGCGACCATCGCCATCTGCAGCGGCGTCACGAGCAGCCGCTCCTGGCCGAACGCGAGGCGACCCGGGTCGACCTGCGTCGCCGGGTCCTTCGGGTTGAAGAGATGCCCACCGTTATAGAGGCCGCTCGCATACCGCTGATCGTTCGGCGTCTCGAGCGGCGGCGTCCTGTAGAAGCCGAACCGCTTCGCGTACTCGAGGATGGTTCCCGCGCCGATCTGCTTGCCGATGTTGCAGAACACCGAGTTGACCGAGTGCTCGAGCGCGCTCTTGAAGTTGAGGTGCCCGAACACCTCGTGCCCGCCCTGGTCCGGGTTGCCGGCGTTCGACACCTGCTTGCCGTACTCCGTGCAGTAGCCCGGGTCGTAGAAGGTCGAGTCCGGCGTGAACGCGCCCGTGTCGAGCGCAGCGGCGGCGGTGACGACCTTGAACGTCGAGCCGGGCGTGTAGAGCCCTTGCGTCGTGCGGTTGTAGAGCGCCGACGCGCCGTGGCATTCGCCGCGGATCTTCAGCACCTTCGCATAGCCGTTCGGCTGCTCGATCAGGTTCTGGTTGTACGTCGGTGACGACGCGGCGACATAGACGGCGCCCGTGTGCGGGTTCATCGCGACGACGGCACCGCACCGCGTGCCGAGGAGTTGCTGTGCGAGCTCCTGCGCACGCGGCCGGATCGTGAGCCGCAGGTTGTCGCCGTGCACGGTCGCGTTCCCGAGCCGGTCGAGGACGTGGCGGAACGCGTCGCTCAGGTTCGAGGTCGCGCCCGAGAGGTAGTCGTTCATCGAGCGCTCGAGCCCGGACTGCGAGCGCGCGAGCGTCGAGTAGCCGACCGTCTGTGCGGCGAGCCCGCTCCCGGGGTACTTGCGGAAGTAGAGCGTCTGGCCGTGACGCTTGATCTTGCGGTTCGCCGCGAACGTCCGCCCGCCGGCGAAGATCCGGCCACGCGCAACGGTGAACTGCTCGACCTGCTGGATCGCGTTGTCCTGCCGGTCCTGCAGACCTGCAACCGCCCACGTCTGCCAGTACGTCGTCGCGCCGACGAGCACGACGAGCAGCACGATCGCGACGACGGCGAGGCGGTTCACCTGCCTGTTCATCGCGCTCCCGCCAGCTCGGCGTTCGCCCGGTTCGAGACGAGCATCAGCCCGGCGAGCACGAAGAAGTTCGCGAGGATGCTCGAGCCTCCGTACGAGACGAGCGGCAGCGTGATGCCGGTCAGCGGGATCACGCGCAGGATGCCGCCGACGATGATGAACGTCTGCAGCGCGAAGCCGAACGTCAGCCCGACCGCGAGCAGCTTGGAGAAGCCGTCACCGGCGAAGAGCGCCACGCGGAAGCCGCGCAGCACGAACACCATGTAGAGCAGGATCAAGCCGGCCGCGCCGATGAGCCCGAGCTCCTGCGCGATCGCCGAGTAGATGAAGTCGGTGTTGAGGTACGGGATGATCTGGTGGCCGCCCGCGTTCGTGAACGTCCCGGCGCCGAGCCCCGTGCCGCCCATCTGCCCGTGTGAGATCGAGTAGAGCGACTGCACCTCCTGGTAGCTCTGGCACTGCTGGCGCAGCATCTGCTGGCCGGAGGCCGGGCAGTAGATCGTGTGCGTCGTCCAGGGCTGGATCCAGTTCTGCACGCGTTCACGCACGTGCGGCGTGCCTTGGTAGACCGCGATCGAGCCGGCGATGAACAGGCCGAGACCGACCGCGATGAACGCGATCCGCGCCGTCGCGACGTAGAGCATCGCGAGGAAGATCCCGTAGAAGAGGAGCCCGCTCCCGAGATCGTCGGTCGCGAAGAGGACGAGCATCGCGCTGCCCCAGATGACGAGCAGCGGCCCCCAGTCCTTGAGGCGGCCCGAAGCGAGCACCTCGCGTTTCTCGCGCAGGTACGCAGCGAGAAAGACGATCAGCGAGATCTTCCCGAGCTCGCCGGGCTGGAACTGGAGCCCGCCGACGTGCACCCAGAGTCGCGCGCCGTTCACCGTCTGGCCGAAGTGCGGCAGCAGCGGCAGGAACAGCAACCCGAGCGCGCCAAGACCGAACAGGTACTTGTAGTTCTCGACCAGCCGGTAGTCGCGCCGTAAGCCGAACAGCGTGATCGCGAAAACGGCGACGCCGACGACGACCCAGGTTCCCTGCTTGAACGCGTCCTTGGGGCCGAGACGGTAGATCTCAGTCAGGCCGACGGCGGTGAGCAAGGCTGCGATCGGCAGCAGATACGGGTCCGCGTAGGGAACGGTCAGCCGCGCGACGATGTGTGCCGCGAGGTAGAGCGCGAAGAAGAACGCCGCGTAGCCGAGCGAGCCGGTCGAGACCTCCGAGCGCTGCGCGATATAGACGGCCGCGAACCCGATCGCCGTCAAGGCACCGACGACGACGAGGTAGAAGAGCTCGCGATTGCGGTTCGACAGCGTCAGCGCACGAGCCCCCAGACGAGCAGCACCGCAGCGACGGCGAGCAGGACAAGCATCACGAGCACGAGCCTGACGCGCGCTGCCGGGGTGATCGGCTCGCGCTTGGTGATCGCGGCCGCCTCGGGCGATCCCGGCTCGACGAAGACGTGCTCGACCTCCTCCGGCGGGACGACCATCGTGTCGACCTTCGGCACCGGGATGTTCTCCATCGTGTCGTCGTCCACCGCGGGCATGCGCGCCGTCTCCGCGCCGTCCTCCGAGATCTCGAACGCGACGACTGTGATGTTGTCCTCGCCGCCGCCGCGGTTCGCCGCAGAGACAAGCGACTTCGTCGCGCGGTCGAGATCGTTGTGGAACTTCTCGAGGACGGACCGGATGTCCTCGTCGTCGACCATGTCCGTCAGTCCGTCGGAACAGATCAAGAACACGTCGCCGACTTCTGCATCGATCGTGAACGAGTCGACGTCGACGTCCGGGTCCGTGCCGACCGCGCGCGTGATCACCGAGCGCTGCGGATGCGTGTCCGCCTCTTCCGGCGAGAGCTTGCCGCTCTTCAGCAGCTCGTTCACGAGCGAGTGGTCCTCGGTGATCTGCTCGATCGTGCCGTCGCGGAATCGGTATGCGCGCGAGTCGCCGACATGACCGAACGTCACCGTCGTGCCTTCGACGAGCGCCACCGTCATCGTCGTGCCCATTCCCGAGGTCGACGGGTCTGCGATCGCGCGCTCGTGCACGCGGCGGTTCGCCTCCTGGATGAGGGACGTCACACGCTCCGCGCCTGACTTCGCGCCGGGATCGGTGTCCTCGAGGGCCGCGGCCGCAAGCCGCGACGCGATCTCGCCCGCCTGCGCACCGCCCATGCCGTCGGCGACCGCGAAGATCGGCGGGGCAATCACGTACGAGTCCTCGTTCCGGCGCCGCTTCCGGCCGGTATCGCTCGCACCCGCGTACGACGCGATGCTCATGCCCGCTCCAGCGCCGGCAAAGCAGGCGCTTCCGCTACTTGGGGTGCTCCGTCGAGCCTACGCACTCTCGTACCGCAATTCGGTCTCACCGACGCGCACGACGTCGCCGGTGACGAGCTTGCGTGGACGATCGATGCGGAGCCCGTTCACGTGCGTGCCGTTCGTGGAGCCGAGGTCGTGCACCCAGACGCCGTCGCGGCGCGGCTCGATCCGCACGTGCCGCGCTGACGCGAACTCGTCGCCCTCGATCGAGACGTCGTTCTGGCCGCCGCGTCCGATCGTCAGGTCGGCCGAGTCGAGCCGGAACTCCTCCCCGCGGTCGAGTACTCCGCTGTCGACGACAACGAGCCGGCCGGAGCGGATCTGCTGGCCGATCGCGCCGCCGGCCAGCGCACCGGGCCGCAGGATGAAGCTCTCCTGCGGCAGGCGCATGTCCTTCGACGCAGTGCGCACGATCCGCCAGATGAAGAGGTAGAGGAGCACGAGAAATGCGATCTTGAGCGCCAGCAGGGTGCTCTCGTACGACGTGCTCGCTATCACTGGGCCCGCTCCTGAGGTGCTCCGTCGAGCCTACGCACCTTCGCGCTCAGTCCTGAAGGTCACGTCGGTCGAGCCGACGGTGAAGATGTCGCCGCTCTCGAGCTTCGAGCGCTTCACGCGCCGCCCGTTCACCTCGATCCCGTTCGTCGAGTCCAGGTCGACGATCCAGTACGTCGACCCTTCCTGCCGCAGCTCCGCGTGGCGGCGCGACACGTTCGGGTCGTCGACCTGGATGTCGCATTCGCGCGAGCGGCCGAGCAGGATGCTGCGCTTGTCGACGCGCCGCGTCTGCCCGTCCCACGTCAGCTCCGCGACCTCGCGCTCGACACCGAGCTCCTCCGCCGACGCGGCCTGCGTCGCCTGAGGCGGCACCTTCGGCTTGTAGATCATCGTCGCGCCGGACTCGACCTGGCCTTCCGGCGCATCCGCCTCGCGCTTGCCGCGACGCGGCTGCACCATGCGCGTCGCGATTCCGAACTCGCCGAGCGCGAGATCGTCGTCGGTCTCGAGCAAGACATTCGGCGGCGTCAGCAGCGCGTAGCTCTCGCGCTTCGCGTGCTCGATGAGGTACTCCTCGAGCTCGGACTGCAGCGACTGCTCGTATCCCTCGAACTGTTCGCGGTCGGCGGACGAGAGGAAGATCGTGTACTCGTTCGGCACGTAGACGCGCGAGACCGACACGGTGCGGTGATCGTCCATCTCCTTGGCAAGCTTGCGTGCGAGCTCGACCGGCTGGACGTTCGTTCTGAAGGCTCGGCCGAAAACGCCCTCGAAGAGCGCCTCGATCTTTTGCTCGATTGCCCTGAGGACCATAGTGCGGGAGGACATTACCCCCGGTTCAAGACTATGGAACGCGCACCGCGAGCACGGCAGCTGTCACCCAGGCTGCGGCGACCAGAGGCAGCGCGGCGGCGGCCGGAACGGCGAGAACCGAGGCGCAGAGCATCGCTGCGCCAAGGCCGGCGGCGCCCCAGTGCCCGCGCGCCCGCGCGTAGGGCAGGGCAAGCGCGACGGCGGCGAGGATCCCGGCCTCGGTCAGGAGCGCGGGCTGGTCGAGCGCGTGGCGCGCGAGCGTTCCGGCCACGTCGAAGGGGCCGGTCGATCCCGCGACGCCGAGCCCGAGCGGCGGGTGCACGCCGGTGAACGGCAGGCTCGCACCCCGAATGCCCGCGACGATGCCGGAGACGACGACAGCCAGCGCCGTCAGTGCGGCGCGCCGACTGTTCGACCGAACGCGCCAGACCGCGAGCGGCGCCAGCCCGAGCAGGCCGATGAGCGAGAGCGGAACGCTCAGCCCGAAGAGGAGCGCATCGCGCGGCTCGCGCCAGAAGAAGATGAGCCACGCGGCCGCAATCATCGCGTAGAGGAGCGCAAGCCCTGACGAGACGTTCCCGAGCGGCAGGATCGGCACGGAGAGCGTGAGGGCGAGGCCGATCCGTGGGCGGAGCGCGGTCATGGCAGCTGCGATCAGCGCGAGCGCGACGGGCCACGCATGCGGAAAGAACGGCAGCTCGAGAGCGGTCCACGCCGTGAACGCGCCTGCGAGCACGGCAGGGGCGAGCTGGGGGAGCTGCAGCGGCGCGGCGTACGTCTGCGTTCCTTTGCGCTTGTGTCGCGGCGTCGCGGCGCCGCGGAGCGCCTGCGCGAGATCAACCGCGGACGGACGGCGTCCCGGGCTCAGTGACAGCGACCGGTCGACAAGCTCGATCAGCGCCTTCGGAAGATCAGGTCGCAGCGACGCGAGCGACTCCGCGCCCTGCTCGATCGCGCGCGCAGTGTCGAGCATCGACGTCTGCCAGAACGGATGCCGGCCGGAGAGCGACTCCCACAGCATCACGCCGACCGCCCAGACGTCGGCCGCCTCGGTCGTCTTGTCTCCGGCGAGCCGCTCGGGTGCGATGTACGCGAGCGTGCCGGGGACGTCTCCCTGCGCGGTGAGCGTCTCCGCCTCCGCCATGCGGGCGAGACCGAAGTCGAGCAGCCGCGCCGATACGCGATCGCCATCGGCGAGCAGGACGTTCGACGGCTTCACGTCGCGGTGCAGGATCCCATTCGCGTGCGCGTGCGCAAGCGCCTCGCAGATCTGCGCGCAGGCCTCGATCGCGGCGGCGTCGTTCAGCTCGCCGGCGCGCATCGCCTCGCGGTAGGTGCGCCCGGGCACGAACTCGTACGCGATGTACACGTGCCGGGAGTCGCGGGAGAACGCGTAGGCGCGGAGGCAGGCGGGGTGGCGAAGCCGCGCTGCGGCGGCCGCCTCGCGCTCGGCACGCGCAGCCGCCTTGCCCTCGCGCGCGACGATCTTCAGCGCGACGTCGAGGCCGGTTTTCTCGTCGCGCGCGAGCCACACCGACCCGGACCCGCCGCTGCCGAGCGGACGCAAGGGGCGGTATCGGTCGAGGACGAGCCCGGCGCCTTCGAACGCAAGCGCAGCATTGGACATGGGTTTACCTGCTTTGGCGGCCGGGTGGTTGTTTCCTCTCTGGCCGGATAGCGGGTTAGTCTCCTGTCGGCAGCGGACGGCGGCCCGGACGCACATGAGCTCTCACGACGACGACATCGAGTTCGACTTCTTCGACGAGCCCGAGACCGTCGAGGCAACGCAGCGACGGCGGCTCCCCCGGCTCGAGATGCCGGGAGGTGGCGGCCGTGGCGGCGGCGAGCGTCCTCCTCGCCCGCCGATGCGGACGCCCACAGGGTTCATGCCGCTGGCCCGCCTCGTCGGCCTGATCGCGATCGCGATCGTCGTGGTCGTCGCGCTCGTCTTCTGGATCGGCGCGTGTCAGGGCAAGTCGAAGCACGACGAGTACGCGTCGTACGCGCAGAAGGTGACTGCAATTGCGAAGGCGGACAGCAGCCTGGGCAAGACGTTCGCGAACGAGCTCGCGAACGCACGCAAGGTCTCGGACCTGCAGACGAAGCTGCAGCAGTACGCGCAACAGGAGCAGCAGGAGTACACGCAGGCGCAGCAGATCCGCGCGCCCGGCCCGCTGCGCGCGATCCATCAGAACCTCATCAACGCGATCGAGCTCCGCTACAAGGGGCTCACCGGTCTCGGCGATGTCCTCTCGACGCCCGACGCGACGGCGTCGAAGAACCAGACGGCGACGACCGAGCGGCTCGTCGCGGAGGGCCAGCTGCTCACCGCGAGCGACGTCGTCTGGGCGCAGCTCTACCAGGACCCGGCAACGCAGGAGCTGAAGGACCAGGGCGTGACCGGCGTCGTCGTCCCCGAGTCGACGTTCATCGCGAACACGGACACGATCAGCTCGCGCGCATTCCCGATCTATCTCGGAAACCTGTCCGGCGCATCGACGTCGGGCAGCGCGAGCGGCAAGCACGGCGACGGTCTCGTCGGCGTTCGCGTGAACCCTCAGGGAACCGATCTCTCGACGAGCACCGCGACGACCGTGAAGGTGTCCGCCGACCTCTCGTTCCTCGCGACGGTCGAGGACTCGGGGAACTTCCAGGAAGTCCAGGTCCCGGTGACGCTCAGCATCGACTTCGGCTCGGGCAAGCCGATCAAGAAGATCGAGCACATCTCGTCGATCCAGCCGGGGCTGCGGCAGACCGTGACGTTCAACGGCTTCCAGCTGCCGACCTCAGCGTTCGGGAACCGGGCGACGATCAAGGTCACGGTCGGCGCGGTGAGCGGCGAAACGAATCTCTCGAACAACTCCGCGAGCTACACGGTCTTCTTCACGCTCAGCTCGCCCTGAGCTAGCGTTTCCTCGTGCATCTCAGCGCCACCGCCGCGGGCTGGATCGCCGTCGCCGCCGCAATTGCCGCCGTCGCGGCGCTGCTCGTCGCGCTTGCGCACTATCTGACGCTACGGCGCGTCCGGCAGGCGCAGCTCGTGCTCCTCGGCGACGGCAAAGGCCGTGACGACCTCGTCGACTTCGCGGTGGCGCTGCAGGGACGGATCGACGAGCTGCATCGCGCGGTCGACGGCGTGACGACCGGCCTCTCGTCACTCGACCGGCGCGTCGACGACACGGTCTCGAAGACCGCGATCGTCCGCTACGACGCGTACGAGAACTCGGGCGGGCACCAGTCGGCGTCGATCGCGATGCTCGACTCCTCGCGAACCGGCGTCGTCCTCTCCGCGATCCAGGGCCGCGACTACGCGCGGATCTACGTGAAGGAGCTCGACCGCGGTCGGGCTTCGATCGCGCTTTCGCCCGAAGAGGAGGAAGCGGTGGAGCGGGCGATGACGTCGTGACTACCGGGGCCTCCCAAAGTCTGTAAATCGCAAGCCGCTGGTACTTTTAAACGCAGGGTGCAACAGGTCCTGGTTCTCAACGCCAGCTACGAGCCGCTGAACGTGTGCACGGTGCGGCGCGCCCACGTGCTGCTTTACAAGGGCAAGGCGGAGGTGATCGAGCATCTCGATCAGCCGCTCCGGTCGGCGACGGGCAGCTTCGTCTGGCCGCACGTGATCCGGCTCCTCAACTACGTCCGCGTCCCGCGGGCGATCCAGCGGAAGATCTCCCGCCGGGCGCTGTTCGCCCGCGACGGCTGGCGCTGCGTCTACTGCGGCTCGTCGGGCGGTCGGCTGACCCTCGACCACGTGGTCCCGCGGTCGAAGGGGGGCGAGTCGATCTGGGAGAACGTCGTTACGGCCTGCGCTCCCTGCAACCTGCGCAAGGGCGACCGGACGCTCGAGCAGGTAGGGATGGTGCTTCACACCCATCCGCGCGCCCCGCAGCCGGTGCTCTTCATCAAGCTCGCGGCCCCACGGATCCCGGAGCGCTGGACGACGTACCTCGGCGACGTCGGCACGGCCACGGCAGTCTGATGTGACATTCGGCCTGGTCGGCGCCGTATCCGGCGTATGACCAGACGACTCCGCTCCATCCTCCTCCTGTCGCTCCTCCTGCTCGCGGCCGCCGCGATCGCAGGCGTCGCCCGGCCTCGCGAGGGCCGGGCGGCGGACACCCCGGCCACGCCGGCGAAAACCGTGACGGTCACCGGCTCCGGCAGCGTCACGACCGTGCCCGACCGCGCCTCATTCGACTTCACGGTCGACACGCAGGCCGCGACTGCGCAGGCCGCACTCGCGAAGAATGCGAGCGCCGCCGCCGCGATGATCGCCGCGATCAAGAACGCGGGCGTCACCGACGCCGACCTGCAGACCGGACAGGTGTACCTCTCGCCTCGCATGAACGACACGGGCACCGATGTGCTCGGCTACACCGCCTCGAACACCGTGTCTGCGTCGATCGCGCTTGCGAAGGCAGGTCCGCTCGTCGACGCCGCAGTGGGCGCCGGCGCAACGGGCGTCAGCGGCCCGTCGCTCACGCGCTCGGACAGCGACGCGCTCTACGGCAAGGCGCTCCAGGCCGCCGTCGCGAACGCCGCCGACAAGGCGAAGACGCTCGCAACCGCAGCCGGGCTGTCGCTCGGCGGCGTGCAGACGATGGTCGAAGGCTCCCAGCAGCCGGTCGTCTTCGCCGCGGGCAAGATGGACGCAGGCGTTGCAACGCCGATCGAGGCCGGGACTCAGTCGATCGACGCGACCGTGACGGTCACGTATGCGCTGAGCTAATGGTTTGCCGAGAGCGTGAGCCGGCGGCCGCCTGTAGGGGTTTCAAGCGCGTACCTACTCAGAGCGCTCGAGCGGAAGGCCGCGGTTGGACCAGTCGCTCCAGGAGCCGGGATAGAGCACGCCGTCTCGTCCGTTGACCCAGGCGCGGTGGAGGACGACACACGCCGTGACACCCGAGCCGCAGTACGCGACGAGCTCACCCCCTGGGAGCTCGGGCTGCGGCTCGGCCCACGGCGCGTTGACCGCTCCAGGGATCCGGCCGGGCGGGTCGTCGATCGGATTCGCCTCGCCTCGCCACCGGTTGGCGGGACGCGCATCCACGAGGAGGAGCGACGGGTCGGCAAGACGTAGCGCAAGCCCGGCGGCGTCGATCGTGTCGTCCGAACGCTCGCGCGGGGTGAACTCGGCCGGCTCGATCTTCTCGCCGCCCACGCGGAGCGGCCCGCCCCACGCGTCGATCCCGCCGATCAGAACGCCGCAATCGCCATGGCCGTAATGGCGGAGAAGCCACCAGAGGCGCTCGGCGCCGCCCATCGTCCCGTAGGCGACGACGAGCGTGTCCGGCCCGATCCCCGCGCGCCCCGCGGCCGCGGCGAAGCGCTGCGCCGACGGGACCGGATGGCGCCCTCCGTCCGTCATGGAGAGATCGGAGAGGTCGTCATCGACGTCGAGAAACGAGGCGCCTGGAATATGCCCCTGGAGGTACAACTCGCGGCCCCGGGAGGGATCTCCGAGCTCCCAGCGGCAGTCGACGATCTGAACGCGCACGGCGACGACAGTACCGAGGGGATTGCGCAACGTCACACAAGGGGAGTACAACGCGCAGAGGAATGCATCGCCGCGTCTGGGTTGTAACTGGGGTCGTGCTTGCGCTTGCCGGCATCGCCGTGTCCGGAGCCGGCGCGTCGGCGTACTTCTGGGACCGGAGCCAGGCGGACGTGATCGCCCGCGGCGTGACGATCGGCGGCGTCCCTGTCGGCGGCTTGGAGGCCGCACAGGCGCGAGCTGTCCTGGAAGCCCGCTTCGCGGCGCGCCTCCGCCAGCCGGTTCAGCTCGTCCGCTGGGGCCGCTCCTTCACGGTTCGGCCGACGGCGACCGGGCTGAGGCTCGACGTCGACCGTATGGTCGACGACGCCGTCGCAGCATCTCGCACCGGCGGCCTGTACGCGCGCGTCCGCCGGGCGATCCTGAAGAAGAGCCTTGCGGTCTCGATCCCGCTTCGCGCCTCGCTCTCGCAGCCGCAGCTGTCGACCGTCGCAGGACGCGTCGCGCACGTGCTCGACACGCCCGCGAAGAACGCGCACCTGGCCCCGAAGCCGCTCGCAGTCGGGATCAAGGTGACGCCGTCCAGCTGGGGCGTCGCGGTCGACCAGCCGAAGCTGATCACCGCGCTCACGAATGCGCTCACGTCTTTCAACGGGCCGCGTGAGCTGACGATCCCGGTAGAGCCGGTGCGCCCGAAGCTCGGTCTCTACGGTCTCAGCCGCCGGTACAGCACGTACATCCTCGTCAGCCGCGAGACGTTCACGCTGCGGCTCTTCAAGCACCTGAAGCTCGTGAAGACGTACCGGATCGCGGTCGGCCGCATCGGGCTCGAGACGCCCGCCGGCGAGTACACGATCAACGACAAGCAGATCAACCCGTCCTGGCACGTCCCCCTCAGCTCCTGGGCAGGCGACCTGGCCGGCCGCATCATCCCGCCGGGCCCCGACGACCCGATCAAGGCGCGCTGGCTGGGCTTCTTCAACGGCGCCGGGATTCACGGGACCGACGAGATCTCGTCGATCGGCACCGCCGCTTCGCACGGCTGCATCCGCATGACGATCCCGGACGTCGAGGATCTCTACCCGCGCGTTCCTCTGCATACGCCGATCTACGTCGGCTGACCTTGTCCTCGTCCCCGCAGCGTCGTAGGGTGCACACGATGTCCATCGTGCCGGGGACGATGGTGATGCTCGTCTTTGCTGCGCGGATCACCGCGCGCTAGCCGGCGATCACTCTCCGCCGCCGCCGGCTAGCGCACACCAGAGGCGGGGGCAGGTTTTTACGCTGCTCGCCGCTGACCGGCATGTCGCACCCTCCGGCCAGGGGTCGAGCCGCCCGGCGTCGACCGGCTTGCCCGGCCGGTGGCGACGGGTCGCAGGACGGAGCGAGCCCTCCAGCTCCGGCCTCATCGCCGCGCACGGCCGCGAGCCGGGCGCCGCCACGCGAGGCGGCGTCCAACCTCTCCCCTCTCGCAGGCCGTGCGCGGCGTGTTCCCCGCTCCGCGAGTGGAGGTGAGCGGGCCGCGCCCGCGCATGTCGGACGCGGCCCTGGGAGGGAACTGCTACGCGGCTCTGGTCAGTCGCAGCTGGACCGGCTTGCCGCAACGCGCGCAGACGGTTGCTGCCGCGCCCTTTCTCGTTGCGCGCTCCACCGGGATCGGCTGTGCGCAGATGCACCGCACCGTCATGCCGGCACCTCCTTTGCAACGGGGACAGGCTCCGGCCGGTGGACGTGATGGCCGCCGAGGCCGAGATGGCCGTGCGACTCCGTGCCGTAGCCGCCCGGAACCGGGATGTAGAACTCCGGATAGCCCCACATGCCGTGCTCGTGCACGTCGAGTCCCTGCGCCTCGACGCTCGGGTCGACGCGGATCCCCCAGATCTTGTCGAGGACCTTCAGCGCGGAGAACGACGTGCCGAACGTGAATGCGCCGACAGCGACGAGCCCGAGGGCCTGCACTCCGAGCTGATGGAAGCCGCCGCCGTAGACGAGGCCCTTTGTCCCCGTCGCGAGCGAGTGCGACAGCACAGGCACCGCGAAAAGGCCGCACGCGAGTGTGCCCCAGACGCCTGACATCCCGTGCACGGCGACGGCGCCGATCGGGTCGTCGATGCCGATGCGCTCGACGAAGATCACGCCGTACACCGCGATCACGCCTGAGCCGGCACCGATCACGATCGCGGCCCACGGCGCGACGAACCCCGACGCGGCGGTGATCGCGACGAGTGCGCCGAGCGCGCCGTTCAGCATCATCGAGATGTCGGGCTTGCCGAGCTTGATCCACGCGACGACGATCCCGGCGACCGCACCCGTCGCGGCGGCGATGTTGGTCGTCAGTGCGACGTACGCGAAGTAGCCGAAGCCGCCGAAGTCGACCGACAGCGTCGAGCCCGGGTTGAACCCGAACCAGCCGAACCAGAGGATGATCGTCCCGAGGACGGCGTACGGGATGTTGTGGCCCGGGATCGGGTTCGCGCGCCCGTCTTTCCCGAACTTGCCGATCCGCGGGCCCAGTATGAGCGCACCGGCGAGACCGGCTAGAGCTCCCTGGTAGTGCACGACCGTGGAGCCCGCGAAGTCCTGCATGCCCTTCGAGAACAGCCAGCCGTGCGGGCTCCAGATCCAGTGCGAGACGATCGAGTACGTCAGCGTGAAGTACGCGCCGAAGACGAAGTACACCCAGAGCTTCGCGCGCTCCGCCATCGCACCCCAGACGATCGCGAGCGACACGCCGGCGAACACGACCTCGAAGAGATAGCCGGCAGCGCCCGGAATCTCGGAGAACCAGTCGAACGGCGCCTTGCCGACCGCGGTGAGCTCGTTGACCGACGGGAAGAAACCGTGCGTGCCGATCAGCGAGCCTCCGTCGCCGAACGCGATCCCGAAGCCGACGGCCCAGTAGACGATCGAGCAGATGCCGAAGATGAGGACGTTCTTCCCTGCGATGTGGCCTGCGTTCTTCATGCGCGTCAGGCCTGCCTCCAGGAAGGCGAAGCCCGCCTGCATGAACATCACGAGCACGGCGGTGATGACGACCCAGATCGTCGACGCGGCAATCAGCAGATCCTTGTTGGTGACGGCCGCGGCGATCATCCGACCTCGACCTCCCCAAGTGCGAGCCCGGTGCGGTTGTGCGTGACGTGCTCGACCTTCGTCGTCCACACGAGCCCGTCACCCGACTCGTTGCCGCTCACGGCCGCGTCGGCGATCGCGTGCACGACCGCGTCGACCTTCTCGTCGTCGACGATGAAGACGAGCAGCGCCTTCGGCAGGAAGCGCGACTCGAAGATGCGCCCCCGGTATTCGTGCGTCACGCCGCGCTGGCGGCCGTGGCCCACCGCTTCGATCACGGTCACGCCGACGTGACCCGTCTCGTCTTCGACCGCGTCGATCACGGTCTCGATCCGCTCGCGGATCACAATCGCTTCCACCTTCGTCACGCTCCGATCACCTCCGATCGCCGTTCGAGCAACAACACGTCACGAAACTCTCCGTTCGCCTCGCCGAGGCGCTCGCGCACGCCGACGAGCCGGAACCCGCAGCCGAGATGCAGTCGCAGGCTTGCCTTGTTCTCCGGGAAGATCCCGGCTTCGAGCGTCCAGATCCCCGACGCCTCCGACCGCACGATCACCTCGTCCATCAGCGCGCGCCCGACACCGCGGCCTTGCAAGGCCTCTTCGACGTACACGCTCGACTCTGCAACGCCGCGATAGCAATGCCGCGCCGACTTCGGCGACAGCGCAGCCCAACCGACCACGCGACCTTCGAGCTCCGCGACGACCCGAATCTGCGAGTGCGCCGCGTCCCAGTCATCCCAGGAGGGCGGCTCGAGCTCGAAGGTCGCGTCGCCGCTGCGGATGCCGTCCTCGAAGATCCGTGCGACCTCAGGCCAGTCCAGTGGCCCGAGGTCGCGGATCTTCATGTCGACGGCGGTGACCACTAGCAGTCGTAGTAGAGGGCGAACTCCATCGGGTGCGGGCGCAGCCGCACGGCATCAACGTCGTTCTCGCGCTTCCAGTCGATCCACGTGCGGATCAGGTCGTCGCTGAAGACGCCGCCCTTCGTCAGGAAGGCGTGGTCGGCCTCGAGCGCATCGAGTGCCTCCGCAAGCGACCCGGGCACCTGCGTGACGCCGTGGTCGTCCTCGAAGAGGTCGAAGTCGCACGGGTCACCCGGATCGAGGCCCCGCTCGATCCCGTCAAGGCCCGCCATCAGCATCGCCGAGAACGCGAGGTACGGGTTCGCGGTCGGGTCGGGGCAGCGGAACTCGATGCGCTTCGCCTTCGGCGACTCGCTGTAGGTCGGGATGCGGATGCACGCGCTGCGGTTGCGCGACGAGTACGCGAGGTTGACCGGAGCCTCGTAGCCGGGAACGAGCCGCCGGTACGAGTTCGTCGTCGGAGCGCAGAACGCGAGCAGCGCAGGCGCGTGCGCGAGCAGGCCCGCGACGTAGGAGCGTGCAAGCTGCGAGAGCCCCGCCGGTCCCGACTTGTCGGCGAAGAGCGGCGTGCCCTCCTTCCACAAGGACTGGTGGCAGTGCATCCCCGAGCCGTTGTCGCCGAAGATCGGCTTCGGCATGAACGTCGCCGTCTTGCCGGCTGCGCGTGCAGTGTTCTTGACGACGTACTTGTAGAGGAGCACCTGATCCGCCATGCGCGTCAGGCTCTCGAAGCGCAGGTCGATCTCGCACTGACCGGCCGACGCGACCTCGTGATGGTGGAACTCGCACTGCACGCCGAGCCGCTCGAGCGTCAGCACCATGCGCGTGCGGAGATCGCTGAGCGTGTCGTGCGGCGCCGGCGGAAAGTAGCCCTGCTTCTCGCGGATCGTGTAGCCGAGGCCGGGCTCGCCGGAGTTCCAGTGGCCTTCGCTCGAGTCGACCTTGTAGCGCGCCTCGTTCTGCGTGCTCGCATACGAGACCTCGTCGAAGACGAAGAACTCGCACTCGGGGCCGACGTAGTACGTGTCGGCAACGCCTGTCGAGCGCAGGTACTCCTCCGCACGCTTCGCAACAAGGCGCGGATCCTTCGCGTACGGCTCGTATGTCACGGGCTCGACGATCTCGCAGACGAGCGAGAGGGTCGGCACCTCGGTGTACGGGTCGAGGATCGCCGTCGACGCGTCCGGCATCAGCAGCATGTCGCTCTCCGCGATGCCCTGCCAGCCGCGGATCGACGAGCCGTCGAAGCCGAGCCCTTCGTCGAACGCGGACTCGTCGAACGAGCCGACGGGCAAGGTCACGTGCTGCCACGTGCCGAGCAGGTCGCAGAACTTCAGGTCGACCATCGCCGCGCTCGTCTCGCGCGACCATTCGAGCGCCTCGCGCGGCTCGACCGAGCCCTCGAGGTAATGCCGCAGTTCCTTCTCGATCTCTGCCATCTGGACTCCTTCTCGTGCTGGACCACGAAAAAAGCCCCACCACTCCCGAGGAGTGATGAGGCCTCTTTGCCTCGGCGCCCACCGTCGGTGGCGGACGTCCTGAGCCGCACGTTAGCGGACCAGGCGGACAGGTCAAACTGTCGTCATGGCTGATTACACGGTTAAGAACCTCATGGACGTGGCGAACGCCGCCGAGCAGTTCGGCATCGACGGCATGGAAGCGCGGTTCCCGAAGCGGGACCTCGAGTTGGGCAACCTGGGCGTGAGCTACCAGAAGCTCGTTCCGAACTACCGGCAGCCCTTCGGCCACCGGCACGCCGAGCAGGAGGAGGTGTACGTCGTGCTCTCCGGCAGCGGCCGGGTGAAGGTCGAAGACGAGATCCTCGACGTGAAGGAGTGGGATGCGATTCGCGTCGCCGGCAGCGAGATGCGGCAGTTCGAGTCCGGAGCCGACGGCTTGACGTATCTCGCGATCGGCGCGCCGCTCGCGAACGACACCGAGATGATCGACGGCTGGTGGTCTGACTAGTTGCTTCGATGCGGCGCCACGAGTGCCGCGGCGACGCCCAAGCCGATCAGCACCGTGCCGCCGAACCAGCGCTCGATGCGCGCGATCACCGGCGTCCCGCGAAGGCGATCGGCGATCGAGCCGGCGACGAACGCGTAGCAGCTGTCGCTCAGGAAGCCGAGCACGGCGAACGTCACGCCGAGCGCGATGATCTGCAGCCAGACGTGGCCCGCGCCGACGTCGACGAACTGCGGGATGAACGCGAAGATGAAGACGATCGTCTTCGGGTTCGTGAGGTTCACGACCATCCCCTGCGTGTAGAGATCGCGACGGGTCCGCGGTGCCGCAGCCTCGACGCCGTCGTCGGTGTGACTCGTGATCAGCCGACGCACGCCGAGGAAGATCAAATACGCCGCGCCCGCGTAGCGGACGCCGTCGAACGCCACCTTCGACGCCAGCACGAGCGACGAAAGCCCGACCGCTGCGAGCGTGACGTGGACGACCGTTCCCGTCGTGATGCCGGCGACGGACGCGATGCCGGCGGTCCGCCCCTGGTCAATGCTTCGGCTGACGACGTAGAGCACGGCCGGCCCGGGAATCGCCAGAAGCGCGAGCGCGGTGAGGATGAACAGCCCGTACGTTGTCGGCGAAGGCATCTACGCCGCAGCGTACAACGCGGCAACATCGCGGCCCGTCGCGGCGATCCTGTCGCGCAGCTCCGCCGGCTCGAGCACCTCGACCTGCGAGCCGAAGCGCAAAAGCTCGCGGTACGCGTCCCCGAGATGCGAGAACCAGATGACCGCTGTGCCGTCTTCGGCGATCGCCGGCTCGCCCGGCAGGAAGCGCCGAACGTCCTCGTGCACGCGCACTGTCACCTGCACGCGCGCGAGGCGCTGCTCGAAATCGCGCGACCACTCGTCCCAGAAACGCCGCAGCTCGAAGTCGCTCGGGCGGCGCAGCTCTGCGTCGAGCGCCCGCACCGACGCGACGCGTGAGACGCGGTAGACGCGCATGCCGGCGGAGCGATGCGCAACGAGGTACCACGCACCGCCCTTCAGGACGAGCCCGAGCGGATCGACCGTGCGCTGAACGAGCCTGCCGCCCTCGCGATACCGCAGGCGGACGCGGTGTCCGCTCCAGACCGCCGATGCGAGCGCGGGCAAGTGCGGCACCGTGTCCTCTGCGCGGAACCAGCCGCGCGTGTCGAGGTGGAAGAGCCGCGACGCCCGCGTGGCGCGCTCCTGCAGCTCATGCGGAAGCGCCGCCAACAGCTTCAGGCGCGCCGCAGCGAGCTCGCCTCCGAGCCCGAGCTCCGCCGCAGGCCCCGGGATCCCGGCCGCGAAGAGCGCCTCCGCCTCGTCCGCGGTCAACCCGGTCAGACGCGTGCGGTAGCCGCCCGCGAGGCGGTAGCCACCGGCCGGCCCGCGCACGGCCTCGACGGGGACTCCGGCAGCGCTCAGGGACTCGACGTCACGGTGGACCGTCCGCACCGACACCTCGAGGGTGGACGAGATCTCGGCCGCGGTGAGCTGGCCCCGCGTCTGGAGCAGGAGCAGCAGCGACACGAGCCGCGTTGCTCTCATTTCTTAAAGATGACAGAAGATGGCCTCTTTGTGTGCCAGGATCCGACCATGAACATCTGGACGGACGACTGGGACGACGTGGAGGACTGGTCGGGCGGCGGCTCCAAGTCACGGAGGCTCGTCGGGACCGGCCCGTTTCTCGGCGCGACGGTGTACGAGCTGGCGCCCTCGACCTCGGTGGTCTACCACGCCCATCACGGCTCAGAGGAGGCGCTCCTCGTCCTGCGGGGACGCCCGACGCTTCGGACGCCGGCGGGCGAACAGCAGCTCAAGCCCGGCGACGTCGTCCACTTCCCGACGGGTCCCGAGGGCGCACACGGCCTGCGGAACGACACCGACGAGCCCGCCAGGTACGTCATGGCCGGCACGCGCGTCTCGCCCGAGGTCTGCGAGTACCCCGACCTGAACAAGGTGACCGCCCAGTCGAAGCACGGCTTGTTCCTGATCCACGACGTGGAGGAGGAGGCATGAGGGAAACGACAGAGGAACGCGGCAACGTCGTCGAGCTGCTGCTGCGGGAGCCGGAGATCGTCGCGTGGCTCGAGCCGGACGACGACGAGCCGGACGACGACTACGAGCCGCCGCGCGCCGCGTGAACGATGTGCCCGAGAACGCCTTCGAGCCCGGCGAGTGGGACGACTACGGCCCCGGGCCCGAAGGCTGGTGCACGCAGGCGCGGCGGCTTGTACGCGCTCCGGGGCACTGGCTCGGCATGAGCGTGTACGTGCTCGAGCCGGGCGAGAAGCATCTGCCCTACCACTTCCATCACGGTGCGGAGGAGCTGCTGATCGTGCTCGACGGCACGCCTGTTCTCCGCACGCCCGCGGGCGAGCGAACGCTCGAGAACGGCGAGGTCGTGCACTTTCCGCGCGGCGCGGACGGCGCGCACCAGCTGTGGAACGACACAGCCGACCGCGTTCGGTTCGTCGTCGCGTCCGCAGGAACGTCGCCGGAGCTCGTCGAGTACCCCGACACCGGCAAGATCGCGACGATGGCGAAGACGCCGTCGCAGCGCGGTCCCAGCATCTGGACGATGCACTTCCTCGAGAACGAGGTCGGGTACTGGGACTGACGCTCACGTGGGACGAGCTCGATCTGGCAGATGATCAAGTGGCGCCCGGCGCCGGCCGGGAATTTGACGCAGCGTGAGACGTTCCCTATCCTGGATTGGTCATGTTGCTCGGAATCGCGATCGAAACGGGACCGGTGAGCGGCGGTAGCGCTCGCTTCGCCGGGCCACGCGGACACCGTTAGGTCCGCGGACCGCCTTGTCGGCGGTCTCCCGTTCTCCGATTCCATCTTCGTTTTCCAAGGAGTTGCAACATGTCTTCGTTCACAGCATCACAACCAGTTTCGTTGCCTGTCCGCCGAGATGCACCGGCGGTCGAAGTGCGGAACCTCCGCAAGGAGTTCCGCCGGCGTGACCGCCGCGCGGGCCGCTTCGCCCGCCGACGCATGCCCGCGCTCAGCGGCGTCACGTTCACGATCGCGCGCGGCGAATGCGTCGCGATCCTCGGCCAGAACGGCTCGGGGAAATCGACGCTCGTCCGCCTGCTCTCGACGCTGCTGATCAACGACGGCGGAGAGGCCCGCATCTTCGGCCACGACGCGTTCCGCGACACCCGTGCGATCCGCCAGCTCGTGAACCGCGTGTCGGTCGAGGCGAGCTTCTTCAAGAAGATGTCCGCGTCCGAGAATCTCTCGTATGCGGCGCGCTTCTACGGCATGCCGCCGTCCAAGACGCGGACCGAGATCCCCCGGATCCTCGAAGCGGTCGGCTTCCCGGCGGACCGGCGGCGCGAGTCGATGGAGAACCTCTCCCGCGGCATGCAGCAGAAAGTCGCGCTCGCTCGCGCATTGCTCACCTCGCCGGTGCTGCTCTTGCTCGACGAGCCGACGACGGGCCTCGACCCGCGCTCGAAGCTCGAGGTGCAGGAGTTCATCCGGGACGTTCGCGCAACGCACGACGCGACGATCCTGCTCTGCACGCACGACATGGCCGAGGCCGAGGCGCTCGCCGACCGTGTCGGCCTGCTCGACCGCGGCGAGCTTCTGTTCCTGGAGCCCGTCGAGGACGTGAAGCGGCGCTACGGCGTCGAGACGCTCGAGCAGGCGTTCTTCGCCGCGACCGGCCGTGAGTTCCAGGAAGAAGAGCACGAGGACGACGAGTACCGGGAGGTGTTCGGCTAATGACCGCCATCGGCGCAACATTGCGGCAAGAGCTGATCGGCCTCGGCGGGATTGTCGAGCGGAACGTCTATCTCACGAAGCGGTATCTCCTTTGGGACGTCGCGTTCATGGTCTGGACGATCGCGAACACGCTCACGATCGTCTTCATCGCGCGCGCGGTGCACCTCCCGGCTGCGCAGGAGAACACGCTGGCGACGAAGCTCCTCGTCGGTGCAGTGATCTGGGCGTTCCTCGGGATCATCTTCGAGTTCGTCACGGAGACGGTCGCGTGGGAGCGCTGGGAAGGGACGATCGAGTACACGTTCATGGCACCACTGTCGCGATCCATGCATCTGTTCGGCATGGGCGCATACGCGGTGCTCTACGGACTGATCCGCGCGACGATCCTCTTCTTCGCCGTCGCGTTGTTCATCGGAATCCACCTGCCCGATGC
>DATAOK010000008.1:0-27678 GCA_036265735.1 Gaiellaceae bacterium
CGCGGAAATTGGCTCACGCGGCTTCGCCTTCCGGTCCTGGCGCGCGTACGGGAAGAGCGGGATGACGGCCGTGATCCGCTTCGCCGACGCGAGCTTCGCCGCCTGGATCATGAACATGAGCTCCATCAGGTGCTCGTCGACGGGGATGCAGCCGGTCTGGACGAGGAAGACGTCCGCACCGCGGATCGACTCCTCGTAACGACAGTAGGTCTCGCCGTTCTTGAACGTGTCGAGGCGAACGTCGCCCAGCTCGAGGCCGAGCTGCTGTGCGATCGCGCCGGCGAGGTCGGGGTGCGAGCGGCCGCTGAAGACCATCAGCCGCTTTTGCGGACCGCGCTCGATCCAGTGGCCCGGCATCGGCTGCGTCATCGTCGTCGGCCCCTCCAATCCGGGCAGGGCGAGCTCAGCTGTCAGGCTTTCCATGCTTGTCGTAGACCCAGCTTTCTTTGGTTTCCTGCCGAGGCGCGAACCCAGCGAGCGAGCCGGGAGGGACATCATCTGTGATGACCGCACCCGGCGCAATCCAAGCGTCGTCCCCAATGCTGACAGGAGCATCGAAGACATTGTTGATGCCGGTCCTGACGTTGCGGCCGATGGTCGTCCTCTGCTTCGGGACGCCCGGCTCGTGCTTGAAATTGGCGGTGACTGCCCCTGCGCCGATGTTCGTATCCTCGCCGATCTCGGCGTCCCCGAGGTAGGAGAGGTGCGGGATCTTCGTCCGCGCCCCGACGGTCGTCTTCTTCAGCTCGACGAAGGTGCCGACCTTGGCCCTGGGGCCGATGCGCGAGCCCGGCCGCAGGTAGGCGAAGGGGCCGATCTCGGCGCCGGCTTCGATGCGGACGCCGCTGCGGATGACGGTGAAGGGATGGATCGTGACGTCGGGCTCGAGCTCGACGTCCGCCTCGATCCAGGTCGAGCCTGGGTCGACGATCGTGACGCCGGCGAGCATGTGCGCCTCGTTGATCCGGTCGCGGAGCTTCGACGCCACGAACGCGAGCTCGACGCGCGTGTTGATGCCCTCGACCTCCCACGCCGTCTCGGCCGTGTGCACTGCGACCCGCTCGCCGTCGTCCACGAGTAGCCCGAGCGTGTCGGTGACGTAGAGCTCGCCTTGCGCGTTGTGGGGCTCGAGCCGGTCGAGCACGGGCCAGAGCTTCTCGGCGCGGAAGATGTAGATGCCGGAGTTGACCTCGTTGATCTGGAGCTCAGCTGTCGAGGCATCGGCCGCCTCGACGATCCGTGCGAGGTTGCCCTCCGCGTCGCGGACGATCCGGCCGTACGCCCGCGAGTCGTCCGGCTCGAAGGCGAGCACGGTCGCCGCGGCGCGCTCACGGGCGTGCGTCTCGATCAGCGCGCGGACGATCTCCGGCCGTAGACCGGGCACATCTCCGTTGAGGACGAGAACGTCCCCCACGGCGCCCGTGAACGCATCCCGTGCCGAGCGCACCGCATCGCCCGTCCCGAGGGGCTCGTGCTGCACCGCGACCTCGACGCCGTCGAATGCGTTCGCGCTGTCCGGCGAGGCGACGACGACCACGCGCGTCACGCCGGCGTCCTGTGCGGCGCGGATGACCCAGTCGACCATCCGCCGCCCGAGCAGCGGGTGCAGATGCTTCGGCGTCACGCTCTTCATGCGCGTGCCGAGGCCGCCGGCCATCACCACTGCTGCGAGGTCATCCGCCATGTGTTCAGAACGAAGCTGGGGCGCCAGGATTCGAACCTGGGATCACGGGACCAAAACCCGGTGCCTTACCACTTGGCCACGCCCCAGGGCGTCGCCACTCTAACGACGATCCGTGAAGACGTAGAAGAGCGCACCGGCGGCGAAGATCGCCATCAAGACGATCGCCGACCAGAAGATGATGAAGGCAAAGATCGCGGCCAGCGCAGCGAGGAGCTGTGAGATCGCGAAGATCCACGAGGTCTGATGGAACGTGTCGGACCTCGTCTTCCGGCCGGCGTAGAAATAGGTCAACACGGCGACAATCGCGAGCGCGAAGACCGTGAAGCGCGAGACGTCGTGGAAGATGGCGACGAGAATCGCCTCGATCGCCGCGACCCACAGGGCGATCCGGATGCGACGCTCGTGAAGCCAGCGGCCCGCCCGGCTCGGCGTCGCAATCACGCCGTGGGAGTCGCTCAACACCTGTCAACCGTACCACGCAGGTGCTGTCAGCCACGTGCGCCCGAGCCCTCCGAGCGCGCGCCTCGCGGCCTTCGCGTGCTGCTCGTGGTGGAAGAGTCCGTAGACCGCGGGTCCCGCGCCGGAGACGTCCGCGCGGAAGGCGCCGAGCTCGCGCAGGCGCTCCGAGATCGGCGACTGCGCGAGATCATTCGGTGGCAGCGCGGCGAGGTCGCGCGGCCGGCGGACCGCGTCGAGCGCGACGGCGAACGCCGACCGGCGCTCGTCCCAGCCGGCCGCGCCGTCGCGTGCGTCGAACGCCGCATAGACGTCCGCGCTCGAAGCCTTGACCGCGTCGTTCGGAAGGACGAGGACGACGAAGAAGTCCTGCGGTAGATCGAGCCGCTCGAGCGTCGAGCCGTGGCCGGAGGCGAGCTGCGGGCCGTCGTACAGGAAGAACGGCACGTCGGAGCCGAGCTGCGCGGCCAGGTCGTGAAGCTCCTGCGTTCCGAGCGGCGCGTCGAGCGTCGTGTTCGCGAGGCGGAGCGCGGTCGCCGCGTCGGAGCTGCCGCCGCCGAGGCCGGCCGCGACCGGGACTTTCTTCTCGATGCGCACGCGCCAGCCGGTCGTCCTCCCTGTGCACTCGGCGAGGAGGCGCAGCGCGTCGCGCACGAGCGTGTCTCCGGCGAAGCCGTCGACGCTCGTCGCCGGCGCCGGCTCCAGGTCGATGCGGTCTGAGAGGCCGACGCGCTGGAGCACGGTCATGACCTCGTGCTTGCCGTCGTCGCGGAGCGGGCCCGCGACGAGCGCAAGGTTGATCTTCGCGGGGGCCGGTGCTCTCACGCGAGTTTCCGTGTGAACTCGACGAACTCATGCGGCGCCAGCACCTCGGCACGCGCCGCCGCGTCGTGGCCGAGCGCGACGAGCGCGGCGGCCGCCCGCTCGCGCGTGGCGATGCCGGACAGCGCGAGCGAGTTCGGCAGCGTCTTCCGACGGTGCGCGAATGCAGCGGTGACGATCTGCTTCACGCGGGCGAAGTCGTCAGGGAGCGAGACGCGACGGAACGCGACGAGCGCGGAGTCGACGTTCGGCGGCGGCCTGAAGACGGTGCGCGACACGGGGTGAAAGCCAATGCGCTCGCAGACGAGCTGCACGAGGACCGAGACGGAGCCGTAGGCCTTCGTCCGCGGCACCGCAAAGAGGCGGTCGGCGACCTCGCGCTGCACCATCACGCACCAGCGCTCGATCTGTGGCAGGCCGTCGAGGCTCTCGACGAGCAGCGGGGTCGCGATGTTGTACGGGAGGTTGGCGACAAGCTTCGTCGCGTCCGGCGCGAGCGACGCGAGGTCGAGCTGCAGCGCGTCACCGATATGGAGGACGACGTCGATGTCCCGGAGCTGCGGCTCGAGCGACGCGTCGATCTCGACCGCGTGCACGCGGGCGACCCGCTCGGCGAGATAGCGCGTGAGCACGCCGAGACCGGGACCGATCTCCAGCACCTCGTCGCTCGCCTCGAGCTCGGCGAGCCGGCCGATCACGCCGAGAATGTTCTCGTCGACGAGGAAGTGCTGGCCGAGCGACTTCTTCGGCAGGACGTTCACAGCGAGAAGCACGCGGTCGCGTTGGCGTCGATCTGCCTGCCGAGCTCGTCCGGATCCTCATCCCGCGCCTGCGCGAGCGCGCCGAGGGTGTGCATGACATATGCCGGCTCGTTCCGCCTGCCGCGGACGGCCTGCGGCGCGAGGTACGGCGTGTCGGTCTCGGCGAGGATGCGGTCGGCCGGCACCGCGCGCGCGGCAAGCCGCAGGTCGACCGCCTTCGGGAAGCTCGCGTTGCCGGCGAACGAGACGTACCAGCCGCGCTCGAGCGCCGGCTCGAGCAGGTGCGGCGAGGAGAAGCAGTGCAGCACGACGCGCCCGTCGAAGTCGCGGAGCGCGGCCAGCGTGTCGTCGTCCGCTGCGCGCGTGTGGATGACCGCGGGCTTCCCGCTCTCGCGCGCGACGTCGAGCATCGACTCGAACAGCGAGAGCTGCTTCTCGCGCGGTGCGTAGTCGCGGAACCAGTCGAGGCCCATCTCCCCCGCACCGACCGCCTTCGGGTGCGTAAGGAGCGACAGCACCTCGGCAACGTCGTCGGTCGTCGCGTCGTTCGCGGCGTGCGGGTGGATGCCGAGGATCGCGTACACGCCTTCGTGCGCGTCCGCGAGCTCGAGTGCGCGGCGGCAGCCGGCGACGTCGGTGCCGACGGTGAGGATCCGGGTGACGCCGGCCTCGCGTGCGCGTGCGACCGCGTCGTCGGGATCGTCGAGCGCGTCGAGATGCGCGTGCGTGTCGATCACGCAGCGGCGGACGGCAGCTCGATGCGCGGGAAGAGCGGCTCGGAAGCGTCGATGCCTCCGACGGAGGCAACCCCGCCGCTGCGCACGCGGCTCCACGCGAAGTCCTCGGGCTGACCCAGCGCCGCAAGGATCTTCGGCGTCGTCTCGGGGAGATACGCGTGCAGCGCGACTGCGATCGCGGTCAGGCCGTCGACGAGTGTGTAGAGCACGCGGTCGAGACGGTCTGCGTTCGCGTCGTCCTTTGCGAGCTGCCACGGCGCCTCGGTCGTCACGTACTGGTTGAGCTTGCGGACGGCATCCCAGATCACGTCGATCGCGCCGGTGATGTCGAACACGTCGAGACGTGCGGCGACATCGCCGCGAAGCGCGTCGAAGTCGACCGGGCGGTCGGGCTCGACCTGTTTCACGGAGCCGTCGCGGTAGCGCGCGACCATCGCCGTCGTCCGGGACAGGAGGTTGCCGAGGTCGTTCGCGAGCTCGTTGTCGTAGCGCTCCTTCACACCGTCGATCGACGCGCTCCCGTCCTGGCCGAAGGACACGGCCCGCGCCATCCAGTAGCGCACGGGATCGGCGCCGTAGACGTCGATCAGCTCGAGCGGGTCGATCACGTTTCCGAACGACTTCGAGATCTTTCGGTCGTCGAGCAACAGCCAGCCGTGCACGAAGAGCTGCTTCGGCACGTCGTACCCGGCCGACAGCAGCATCGCCGGCCAGTAGACGCAGTGGAACCGGAGGATGTCCTTCGCCAGCAAGTGGTGCACGACCGGCCAGAACTCCGCCTCGAGATCCTCGCCCTCACGTGCGAACGAGAGCGCGCTCAGGTAGTTGATGAGCGCGTCGGCCCAGACGTAGGCCACCTGGCTCTCGTCCCACGGCAGCGGGATGCCCCACGGTTGGCCCGCACGCGAGATGCTGAAGTCTTGCAGCCCACCTGCGATGAAGGACCGCGCTTCGTTGAACCGGAACCCAGGCAGCACGAAGTCGGGCCGCTCGTCGTAGAGCGCGAGCAGCTTGTCCTGATAGGCCGACAAGCGGAAGAAGTAGTTCTTCTCCTCGATCCACTCGGGCTTCGTCAGATGGTCTTTGCAGAGCCCGTCCTCGGTGAGCTCCTCCTCGGTCTTGAAGGCCTCGCAGCCCACGCAGTACCACCCGGCATAGACGTCCTCATAGATGTCGCCGCTGTCGTAGATCCTCTGGAGGAAGTCGCGCACGAACCGCTTGTGGCCGTCGTCGCTCGTGCGGATGAAGAAGTCGACAGACGCGTTCATCTTCGGCGCAAGCTCGCGCCACGGCACCGCGATCTGATCCGCGTACTCCTGCGGCTCGAGGCCCTGCTCCTGCGCCACGCGCCAAACCTTCGTCGCGTGCTCGTCGACTCCGGTGAGATAGAAGGTCTCCTCCCCGCGCTGGCGATGGTTGCGGACGAGCACGTCGCCGAGTGCCGTCGTGTAGGCGTGCCCGATGTGCGGCGTCGAGTTGACGTAATAGATCGGTGTCGTGAGGTAGAAGCGCACACGACCATGATAAGAACGGCGTCGCGGCGAGAGGCTCTCTGAGCCTCGTCGCCGTGACGCCGTCAGGGAGCTCGGTCATACGAGTGCGGTTCGCTCCCGCCGTGGGTCAGCCCTCAGGCGCCACCGCACCCAGAGCAGCGCGACGATTAGGGCGGCGGCGAGTGCGCTGAGCCCGATGCCGACCTGAACCGTCCGATGCGCCCTGCCTCCGCGAGCGCCGCCGGCAGGCGAGGGCTCCCGCTCTGGCCGAGATGCCGCCGGAACGCCGCCGGTGCGGGGCGCGGCGGCGTGCAACGGCGTCGACGCAGTCACCGGCCGCTCGACCGGTCGCGGTGCCGCAGGGATCGTCGAGGGTCGCCCGGCTGCGGACGGGCCGGCCACTGCCGGTGCCGCGTGCCGCGGAGTTGCCGGCACCGTGGCCGACGGCGCCGGTGCGGCTTTCACTGAAATGCCGGCGTGCGCCGCGGCCGGTGCGGCGCCGACCACGACGCCGGGTGCCGACGGTGCCGGTGCGGGCGGAGTCACCGGCGGCTCCGAGGCGGGCTGCTCCGCAGGCGGCGCGGAGACGGGTGCCGGCGCCGGCGCCGGCGTGGGTGCGGGCTGCGGGACTGCGACCGCAGGTGCGGCGGTTGCCGGTGGCGCCGCGGGTGCGGGCGCAGGCGCCGGCGTGGGTGCGGGCTCCGGTGGCGGCGCAGGCGGCGCGAGAACCGGCAGGAATCCGAGCGGATCGAGATAGCCCTGGTCGTTCGAGGCCTGGCGGACGCCGAGATGGACGTACGGCACGTCGAGCTCAGGTGTTCCACTCGGCCCGACGGAGCCGACGACGTCGCCCTCGGCGACGCTCGCGTTCTGCGCGACCGAGATCGATCCGAGATGCGTGAGACTCACGGCCAGCCCCGCCGGCGTCACGATCGTGACCGACTTGCCGTTGGTCGGCACCGTGCCGGCAAAGGACACGGTTCCCGAGGCGGGCGCGACGACGGGTTCACCCGTGCTCGCGCCGATCGCGATGCCGCGATGCTCGCCGGCGGCGTAGGGGTGCACGGGATCGAACGAGAACGTCTGTAGCACCGGCCCCTTGACCGGCCATGTCCAACCGGCGACACACGGGACGACCGCTACGAGGACGAGCGCGCATACGAGTCGGCGCATCGACACCACCACCTTTCGTGCCCGCCACGCGCGGTCGCCACGGGGCCGTTGTCAGATTGGCAAACGTCGCGGGCACGGTAGCAGCGGCGCCTGGCTGTTGTCAAATCAGACTACAGTGAGCCGCGGTACAGCGCATTCCGCGCCGTGCCGGTGAGCCGCCCGACGAGCTCGGCGGCCTGGCGGCGCGGGACGCCCGCGTCGACGAGCTCGGCGACCGCGGCGACAGCGGCCGCGTCGTCCACGGCGCGCACGCGACCCTCCCCCGCACCGACGACGAGCGTGATCTCGCCCTTCGGCGGCTCCGGAAAGCGCTCCGCGAGCTCGGCGGCCGTCCCGCGTGCGATCTCCTCGAAGCGCTTCGTCAGCTCGCGGCAGACCGCCGCCGGCCGCGCAGGCGCAACCGCCGCCAGCGATCGAAGCGTCGCCGGCAGGCGCTGCGGCGACTCGAACGCGACGACCGGCCACGTCCGGTCCGCGAGCGACTCCCACACGGCAGCGAGCGCCTTCGCACCACGCGGCAGGAAGCCGATGAACTCGTATCGATCGGCGAGGAGCCCGGACGAGACGAGCGCCGTCTCGACGGCCGACGGCCCCGGCAGTACCGTCACCTCGATTCCGGCAGCGAGGGCGGCGCGCACAAGCCGCGCGCCCGGATCGGAGATGCCGGGCATGCCCGCATCCGATACGAGCGCGACGCGCTCGCCGCGCTCGAGCCGTGGCAGGAGCTCCGCCGTCCGCGACGCCTCGTTGTGCTCGTGGTACGACAGCAGCCGCGCTTCGATGTCGTGCCTCTCGAGCAGCCCACGCGTGTGCCGCGTGTCTTCGCAGAGGACGACGTCAGCCTCCTGCAGCGCGGCGAGCACGCGCAGCGTGACGTCCTCGAGGTTCCCGATCGGCGTCGCGCAGACGACGAGCGGCACTACGCGTCCTCGAGGTCGAACGCCGCGACCTCGCGCCAATGCTCGCGCTGCACCTGTTCGAGCAGCACGGCCGACTCGGCGCGCGCCCGAAGCGGCAGCCAGTCCGCGATTGCCGCGGCCGCGTCGTTCAGCTCGGCCTGCGCGACGGTGAGGTGCGGGATCACGTGCTCGAAGGTGCCGCCGTACGGCGGGAACTCCGGATACCGGGCGGCCAGCGCGTTCGTCATCTCGCGGAACTGCGTCGACGGCTCCGGCGCAAGCCAGAGCGTGCCGGGGAACCGGTCGAGCTGGCGGAAGTCGACGTCGAACGCCGAGAAGTCCCACAAGGTCTCCGCGATGCCGACGACGTCGCCCGGAGCCGGAAAGAGCAGCGTCACATGCGGGGGCATGCCGTGCGACGGCTTCGTCTGCACCGTCCGCTCGAGCCAGTCGCCGACGACGTCCGGGAGGCCGGGAAACGGGACGACGAGCGCGAGCTCTCCCATCTACGTCGCAGCGGCCTCGAACGCGACGAAGCCGGCACCGATCAGCCCGGCCGAGGTCCCGAGCTCCGCCTTCGCGACCTGCACGATGTCCCGCATCGGGCGGAGCGCCTCGCGCCGCATCACCTCCTCCGCGGACGGGATGAGGTGCTCCCAGCCGGCGACGCCGAAGCCGCCGCCGATCACGATCAGGTCCGGGCCGAAGATGTTCACGAACGATCCCATGCCCGAGCCGAGATGACGGCCGATGTCCGCGAGGATCTCGCGTGCCGTGTCGTCGCCCTCGTTCGCGAGGCGGATGAGCCGGTGCGCGTCCGCCGCGGGGCCGAACGCCTCCTGGGCGCGCGCCGTCGCGGCGAGCCCGGTGACGTACGGCTCCAAGTGGCCGCGCCCGCGGCATGCACCCTGGCACGGCAGGCCGTCGTGGACGATCACGACGTGTCCGAGCTCGGCGCCCTTGCCGTTCGCACCGCGGAAGGGACGTCCGTTCGAGATCACACCGCCGCCGAGCCCGGTGCCGAGCGTGAGCATCACGACGTCGTCGTGCCCGCGCGCGACGCCTGCATGCCATTCGCCGATTGCGGCCGCGTTTGCATCGTTGTCGAGCCCGACCGGCAGCTTGAAGCGCCTCGACATGTGCTCGACGAGCGCAAAGTCGGCGAGGGGCAGATTGACGCACTCGACGACGATCCCCCTCGCAAGATCGATCGGCGACGGCACGCCGAACGCGATCGCGCCGATCTCGTCCGTCAGCAGCTCGGCGACCGCAGCCTCGAGCTCGCCGACGACCGACGCCTGCGCGTCGTGCGGTGTCGCACGTTCGTGGCGGCGCACGATCTCCCCGTCCGGCGTGACGACGCCGGCCAGGATTTTCGTGCCTCCGACGTCGACCCCGATCGCACGTTGGGCAGTCATGACCAGCGGGTACCGTAACCCGGCGAATGGCCGCCTCCGGTGAGAAGCCGTACCGCGTCTACAAGGGCGGTCGTACGAAGGGGAAGGTGCCGCTGCCGACGCGCGAGCGCGGCACAGGCGCCCCAGGTGGCGGAGGCCCCGACAAGCCGGGCCGCACGATCTACAGAAGCGGGGACGGCGGCGAGCGCCAGGTCGTCCGCCGGCCGAAAAGCGGCTGGACGTGGAAACGCTGGACGTGGGTGACGCTCGTCGTCGTCGTTCTCTTCTTCATCCTCTGGTCGGTCGTCGGGTATCTGTCGGTGCGCGGCGGGGTCAAGGATGCGAACCGGCGGCTGCCCGCGAACGTGCGGCCCGTGCTCGCGCATCAGAACTCGCTGCTCCTCTCCGGGAGCTCGAACATCCTCCTGCTCGGGACCGACCACTCGAACAACGGCCAGCCGGGCCGGAATGCAGACGAGCACTCGGACTCGATGATGCTGCTGCACACCGACCCGAGCCGCCACCGGCTCATCTACCTCTCGATCCCGCGCGACCTGCGCGTGACGATCCCGGGCTACGGCACGCAGAAGATCAACGCGGCGATGCAGATCGGCGGACCGAAGCTCGCGGTGCAGACGGCCGACGCGCTCCTCGGCTCGGCGCTCCAGATCAACCACGTCGTCGTCGTCGACTTCGGCTCGTTCGTCAGCCTCGTGGACGCGGTCGGCGGGATCGACGTGAACATCTCGGAGAACATCCTCTCGAACAAGTTCGACTGCCCGTACGCCGCGAGCCGCTGCCAGAGCTGGAAGGGCTGGTACTTCCCGAAGGGCGTCCACCACCTGAGCGGGCACCAGGCGTTGATCTACTCGCGCATCCGCGAGAACCAGCTCGACCCGTCGACGACCGACTTCACCCGGCAGCAGCACCAGCAGCAGGTGATGCAGGCGACGCTCTCGAAGATCGCGAGCGTCTCGACGTACTTCCGGCTGCCGTTCAGCGGGGGCGACCTGATGAAGCCGCTTGCGACCGACCTCTCGACGTGGCAGTTCCTCCAGCTCGGCTGGGTGAAGTTCCGCGAGGGCTCCGTCATCCACTGCCGGCTCGGCGGCAACGACTACGGCGACGGCTTCATCACGCCGAACCAGGACAACATCGCGGTGATCCAGGAGGTGCTCGGCAAATCGGCGCCACAGCCGCCGGCCCCTGGGTCAGGGCTCTTCGGGCCGGGCTGCGTGACCGGCAACCAGAGCTTCAAGTAAGCGAGGTCAGTCGCCGGAGGCGGCCGGCTTAGGCTTCGGCGTCGTCTCGGCCGGCTTCGAGTCGGTCTTGGACTCCGTCTTCGAGTCCGGCTTCGACTCGCCGCCGCCCGCGTCGCCGTCCTTTTTCTTCGCGCCCTTGCCGTAGTCGGTCGAGTAAAAGCCGGAGCCCTTGTAGTGGATCGCGACCGGATAGAGGACAAGCTCGAGCGGCGATGCCTCGCACACGTCGCACTGCTCCGGAGCGGGCGCGGTCATCGACTGGAAGCGCTCGAAGGTGTGCCCATTCGGGCAGCGGTACTCGTAGATCGGCACGAAGTGCAAGACGGTACCAGCGGGGTCTGCTCCCCCAGCCTTCGACTTTCAGCATCATGCGTGCCGCAATGACCGCGTACCCGACTCCCGACCGCGACGCCGCGACCACTCTCGGCAAAGCCCTTCGCCGCATTGGCTACTCCGAGGACGGCGTCGTCGACCTGCTCGGGGAGGACGCCTTCCCGCCCGGGCGCGAGGACGTTCCCGTCGCGCTGCGCCGCCTGCCGGAGACACCGCTCGCGACCGTTGTGCGGGCGGTCCTGCTGCAGTTGCCGGTGCCGCGGGCTGCTCTCGTCGAGGCGCTTGGCGAGGAGGCGGTTGCCTCGTTGGCGGCAATCGGGATCGGTGAGACGCGCGACGACGAGACGGTCGCACTCCGCGGTCGGATCCTTCCCGTCGGCGACCTGCTGATGGCCTCGGACGACTTCCCGTCTGCCGAGTTCGGCAAGGAGGAGCCGGATTACGTCGCCGCGTTCACGCCGACGTCACAGATCCTCGACGCTCTGACGCCGCGCCGCCGCGTGCGGCGCGCACTCGACGTGGGCTCGGGCAGCGGCGTGCAGGCGCTCTTTGCGGCCCGGCACTCCGATTCGGTGGTCGCGACCGACCTGAACGAGCGCGCGCTCGCGTTCGTCGAGCTCAACGCCGCGCTGAACGGCTTCACGAACATCGAGACGCGGGCCGGCAGCCTCTTCGAGCCGGTCGCAGGCGAGCAGTTCGACTTGATCACGTGCAACGCGCCGTACGTCGTGTCGCCGGAGCGGCGCTGGCTCTACCGGGACAGCGGGTTCAACGCGGACGAGGTCTCGGAGAAGGTCGTCGCCGCCGCTGCCGACCACCTCGAGCTCGACGGCTTCGCGACGCTGCTCGTGAGCTGGGTCGCGGAGGACGAGGACTCGCGCGACGAGCATCCGCTCGACTGGACGGACGAGCTCGACTGCGACGACTGGATCCTGCCGATCTGGGAGTCCGACGCGCTCTCGCACGCCGCGACGTGGAACGACCATCTCGAGGGCGAGCCGAAGGCGGCTGCGCTCGACGAGTGGACGGAGTACCTCGACGGGCTCGGCGTCGACTGGGTGACCGAGGGCGCGATCGTGCTGCACCGGCGGAACGGCGGCGGGCCGCACACGACGCGCATCGACGAGATCGACGAGGACATCGGGAATGCAAGTGACCAGGTCGAGCGCGCATTCGCTGCGCGGGCGAGGCTTGCGGAGCTCGACGACGACGAATTGCTGGCTGCGACGGTGACGATCGCCGCCCCGCTGCGCGTCGAGCACGAGCTCGAGCCGGGCCGTGGGCGGGCGACCCTGACGGACACGACCGTCACCCTCGACGAGGGCACGCAGTCGACGATCGAGACGACGGCGCGTGCGCCGGAGCTGCTCGCCGCACTTGACGGCCGCATGCCGCTCGGCGCGACGATCGAGAAGCTCGGCATTCCGCGCGACGACGCGCTTGGGCTCGTCGAGACGCTGCTCGAGCTCGGCGCGTTGCGGTTCTCTTAGGTATCGCGCGTCGCGAGAAGAACTGCGGCGAGCGCGAGCGCCGCGGCGCAATACCCCGCGAAGAGCGCGCCACCCGCAGCGGGCGACAGCGAGTGCGCGCCCCGCGTCAGCGAGAAGATCTGACGGCCTGCCTCGCTCGGGAGATACGGAGTGATCGCGTTGTTCCAGCTCGAGGGCAGGATGTTCATCAGCGGCGGGATGACGAAGAAGATTCCGGCGAACGTTGCGATGCCACCCGCGGTATTGCGCGTGATCGCGCCGATCGTGTACGCGAAGATGCCGACGAGCACGAGATAGACGGCGCCGCCGATCACCGATCGCGCCACCCCGTGGTGGGAGAAGGAGATCTGGAGGAGGTGGTGGCGGTCGAGAATCGCCTGGCTGCCGACGAACGCGATCAGCACGGACGGCAGCATCAGCACGAAGCCGACGAGCGAGTAGACGATCATCTTCCCCCAGAGCACCGGCAGGCGCTTCGGGACGGCGATCATCGTGGAACGGATCATCCCGGTGGAGTACTCGGCGGTGATCGTGAGCACGCCGAGCACCGCGATCGCGAGTTGCGAGACGTTGACGCCGGCAAGCGCGATGTCGAGCGGGTGCCGGTCGGCCCGTTCGTTCGGGCCCATGGAGCCCCAGTGCGCAGACGTCACGCCCGCGAAGAGCATCGGCAGGCCGACCGTGAGGATCACCGCCACGAGCAGCGACCAGCGGGTCGACCGAACGGAGACGAGCTTCGTCCACTCGGAGCGGAGGACGCGCAGCTGCGTGACGCGGCCCGTGCGCTCGAGGCGCGGGAGCGCCTCGGTGATCGCGTTCACGCGGCCGTCTCCTCCCGCTCGAGCGCCTTGAACTCGACGTCGTCGCGCGTCAGATGCATGAACGCCTCCTCGAGCGAGGCCTGGCGCTCAGACAGGCCGTGCAAGACGATCCGGTGCTCCGCCGCGAGCTCGCCGACCTGCTCGGGGGTGAGCCCTTCGATCTCGAGGACGTTCGGCTCGGTCGTCGTGACGTGCACGCCGTCGCGCACGACGAGCTCCCGGAGCTTCGCCGCCTGCGGCGTGCGCACGTGGACGAGCAGGCCCGAGGCGCGACGAACGAACTCGTCGACACTCGTATCCGCGATCAGCTTGCCGCGGCCGATCACGATCAGATGGTCCGCAGTCACCGCCATCTCGCTCATCAGGTGAGAGGAGACGAAGACCGTGCGCCCTTCGGCTGCGAGGCTGCGAAGGAGGTTACGAATCCAGTGAATGCCTTCCGGGTCGAGCCCGTTGACGGGCTCGTCGAGCAGGAGCGTGTGCGGGTCGCCGAGCAGTGCGCTCGCGATGCCGAGCCTCTGCCCCATGCCGAGCGAGAACTTGCCAGCGCGCTTGCGCGCAACGTCGTGCAGGCCGACGAGATCGATCAGCTCGTCGACGCGTTTGCGCGAGATGCCGTGCGTCTGAGCAAGCGCGAGCAGATGGTTGCGCGCGGAGCGTCCGGTGTGAATCGAGCGTGCCTCGAGCAGCGCACCGACCTCGTGCAGCGGTGCAATGTGCGCGCGGTAGTGCTTGCCGTTCACGGTGACGTCTCCGCGCGTCGGGCGGTCGAGTCCGAGGACGAGCCGCATCGTCGTCGACTTGCCGGAGCCGTTCGGGCCGAGGAAGCCGGTGACCATGCCGGGCCGGACGGTGAATGTGAGATCGTCGACGGCGCGCTTCTCGCCGTAGACCTTCGTCAAGGCGGAAGCCTCGATCACCGTCCCACGGTAGAGGACGGCTCGTGAATTTCGTGTGAACTCGCTTGCGCGCGGATCAGTCCGCGGACGACTCTTCCTCGTCGATCAGCTCGCGATAGCACGGCGCTCCCTCGAAGGCGGCAAGGCCTGCCGGATGGAGCATCCGCTGCCGCCGGCGCTTCGCGATCTCACGCCGCCGCCGGGCCGTGGCGAGTGCGGCCGACGCGCCGACGAGACCTCCGATCAGGAAGGAGCGCGCACGCCCGAGCCGGTCGTCGCCGTCCATGAGCTCGATTGTACGGTCGCGCTCATCCCTGTTCCGCGAGCCACGTATCGGCGTCGGCGCGGCTCCTGAACACCTGGCGATTCGAGCGCGAGCCGCCGAGGTGCGCACGGTACGCACGCGCTGCCTCATACGTCGCGTCGTCGGGCGCGACGAGCGCGACCGCGAGCGGCGGATAGTGCCAATCCCGCATGACCATGGGCTCGGTCAGCTGCTGCACGTCCTCCGGCGTGAGCGGCGACGTGTCGAGCGCCGAACAGTCGACGAGCATCTTGAGACCTGCCCGGAAGCGCGGATCGCCCACGAGCTGCTCGTTCACCTTGGCGAACTCGGCCGCAGTCGGAACGCCTTGGACGGCGATCTCGACATCGGCCGCGCTGCCGGCGTCCGAGAACACGATCTCGAACTCCACGCACGGACTTTTACACGTATGTCAACACGCGCTGCCGTGGGACGATGGCTCTGATGCGGATCGCGACCTTCGGCGACCTGTTGCTCGACGTGATCGTGCGGCTGGCCGAGCCGCTCGCGGCGGGCGACGACGTGCGCGCGCAGACTCGGACGGGAGCGGGCGGCCAGGCTGCGAACGTCGCAGCGTGGGCGGCCTCGCTCGGCGCGGACGCGCGATGCATCGCGAAGCGAGGAGACGATGCGGCGGGCGAGCTTGTCGCACGCGAGCTCGCCGGCTATGGGGTCGAGCTCGCCGGGCCGCTCGGGCGCGGCGCGACCGGCGTCGTCGTGTCGCTCGTGGGCTCCGACGGCGACCGCTCGATGGCGTCCGACCGAGGCGTCGCCCCGTCGTTCGCTCCGGCGGAGCTTGACGCCGCGTGGGTCTCGTGTGACGTGCTGCACATCTCCGGCTACGCGTTGCTGCGCGAGCCCGTGTCGCATGCGGCGCTGCTCGCCGCCCGGCTCGCGCGCGAGCACGGTGCCCAGGTCTCGGTCGACGTCGCCGCATGGACTGAGATCCGTGCCTTCGGGCCGGTGCAGTTCAGGGAGCTGCTCGACACGCTCGCGCCGGACGTGCTGTTCGCGACGGAGGCGGAGTGGGAGATGCTCGGCGGCGCCTATCTGTCCGCGCCGACCGGCGTGCTGAAGCGGGGCGCGCGCGGCTGCACCGTGGTGACCGCGGACGCACGGCTCGATCTCTCCCCGGTCACGGCCGAGGTCGTCGACACGACAGGCGCCGGGGACGCGCTCGCAGCCGGCTTCCTCCTCGGCGGCTCGCTCGAGGAGGCGGCGCGGAGAGGGCTCGAGGCGGCGGCGCGCTGCGTCGCCCGCGTAGGCTCGATGCCGTGAGGATCGAGACTCTGACCGACGAGCACGCCGCCGCGATCGGCGAGTGGCAGTACGAGTTCCCGTACGAGTGGTACGACACGTCGGCGGATCCCCGGCGCGTCGAGCTGTTCGCGCATCCGGCCCGGCGCGACGGTCTCCGCGCGGTGATCGGCGACGAGGACGAGCTTGTCGGCTTCTTCAACTTCGTCCGCGAGGGAGACGAGGTGCGGATCGGCCTTGGGATGAGGCCCGACCTCACGGGACGCGGCCTTGCGCAGCCGTTCATCGACGCAGGCCTCGACTACGCACGGCTCGAGTGGCAGCCGAAGCGGTTCCGGCTCTGGGTCGCATGGTGGAACGAGCGGGCGCTGCGTGCGTACCGGCGAGCCGGCTTCCGTGAGGTCGCCGAGCACGACGGGCGAAGCCGGTTCATCGAGATGGAGCGGCCGGCATGAGCCTCCATGGAGCGCGTGTTTGATCCGGGTCTCAGATGAAGTCCGCGAGTCGTCGGCCGTCGTCGCGCTCGAGACGACACTCGTCGCCCACGGCTTCCCACCGGGCGAAGGTGTCGCGGTCGGCCTCGAGTCAGAGCAGCAGGTGCGCGCCGCCGGCGCCGTGCCGGCGACGGTCGGCGTCCTCGACGGCGAGGTCGTTGTCGGCCTGACCGAGGCCGAGCTCGAGCGTTTTACCGCCGACGCCCGCAAGATCGGCCCGCGTGACCTCGCCGTTGCCGTGGCGCAGCGCGCGGTCGGCGCGACGACAGTCGGCGGGACGCTTGCGGTCGCGCGGGCGGCCGGGATCCGCTGGATGGCGACCGGTGGCCTCGGCGGTGTGCACCGTGGCTTCCCCGATCCCCCGGACGTGTCCGCAGACCTCGCACAGCTCGCGCGGACGCCGGCACTCGTCGTGTCCGCGGGCGTCAAGTCGTTGCTCGACGTGCCCGCGACGGCCGAAGTGCTGGAGTCGCTCGGGGTGCCGGTGCTCGGCTTCGGCGTCGACACGCTGCCGCTCTTCTACGGCGCCGCGGGCGGCCCGCCCGTGTCGGCGCGCATCGACGACGCACAAGAGGCTGCGGCGGTTGCGCGCGCGCATTGGGAGCTCGGCGGTGGCGGATTGCTGCTCGGACGGCCGCCGGACGAGCCGCTCGAGGACGTCGAGCCGCTGATCGAGGCGGCCCTCCGCGCAGCGCATGACGACGGCGTTCACGGCCAGTCCGTGACCCCGTTTGTCCTTTCCTATCTGCACCGCGAGAGCGGCGGCCGGACGCAGCGTGCGAACCGCGATCTGATCGCACAGAATGCGCGTCTCGCCGGCGAGATCGCCGTCGCAGCTGTCTAGAGGTCGCGGCGCGAGAACGCGAGCAGTGCGGCTGCGCCGACGAGCAGCAGATATGCGAGCGACCAGATACGGATCGGCCAGCCGTGCACGTAGGCGCCGCCGAACGGCCCGAGCTGGAGCAGGAAGCTCGTGAGCCCGGACGCATTCTGGGTGATCATCCGCAGGCCGTCCTGGTAGAGCGCCTCGAAGGGCAACGCCCAGGACGCGATCGTGGACGCGTGCTTGACGGCATGCGAGTTGAGCGCGTGGCCGATCGTGCCGAGCAGTCCCGCGACAAGGCCGGCACCGAACAGCATGAAGACCGCGATGCCGTTCGCGATCGACGAGAGCACGACGGAGCCGAGCAGCGAGAGCGCAGCCACGATCACGACTCCGAACGCGAGCTCGACGCCCGGCCACACGAGGCTCGCGGGCCACCAGTGGCCCGTGAGCCCGGTGATCACCATCGATGCGGAATAGACGATCAGCACGTAGACGCTGCAGACGCCGGATGCACCGAGGAAGCGCGAGAGCAGAAGGGTCGAGCGCCCGACCGGACGCACGACGAGCGGCTGCAGGAGCCCTCGCTCCGCATCGCCCGAGACGACACCGATCGTCAGGAACACCGCGAGCACGACGCCGAGGAAGAGCGTCGCGAACATCGCAAGACCCATGAGGAACGCGCCCGCGAACGTCCGCGAGTCGACGTTCACGTCGGCCGGAGGCTGGATCGTCGCCACCTTGCTGAAGACGTAGTGGTTCGCGAGCCAGAAGAGAAAGAGGAAGAGCGCGGTCAGCAGAATCACGACGGCGAACACCTTGCGGCGCACTGCTTCACGGAATCCGTAGCCGACGATGACCGAGACCGCGTTCAGTCGGTCTCACCTCCGACCGCCTCGAGATAGGTGTCCTCGAGCGTCGAGGTGAGGACGCGAACGCCGTAGACGCGACGGCCTGCGGCGACGGCCTCCTCGACGAGCCGCGCAGCGTCCTCGCGGGTCGCAGCGGGGATCGTCTGGACGCCGGCGTCCGTCTCGAGCTCGACACCGCGCGGGCGCGAGAGCTCGTGCGGCGTGCCGGCGGCGACAAGCTCGCCGCCGAGGAGGATCGCCACGCGATCGCAGACAAGCTCGACCTCCGAGAGCAGATGCGAGTTGAGGAGCACCGAGACGCCTTCGCCGCGGAGATGCTCGAGCAGGACGCGCACCGTGCGCCGGCCGACCGGGTCGAGCGCGGAGGTCGGCTCGTCGAGGAGCAGCAGGCGCGGGTTGCCGACCAGCGCCTGCGCGATCCCGAGCCGCTGCTGCATGCCCTTCGACATGCCGTCGACGCGCCGCTTCGTTGCATCGGCAAGCGAGACGAGCTCGAGCAGCCGCGCGCGCTCGGCCGCGCCGCCGCTCGAGCCGGCGAGACGCTGATGCAGCTCGAGCACCTCGTCCGCCGTGTACCAGCCCGGGAAGCGGAAGAGCTCTGCGAGATAGCCGAGCGCGGCGCGCGCTGGTTGCGAGCCGGCCCGCGAGCCCGCGACCTCTGCTGTCCCGCCGCTCGGGCGCACGAGGCCGACGAGGATCTTCACGAGCGTCGACTTGCCGGCGCCGTTCGGGCCGAGCAAGCCGACGAGCTCGCCCTCGCCGACCTCGAGGTCGACGCCTTTCAGCGCGTGGACGGCGCCGAAGCGCTTGCGGAGGTCGCGGACGGCAAGCGCGCTCGGCACGGGCGCCAAAGTACCCTTCGGGCATGCCACGCGGCTACATGGAAGGGCCTGCATCGGAGGAAGCCGAGCGCCGCGCAGAGGAGCTCGAGCGCGGCGTCGTGCACGAAGAGGCGACTCCCGCGTACCCCGCGGTCTACGGCTGCACCGCCGACGATCCCGAGCCGCATTTCATCGGCTGGCTGAACGAGGTCGACCCCGACGAGCTGTTCGAGTCGGGCAAGGCCTGGGGCGTCACGGTCCGCCGCGTCGCCGTCGACTGACTTGCAAATGGGGAAACTCCCCATTTGCTGTCAAGACGTCCGTTGCGGCGTTGCCCGAGGCGGCTAGCTCAGCGTCTGCACGAACTCGTCGATCGTCAGCGCGGGGAGCGTCTCGATCTTCGTCGAGCCGCGCGCGCCGAGCTGCACCGACACGCGCGCGATCGTTGCGGTGTCGGGTGCCTCGACGACGTTTACGAAGTCGAACTCGCCGAGCGTCGCCCACTGGTGCAGGACGCGCGCGCCGAGCTCCTCGACGTCCTTGTTCACCTCGCGGAGACGGTCGGGATTCGACTTCAACGTCGCGACGCCTTGCTGCGAGAGCCGTGAAAGGAGGATGTAGATCGGCATGCCTGGGAACCTACTGGACCCGGGCAGCCTGGTCCCCGTAGAGGAGCGCTGTCCCGATGAAGAGCAGCGGCGAGATGACGATGTTCGCCAGGACGACTGCAACGTCGATCGCGGCTCCGCCCGCACCGCGGAGGATGAACACGAGCATCGCCTGGGTCAGGAAAACGACGATCGCGAGCGTCGCCAGCGACCCGACGGCGTGCACATAGTCGGCACGGGCGAGCTGCCAGGCTCGGCGCAGGCTGTCGCGGGGCGAGAGCTCTTCGGCGACGAGCACGGGCACGACGAGACCGACCGCTGCGAGCCACATCAACGCCGGCAGGACGAACGCAAGCGCGAGGAACGGCACAGGCACGAAGACGAGCCAGCCGACGACGCCGGCCGTGACGAGCCGTCGCGTCGGCGGGCGCCGCTCGAGCAGCATCACGCACGCTCCGACGAGGGAGCAGCTCAGGAGCGCGCCGTAGACCGTCGGCGCGAGGATCAGACCGAGCAGCTTCGAGACGTTCGCGGTCACGACCGCGAGCAGCGCGGGGGGAACACCAAGCACGAGACAGCGGACGAAGTTCTCGCCGTAGAACCGCACGGACTCCGCAACGAGCTGACCGACGGTTCGCTCTCCCGGCGGAAGCGCTGCCGGACGCGGCTCGCCCGCCCGCGGATACGTCGGCCTGGCCATCGCGCGTGAGGGTATCGTCGCGGGGTGGCCTACGACGTCGTGCGCGGCTCCGACCTTCAGTGGGAAGAGCGGGAGCCTGTGCACGGCCAGCCGCCGCGCAGCCAGGCGTCGATCACCGACGCAGCGAAGCTCGAGGAGTCGCGTGCACGCATGTGGCGCTACCCCGCGCACACGCGCGGCCGCCGCCACCTCGACCCGGATCAGGAAGAAGTCTTCGTGCCGCTGCGCGGGACACTGACGGTGCTCCTCGGCGAGCCGCCCGAGCGCGTCGACGTCGAGCCCGGCGGCCTCGTCGCCGTGCACGCGGGTACACCACTGCAGGCGCGGAACGAAACGGACGAAGAGATCCTCTTCTTCGTCTACGGCGCGCCGACCGCCCACGGGAACGCCGAGTTCCTGGACGACGTCGAGAACGCCTAGCCGGCGAGCACGCGCGCGACCGCGTCGCCGAGCACCGCGAACGCCTCGTCGAAACGCCACTTCGCGCGGTCGGGCTCCGCGGGATCGTTCGAGATCACACGCAACTCGACCGCCGGTATACCCGCAAGCTCGCACGCGCGCAGCACGCCGAAGCCTTCCATTGCCTCGACATCGCAGCCCGTCCCGCCGTCCACCGCTGCCGACGTCCCGATCGGCAGCGCACACGCCTCAGGCAATGCCCGCTGCACACGCCCGAGCAGCCTCGCGTCGGGCTCGATTCGATCGACGACCGGAATCGCGGCAGAGACATCCGAGTACACGGATGCCGACCCGAGCACGATCGTCAACGGCTCGATCCCGCGCCCGCCCGCGATCCCGACGTGAAGAACCGCGTCGGGAGTGCGGGCCGTCAACGCGCGCGACGTCTGCACGGCGGCTTCGATCGGTCCGACGCCGCAGACAAGCACCTCAGCGCCACGCACAGACGCAAGCTCCCGCTCGGTAGCGGCCACGACGAGCACGACGTGACCGTAACCGAGCGGGAGCCGCGTGCCGTCAGCTCTTCGCGACGAGCTGCCCGCGAATCTCCCCGTTCGGGTTCTTCGCGGTGTGCACGTTCACGTACGTGCCGTGCTTCTTGATCGTCTTCAGGAGCGATGCGGAGATCGTCGCCGTGCCTTTCGCGCCGCTCTTGCACGGCGTGCACAGCGGGACGACGACGTTGCCGGCCTTGCCCATCCCGCCGAGATGGATGTGCGCGGCAGTCGCGCCGCCCGTGAGCTTCGCGAACGTCAGCTTCCAGACAAGATGCGTGCCGCTGAGCGTCGCCGTGAACGAGCCGTGGGCCGACTGATTCTTCACGACCTGCTTCGGGATCTCCTGGCCGGCATTCAGCGTCGCGGAGAGGTGGTACATCCCGCTCGACGGCCGCGCCAAGGAGACGGCGGCGAACACGAGCATGGCGAGTGCACCTACGACCACGATCGAAGTGAGCTTCTTCACGTTCCCTCCTCCGAAACCGGGGTTGACGTGAGCTAGTTCGGCCGGGAGGCGAGATCGGTTCAGGCGGCTGCCGGAGCAGCTGCCTCGACCTTTTGAAACACAAGGTCCCCGTTCTGCGCGTCGACTCGGATCGTGTCGCCGTCGCCGAAGTCGCCTTCCAGCAGCCGCAGCGCAAGCGGGTTCTCGACGAGGCGCTGGATCGCCCGCTTCAGCGGGCGCGCGCCGTACGCGGGATCCCAGCCGGCGTCGCCGAGCGCTTCCTTCGCGGCATCCGTCAGGTCGAGCTCGATCCCGCGCTCCGCGAGCCGCGCACGGAGCCGCACGAGCTGCATGTCGACGATCTCGCCGATCTGCTCGCGCGAGAGCGCTTTGAACTCGACGATCTCGTCGATCCGGTTGAGAAACTCCGGCCGGAAGAGGTCGCGCAGCTGCGCGGCACTGCGAATGTTCGACGTCATGATCAGCACGGTGTTGCGGAAGTCGACCGACCGGCCCTGGCCGTCGGTCAGCCGGCCGTCGTCGAGCACCTGCAGCAGCACGTCGAAGACTTCGGGGCTCGCCTTCTCGATCTCGTCGAGCAGAACGACGCTGTACGGACGCCGCCGCACCGCCTCGGTCAGCTGGCCGCCCTCGTCGTAGCCGATGTAACCGGGCGGCGCACCGATCAGGCGCGCGACCGTGTGCCGCTCCTGGTACTCCGACATGTCGAGCCGCACCATTGCGCGGTCGTCGTCGAACATGAACTCGGCGAGCGCGCGCGCAAGCTCCGTCTTCCCAACGCCGGTCGGCCCGAGGAAGATGAACGAGCCGATCGGCCGGTTCGGATCCTGCAGCCCGGTGCGCGCGCGGCGAAGCGCGTTCGCCACCGCTTCGACCGCGTCGTCCTGGCCGACGACGCGCTGGTGCAACCGCTCCTCCATGTGGATGAGCTTCTCCGTCTCGCCTTCGAGCAGCTTGTCGACCGGGATCCCTGTCCAGCGCGCAACGACGGCGGCGATGTCGTCCTCGTCGACCTCTTCCTTCACCATCGAGTCCTGCGTCGGGCCGTCGCGCTGCGCCAGCTCGGCCTCGAGCTCCGGCAGCTCGCCGTAGCGGATCTCCGCGACGCGGCCGAGATTGCCGAGACGCTCCTCACGCTCGGCCTCACGCTTCAGCTCGTCGATCTTGCGCGTGATCTCCTTCACTCGCTCGAGCGCCTGCTTCTCGTCGGCCCACCGCGCTGCAAGCGCATTGCGCACCTCCTGCGCGTCGGCCAGCTCGCGCTCGACGGGCTCCTTCACGCTCTTCGATTCCTTCGCCATCGCGGCGAGCTCGATCTCGAGCTGACGCACGCGCCGCTCGGCCTCGTCGAGCTCGATCGGCGACGAGTCGATCTCCATGCGCAAGCGCGACGCCGCCTCGTCGACGAGATCGATCGCCTTGTCGGGCAGGAAGCGGTCGGCGATGTAACGGTGCGACAGCACCGCGGCGGCCACAAGAGCGGCGTCCCGAATGCGGACTCCGTGATGCGACTCGTAGGTGTCCTTCAAGCCGCGCAGGATCGCGATCGTGTCGGCGACGGACGGCTCACCGACGTAGATCGGCTGGAAGCGGCGCTCGAGCGCCGCGTCCTTCTCGATGTACTTGCGGTACTCGTCGAGCGTCGTCGCGCCGACGCACCGAAGCTCGCCGCGCGCGAGCATCGGCTTCAGCATGTTCGCCGCGTCGACGGCGCCCTCCGCGGCGCCGGCACCGACGATCGTGTGCAGCTCGTCGATGAAGAGGATCAGCTCGCCCTCGGCGTTCTGGATCTCTTCGAGGACGGCCTTCAGCCGCTCCTCGAACTCGCCGCGGTACTTCGCGCCGGCAAGCAGGCCGCCGATGTCGAGCGCCCAGACGCGCTTGCCCTTCAGCCCCTCTGGGACGTCGCCGGCGACGATGCGCTGCGCGAGCCCCTCGACGATCGCGGTCTTCCCGGTCCCGGGCTCGCCGATCAGCACGGGATTGTTCTTCGTGCGGCGCGAGAGCACCTGGATCACCCGTCGGATCTCCTCGTCGCGGCCGATGACGGGATCGAGCTTGCCGTCCTCCGCCGCAGCCGTCAGGTCGCGGCCGAACTTGCTCAGGGCCTGATAGGTGCCCTCGGGATCCTGCGAGGTGACGCGCTGGCCTCCTCGCACCGCGGCGATCTTCGCCTCGAGCTGCTCGCGCGGCACGACGTCGAGCGCGAGCAGCAGATGCTCGGTCGACACGTAGTCGTCCTGCATGCGCTTCGCCTCGTCGAACGCGTCGTCGAGCACCTTCGAGAACTGCGCGGACACGCCCGGCTGCTGCTGCGCCCCGGCGATACGCGGCTTCGTCGCAAGCGTCGCCTCCGCCTGCGCGCGCAGTGCGTCCGCGTCGGGCACGAGCTCGCGCGGCAGCTCTTGGTCGAGCAGCGCGACGAGCAGGTGCTCGGGGTAGAGCTCAGGATTGCCGTTCCGCCTTGCGAGCTCCTGCGCGGCCGCGACGGCCTCCTGGGACTTGATCGTCAGCTTCGTGAAATCCATCAGGTCCTTTCCGGGAGCCGCTCCTCGCGATACAGCACGAGATCGCGGCGGTATTCCCTATGCACGCGCTCCACCTCGTCGCGCAGCTGCCGTTGCAGCCGCTCGACGTGTGCGTGCGCCTTGCGCAGCTCGTCCTCGAGCCGCAGCACGAGCTCGACGCCTGCGAGGTTGAGGCCGAGCTCCGTCGTCAAGCGCTGGATGATGCGCAGCCGCTCGACGTCCGCTTCGCTGTAGAGCCGCGTTCCTCCGGGCGTGCGCTTCGGGCGCACGAGGCCCTTGTTCTCGTAGAGGCGGAGCGTCTGCGGATGCATGCCGACGAGCTCGGCGGCGACGCTGATCATGTAGATCGGGCGGTCGCTCACGCCTCCGCCCTCCGCTTCCGCAAGACGACGTACGTCACGACGATCGCCGCCGCGACGGCGAGCCCGATCCAGCCGCCGATGCGCCACGCCGTGCTCACGCCGTTCCAGGCAAAGAGCCACAGCAGCGTCTTGCCGAGGATCCCGGCCTTGGCGAGGCCGATGCCGCCCGCGGCGACGCCGCCGCCGGCCGTCTTGAGGCCGAGCTTACGGCTGCGCTCCTCCGCGGTCTCCGGCTCGGGCGCTTCACGCGGTCCCTGCTCGAGCAGCTCGTCGTTGCGGCTCACAGGGCCCTCCTCGTCCAGCTGCGGACGAGCGTCCAGCCGACGCGTGCGCGGAACGCGACTGCGATCGAGCACGCGATCGTTGCGACCAGCGCCAGCACGAACGGGATTGCGAACCAGAGCGACGCGAGCATGAGCAGCCCGAACACGACCGCCGCGCCCGAGAACCAGAGAGCGAGGCGGAGGAGCGCCCAGAGCGGTCGACGCCAGAACGTCATTGCCCGAGCTCCTGCAGTTGCTCGAGCAGCTCCTTCTCTTTCTTGTTCACGCGCTTCGGCACCTGGATGCGCACGCGCGCAAGCACGTCGCCCTTGCCGGAGCCGCTCAGCTTCGGCGCGCCGCGGCCCTTGATGCGCAGCAGCTTGCCGTCTTCGGAACCCGACGGGATCTTCAGCGAGACCGGTCCCTCGGGCGTCGGCACGTCGACCTTGCCGCCGAGCGTCGCGGTCGCGAACGACACGGGCACGTTGACGACGAGGTCGTCGCCGCGGCGCTCATACGTGTCGGAGACGCGCACGCGCGTGATCACGACGAGGTCGCCCGCAGGGCCGCCGTTCTCGCCGGCTTCGCCCTTGCCCTTGAGGCGGATCTTCGTCCCGTCCTTGACGCCGGGCTTGATCTTCACGGTGTACGTCTTGATCCGCCGCTCGCGGCCCGAACCGTGGCAGTGCGGGCACGGTTGCTCGATCACGGTGCCGTTGCCGCGACAGCGCGGGCACGGCTGCGACAGGGCGAAGAGCCCCTGCGACTCGGACGTGACGCCGCGGCCGTTGCAGACCGGGCAGATCACGGGCGCCGTCCCCGGCTGCGCGCCGGTGCCGCCACAGTCGCGGCACGACACGGTCAGCTCGACGGGAACCTTCACCTGCGACCCCTCGAGCGAGTCCTCGAACGAGAGCTGCACATCGACTTCGACGTCCGCCCCGCGGACCGGCTGTCGCCGCGCGCCCGCGCCGCCGCGCTGCGCACCGCCGCCGCCTCCGAAGATCCCGCCGAACAGGTCGCCGATGTTGAAGTCGCCGAAGTCGAAGTTGACGTTCTGCGCGCCGTCGGGCCCGCCGACGCGGCCGTTCGTCGAGCCGAAGCGGTCGTACGCCTTCCGCTTGTCGTCGTCGGACAAGACGTCGTAGGCGGTCTGCACCTCCTTGAACGTCTCCTCCGCAGACGCATCGCCCGGATTGCGGTCCGGGTGGTACTGGCGCGCGAGCTTGCGGTACGCCTTCTTGATCTCGTCCGCAGACGCGCTCTTCGAAACGCCGAGCGTGTCGTAGAGCGACTTAGGCATCGGGCTCCTGCGCCGCGGCAATCACGACGCGCGCGGGCCGCACGACACGGTCGCCGAGCGTGTAGCCCTTCTGCACGACGTCGATGACGGAGCCTTCCTCTGCCTCCGACGGCTGCGAGAGCAGCGCCTCGTGGACGTGCGGGTCGAACTTGCCCTCCGTCGCGATCTCGCGCACACCGTTGCGCTCGAGCAACCCAGCGAGCGAGCGGTGGACGAGGCGCACGCCCTCCTCGACCGTCGCCTCCTCGTGCTGGCCGACGGCGTCGAGTGCACGCTCGAGGTCGTCGAGGATCGGGAGGAGCTCCTTCACGAGGCGCTCGTTCGCGAGCGCGACGTACTCCTCGCGCTCACGCGCGACGCGCTTCTTGTAGTTGTCGAAGTCGGCTGCGACGCGGAGGAGCCTGTCCTCGATCTCCGCGACAGCAGGGTCAGACCCCTGCGGGGTCTGACCCTCCTCGTTCTCCAACGTCACGAGGTCTTCGCCTCCTCGTCAACGACCTCGTACTCGCCCTCCTCGACGACCTCGTCGTCGGGCGTGGTCGCGCCGTTGCCGCCGGTCGCGGATGCCTGCGCCTGCGCCGTCGCCTGGGCGTAGACCGCCTCGGCGAGCTTGTGCGACGCCTCCTGCAGCGCCTCGCGCTTCGCGTTGATCTCGGCGACGTCGTCGCCCTGGAGCGCCTGCCGCAGCTCCATGATCCGGCCCTCGATCGTCGAGGCCTCGGACTCGTCGAGCTTGTCACGGTGCTCCTTCAGCGAGCGCTCCGTCTGGTACGCGAGCTGCTCGGCATCGTTCTTCGCGTCGACGACCTCACGCAGCTTGCGCGCCTCGTCGGCGTGCGACTCCGCGTTCCGGATCATCTCCTGCACCTCGTTCTCCGAGAGGCCGGAGCCGCCCTGGATCTGGATCTGCTGCACGTTGCCCGTGCCGAGATCCTTCGCCGAGACGTTGATGATCCCGTTCGCGTCGATGTCGAACGTGACCTCGATCTGCGGCATGCCGCGCGGCGCCGGCGGAATGCCGACGAGCTGGAACTTGCCGAGCGTCTTGTTGTAGGTCGCCATCTCCGACTCGCCTTGGAGCACGTGCACCTCGACGGACGGCTGGTTGTCCTCCGCCGTCGTGAACGTCTCCGACTTCTTCGTCGGGATCGTCGTGTTGCGCTCGATGAGCTTCGTCATGACGCCGCCCTTCGTCTCGATGCCGAGCGAGAGCGGAGTGACGTCGAGCAGGAGGATGTCCTTGACCTCGCCCTTCAGCACGCCGGCCTGAAGCGCCGCGCCGACGGCGACGACCTCATCCGGGTTGACGCCCTTGTGCGGGTCCTTGCCGGTGATCTGCTTGACCTTCTCCTGCACCGCAGGCATGCGGGTCATGCCGCCGACAAGGACGACGTGGTCGATCTTCGACGCGTCGAGCTCCGCATCGGCGAGCGCCTGCTTCGTCGGGCCGACGGTCCGCTCGAGCAGGTCGGCGGTGATCTCCTCGAGCTTCGCCCGCGTGAGCTGCAGGTCGAGGTGCTTCGGCCCCTCCTGCGTCGCGGTGATGAACGGGAGGTTGATCTGCGTCGTCATCGTCGACGACAGCTCGATCTTCGCCTTCTCCGCAGCCTCGTAGAGGCGCTGAAGCGCCATCTTGTCCGCGGCGAGGTCGATGCCCTGGTCCTTCTTGAACTCGCCGACCATCCAGTCGACGA
>DATAOK010000009.1:0-14884 GCA_036265735.1 Gaiellaceae bacterium
TCAGCGCGTTCTCGAGTTCGACGGACGAGATCCATACGCCGCCGGACTTGATCACGTCCTTCGAGCGATCCTTGATCTGGATGTAGCCGCGCGGATGGATGGAGACGATGTCTCCCGTCCGGAACCAGCCGTCGTCGGTCCAGCGGTCTCCGGAGTCCGGCGCGTCGTAGTACGACGACGCGACCCACGGGCCGCGGACCTCGAGCTCGCCCATGGCGTCGCCGTCCCACGGGATCTCCTCGTCGCCGGCCCGCGCGCGCACCTCGACCAGCGGAAGCGGCAGCCCGGCGGTCGCCTTCAGGTCGAACTTCGACTCCTCGTCGAGGTCGTTCAGGTCGTGCGGCGTCGCAGCAGTCGACGCGACCGGCGACGTCTCCGTCATCCCCCAGCCCTGCACGATCGTCAGGCCTTCGCGCGCGAAGTCGACGATCAGCTTGCGCGGGACCGCGGAGCCGCCGACGAACATGCCCTTCATCCGCGAGAGATCCCATTTCCCGGGATTCGCCTGCAGCTCGTTGATGATCCCGAGCCAGATCGTGGGCACGCCGGCCGACCAGGTGACGCCTTCCTGCGTGAAGTCCTCGAGCAGGCTGACGGCGTCGAGGTGCGGGCCGGGGTAGACGAGCTTCGCGCCGACCATCGTCGCGATGTACGGATAGCCCCACGCGTTTGCGTGGAACATCGGCACGACAGGGAGGATCGCGTCGTTCACCGACGTGCCGAGGCCGAACGGGTTGTTCGCGGCGACGCCGAGTGCATGCAGGACGCTCGACCGGTGTGAGTAGACGACGCCCTTCGGCAGCCCTGTCGTGCCGCTCGTGTAACACATCGCCGCCGCGTCGTCCTCGTCGAGGTCTGGCTCCTCCCAGTCGTCGGCCGACGCGCCTGCGAGCAGCTCCTCGTAGGAATCCTCGACGACGAAGACGTGCTCGATCTGCGTCCGGTCGCGGAACTGCTCGAGCAGCGGCAGCAGCGAGCGGTCGACGATGACGGCCTTGTCGCCGCCGTGATTCGCGATGTACGCGAGGTCGTTCGGATGCAGGCGGAGGTTGAGCGTGTGCAGGACGAAGCCGCCGCACGGGATGCCGAAGTACGCCTCGTGATGCTGCACGTGGTTCCAGCAGAGCGTCCCGACACGGTCGCCCTTCTCGAGGCCGAGCTGGTGCAGCGCGACGGCGAGCTGCTTCGACCGGCGCATCGTGTCGGCGTACGTCGTGCGATGGAACGACTTGTCGGGGAGCCGCGTGACGATCTCGCCGCGGCCGAAGTACGTCTCCGCCCGCTTCAGCATGTGGGTCAGCGTCAGCGGGAAGCCCATCATCTGCCCGTCCACGGGTGACCTCCTCCTAGACCGAAAGCGGGACGCCGAGCACGGCGTTTGCGATCTCGCGGCGAAGCGCGGCCGGTCGCTGCCCGAAGCCCTCGAGCCACAGCGCCCGCTTGTAGAACCGGTGGAGCGGGTGCTCCCACGTGAACCCCGTGCCGCCGTGCACCTGGATCGAGCGCTCGCAGGCCGCGACCGCCGCTTCCGTCGCAAACGCGCTCGCGGCAGCGGCTGCTACCGGCGCCTGCTCGTCCTCCTCGGCGACGCACCACGCCGCCCAGTAGACGAGCGACCGCGACAGCTCGACGTCGGCGTACGTGTCGGCGAGCTGGTGCGACACCGCCTGGTAGATGCCGATCGGCTTCCCGAATTGCTCGCGCGTCTTCGCATGCTGGATGCCGAGCTCGAGCACGCGCTGCGCGACGCCGAGCGCCTCGGCTGCCATGGCCACCCGTAGACGCGGAGTTTCCTTCGTGCCGTTGCCCGCCCTGTGGAGCGGTCGTGTCGGGTCGACCGTGTCGACCGGCTCTCCCTGGTCGCCGCCGTACGCGAGCCCGTTCACCTCGATCACGCCGTTGTGCCCCGCGATGTGCGCGAGGTAAGGGCCGGGGTACAGGGCGTAGCCCATCTCCTCCAGCAAGAGCGCTTCCTCCACGAAACCGAGGTCGGCCTCCGCCACGTCGAGCCAGCCGAGCTCCGCGAGGTCGGCCCAGCGGTCGTCCTGCGGTGCATCCCAGTCGCGGTCGAGCGGGAACTTCTCGGTCAGCCACGAGCGGGCCTGATCCTTCAGCTCCTGCTGGATCTCGTTGAGCGTGAAGTCCATCAGCGGCTCCTCGGCAGGCCGAGCACGCGCTCGGCGACGATGTTGCGCAGCACCTCCGACGTCCCCGCCTCGATCGTGTTGCCGCGGCTGCGCAGCTGCTGATAGTTCCACCAGCCGTCGTCGAGGATGCCCTCCGGGCCGTGCAGCTCCCGCGCAAGCTTCGTCAGCCGCTGGTTCTGCTCTGACCAGCGCAGCTTGATCGCCGAGCCTTCGGGGCCCGGGATGCCCGTGCGCTGCAGCGTCCCGAGCGCGCGGTAGTTCGTGTAGCGGAGCGCCTGGAGCTCGATCCACTCGGCCGCGATGCGCTCGCGCGCGCCGTCGTCGCCGTTCATGCGCTCGCGCGCGACGTCGAGTAGCCGGTTGACGGAGCTCTCGAGCGCCGCAGTGAGGGCGAAGCCGAGCGTGCCGCGCTCGTGCAGCAGCGTTGTCATCGCGACATTCCAGCCGTCGCCTTCGTCGCCGAGCCGGTTCGACACCGGCACCTCGACGTCGTTGAAGAAGATCTCGTTGAACTCCGCCTCGCCCGTGATCTGCCGCAGCGGCCGCACCTCGACGCCGGGCGCGTGCATGTCGACGATCAAATACGTGAGGTTGCGGTAGCGCGGCGCCTCCGGATCGCTCCGCGTGACGAGGATGCAGAAGTCCGCGATGTGCGCGAACGACGACCAGACCTTCTGGCCGTTCACGACGTAGACGTCGCCGCGTCGCTCGGCGCGCGTGCGGGCTGCGGCGAGGTCGGAGCCCGCGTCCGGCTCGCTGAAGCCCTGGCACCAGATCTCCTCTGCCGAAAGGATCTTCTCGAGGTGTGCCTGCTTCTGCTCCTCGCTGCCGTGCGCGATGATCGTCGGCCCTGCCATGCCGAGCCCGATCACGCCGATGTGCGCGGGCGCATGGGCGCGCGCCATCTCCTCGTAGAAGATCGCCTGGAAGCTGTAGGGCGCGCCGGCGCCGCCGTACTCCTTCGGCCAGGTGAGCCCGGCATAGCCGGCCTGGTGGAGCATCCCGCTCCACTCGCGGCCGAACTCGTCGCCGTACCGCTGCGCGCCGCCGCGGCCGCCGCGCTTCGCGTCAGGCAGGTTCGCGTCGAGCCACGCCCGCAGCTCGGCCCGGAACGCAGCCTCGTCCGGCGTGTCGCGCAGGTCCACGCAGCGAGATTAGCCCGCTGCGGGCGCCGATGCGAGTCGAGTGTCCGGCGCGCGCACGATCTCCCGCCGCGGCCGCACCGGCAGGAGGCTGACGGTCGTGATGATCACGGCGACGCCGATCCACTGCGTCCAGCGCAGGTGCGCGTTGTAGGCGTAGATCCCCGCGATCACCGCGGTCGCCGGATACGTCAGCTCGGCGATCGACGCGAGCAGCGCCGGCGTCCGCTTCAGCCCGTAGTAATAGAGCGCGAGGGCGATGAGCCCGGTCACGACCGCGAGGTACGCGATCCACAGGCTGTCGTGCGCGCCGGCGTACGCCTTCGCGCCCATCACTGGGAGGGCGATCGCGCTCGCGATGAGCCCGAAGAAGAACCGCAGCGAGAGCACGTGCTGGAACGACAGCTCTCGGCTGAGGTAGCGGCCGAGCACGGTGCCGAGGCCCCACAGGACGGCAGCCGAGAGCGCCTCGATGATCGGCACGAGCCCTTTCGCGGTCGGCTCGAGCGGATGCGCCTGGTTCACGAGCCAAAACCCGGCGAGCGCGGGGAGGAGGAACCACGCGAATCGCGGCCGCGGTCGCTCGCCGAGCACGACCGCTGCGCCGGCAACGGCGACGAGCGGCTGAATCTTCTGGATGACGACGGGCGTGATGAAGTCGCCGTGGAAGAGCGCTTCGGTGAAGAGGATCGTTGCGACAGCGGATGCGCCGGCGCCGACCGCGATCGCAGCGGCGATGTACGCCGGGCCCGCCTTCCACAAGGCGCGCAACGCGGGAAGGAGCAGCGGCAGCACGAGGACGACGAGGATGACGTGCTCGCCGAAGACGATCGTCGTCGCGGACGTGCTCGACGACAGCGGCTTCCGGAGAATGGGGTCCGTTCCCCACAACGCCGCAGCGAATGCGACGAGCAGCACGCCGGGAATCCGCATGGCTTTGAGCGTAGCCGTCATGTCTCTTCGTAACGGAGCAGGTCGTCGGTCGATTCCCTCCGGCGAATGACGCGCGCTTCGCCGTCGCGCACGAGCACGACAGCAGGACGCGGGACGCCGTTGTACGTCGAGCCCATCGCGAGCGTGTAGGCGCCTGTGGCCGGGACCGCGAGCACGTCGCCGCGTCGCGGATGCGGCAGCTCGGCCGCGTCGATGAGCACGTCGCCGGACTCGCAATGCTTGCCGGCGATACGGAAGACGCCGTCGGCGAGCTCGCCTGCGCGGTTCCCGAGCAGCGCCTCGTAGCGCGCGCCGTAGAGCTGCGGCCGCGGGTTGTCCGACATGCCTCCGTCGATTGCGACCCAGCTCACGCCGCCGCTCTCCTTCGTCGCGCCGACGCGGTACAGCGTCACTCCCGCGCGTCCGACGAGGGAGCGCCCCGGCTCGAGGACGAGGCGCGCGTTCGGCCAGTGCTCGTGCACCGTGCTCGCGAGCGGCGCGACGAACTCGCTGATCGTCGGCGGATGCTCGTCGCGGTTGTGCCGCACGGCAAGCCCGCCGCCGACGTCGATCAGCTGCGGCTCCCAGCCGTGCTCGTCGTGCATGTGCTCGCAGAACTCGACGACGCGTTCGACGGCGAGCACGCTCTCGTCGGTTCGCGCGAGCTGCGAGCCGATGTGCACGTGCACGCCGATCACGTCGAGCGCAGTGCTTCTGATCACGTCGGCGGCCGCGTCGAAGGGGAGGCCGAACTTCGAGCCTGCGTGCGCGGTCTGGATCGACTGGTGCGTCAGCGCGTCGACGCCCGGCGTGAGGCGCACGAGCACGCGGTGCACGCCGGCCGCAGCTGCGCGCTCCGCTTCTCCGAGCTCGTCGAGCACGACAATCGCGCCTGCGTCTGCCGCCGCCCGCAGCTCGCGCTCGTCCTTATTGTTGCCGTGGAAGATGAGGCGCTCGCCGGGCATCCCTGCCGCCTGCGCGAACGCGAGCTCGCCGAGCGTCGACACGTCGGCGCCGACGCCCTCCTCCGCGAGCACGCGGAGCAGCCCGACGTTCGCGAACGCCTTCGTCCCGTAGACGACGAGCGCGTCCGGAGCCGCCTCGCGATAGGCCCGCGCTTGCGCACGGATCGTCTCCTCGCAATAGACGACGACCGGCGTGCCGTACTCGTCCGCGAGCGCGCCCGCGCGGACGCCGCCGACGGCGAGTTCGCCAGATTCGACCTCGGCGGTGAGAGGAAGGAGCTCGAGCACGTTGCTAGTATCAATACGACAATGACCGAGCTGCTTCCTTAGCTCAGGGAGAACACGCGGCGACGAGCCGCGCCGGCTCCCCTCGGCCTCTCCTCGGAGAGGCTTTTTTGTATCCATGGAACGCTACGACGCCCATACGACCGAAGCGAAATGGCAGCGCGTCTGGGAGGACGCGGACGCCTTCCGCGTCGTGGACGCGCTCCCCGAGGGCGAGCGGTCCGAGAAGAGCTACGTCGTCGAGATGTGGCCGTACCCGTCCGGAACGCTGCACATGGGCCACTGCCTCGTCTACACGATCGGCGACGTCATCACACGCTTCCGCAGCCGCAACGGCTGGAGCGTGCTGCACCCGATCGGCTTCGACTCGTTCGGGCTGCCGGCCGAGAACGCGGCGATCCGCGAGGGCGGCCACCCGCGCGAGACGACCGAGCGAAACATCTCGAACATCACACGGTCGATGCGCCGCATGGGCTGGGCGCTCGACTTCTCGCGGATGATCTCGGCGCACGAGCCGACGTACTACAAGTGGGATCAGTGGCTGTTCCTACGGTTGTACGAAGCCGACCTTGCGTATCGCAAGGCCGCGCCCGTGAAGTGGTGTCCGGTCGACCAGGTCGTGCTTGCGAACGAGCAGGTGCACGACGGTCACTGTGAATACTGCGGCGCCGAGGTCGAGGCGAAGTACCTCGAACAATGGTTCTTCCGCACGACCGCGTACGCGCAGGAGCTGCTCGACGACCTCGACAAGCTTGATTGGTTCCACAAGGTCAAGACGATGCAGCGAAACTGGATCGGACGCTCCGAGGGCGCCGAGATCCTCTTCCACGTCGATCAGCTCGGAGAGGACGTCTCCGTCTTCACGACGCGGCCGGACACGCTCTACGGCGCGACGTTCTTCGTGCTCGCGCCCGAGCATCCACTCGTCGCGGAGCTGACCGAGCGCTCGCCGCATGCGGATGCGTTGCGCGACTACGTGCGTCGCGCCGCCGCGAAACGCGGTGAGGAGCGCGCCGGAGCAGAGGAGAAGACCGGCGTCTTCACCGGCTTCTACGCGACGAACCCGGTGAACGGCGCGCAGGTCCCGATCTGGATTGCCGAGTACGTGCTCATGGATTACGGCACGGGCGCGATCATGGCCGTGCCGGCGCACGACGAGCGTGACGAGGAATTCGCACGGACGTTCGAGCTGCCGATCGTCCCGGTCATCGACGAGGACGATCGGCTTGTCAACTCGGCGCAGTTCGACGGGCTGCCGGCGGATGACGCGAAGCGCGCGATCGTCGACTGGCTCGCGGAAAGCGGTCGTGCCAAGCATGCGATCTCGTATCGCCTGCGCGACTGGGGTTTCTCCCGCCAGCGCTACTGGGGGTGCCCGATCCCGATCATCTACTGCGAGGAGCACGGTGCCGTCGCGGTGCCGGACGACGAGCTGCCTGTCGTGCTGCCGTACATCGAAGACTTCAAGCCGCGCGGGATCGCGCCGCTCGCGCAGGCGGAGGACTGGGTGCGCGCGCCGTGCCCAACGTGCGGGAAGGACGGCCGCCGCGAGGTCGAGACGATGGACACCTTCGTCGACTCGTCGTGGTACTTCCTCCGCTACTGCGATCCGCACAACACGGAGCAGCCGTGGCGCCGCGAGCTCGCCGACTTCTGGAACCCGGTCGACGTCTACACCGGCGGCGTCGACCACACGACAATGCACATGATCTACGCGCGCTTCTTCATGAAGGCGCTGAACGACCTCGGGCTGATCGGCCACCGCGAGCCGTTCGTCCAGTTCTTCACGAACGGCTGGGTGCAGCTCGGCGGCACCAAGATGTCGAAGTCGAAGGGCAACGTGATCGCGCCGGAGGAGATCATCGACCGCTACGGCGCGGATGCGGTGCGGCTGTACATCCTCTTCATCGGGCCTGCCGACCAGGACATGGACTGGACCGAGGAAGGCATCGAGGGGATGGTGCGGTTCATGCGCCGGCTGTTCCGGATCGTCGTCGACGTCGCGGAAAACGCTCCGCGTGGCGAGCCCGCGGTGAACGCGTTGTCTCGGAAGGCGCACGAGACGATTGCGAGGGTGACCGACGACATCGGGCGACGGCAGTCGTTCAACACCGCGATCTCGGCTGTGATGGAGCTCGTGAACGAGCTGTCGCACGCGGGAGTCTCGGATCCGTCTGCGCGGTTTGCCGCGGAGACGGCGGTGTCGATGATCCAGCCCTATGCGCCGCATCTGGCGGAAGAGCTGTGGGAGCGGCTCGGCCACTCGAGGCTGTGGATGGAGCGGTGGCCGTCGGCCGACGAGTCACAGCTTGCACGGGCGTCGTTCGAGCTCGTCGTGCAGGTCAACGGGAAGGTGCGCGACCGCTTCGAGGTCGCGATCGACACGGCCGAGGAGGAGCTCGTCGCGCTTGCGAAGGCTTCGCCGAGGGTTCACGCGCATCTGAACGGGGCGACGGTGCGGAAGACGATCGTCGTCCCGCACAAGCTTGTGAATTTCGTCGTCTAGACGGCACACAGCCGTGACGGTTTGCAGGCCACGCTTCGTCTGTGAACCTGCACTCGCTCACGCTTGGGCAGCGGCGCCTGCTCGTCGGTGCTGTTGTGGCTGTTGCGCTCGTCGTGGCGGGCGCCCCGCGTCTGTTGCATCGCTCGTCTGCCGCGCCGGTGGCGCCGCCGTTGCGTGTCGCTGCGCCCGCGCGTGCTGCATCCGGCCCTAGCCCTGCGCTCGTCGTCGACGTTGCCGGTGCCGTCCGGCGGCCGGGGCTCTATCTCCTGGCACGCAGCTCGCGCATCGCCGATGCGATCGCGCTCGCGGGTGGGTTCACGCGGCGTGCCGACCGCGTTGCGGTGAATCTCGCCGCGCCGGTCGCCGACGGCGAGGAGATCGTCGTCCCCACGCGCGGGGCGGGGACGGCGGGAGCGTCGAGCGGCGCCGAATCCCCAGCAATGGGGCCCTCACCAACGGCGCCGCTCGACCTCAACACGGCGACGCTCGAGCAGCTCGACGCGCTGCCCGGCATCGGGCCGACGACGGCGCAGAAGATCCTGGATTACCGGCAGGCTCATGGGCCGTTCCACGCGGTCGCCGACCTCGATGCCGTGCCGGGGATCGGACAGGGCCGCATCGAGCAGCTGAAGGGCCTCGTGATTCCGTGATCCGGCGGTCGTATGTTCTGGCGGGATCGCTCGCCGGCGGGCTGGCGGTGCCGACGGCCGTGCGGTTCTCGGTTGCGCCCGCTGTGCTGGTCGCGCTCTGTGCCGTTGCGCTTGCGCCGCGGATCTCCCTCGCGTGCCTGCTCGCGGTCGCAGGCTGGTGGTGGGGGAGCGTGCGCCTCCACGAGCTCGACGCAAGCCGGCTCGCGGGTCTCGTCGGCTCGGGCGGGATCGCGGTCGTCGACGTGAAGGAGCCGCCGCGGATCGGCCGCTTCGAAGTCCGCGAGACGGCGCTCGTCCGGCGCTGGGACGACCGGCCGCTGCGCGAGCCTGTGTTGCTCGAGCTCGCGCGGACGCGCGCGCCTCCTCCCCCGCAAGGGGCTCGAGTGCGCATCATCGGCACGCTGCGCGTGCCGCCGGACTACGAGCGCACGTGGCTGCGCCGGCACGGCGTGCACGTCGTGCTGCGCGCGTCGACGGTGCAGGTTCTGCGCCTGCGCGGCGGCGTGGCCGACCGCCTGCACGCCTGGCTCGCGCGTTCGTCGGTGCCGGGCGTCGCGGGTGAGCGTCGCGCGGTGATCGAAGGCGTCGTTCTCGGCGAGGACGGCGGGCTTTCGGACGCGCTCAAGCAGCGGTTCCGCGCGTCCGGGCTGTACCACCTGCTTGCGGTGAGCGGCGGCAATGTCGCGGTCGTCGCCGCGGGGACGGTCGGTATCGCATTCCTGCTCGGCCTGTCCCGCATCGCCGCGGAGCTGGCGGCGCTCGCCGCAATCGGCGGCTACGTCCTTGCGGTCGGCCCGCAGCCGTCCGTGATCCGGGCGGGCGTCGTCGGCGTGCTCGGCTCGCTCGCGTGGCTCAGCGGCCGGGAGCGCGACCGCTGGTATGCGCTGCTGCTCGCCGCGATCTCGCTGCTCGCGTGGAATCCGTACAACGCGCTCGACCCGGGGTTCCAGCTGTCCTTCGCGGCCGTGCTCGCGATCTTCACGCTCGCCCCGCGCATCGAACGGTGGCTCGAGGGCTATCCGGTGCCGCGGCTGTTGGCGCAGTGCATCGCGATCTCGGCCGCCTGCGGTCTTGTCACAGCGCCGATCTCGTGGTTCCACTTCCACGCGATCCCACTCGTGACCGTTCCGGCCAATCTCGCCGCCGCGCCGGTCGTGACGCCGCTCCTCGCGCTCGCACTTCTTGCCGCGGTGCTCCCGCCGGTCGGGCCGCTCCTCGCGCGGGTCAACGGCTGGTGCGCGGCCTACCTCGCCGGGTGTGCGCGCTTCTTCGGCGGCCTGCCCGGCGCGCAGATCCGGTCACCCGCGGCGGCCGCCGCGCTCGCGGCAGGCGTCGCCTGCGCGGCAGCCTATGCTTGGCGTCGTGGCGAACGAGCTCAAGCCGGTCTACCTCCTGCACGGAAGCGACCGGCCGAAGATCGTGCGCGCGGTGCGCCGGCTGCGTGAACGAATCGGCGTTGACGCGACCGAGCACCTCAGCGCCCGCGAGGCAGCCGGCGGCGACGCGGTCGCCGCCTGCAACGCGCTGGGACTTTTCGTCGGCGAGGCCCGCCTCGTGATCGTCGACGACGTCGACCGCTGGAAGGCCGCCGACGTGAAGGAGGTCGTCGCCTACCTCGCCGCGCCGGCACCTGCGACGGTGCTTGCGCTCGTCGCGGAGGAGCTGAAGTCCGACTCCGCACTCGCGAAGGCGGTCGCCAAAGCGGGACAGGTTCTGGCCTACGACGTGCCGAAGCGCAAGCTCCCGGAATGGGTCGCCGAGCAGTTCGCGCGCGCCGGCGGCAAGGCCGAGGCGGATGCGTGCCGGGCGCTGATCGACATCGTCGGCGACGACCTCGACGAGCTCACGAGCGAGGTCGAGAAGCTCGCCACCTGGGCGGGAGGCGACACTGTCACGCTCCGCGAAGTCGAGCTGCTCGCCGCAGGCCGCGCGGAGACGGCGATCTTCTCGCTCACGGACGCATGGGGGAGACGCGACGTCGGCGGAGTCCTGCGTGCGGCGGAGGAGATCATGGAGCGCTCGCACCGTCCGCGCTCGGGCGAGCTGATGCGCATCATCGCGTCGCTCGTCTCCCACGTCGGCCGCGTCCGCCGCTGTCAGAAGCTCGCGGAAGAAGGCGTCCGCCCTCGCGACGCAGCGCCTCGCTTGAAGATGCATCCGTTCGCCGCCGAGAAGGCGTTCGCTCAGGCGGCGAACTTCTCGGCCGAGGAGCTCGGCGACGCGCTCGTCCGGCTCGCGGAGCTCGACGCGAATGCGAAGGGCGGCTCGCGCCTGCCGGCGGACCTCGAGCTCGAGCGGGCGCTCGTCGACATCACGCGCGAGCGCGCGGCGGCGTAGGCCTTACTGCTTGCCCGCGACGACGCGGGCGGCCTGAGCCTTCCGCCGGGCGGCGGTGTTCTTGTGCAACGCGCCCTTGGCAGCAGCCTTGTCGAGCCAGCTCACGAGCTCGCGGTGGCGGGTGCCGATCGCGTCGGCGTCGCCGCCCTGCGCGGCCTCCTCGAGGCGCCGCATCAGGGTTTTCGCCGTCGAGCGCCAGCGGAGGTTCTCGACCCGCTGCCGGGCCGCGAGGCGAACGCGCTTTTCCTGTTGTCTGATGTTCGGCATCGCGTGAAAACGCCCGCGTCTCGCGGGCTTCGGGATGGTAGCAACGGCAGGAAAGCCCTGCGAGGCCGTGAACACTTGTGGCATGGCTGACAAGCGCTCGGGTGACGACCGCCGGGGCGGATCCGAACGGCGTTCGGGCAGTGACCGTCGCACGCGCGACGACGGCCCGCCGGCCGGCGGCGATGACCGCCGGGGCGGGGGTGACCGGCGGAAAGGCTCCGACCGCCGGTCGGGCAAGGATCGCCGCTCCGGCGGCTGACGTACCCTCTTGCCCGTGACCGACGCCGATCGCGAGCGCGAGCTGCGCCGGCTCGAGCGCGATCGCCTGCGGCGCGAGGCCGGGAAGCCGACGTATTTCGGTTCGGGCAGCCCGATCGCCATCGGGCCGGAGGATCCGACGCTGAACCTCAACGTCGCCGATCTCCGAGAGCCGGGGGAGGTGCAGCCGCCGAGCGCCGATGGGCGCGCATCGCGCAGCGGCCTTGCGCGGTCGACGGCGATCTTCGGCCTTGCCACCGGCGTTTCGCGCGTGCTCGGGCTCGTGCGCGAGGTCGTTGCGGCGTACTACTTCGGCGCGCGGGGGCCGATCAACGCATTCACGGTCGCGTTCCAGCTTCCGAATCTCGTTCGCGCGCTCGTCGCGGACGCGGCGCTCTCGTCCGCGTTCGTCCCCGTCTTCATCGACCTGCTCAAGAAGGACCGCAAGCGAGCGTGGCGCGTCGCGTCGAGCCTCTTCTGGCTCACGCTGCTCGGGTTGACCGCGCTGACCGCGCTGTTCGTGCTGCTCGCGCCGTGGGTCATCGACCTGTTCGGCAACCCGGGTAACGACCGCACGCTCGCAGTCGGCCTGTCGCGTGTGCTCTTCCCGATCGTCGCGCTGCTCGGCGTCAGCGGGATCATCGTCGGGATCCTCAACAGCTACGACCACTTCACGGTGCCGGCGATCTCTCCGGTCTTCTGGAATATCGCGATCGTCGCCGGGCTCGCCATCGGGGTACCGCAGGAGCACACGACGAGTGCGAAGCTCTACGTCTACGCGGTCTCGATCCTTGCGGCGACGTTCATCCAGGTGTTCCTGCCGCTGCCATGGCTGCGCGGCTACGACGGGCGGCTGCGGCTCGTGCTCGATTGGCGCGATCCCGCGGTACGTGAGGTCTTTCGGAACATGATCCCGGTCACGCTCGGTCTCGGGCTGATCAACGTCAACGCGGTCATCGACACGTTCTTCGCGTCTCGCCTGATCAACGGCTCGCTGGCGCCGACCGCGATCCAGAAGGCGTTCCTCGTCTACATGCTCCCGCAGGGCATGTTCTCCGTCGCAATCGCGACCGTTCTCTTCCCGACGCTGTCGCGCTTCGCATCGACGGCGGCAGAGACGGGCGACTTTCGCGGCTTCCGCGATACCGTCAGCTCAGGCTTGCGACATATCGCTTTCACGCTGATCCCGGCGGCTGTCGTGAGCGCCGTCCTGGCGGAGCCGATCATCCGCATCCTCTTTCAGCGCGGCCAGTTCGCGCCGAATCAGACGCCGGTCGTCGCGGCCTGCCTCGCTGCCTTCAGCGCCGGGCTCGTCTTCAACGGCGCGATGCTGATGCTCAACCGCGCATTCTTCAGCATGCGGACGAACTGGATCCCGACCGCGATCGCGCTCGGCAACCTATTCCTGAATGCGATCCTCGACTTCGCGCTCTACCGGGTCGGCCCCTGGGGCATCCCACTTTCGACTGCGATCTGCAACGTGGCGGGCACGTGGGCGCTGATCGTCGTGCTGCGCGGCCGGATCCGCCGGTTGAACGGCCGTGAGATCGCGTCGACGGTGACCCGTGTCGTCATCGCGTCGGCGCTCGTCGGACTTGTCGCGTGGGTCGTCTGGAGGCCGCTCGACTCAGGTCTCGGGCGGTCGTTCCCCGCCCAGCTCGTCTCACTCGGCGCCGCGCTCGCTGCGGCGCTGGCCGTGTATTACACCGCGTGCCGTGTGCTTCGTGTGCGTGAGCTCGACGTCGTGCTCGGCCTGGCTTCGAGACTGCGCCGCGCATGAGCGAACGGCCGCAGACCTGGCACTACGGCCTGATGGCCGAATGGTGGGCGCACTTCAACACGGACGGCGGACAGGAGCTCGCGTACTTTCGGCGGTTCGTCGAAGCGGGCGAGCCTGCGCTCGACGCGGGGTGCGGCAACGGCCGGCTCCTCCTGCCGTGGCTCCGCGACGGGCTCGACGTCGACGGTTGTGACGTCTCTGCCGACATGGTCGCGCAGTGTCGTGCGCGTGCCGAGGCCGATGGACTCAACCCGGCGCTCTGGGCGCAGCCCCTGCACGAGCTCGAGCCGCCGCGGCTGTACCGGACGGTCGTCGTCTGCGGCGTGTTCGGTCTCGGGACGACGCGCGCGGAGGACGAGGAGGCGATCCGCCGGCTCTACGCGGCGCTCGAGCCGGGCGGCACGCTCCTCCTCGACAACGAAGTGCCGTATTCGAGCGTGCGCCGCTGGATGCGCTGGACGTCGGAAGGGCGCGCCGAGCTTCCGCGGCCGTGGAGCGCCGAGCCCGACCGCCGGGAGGCTCCCGACGGCTCCGAGTACGCGCTCCGGACGCGGATGCTCGAAGTCGACCCGCTCGACCAGTCCACCCGGATCGAGATGCGCATCGAGAAGTGGCAGGACGGCGAGCTCGTCGCCGAGGAGCAGCAGCCGCTCTCGATGCGGATGTGGTTCCGGGACGAGCTCGTCCTGATGCTGAGGACAGCGGGCTTCTCGGAGGTATCTGTGCGCGGCGGCTACGAGGACGAGGAGCCTCGGCCCGACCACGACTTCCTCGTCTTCATCGCGCAGAAGTAGCTGAGAGGAGACCGCGAGTACCATCGCCGCGGAGATCCATGGACCAGAGCAAGATCCGCAACTTCTCGATCATCGCCCACATCGACCACGGCAAGTCGACCCTGGCCGACCGCATCCTCGAGATCACCGAGGCGGTCTCCGCGCGGGAGATGCGCGAGCAGCTGCTCGACTCGATGGAGCTCGAACGCGAGCGCGGGATCACGATCAAGGCGCAAGCCGTGCGCGTCTTGTGGAAGGGCCACGAGCTGAACCTCATCGACACGCCCGGGCACGTCGACTTCACCTATGAGGTCTCGCGGTCGCTGCAGGCGTGTGAGGGCGCGTTGCTCGTGGTCGACGCCGCTCAGGGCATCGAGGCGCAAACGCTCGCCAACGCGTATCTCGCGATCGAGAACGGTCTCGACATCGTCCCGGTTGTGAACAAGATCGACCTGCCGCAAGCGGATCCCGACGGCGCGTCGATCGAGGTCGCGGATCTTCTCGGTGACGATCCGTCCCACGTCGTTCGCATCTCCGCGAAGACCGGGACGAATGTGCACGACGTCCTCGATGCGATCATCGAGCGTGTACCCGCGCCGGGAGGCGATGCGGACGCGCCGCCGCGCGCGCTCGTTTTCGACTCGTCGTACGATCAGTACCGCGGAGTCGTCGCATTCGTCCGCGTCGTCGACGGGACGTTCACGAGGCGCGACGCGCTTCAGACGATGGCGACCTCCACACGCTTCGATGCCGAGGAGCTCGGCTACTTCTCGCCGACGATGACACCGGTCGAGACGCTGACCGCCGGCGAGGTCGGCTACGTGATCACCGGGCTGAAGGA
>DATAOK010000010.1:0-7327 GCA_036265735.1 Gaiellaceae bacterium
ATGGCGTGCCTTCGTCGAGGGCGCGGGGCTCACGATCGAGGAGGTCCGCTTCTTCGAGCACTCGTTCGACCTCGAGGCGTGGCTCGCCCGCACCGGATGCGTCGGCGACGAGGCGCGACGCGCCGTGGAGCTGCTGGGCGACCGTGTTCGCGACGGGCGCCTGAGGCTGCGCAAGATCGCCATCAAGGCGGGGAAGGCCGCGTAGTGGCAATCATCGTCGACCGGGACACGAGGCTCGTGGTGCAGGGCCTGACCGGCTCCGAGGGCCGCTTCCACGGGCTGCGGAACAGGGCCTACGGCACCAACGTCGTCGCCGGAGTCACGCCGGGCAAGGGTGGTCAGGACGTCGAGGGGATCCCGGTCTTCAACACGGTCGCGGAAGCGGTCGAGCAGGCGGGAGCGAACACGACGCTCATCTTCGTGCCCGCGCGGTTCGCGGCCGACGCGATCTACGAGGCGGTCGACGCGGGGATCCGCACGGTGATCGCGATCACGGAGCACGTTCCCGCGCACGAGATGCTGCGCGTCTACAACTCCATTCGCCCCAAGGGCGTGACGATGATCGGTCCGAACTGCCCGGGTGTCCTTTCGCCCGGCAAGGCGAACGCCGGCATCATCCCGGCCGAGGTGTTCAGCGAGGGCCGGATCGGGCTCGTGTCCCGCTCGGGAACGCTGACCTACCAGATCGGCCACGAGCTCGCGCAGGCCGGCCTCGGCAACTCGACGATCGTCGGCATCGGCGGCGACCCCGTCGTCGGCTCGTCGTTCATCGACATCCTCGAGCGCTTCGAGGCGGATCCGCAGACCGAGTTGATCGTGATGGTCGGCGAGATCGGCGGCGACGAGGAGGAGAAGGCGGCGGCGTTCATCAGCGAGCACGTCACGAAGCCGGTGTACTCGTACATCGCCGGCTTCTCGGCACCGCCCGGGAAGACGATGGGCCACGCGGGCGCGATCATCTCAGGCTCGTCGGGGACCGCCGCCGCGAAGAAGGAAGCGCTCGAGGCTCGCGGCATCCGCGTCGGCACGACGCCGACCGAGGTCGCGCAGCTCGTCGCGGACCACGTCCGCTCTTAATCCGAACTTAGTCAGCCCCCGTAGCTTCGCTCCGTGCCGACTGGGAGGGCCGTTCTCGTTGCGGTCGCGGCGGCTGCGCTCATCGGCGCGCCGGCGTCGCACGCGTACGTCGAGAGCGCCGACACATCGTGGACGTCGTTTGGTCACGACGCGCAGATCGACGCCTTCACCGCAGCCAAGACGTTCACGTCCTCGGTGAAGGGATTCTCGCTCGCCTGGAAGACGCAGCTCGACGGCGGCATCACCGCGTCGCCGCTCGCTGCGCCTGTCTCCGGGCGTGGTCTCGTCATCTTTGCGTCGACCGAGAAGGGCAACGTGTACGCGGTCGGGCCGACCGGACGCGTGCTCTGGGAGCGCTCGCTCGGGACCGAGACGGTGAACGGCGGTTGCGGGACGTACGGCATCGACTCGACCGGTGTGATCGACGCGCAGCGCGGCGTCCTCTACGTCGTCGGCTCGACGGGGATGCTTCACGCGTTGCGGCTGAGTGACGGGACCGACGCGCCGGGCTGGCCCGTCCAGATCGTCCTGCGGCGGCGAACCGAGTACGTCTGGGGCGGGCTCCGCCTGCTCGGCCGCAGTCTCTACGTCCCCATTGCCTCCTACTGCGACGCGCCTGACCGGCGCGGCGTGCCGGCGGAGGGACGGCTCGTCTCTGTGGACGTCACGGCTCCGGCCGGCTCGCCCGCCGTCTTCGACCCTGTCCCCGGCGCTGACAACCTCGGCGGCATCTGGGGTTGGGGCGGTGTCGCCGTCAACCCGGCGGGCACGGCGCTCTTCACCGGCGTCGGCAACGCCGAGCCCGACGTCGACGACGGCTCGAGCGACAGCATGGTCGAGCTCAGCACCGACCTCTCCGAGGTCTTTGCGTCCGCGCGTCCGACGAGCGCGGCAGAGGGAGAGGACACGGACATCGGCGCAGCACCCGTGCTCTTCCAGCCCGCACGCTGTCCGGCGCTTCTCGCGGCGAACTCGAAGTCGGGCGAGCTCCTCGTCTGGCGCCAGGACCGAATGACGCTGCACGCCGACATTCCGCTGAGCGACGGCATCTACTCGTTCGTCGGCGCTCCGAGCTGGTCGCCGCGCACGCAGATGCTCTACGACTCGGGCGTCACGGAGGAGCAGAGCGGGAAGCGCCTCCAGGGCACGATCGCACTGCAGGTGAACCCGCAGTGCGGCTTCACGGCGCGCTGGTTCGTTGCGACCGGGAACGGCTCGATGCCCGAGCCGCTCGTCGCGGGCGACCTCGTCGCATCGACCGGTGGCTTTGCCGGCGGCTTCGTCGTCTCTCGCGCCGCAACGGGGACGGTCGTTTGGCGCTATCCGACTCCGTCTGCAACGCTCGGCCCGATGATCGAGGCCGGGAGCAGCCTGATCGGTGGGGACGAGGGCGGGTTGCTCTACTCGTTCAAGCCGCGCTGATCGCTAGTCTCGGGGCGTGGGTGTCATCTCCTTCGCGCGCGGCGTTCCGGCGCCCGAGTGCCTGCCGGTCGACGAGCTCGCGGATTGCGCGCGCGAGGCGATTGGGCGCGACGGCACCTCCGTGCTCTCGTACGGGCCCGGCGGGGGCTACGGCCCCTTGCGCGAATGGATCGCGTCGCGCCACGGCGTGGAGCCGTCGCGGATCGTGGTCACGAGCGGCTCGCTCCAAGGCTTCGTGTTCCTCTCGGAGCAACTCGTCCGGCCGGGGTCGCGAGTCCTCGTCGAGGCGCCGACGTATGACCGGCCGCTGAAGATCCTTGGACGGCTCGGCGCCGAGATCGTCGGGCTGCCGATGGACGACGACGGCTTGCAGGTTGACGCACTCGAGCGGGCGCTCGCCGGCGGCGACAAGCCGGCGTTCCTCTACACGATCGCGACCTTCCAGAACCCGAGCGGCCGCACGCTCTCGACTGAGCGGCGGCAGCGCATCGCCGAGCTCGCGCGTGAGCACGACCTGCTCGTGCTTGAAGACGATCCGTACGGGCTCGTACGGTACGAAGGGGAGGCGCCGCCGACGATCTTCGAGCTGGAGGGCGGCGACCACGTCGCCTACGCGTCGTCGTTCTCGAAGACGATCGCGCCGGGCGTGCGCGTTGGCTATTTCGTCTTGCCCGAGGAGCTTGCGGCAAAGATCGAGGCGCTCGCCGTGTCGACATACATCTCGCCGCCGTTCATGACGCAGGCGACAGTCCACGAGTTCCTGCGCCGCGGCAACTTCAATCCGAACCTCGAGCGGGTGCAGGGGCTGCTGCGCGCGCGCCGTGACGCGATGCTTGAGGCGCTCGAGCACGACATGCCCGAAGGCGCGGCGTGGAGCCGGCCTGAAGGCGGTTACTTCATCTGGCTCGATCTTCCCGAGACCACGCCCGATCTCGCACGCGCCGAGGCGGCCGGTGTCACGTTCGTCAAAGGAACCGACTTCTTCGCGGACGGCAGCGGCACGCAGTCGATGCGGCTTGCCTTCAGCTTCGTCTCGCCGGACGAGATCTCGGACGGCGTCTCGCGGCTAGCCGGCCTGCTTAGCGGCGCGGCGGCGGCGGCGCCGGCGCTCTAGCTGCGACAACAGGATCCCGGCGACGAAGCCGAGGGCGAGGCTCAACAGGATGAGCCAGACGAGCGAGACGCGCGCGGTCGCGAGCACGAAGTGCACGGAGACCGACTTGCGGTTCTCGATGATGAACGCAATCACGTACGCGGCGAGCACCACGACGACGCCGACGCGGACGTAGAGCAGCGGCTGCCAGTTCTCCTGCAGCTCTTTTGTGTTGATGGAGGGGCGGCGCCTGAACCGCACGGCGCGATCCTATGCCGTCGCGTGCGTGGGCAGCACGCGCGGCACGAGCCGCGGCTGTTGCGGCGGGGCCATGGTGGACCCGGCGGAGAGGCGGAAGGTGGGGCAGGGTGTCTCGCCGGGGAGGGCACAGAGGCCCGCGCGGCGGAAGTAGCAGTCGCTGCAACTTGCTTTAGCTCGTTTGCTCATTTGTCCTTTTGCTCTGGGGATGGGCTGGTGGTACGCGGCGAGATACTAGGCCTCCTGACGGCCGGTTCAAGCGTTGCCGCGAACGAAAACTGACGATTTTCCGGCAGTTTCTGGCCTGCCGGAATCTGCTGTTTCCTACCGTTTCGGCGGCAGTGTTGCCAGCGCGTGCAACGCCTGTGCAAAACTCTTCACAGGGATGATCCGGAGGCCGTGCGCGTAGTGCTGCGCCTCCTTGGCGTTATCCCCAGCGGCGGGGACGAGGAAGACGTCGACACCGGTCGCGTGGGCGCCGACCGTCTTCTGCTTCACGCCGCCGATCGCGGTGACCGCGCCGTTCAGCTCGATCTCGCCCGTCGCGGCGACGCGGTAGCCGCGATCGACGTCGTGGCCGAGCTTCTCCATCACCTCGAGCGCGAACGCGAGACCGGCAGACGGGCCGCCGACGTTGCCCGTGTCGATCTTCACCTTGATCGGGAGCTTGATCTGCGCAGCCTGCTCGGGCGCGAAGCCGACGATTGCCCGCTCCTTGTTCGTCGGGTCGGGCATCGTCTTCACGTTCTCGATCACGTGCTGCGAGCCGCGGACGATGGCGAGCGAGACGACCGTCTCAGGCTTCACCTTCGCCATGGCGCTACGCAGCTGTGCGATCGTCTGTGTCGGCGCGCCGTTGACGCTCACGATCACGTCGCCGGCCCGCACCTTGCCGGCGGCGTGGCTCGTGCTCTCGAGCTCTGCGACGATCACGCCGCTCGGGCGAACGACGACCTTGTAGCCGAGCCGGCGAAGCGCGACAGCGGCCGCCACCTTCTGCGAGATCGCCATCGCGCGCAGGTCGGCCTGTTGCGCCGCCTTGTCGCTGACTCCCGGCGGGACGATCAGGCTCGCAGGCACGAGCGTCGAGCCGCTGTGGATCCACGGGAAGAGCGACTCGAACAGGCTTGCGCGCCGCTCGAAGACGTCGACGAAGTAGATGCCGCCGGCGTTCTGATCCTTGTGCTGGCCCTGGACGCTGACGAGCGGACCGACGGGATGCGCCTTGTCCGGCAGCAGGAGATAGTTGTGCGACGGCACCGCGTAGAGCACGAGCGCCGCCACGACGAGGAGGAACACCGCACCGCCCGCGAGCTTCGCCGGCGACAGCAGCCGGCGCGGCATCAGAAAAGCGCCTTCTGCAGGCCGCCGTCGACGACGACTGTCTGGCCCGACACGTAGCGCGCGCGATCCGAGGCGAGGAAGCAGACGACGTCGCCGAACTCGCGCGGCGTCCCCCAGCGGCCGAGGGGGATCTCGGCGAGCTGCTCCGGGGTCGCTCCTTCCGGGTACAGGTGCTCGAGTCGCGCCGTGGCGATGCGACCGGGTGCGACGCAGTTCACCGTGATGCCACGCGGGCCGAGCTCGTTGGCGAGTGTCTTGAACCAGCCGCTGATCGCGGGTCGCAGCATGTTCGAGAGCGCGAGGTGGCCGACCGGCTCCTTTGCGGCGATCGACGTGATCGCGATCAGGCGCCCGCCTTCGCTCTTGTCGAGGTGCGGCAGCGCGTGCTGAACGAGGCGAACCGCCGGCTGAACCATGAGCTCCACTGCCTGCTCTACCGAGTCGGGCGTGACATCGGTTCCCGTGCCGGGCGGCGGGCCGCCGCCGTTCCAGACGAGGATGTCGAGGCCGCCGAACGCTTCGATCGTCTTGGCGACCGCGCGCTCGGTGTCCTGGGGGAGCGTGACGTCGCCGCGGACCGCGAGCGCGCCGATCCGGTCGGCCTGCCGCTCCAGCTCGTCGCGGCGCCGCGCGAACATCGTGACGTTCGCGCCTTCCTCGGCAAGCGCCTCCGCAGTCGCGAGCCCGAGCCCGGACGACGCACCGCAGACGAGCGCCGTCCGCCCTTTCAGTCCGAGATCCACGAGTGCCGGATGGTACTGAGGGGTGCCGTCACCAGCGGCGGAAGCCGCCCTCGGAATCGAGCACCTGACCGCTGACCCACCGGCCGTCGTCGCTGCAAAGCCACGCGACGAGGCGTGCCGCGTCGTCTGGCTCCCCCCAGCGGCCGAACGGCATGCGGCGGGCGGGGTCGACGTCCGCGAGGCCCCAGCCGGTGTCGGTCGGACCGGGGTTGACGGCATTGACGCGGATGCAGCGATCGGAGAGCTCGTCGGCGAGCGTTGCAACTGCAATTGCGAGCGCGCCTTTCGAGACGCCGTAGGCGACCTCGGTCGGCATCGGCGCGAGGTGAGCGCCCGACGTCATGAGGACGATCGCGCCGCGGTCGCCTTCGAACTGCTGCGCGAACTCCTTGACGAGGAGGAGCGACGCGCGGACGTTCTCATGCAGGAACGCGTCGATGTGCTCCGCGGTCAGGTCTGCCAGGCGCCCGTCACCGCTGCGGGCGTGGTTGACGACGAGCGTGTCGAGTGGGCCGAGCTTCGCCCGGGCGGCGGCGACGACACGTGCCGGCGCGTCCGGCTCGGCGAAGTCGGCTTCGAAGTCGGCCTCGAGATCGTCGGCGCCCCAGTCCTGCGCCGCGTCGTGCGGCGTCCAGCCGTGCGTGAAGACGTTCGCGCCGTCCGCGCGCAACCGTTCGGCGATTGCGAAGCCGATGCCGATGCGGCGCGAGACGCCTGTGACGAGTGCGTTCATGCCGGCATTCCAACAGCGGAGTCAGACCGCTGCGGGGTTTGATGTCTAATTCGTGAGGACGCCGACGACTTCCCGCACGGCTTCGCTCGAAGCCTTGAGGGCAGCCTGCTCGTCGTCCGAGAGGTCGAGCTCGATGATCTCCTCGATGCCGCTCGGGCCGAGCTTGCACGGGACGCCCATGTAGAGGCCGTCGATGCCGTACTCGCCCTCGAGATACGCGGTGCACGGGAGCACGCGCTTCTCGTCGAGCATGATCGAGTCGACCATCTGCGCGGCTGCCGCGCCCGGCGCATACCACGCCGACGTGCCCATCAGGTTCACGAGCTCGCCGCCGCCCTTCGCGGTGCGCTCGACCATCGCCGCGATGCGGTCCTCACCGACGAGCTTCCGCAGCGGCACACCGCCGACGGTCGTCGCCGACACGACTGACACCATCTGGTCGCCGTGGCCGCCGAGCACCATCGCCTGGACGTCCTTGACCGACGCGCCGGTCTCCCACGCGATGAACGTCGCGAAGCGGGCAGTGTCGAGGATGCCCGCCATGCCGAACACGCGCTCCTTCGGCCAGCCGGAGACGTTCTTCGCGACGTGGCACATCGCATCGAGCGGGTTCGAGACGACGATGAGGATCGCGTCCGGGCTCTGCGCGATCACCTC
>DATAOK010000011.1:0-19729 GCA_036265735.1 Gaiellaceae bacterium
CGGCGACGAGCACGCCGATCACGCCGAGGACCGTCAGGTGCTTCCACGGCGTTCCGCAGACGAAGAGCATCGCGCCGAGCGCCGCGAGATACACGAGCGCGGTTCCGAGGTCCGGCTGCACGAACACGAGCACGATGGGAATCGCGCCGAGCCCGAGCGCACGCAGTGTCGTGCTCGTCTCCGAGGTGCTGCGCGCGCGCTCGGCGAGGAACCCGGCGAGGGCAAGGACGCAGAGGAGCTTGCCGAACTCCGACGGCTGGAACGTGAAGAAGCCGACGTTGATCCAGCGCGTCGACCCGCGCGCGGCCTTGCCGACGAGCAGCACGATCGCGATCAGCGCGATCGTGCCGATGAAGATCGGCCGCCAGTACCGCCGGTAGATGTCCGGGTCGATGACAACGCCGATCAAGAGCGCGAGGCCGCCGATGACGGCGTAGGCGATCTGTCGCTGCAGGTAGTGCTGCGGCGAGCCCGGGACGTCGAACCGTGTCACGCCGGAGATCGCCCAGAGGCCGACCGCGACGAGACCCACCACGCCCGCGACGAGCACCCAGTCGAGCGAGCGCACGACGTTGCTGAGGGCGATGCCCTCGCGGTGGCGCTGGAGCCCTGCTCTTTGTGATCCGGCGTACTCGAGCATCAGTGCATCGTGCCCATCAATCGGAGTGCGTGCTCGTTGCTTGCTTCACATGGACGTGGAAGAACGCGCCGAAGACCTGCGCCGCCGCCGGTGCCGCGGCCGTTCCGCCGTGGCCGCCGTTCTCGATCACCGCACAGACGACGAGCTTCGCGTCCTCGGTCGGCCCGTAGCCGCACCACCACGACTGGCTCTTCAAGCCCGTGTAGCCCGGCAGCGTGATCAGCTTCTCCGCCGTACCGGTCTTCCCCGCGATCGAGACCGGGAACTGGCCGAACACCGGATACGACGTGCCGAACGTCGCATGCGTGCCCTCGAGCAAGCCCTGCCGGACGATCGCGAGCGCGGCGGGATCGACCGGGACTTGCCGCGGCGACGGCAGTTGCGGCGTCTGTACGGGCGACCCGGTCGACGTCTGAACGTCGTCGAGCAGATGCGGCGTCACGAGATAGCCGCCGTTCGCGACCATCGCGTAGAAGCGAGCCATCTGCAGCGGCGTGACAAGCAGGTCGCCCTGGCCGATCGCGAGCTGGATCGAGTTGCCCGGCTTCCAGAGCTCGTCGACCTCCCAGCAGCACCGGTCCTTCTGCTTCGAGAAGTTCCGCCTGCGCCAGCCGATCGTCGGCACGAGGCCCGGCACCTCAGGCCCGATGTCGGAGCCGGTCAGATGACCGAATCCGAAGATGCGCGACCACTTCTGCAACGGCTGGCCGCGGTTTGCCGGCAGTGAATAGAAGTCGTCACCGAGTTGGTAGAAGTACGTGTCGCACGAATACGCGAGCGCGGTCGGCAGATCCATCGCCTGGTTCACGTTCGGGTCCCAGTTGTGGAACGTGTGATGCGACCGGTCGTTCGGCGACTGATACGTCCCCGTGCAAGACAGGTTCTCGTACGGCGTGATCAGATGCTCTTGCATCGCGGCGAGAGCGGTAACCGGCTTGAACACCGAGCCCGGCGGATACGTCGCGTCGGTTGCGCGGTTCAGCGCGGGATAGTTCTGCGACGACGCCGTCTTTGTCGTGAGCCCTTGCGCACCGAGCTCCTTCGTCGTGACGTGGCCCGCGTAGACCGACGGCTTGTAGGACGGCGACGACGCCATCGCGAGAATCGAGCCGTCGCGCGGGTCGAGCGCGACGATCGCGCCGCCGCGCGCTGCCCACTCCCCATTTGACTGCGCGAGACCGATCCCGTACTGCAGCGCCCTCTCGGCCGCCTCCTGCAGCTTGAGGCTGAGCGTCAGCCGCACGGAGTTGCCCGGCTTCGGCAGCGTTGCCGGCTGCGCCGTCCCGAGCGGGCGGCCGAAGTTGTCGACATGCAGCTTCGACGCGCCCGCGACGCCTCGGAGGTACGTGTCGTACGTCGACTCCGCGCCCGACTGCCCGATCTGGTCGTTCAGGTCATAGCTCTTGCCGAGCCGCTTCAGCTCGGACTGCGTGATCGCCCCGACGTAGCCGAGCGCCTGCGCCGCGAGGCCCTGATACGGGTAGTGCCGGATCCACGAGCGGTTCATCGTGACGCCCGGGAACTGAGACGCGCGCTCGGCAAGGTACTTCTGCATCGGGCCGCTCGCGTTCTCGCGGATCGTCACGGGTGTGACCAGGTCGTTGCTGTTCTTTCGCTCCTTGATCCCGCGCGCGATCTCGTACAGCGGGACGCGCGCCACCTTGGAGAGTCGGGCGAGCTCGGCGTAGCGATCGTTGTAGACCTTCGGCAGGTCGGAGGGCCAGAGCTCGATCGCCGTCGTCGGGACATTCGTGACGAGCGCGATGCCGGTCCGGTCGAGCAGCAGGCCGCGCGGCGCCTGTTGCCGCAGGAGGCGGAACGAGTTCGCCTGCGCCTGGTTCACGTACTTCGGGCCCGAGAGCACCTGCAGCGCCCACAGCCGGAGGAAGAGCGCGGCGAAGACGGCGAGGAGCGCGAAACCGAGGATCCCGACCCGCCAGGTGAGCCGCGAGCTCGGTCGGTACTGCTCGACGGCCGCGTCCGCGTCCGGGCGGCGCAGCCGCCGCGCGGGCCGCTCGGTCGTCGTGCTAGCCAAGCAGCTGCACCTCGGTCGCGTAGTCCGCGCGGTCGAGCGGCCGCAGCAAACGCCGGACGAGCGCGTACACCGGTGCGGTCAGCAGGAGGTTCATCGCGACCGTCGGGAACAGCCCTCGCGCGACCGGGCCTGCCGGCGCGTTCTCCCCCAGCACGAAATGGACGATCACAAGCCCGAAGAGATAGAGGAAGGTCACCACCGCGACCGACGTGAACGGCGCGTGCGCGCGGTCCCGGCCGGTCGTCTCGCCGTAGCGCCCGATCCAGTAGCCGGCGATCGTGAGGACGAGCGACGTGAGGCCGAGTGTGCCGAGCGTCGCAGTGTCGACGAGCAGGCCGGCGAAGAAGCCGCCGAGCGCGCCGACGATCGAGCCGCGGAGCAGCGCGATGCTCACGAGCATGACGAGCAGGATGTCCGGGACCCCGCCGAGCACGTGCACCTGCGTGAAGACCGAGACCTGCAGGATCGCCGCGACGAAGAGCAGGAGCGCGGCCTTGACGGTGTCGAAGGGGCTCACCGGGGATGCTTCGGAATCAGCGCTGCGACCGCATCAAGCGAATCGAACTGCGCAAACGGTGTCACCTGGATCGAGAGATAGGACGCGATGTCGCTCGTCCCGACCGACTGCACGCGACCGATCGGGATCCCGTACGGGTAGAGATCCGGGTAGCGGCGGTCGACGGTGCCCTGCGTGACGACGATGTCGTCCTTCTTGACCGGCAGCTGCTTCGAGACGAGGTCGAGGATGAGCGACGAGCCCTGTCCGTGGCGAATCAATCCGGCGACGCTGTGCGTGACGTCGCGCGCGGGGACCGCGCTGTTCGCATCGGTGAGCAGCGTGACCTGTGCAGTCCCGGTCGAGACGTTCGTGACCCGGCCGATCAACCCGTCGGCGGTCACGATCGGCGTACCGACATGAATGCCCGCGTTCGAGCCGGCCGCGATCGTCACTTGCTGCGCGAACGGACCGCTCGGGTACGAGATCACCGTCGTGTTCACCGCGCGGTAGTCGTTCGGGTATGTCGCGCCCTCCTCGTAGTGCAGCAGTCGCTTGAACTCGCCCGACTGGCGCGCGGCCGCGACGTTCGCGTTCGCGATCGCCTGCCATTCCTGCACCTCACGCTTGAGCTTCTTGTTCTCCGACTTCGCGTTCACGAGCCCGGTGAAGTAGCCGTAGACGTCCTGGAACGGCTTGGCGACCCGCTCGGCCGCGACCTGGAACGGCCGCAGCGCGCTCGCGCCGTACCCCTGGACGTCGTGCAGCGCCCCGGTCGTCGGCGAGCGGAACGAGATGGTCAGCAGGCCGAGCGCGACGAGGATGAGCACGGTGAAGACCCCGCGCCGGACCAGCGAGCTCCGGCCCCTGGAGGGGAAGCGGTCATTCCTGGAGCGCCGGACAGACGAGCCCAGCACCGCCACCCTCGCGGTGCGGTCACGGGATGCCACCGGCATAGGGTAACGCGGCCTCCGGCGAGGTGGGCCGTGGAAAGGCTAGGAGAGCGGGTTGAGGGCTTCGTCGAGCGCGTCGCCGATGACGTTGAGGCACACGAGGATCACGACGAGCGTGACCCCCGGGAAGACCCACGTCCACCAGCCGAGATTCAAAACGGCCGGATCGTTGCTGAGACCGAATTTGAACTGCACAACATCGGCGACAAGGTTGCCGAGCGAGGGCGCGACGGACGCGGGCAGCCCGTAGCCGAAGAACTCGACCGTCGCATCGATCAGCACGATCTGCCCGACGAGCGCCGTCGCGGCGACCGCGATCGTCCCGCCGATGTTCGGGAGGACGTGGCGCCGCAGGATGCGCAGGTCCGATGCGCCGAGCGCCCGGCCCGCCTCGACGAACTCCTGTGCGCGGATGCGGGCGACGTCGGCTCGGATGATGCGCGCCAGTCCCGCCCACATGTAGCCGCTGAAGATGAAGGCGAGGATGTGCGGATATGCCTCGCCGAAGTAGACGAGCGCGGCGAGCGTGAGGACGACCGCTGGAAGCGCGGTGACGAGATCCGCCATCCGCATCACGATCGCGTCGACCCAGCCCTCGTAGTACCCGGCGACGCAGCCGCAGAGAACGCCGACGACTGTCGCGATGAGCGCCGCGAGCAACGCGACCGTCTCCGACGTCTTGATGCCGTACAGCGTGCGCACGAGCATGTCGCGCCCAACCCAGTCGGTGCCGAAGAGATGCGCGCCGTGCAGCTCCGGGCCCTGGTGCACCGCGGTGAGGTTGATCTGAATGTCGCCGCCGGGCGCGAGCACGCCGGCGAGGCCTCCCGCGACGAAGAGACCGACGACGACAGCGAGTGCGATCACTGCGAGCGGCCGTCGTGCAAAGCGACGCGCAGCGACGACGGTCAGCCCGCGCGGACGCGTTGCAAACGCAGCCGTCTCGATCGTTGCAGCCGCACTCGTCATCGCAGACGCGCCCGCGGATCGAGCCAGCCCACGGCGAGCTCGGAGACAAAGGCGGACGCGAGGACGAGGAGCGCCGCAAACGCGAGCAGATTCTCGACGGCATAGGGATTGAGGAACGCGGGCGAGTCGCCGCCGCCGATCCCGTTGATCTGGATGATGAAGAGCATCCCGAACCCGCCGAGGCGAAACACCCAGTCGACCGCCATCGCGGCGCCGAAGATCGCACCCATGTCGAGCAGCAGCGCACTCGTGAACGTCGCGAGCGAGTTGCGCAGCGCGTGCCGGATCACCACACGTCGCTGAGGGAGCCCCTTCGCGTATGCAGTCGTCGTGTACGGAGCCCGCAGCGACACGAGCAGTGCCGACCGGAGATAGCGGCTGTGCAGCCCGATGAACGCGAGCGAGAGCGTCAGCGCGGGCACGAACGTGTGCTGCAGCACCGAGATCGAGTAGCGGACTCCAGCCGGGCGCGGGCAGCTCGGCGGCGTGTAGAAGAGCGTCGACGGGCAGATCCCAGGCCAGCCCGACGCCGGGAAAAGACGGAAGCCGTGCTTCGACGTCGCCCATTCGATGATCGACTGGAAGATCAGCGCGAGCACGAAGGACGGCACCGCCCAGGCTGCATACGCGAAGACGCGGAACACGACGTCGAATGCCGAGCCCGCGTTGACGGCTGCAAGCGTGCCGACGAGGAGGCTGATCGCGACGACGATGAGCCCGGTCAGGACGAGCAGGACCGCCGTGTGCCCAACCGACGTCCAGAAGGGCGAGAGGAAGCCCGGCCCGCACGATTCGTTGAAGGCGCGACCGCTTGGAACGTCTCTGAGCCAGCGCCAGTAGAGGATCGATGCCTGGTGGACGCTCCCTGCGAGGGGCGGATACTTCGTCGCCGGCGTGTAGTCGGTCGCGCAGGTCGCGCTGAACTTCGTCGCGATGAGCGTGAAGGACGCATACGACACGCCGACAAGCACGCCGACGGCAAGCAGCAGCCGGCGCGCGAGGAAGACCGCCATCAGCCTCGGTTACAGCTCGGTGCCGTGTAGACCGTGATTCGCGTCGGCGTCCAGTCGATATACGCGGCAGGACGGAGGTTCGGCCCGCTGCGCAGCACGATCTGCGCCGCGGTCGGGGCGCCACTGCTCGAGAACGTCACGTGCATCCGGATGCGCACGGTTGCGGCAAGCCAGCACTCCTTGTCGACCTGCTGTCCGTGGGTTCCCTTGACGACGTCGACGGTCTTGAGCGTTGCGTGCGAGAGCGGCACGGCTGCCGGTGCAGCGGGCTGACAGGTGTCGCTGTTGAAGAGGTAGCCGTTGTGCGCCGACGTGACACCGACGTACTGCGTCTGTGCGCTCAGCGTCCCGGTCTGCAGCAGCGCCTGCGCAGGCGACGGGAAGGGGTGACCGTTGTAGGTCACCGTCGGCGCTTTTGCGCGCGCGATGACGTCGAGCCGGTTCACGCCGCCCTGGTCAGGAACGGGGCACGTGACCGCCCGGTCGAGCGGCCTCGTCTGGCTCCGAAAGGCCGACACTCCGGCTGCGCCCGCGATCACGAGGGCGGCAACCACGGCAACGAGCGCAGCGGCCCGGCGGCGCCCCCGCGCGAGCCGCTCGCCCGTCTCGATCCGGCGCCACAGCTCCTCGCGGAACTCGGGGTGCGCCGGAGGCGCATGCAGATCTTTCAGCTCGATCACGAACCGTCCTCCTCGAGCATGGCGAACGCGTCACGCAGCGACGCGCGTGCCGCGTTGAGCCGGGAGGCAACGGTCCCGCGCGGGATGCGGAGCGCCGACGCCGCGGTCTCGTAGTCGAGACCGATCAGATCGACGAGCAGTACGACCGCGCGCGCGTCAGGCTGCAGCTCCGCGAGCGCGGCCGCGACGGCGACCGACGCAAGGGCGGTCTCGACGCTCTCCCCACTCGGCCGGTCGGGAACGCCGAGCGTTTCGCGCCTCCGCCGGCGGCTGCGGAGCTCGTTGAGGCAGCAGCGGTAGACGATGCGGTAGAGCCACGCCGCCTCGTGCTGCTCGGTCTCGAAGCGCACCGGCAGCTTGCGGTACGCCCGGTACAGGGCCTCCTGGAGGACGTCGTCGACGCGGCTCGGATCCGCGAGCATCCCGTAGGCGACCCGCCGCAGGCGGGACTCGTGGCGCTGGAGGAGCGTCTCGAAACGCCGCGGCTTCGCCGCCGCCTCGACGGCGCGCAGGCGCGCATGGGCCTCGTCCAAGGTCGGCGACGCCCAGGGCTCGACGCTCACGCGTTCCACTCAACTAGAGAACACCGCGAACGGCCAATTCGTTCAGCTGATATTTGGGCCTGACTCCCGCGCGGCGGGTGTCTGGCCCAGCGCTCTCGGAACGCCTAGTAGCGGCGGCCGTTCCGCGACCGCGCGCGGGCGCGGTTCGAGCGGTGGATCGCCTCGAACTCCTCGAGGCTGCGGCCCGAGCCGACTGCGACGCACGTGAGCGGGCTCTCGGCGAGATGGACGGGCATCTGCGTCTCGTGCCGCAGGCGCTCGTCGAGGCCGGTGAGAAGCGAGCCGCCGCCTGCGAGCACGATCCCCCGGTCCATGATGTCCGCCGCGAGCTCCGGTGGTGTCTTGTCGAGTGTCGACTTGATCGCTTCGATGATCTGCGTCACCGGCTCGTCGAGCGCACGGCGGATCTCTTCGCTCGTGAGGATGACCGTCTTCGGCAAGCCGGTGAGCATGTCGCGTCCGCGCACCTCCGCCTGCAGCTCTTCGCGCATGTCCCACGCGCTGCCGATCTCGAGCTTGATCTCCTCTGCCGTCTGCTGACCGATCAGCAGCTTGTAGTCGCGCTTGATGTGATTGATGATCGCGTCGTCCATCTCGTCGCCGCCGACGCGCAGTGACTGCGAGACGACGATGCCGCCGAGCGAGATGACTGCGACCTCCGTCGTGCCGCCGCCGATGTCGACGATCATGTTCCCCGTCGGCTCTGCGACCGGAAGCCCCGCGCCGATCGCCGCGGCCATCGGCTCCTCGATCAGATACGCCTGGCGCGCACCCGCGGAGAGCGTCGCCTCTTCCACCGCGCGCTTCTCGACGCCGGTGACGCCGGACGGGACGCACACGACCACTCTGGGATGCGCAAAGCGATGCTGATGCACTTTTTGGATGAAGTGCCGGAGCATCTGCTCCGTCACGTCGAAGTCGGCAATGACGCCGTCCTTCAGCGGGCGGATCGCCTGGATCGTGCCCGGCGTTCGCCCGAGCATCCGCTTGGCCTCGACACCGACGGCATGCACCTCGCCGGAGCGCTGGTCGATCGCGACGACCGACGGCTCCGAGAGGACGATGCCGCGGCCTCGAACGTACACGAGCGTGTTGGCGGTGCCGAGGTCGACCGCCATGTCGCGGCCGCCGAAGCCTGTCATCGAACTGAAGAGGCCCATGCCAGCTCCCGAGTCTAGCTATGTCGTTTGAAAGCTTTGTGGAAGCTACGACTCTTTCGTGACGATTTGCGGTCTACCTTCGAGTCATGAACAGCGTGCACTTGATCGGGAACCTCGCCACGGACGTCGAGCTCCGCGACGTGACGGACGGGAAGAAGGTCGCGAGCTTCCTGCTCGCGGTTGATCGCGGGTCACGGGACGGCGGCGCGGACTTCGTCTGGATCACCGCCTGGGACCGGCAGGCGGAGCTCTGCGACGAGTACCTCGCGAAGGGCAATCGCGTCGCGGTCGACGGCCGGTTGAAGAGCCGGACCTGGGAGCAGGACGGGCGCCGGCGGGACGCGGTCGAGGTCGTCGCGCGCCGCGTCGAGTTCCTCGGCGGGCCGGCCCGCGAGCGCGACGGAGCGGAGGTGATGCCGTTCGAGGCGGCGACGGCTTAGAGCTGGGCCAGGAACTCGCGAACCGCCGCGAGCACGGCGTCGGGACGCTCGCCGATGAGGAGGTGGCCGCAGTCGGCGATCAGCCGCAAGGGCGCGCGGAGGCGGCGCGCGTACTCGATTCCGTCCTTGACGGGCACCCAGTTGTCGGAGGCGCCCCAGAGGCACAGGCACGGGCACGTGACCCGGTCGAGGTCGATGCGCGGATCGCTCGCGACGAGCGCTCGCCCGGCGGTGACCGTGTCCGTGTGCAGCGGCGGGCCTAGCAGGAATGCCTCAGCCATCGCGGGCTCGAGACCGTCGGTGTCGGCGACGCCCCACCAGCCGAACACGAGACGCCGGCCGACGCGCGATGCTGCGACTGCGCTCGCTCGGCGGCCGATGACGCGGCCGGGCTTCAGTGTCCCGAGCATCGTCACCGTGACCTCGCCGAGCCGCGTCGCCGATGAGATGCCCGCGCCGGCTGCGAGGACGACACCGGCAACCGCCTCAGGCTGCAACGCCGCCGCCCGGAGCGCGACGAGCGCCCCGAGCGAATGCCCGACCCACGGCGCCGGGACTGCCCGCTCGGCCTCGAGCACGACGAGGACGGATTCGGCGAAGGGGTCGAGCGTCGCCGCGCCGTGGAGCGGCGCCGACCCGCCGTGCCCGGGCAGCTCGGGGACGATCACGCGCCGCTCGGCGGCGAGCGCGGGCGCCACGAGCCGCCAATTCGCGGCCATTCCGCCGAGGCCGTGGACAAGCACGACGGGCGGCCCCTCCCCGCCCACGAAGTAGCGCAGCCCGCCCAGACGGCGCTCGGCGAAGCCCTCGAGATCCAGTTTGCCGTCCGTCACGGTCAGGGCATATTCTGTGAGCGATGGATGCTCTGGAAGGACAGGCCCTGTGAGGCCTGTCGACACGACAAACGAGGGAACGGTCTAACCCGTCTGAGCGCTCGGCGCCGGCGGGTTTTTTTGTACCCACGGAAGGAGCGAAACGCATGGCGAATCACCTCACGCCCGAAGAGCTTTCGAAGGAGCTGGGGATCGACCAGCAGGAGGTGATCCGGGTGTGTGTGCAGGAGGGCGTGCCGATCTATCACGGAAAGATCGACAAGTACCTCTTCCAGGCACAGCTGCAGGCGCTCGGTGCGCTGCAGCACCAGCACTGAGCAGGCGACGCGACTAGGCGCTCTTGCGCGCCGGTGTCTTTCGACGAGAGCCAGTTCCCGACGAGCTGGCTTTCGTCTTCTTGGCGGCAGGCTTCTGCTTCGCGTCCTGCGCGTCCGCGACACTCCGGCGCAGCGCCTCCATGAGATCGATGACCGGAGTCTCGGCGACCGGCTCCGGCCGCGCGATCTCCTCGCCCGCGAGCTTTGCCTCGAGCATCGTGCGCAGGTCGCGCCGGTACTCGTTCTCGAAGTCCTCGATCTTCCACTCGCCGACGAGGCTGTCGATCACCTGCTGCGCAAGCTGCAGCTCGGCCTTCTTCACCTCAACGGTGCCGACGGCCTCCTCGATCTCATTCTTCTCCCGAACGTCCTCGGCGAAGAAGAGCAGCTCGAGCAGGAGCGTGTCGCCCTGCGCCCGGATCAGGCAGAGGTTCTCCTTGCCCCACAGCACGAACTTGCCGACCGCCGCCATGCCCGACTCCTGCATCGCACGGAGCAGCAGCACGTACGGGCGGCGCTGCGCGTCGGACGCGGCAGGCGCCAAGTAATAGGTGCGGTCGAAGAAGACGGGGTCGACGTCGGCGAGCTCGACGAAGCGGAGGATCTCGATCGACTGGGACCGCTGGAGCGCGACCGACTCGAGGTCAGCCTCCTCGACGAGCACGTACTCGCCCTTGGCGACCTCCCAGCCCTTGACGAGCTCCTCGGGCTCGACCTCGCGCTCATGCAGCGGGCACCACCGCTTCTGCTTGATCGGCGTCCCGCACTCGCGGTGCAGGGTCCGGAAGGAGATGTCGGACCGCTGCGTCGCCAGGGCCAACCCGATCGGGATGTTGACCAGGCCGAAGCTGATCGATCCGTTCCAGATAGTCCGCATTGGGGCGGACCGAATTCTAGTCGGTCTGCCACTTTCCTTTTCCCTACGATGAGACCGTGACGACCGCGTCCCCGTCGGCGCCTCCGAGCGAATCGCCACTCGAAACGAGAACCGCCCGCGCCCTGTGGGAACGGGCGCTTGCGCAGGGCTGGGCGACGCCCGCCTACCTCGAGGAGACGGCGGACGGCTGGCGTGAGGTCTCGTGGGCCGAGGCGGGCGCGCGGGTCGAAGCGCTCTGCCAGGCGCTCCTCGCACGCGGCGTCCGCAAGGGCGACGCCGTCGCCGTCGTCTCCCGGACCCGGCTCGAGTGGATCCTGCTCGACTGGGCGATCATGTCGATCGGCGCGATCGTCGTCGGTCTCTATCCGACGAACACGGCAAGCGAGTGCGCCTACATCCTCGGCCACGCAGAAGCAGTGCTCGCCTTCGTCGAGGACGACGCGCAGCGCGAGAAGCTCGAGTCGGTTCGCAGCGAGGTGCCGCAGCTCCGCGAGCTCGTGCCGTTCGAGGACCTCCCGTCGTTCACCGGGGAAGGACACGAGCGCGAGCCGCTCGACGAGGACGACCTCGCAACGCTGATCTACACATCGGGGACGACCGGGCCGCCGAAAGGCTGCATGCTCACCCACAAGAACCTGACGACTGCTGCCGTCCGTGTGAGGACGCATATGGAGGGCACGTCCGACACCGTGCTCCTCTTCCTGCCGATGGCGCACAGCTTCGCGCGCATCTGCCACCAGTCTGCGGTCTACCACGGCGCGACGATCGCGCTCGTCTCCGACGCGACGCGCGTGCCCGAGGCACTGCAGCAGACGCGCCCGACGATCCTGCCGGCGGTACCGCGTGTCTACGAGAAGGTCCACGCGAATGCGGTCGGGGAGATCGAGCGCGCAGGCGGCCTCAAGCGTGCGATCGGCCGCTGGGCTCTCAGTGTCGGCGCACGGTCGAGCGAGCTTCGCCGCTCCGGCCGGCCGCTCCCGGCGCTGCTACGCCCTCAGGTCGCACTCGCCGACCGGCTCGTCTTCTCAAAGGTGCGCGAGCGGCTCGGCGGCCGTCTCCGCCTCGGCGTCTCAGGCGCGGCGCCGCTCGGCATCGACGTGCTCCAGTTCTTCCACTCGCTGAACATGCTCGTGATCGAGGGCTACGGCCTCACGGAGACCTCGAGCTCGCTCAGCGTCAACGACCCGGACGAGTACCGCTTCGGGACCGTCGGGCGGGCCGTCGAAGGCTGTGACATCCGCCTGGACGAAGACGGCGAGATCCTCGTCCGGAGCGACACGATCTTCAGCGGCTACTACAAGGATCCCGACGCGACCGCGGCCGCGTTCACCGAGGACGGCTGGTTCCGGACCGGCGACGTGGGCACGCTCGAGGACGGATGGCTCACGATCACCGACCGCAAGAAAGACCTGATCATCACGGCCGGCGGCAAGAACATCGCGCCGCAGAACCTCGAAAATGCGCTCAAGTCGTCGCGCTTCATCTCGCAGGCTGTCGTCATCGGCGACCGCCGGCCCTACGTGACCGCGCTGATCACCCTCGACTCCGTCGAGATGCAGACCGCCGAGCGCGACCCGCAGGAGCTCGTGCAAGAGATCGTGGACAACGTGAACCGTGAGCGTGTGCGCGTCGAGCAGATCAAGCGCTTCACGATCCTGCCGCGCGACTTCTCGCAAGAGGAAGGCGAGCTGACGCCGACGCTGAAGCTGCGGCGCAAGATCGTCCAAGAGCACTTCGCAGACGAGATCGACCAGCTGTACTCGTGACCGCCGGGTTCCTCATCGCGTCGGCGTTCCTCGCGAGCGCCGTCGAGTTCGTGGAGGCGCTGACGATCGTGCTCGCTTCGGGAATCACGCGCGGCTGGCGCTCGTCGCTGACAGGGCTTGCCGCGGCCACGGTCGCGCTCGCCGTGATCGTGGCCGCGCTCGGGCCTGCACTGACACTGATCCCGATCGATGCGCTGCGGCTCGTTGTCGGTGCGCTGCTGCTCGCGTTCGGCCTGCAGTGGCTGCGGAAGGCGATCCTGCGTGCGAGCGGCTACAAGGCGCTGCACGACGAGGCCGAGATCTTCGCCCGCGAGCAGGCGGAGGCGCGCGCGGCAGCCGGCGAGCGGCGGGCCGGCCTCGACTGGTACGGCTTCACGCTCTCCTTCAAAGGCGTGCTCCTCGAAGGGCTCGAGGTCGCGTTCATCGTGATCACGTTCGGGAGCGCGCAGGGCAGCATCAGCCTGGCTGCACTCGGCGCGGGCGTCGCGCTCGTGCTCGTCGCGATCGTCGGTGTCGCAGTCCGCGGTCCGCTGACGCGCGTGCCTGAGAACACACTGAAGTTCGCCGTCGGCGTGATGCTCACGACGTTCGGGATCTTCTGGTCGACCGAAGGCGCGGGAGCACACTGGCCGGGCGACGACGCGTCGCTCCCGGGAGTGCTTGCGTTCGTCATCCTGCTGTCCGCGGCTGCTGTGACGACCCTCAAGCGACGACGGCGGCCGGTGTTCGCATGAGCCGCGTGCGCGGGTTCGGGCTGTTCTGGTGGGACTTCGTCGTCGGCGACGACTGGCGGGCGGCCGCCGGCGTCGGGCTCGCGATCGGCGTCACAGCGGCACTCGTCGCGGCCGGGCTCGACGCCTGGTGGCTCATGCCTGCAGCAGTCGCCGCGGTCCTGGCCCTCAGCCTGCGCCGCGCTAGCCGGTGATGCGGCGCGCGCCGACGTAGGTGTCGGCGTACCAGCCCGAGATGGCGCTGATCTTCACGACGTCGCCCGTGTGCGGCGCGTGGATGAACTCGTTCCCGCCGATGTAGATCCCGACGTGCCCGAGGCCGTCGAAGAAGACAAGATCGCCGGGCTGGAGATCGCTGCGGGCGACAGGGACACCCATGTTCCACTGGGCGCCGGTGTAGTGCGGCAGCGAGACGCCGACCTGGCTGTAGACATACGCCACAAGGCCGGAGCAGTCGAAGCCGCCGGGGCCCTCGCCGCCCCAGACGTACGGCGTGCCGAGATAGCGCATCGCGATCCCCACCACACCGCCGTACTGCGACGGGGGTGCGACCGAGCCGTCTCCGGTCGACGCGGTCGCGCCCACCACGGTCTGCTGCAACGCGAGCGCGCTCGCCTGCTGCGCTGCGTCGTACTGCGCCCGTGCTGCGTTCGCGGCCGCGAGGGCGCGCGCGCGGTTGACGGCAAGGATGTGTGCGATCTCGCCCTTGATCGACGAGAGCAACCTGTGCTGGTGAGAAAGCTGCGAGCTGATGCGCGCCTTCGCCGCCGCGCGCTGCTGCACAAGATGCTCCTGTGCACGATGCGCGATCGTGAGCGCATGACGCGATCTCGTCACGGCCTTCTTGAAGCCGACCACCTCGTTCAACACCGCAAGATCCTGCGCAGACACCGATTGCACGGTCTCGATGCGATTCACGAGATCGTCGATGCTCGTCGCGCCGAGCAAGACGGCAAGCGTCGACTGGTCGTCACGCGTCGTATAGATCGTGACGAGCCGCTGCATGAGCGTGTGCTGCGAGCGCTTGAGGTTCGAGCGCGCCGCGCGGAGCGCAACCTTGTTGATCTTCAGGTTGTGCTCGATGACGTGCAGCTTTTGCGTCGATGCGAGATACAGCGTGCGCGCGCGCTCGAGGCTGCTGTCGAGCTGCGAGATCTGCGCCATCACCTGCTGCGCCTGCGCGCGCTTCGCGCCGACTGAGGGGTCGCCGGTAGCAGTGCCTGCCGCGACACACGCCGCAGCGAGAGCAATGACGAAAACCGGCGCCTGTCGCTTGACGACTCTGATCACGAGGTCCGACGGTTGTTGCGGCAGGCGCACCGGAGGGGCCGGTACGTCACAAGTTCGGGAGGCTAGCAGCGGGCTCGGATAGGCGCAACCAGCTAACTCGCGCATTCCTGAGCCAAATCTGCCGGTCAATCTACCGAAACCTGCCTGGTATTGGTCCGCACAAAGTGCGGGATCTGCACGTCAACACTGTGGTAGGGTCCCGCACTCTTGAAGCCCGGTACTCGAACTGCGGCGCGCCTTGCCGGGGCTGCCGGGGCGCTGGTTTTCGCCTGCGTCTCAGGCGCAGGTGCAGCCGGTCCCGTCGACACGCTGCAGCTGCAGGTGCAGGCTCTGCATGCGAGCGCGCGCCACGCACTGCTCGATCTCTATGCGCTCGACTCGCGCTTGCAAGCTGCACAACAACGCCTCTCGGCCTTGCAGGCGCAGGCAGCGTCGCTGCAGCGCGAAGATCGCTTGCTGCAACAGCAGCTGTCCTCGACCCGGCAGACACTGTCCGTGTCGCGCCGGGAACTCGCGATCAATCTGCAAGTCCTCTACAAGCAGGATGATGTGAGCCCGCTTGCGGTCGTCCTCGGCTCGGAGTCGTTGAACGACGCCGTGACGAAGCTCGACACGCTCTCGAGCATCGCCGACCAGAGCAAGCGGATCGTCGCGGTGACGACGTCTGCGAAGACGCAGCTCACAACGCTGCGGCAGACGCTGCGCTTGCGACGCGCGCAGCTCGCAGCCGATGTCGCGGCCGCGCGGCGCACCGAAGTGACGCTCGTAGCTGCGCGAAGCGAGCGGCTCGGCTTCATCGGTCACTTGCGCACGCAGGCGCGGCTCAAGCAGCAGCAAATCGATGCGCTGCAACAGGTCGCGCAGCAGGTCGAGCAAAAATCGAACATGATCCAGGTCGCGGAGTCTCCACCGGCGCCGGCTGCGCTCGCCGCGGCGGGCCGCCGGACGATCGTCGTGAGCTCGACCGGCTACTCGCTCCCGGGGCACACCTCGACCGGGATTCCCGTCGGGCTCGGCGTGGTCGCCGTCGATCCGTCCGTGATCCCGCTCGGGACGCGACTCACAATCCCCGGCTACGGCGAGGGCGTGGCGGCCGATACGGGCGGCGGCGTCCGCGGCGCGGACATCGATCTCTGGTTCCCGACCTTGACCGCAGCCCGCGCATGGGGCCGAAAGACAGTCACGATCACCCTGCACTAGAATGGCCCCCGCAAAAGGGGGTGCATTGAGCGAGGTTCTGCAGGCAGCTGAAGGACGGTCGGCCGAATCGCTTCGCGTGCTGATCGTCGACGACCACGATCTGTTCCGGACGGGCCTCCGAAACCTGCTCGAGGAGCAGGGTGTCCAGATCATCGGCGAGGCGGCCGGCGGTGCGGAGGCGGTCAAGATCGTGCGCGAGCTCGCGCCCGACGTCGTCGTGATGGACCTGAACATGCCGGGGATGGGCGGCGTCGACGCGACGCGCCACATCACGGGCATTGCACCGCTTACACGGGTCGTGATGCTGACGATCTCCGAGGACGACTCGGACGTGATGGACGCGATCCTCGCGGGCGCGTGCGGCTACCTGCTCAAGGACTCGTCGATCCAGGATCTGATGGCAGGCATCCGTGCCGCCTCACGCGGCGAGTCGCTGATCTCGCCGAACATCGCCGCGAAGGTGCTGCAGCGCGTCCGCGCGACGAGCACGCAGCCGGAGATCGCGAACACGATCCGCGCCGAGCTCTCCGACCGCGAGATCGAGGTCTTGAAGCTGATCGCGAACGGCAAGGACAACGCGCTCATCGCCGCCGAGCTGCACATCAGCCCGAAGACGGTCAAGAACCACATCTCGAACATCCTCATGAAGCTGCAGATCGACAACCGCATCCAGGCGGCTGTCTACGCGGTGAGAAGCGGAATCGTTTAGCTGGCCTTGCGAACGAGGCGCGCCCGCTCGTGCAGCCGCCCGAGCAGCGTCCGCAGCTCCTCGAGCTCGCCGTCCGCGTGTGACAGGCGCGTGCCGAGGCTCCGCAGCTCCTCCACGTCGGTCTGCCCGTTTCGCGCGACCTCGCCGATCCGGCGCTCGAGCCGCCAGCGCTCGGCTTCGAGTGCGAGCGCCTGCGCATAGCCCTCGGTGAGGGTGTCTTCCATGCGCGCGAGCGTGGGCTCCTCGGCGCCTAAGAGCTCTTCGATTTGCTCAAGCATCGTGTCGTCTGCCCGGTCCACGGGAGGGGGGACACCGATTATCGGTCGCCCTCGCGCGGCCCGGAATGGGCCGGGCGGCCCATCTTCTCCGCGCGCAAGACCCACGCATTTCGCGGTCTAGAATCTGCCCGTGCGCCGGGCCGCCGTCGCCGCTCTCGCCGTCGCGCTCGTCGCACCCGCGACTGCCGCGGCGTCGTTGCAGACCGCGCTCGAGCGGGCGCTGAGCGTGCCGCACGTCAGCCTCGCCGCGACCGGAGCGGTCGTGCTCGACCTGGACACCGGCCAGACGGTCTATTCGCGCAACGCGAACCTCTCGCTCCTCCCCGCCTCGAACGAAAAGCTCGCCGTGACATACGCGGCGCTGACCGCGCTCGGGCCGAGCTTCACGATTGAGACCGACGTCCTCGGCGAAGGAACGCAGACCGCCGCCACCTGGACCGGCGACCTCGTGCTGAAGGGATACGGCGACCCGACGCTGTCCCGCGCCGGCCTGATGAGCCTCGCGCGCCAGGTGCGCGCCGACGGAATCACGCGTGTGACCGGCCGCATCCTCGGAGACGAGTCCTGGTTCGACTCGCGCCGCATGGCGGTCGGCTGGAAGGCGGCGTTCTATATCAACGAGTCGCCACCGCTCTCCGCTCTCATCGTCGACCGCGGCTGGGTCGGCCACTACACCTCGCGCGACCCCGCGCTCGCTGCCGCCCAGATCTTCCGCGCCGACCTCATCAAGGCCGGCGTGAGCGTCTCGCACGACGCCGCACACGGCACCGCAGATGACGGCGCGACGCCGCTCGCCTCGATCGACTCGCCGACGCTCGCGACGATCGTGCACGCGATGGACCGCGTGAGCGACAACTTCTACGCAGAGATGCTCGTCAAGGAGCTCGGCGCCGTGCAGGGAGACGCCGGCACGACCGCCGCAGGCGTCGGCGTCATCACCGGGCTGCTCGCCCAGGCGGGCGTGCCGCTCACCGGCGTGCGCCTCGTCGACGGCTCGGGGCTCTCGCTGCTCGACCGCTGCACGCCCGCGTCGCTTGCGGCGCTGCTGACGACGATGTGGAACGACACCGACGTGCGCTGGGAGCTGCTCTCGTCGCTGCCTGTTGCGGGTCGAACCGGCACGCTCGACCACCGCATGAGGACGGGGCCCGCCGCCGGCGTGGTGCGCGCGAAAACGGGGACGACGGACAACGCGTCCGCGCTCTCGGGCTTCGTCGGCTCGCGCTACGTCTTCTCGATCCTGCAGAACGGCTGGCCCGTCTCCTGGACATGGGCGCGGCTCGCGCAGGACCGCTTCGCGACGGTGCTAGCCGCCGCCCAGTAGCTCGAGCAGCCCGGCTTCGTCAAGCTGCGGGATACCGGCTTTCTCCGCCTTCGTCAGCTTCGACTTGCCGGGATCTTCGCCGACGATCAGCGCGGTCGTCTTCGAGGAGACCGAGTTCGAGACCTTTGCGCCGAGCGCCTCGAGGCGCGCCGCAGCCTCGTCGCGCGTGAACGCCTCGAGCGTCCCGGTGATGACGTACGAGTTGCCGGTGAGCTGACCCTCGACCGGCTTGTCCTCCTCCGCGATCTCGAAGCGGAGCCCGAGCTCACGGAGCTCCTCGACGAGCCGGCGGTTGTCCTCGTCTCGGAACCACTCCGCGATCGCCTCGGCACGCTCGGGACCGATCCCCTCTGCCTCGACGAGCTCTTCCTGCGGTGCGTTCATCAGTGCGTCGACGGTTTCGAAGTGCCGCACGAGGTTCTGCGCGGTGATCCAGCCGACATCGGGGATGTTGAGGCCGTACAGCACGCGCGGGAAGGAAATCGTCTGCTTCGACGCGGCGATTGCGGCGATCGCATTGCCGGCGCTGATCTCGCCGAAGCCCTCGAGCTCGAGCAGCTGGTCGACGCTCAGGCGATAGAGCTCGGGGATCGAGCGGACGAGCCCGAGATCCCAGAGCCGCCAGACCGTCTGCTCCCCCACGCCGTCGATGTCCGCGGCGGACATCACCCAGTTGTTCAGCGTCTCGAGGCCGCGCGAGGGGCACGCCTTGTTCGGGCAGCGGTGCATCGCCTCGCCTTCGGGCTTCACGATCTCCGTGCCGCAGAGCGGGCAATGCGTAGGCATGCGGAAGCGCTTCGTCCCTCGTCGATGCGGGCCGGCAGGGCCGACGATCTGCGGGATCACGTCGCCGGCGCGCTGCACGATCACGTCGTCGCGCTCGCGGATGTCCTTGCGATTGATGTCCTCTTCGTTGTGGAGCGTCGCGCGCGAGATCGTGACTCCACCGACTTCGACCGGCTCGAGCATCGCCCACGGATTGAGCGCGCCTGTGCGGCCGACCCTGATCGCGATCTTGTTCAGCCTCGTCACGGCTGTCATAGGCGCCCATTTGAATGCGCGCGCCCAGCGCGGCCGTGAGTGCAGCGCGCCCAGGCGGTTCTGCTGGTCGTACGGGTCGACCTTGATCACGATGCCGTCGATCTCGTAGTCGAGCTCGGTGCGGCGCACCTCCCATTCGCGGCAGCGCTCGGCGACCTGTTCGATCGACTCGACGCGCTCCGCGAACGGGTTGATCGGGAAGCCGTGGCCCTTCAGCCACTCGAGCGTGTCCGAGTGCGTCGCAGGCTCGAGCCCCTCGTGTGCGCCGATGCCGTAGGCCCAGAACGCGAGCGGGCGCGACGCGGTAATCGACGAGTCCTTCTGCCTGAGCGAGCCTGCAGCCGCGTTGCGCGGGTTCGGCGTCGCCTTCTTCCCCTCCGCGACGAGCCGCTCGTTCAGCTTGTTGAAGCCGGA
>DATAOK010000012.1:0-78558 GCA_036265735.1 Gaiellaceae bacterium
TTGGGGGTCGCCACGACGCGATCCAATCGGCCGCGACGGACGATGCAGCCATGAAGAGGTTGCTGCTCATCTCGATCGCCGTCGCCGCGCTCCTCGTCCTCGCCCTCGGTGGTTGGGCCGTGAAGAGTGTCCGGCGCACCCCCGCCTACGCGTAAAGGAGCCACTGCCATGACCACGACCGAAGCCGAGTTCGCGCTCGACATGCGCATGCGCGCCGCCCGCCGCGAGGCCGTGCGCCCAGTCACCGGACCGGAGGTCGCGATCGCCGTCCGCCACGCCCGCGACGAGGAGCAGGAGATCTCGCTCGACCTCTCGGCGCTGAGGCGGATCGTTATCGACCCGCACGAGCGGACCGCACGTATCCAGCCCGGCGTCACGACGGCGGACGTCGCCGAGGCGGCATCGGTGTGGAGCCTCGCGCCGCTGACCGACGAGCGGGGGCTCGTCGCCGCGAATCTGATCGCCGCGCAGGTCGTGCGCCGCGACGGCGAGCTCGTGCAGGCCGGCGACGCCCTGCTACGCGAGATCCGGACCGGACACGCGGTCGGCATCGTCGTCGACGCGACCTACCGGCTCCGCCCCGCCGGCGAGCTCGCCCGCTAGCGCCGCCGCCACCTTGCGCGCGGCGATGCTGCCCTCGCGCAGCTGACCGCCGAGCGTCGGCGTGAAGCCGACGAACCAGAGACCGGGCAACGCGGGCGGCCCGTCTTTTTCGATGGGAAGGCCGCGCGGCCCGAGGACGTCGAGGTGCCCGACGAGCTCGTCGAGCCCGGCGCGAAAGCCGGTCGCGGCGATCACGGCGTCGGGCTGAATTCGCGAGCCGTCGGCGAGGACGACGTCGGCGCCGTCGAGTGCCTCGACCGCGGCGACGACCTCGACGCGGCCGCGCCTCACCGCATCGACGATGCCGACGTCGAGGATCGGTGTCGTCCCGGTCGCGAGGAAGGCCGAGCGGACTCCGACCTCGGGCCGCGGCAGACCGCGTGCGCTCAGGTCGGGGATCGAGAGCTTGCGCTGGGTGATCGAGATCGGGTCGACCCAGTGGGGCGGCAGATGCTTGATCGCCATCCCGATCAGCTGCGCGGGGATGCCTGCGGTGGCGCGGCGGACGATCTGAGGCGGTGTCCGCACCGAGAGCCGCGAGCGGGCCGCGCCGCCGTCGATCAGGTCGTGCGCGATCTCCGCACCGGAATTCCCTGCGCCGACGACGAGCACGTCGCGTCCGCTGAACCGTTGCGGGCTCGCGTAGTCGGCCGAGTGGACAAGGTCGCCGGTGAAACTGTCTCGCCCCGGCCAGTCGGGGATGAACGGCGCGCCGTTGTAGCCGGTCGCGACGACGACGTTGCGCGCGCGGATCGGGCCGCTGGGCGTGTCGAGGCGCCATGAGCCGTTGTCGTGCGCGATCTGCTCGACGCGAGTCTCCGTGCGCACGTTGATGCGGTGGTGCGCTGCGTAGGCGTGGAAGTACTCGATCAGGTCGTCGCGCGAGACCCACCGGCCGTACCGGCGCGGGATCCGTAGGCCGGGAAGCCCCGACAGGAGGCGCGGCGTATGCAGCCGAAGCCGGTCGTAGCGCGTCCGCCACACGGCTCCTGGCTCGGCGCCGGCTTCGACAACGAGCGGGTCGATGCTTCGTTCCCGAAGGAGTGCAGCGGTGGCAAGCCCCGCAGAGCCCGCGCCGATAATGACGACGTCGTGCGCTTCCACAGGAGGGTCATACCACCCGCCGCAACCGAATCGCAGCCTCGCTCGTTCCGGACATGGATGCGCGGACGACGCGGACAACTCGAATTGCGGCCGGCTCGGAGCCGCTCGCTCCGGCCGGAGCCTGACGAGGCGCCGCTCGAGGACGGGCCGGCGCCGCAACCGGAACGTCGCGAGCGTCCGCTTCGCGACCCCCGCCTGCGCGACCTCTCGTTTGCCGACTGGAAGGCGATCGTGACGCGTGCCTTCAAGGAGTTCATGAACGACAACGCGACGCTGCTCGCCTCTGCGCTGGCTTACAGCACGTTCTTCGCGATCCCGTCCGTGTTGATCGTCGGCACCGGTCTCTTCACCTTGATCGCGTCGCCGCAGACGATCACGAGCACGATCAATCACTTCCACAACGTGATGCCGAAAGAGGCGATCTCGTTGCTCAACAGCTCGTTGCGTCGCGCCGACTCGCACCCGGGCGGCAGCCTCGTGGCGACGCTCATCGGCTTCGTGCTCGCCGTGTGGTCGGTGACGGGAGCGATGAACTCCTACATGACGGCGCTCGACCTCGCCTACAACCGCGAGAAGGACACGCGCTCGTTCCTGAGGCGTCGAGTCATTGGGCTGCAGATGGCGCTCGTGCTCGGGATCGCGTTCGCGCTCGTCGCGGTGCTCCTGATGTTCGGCCCCGTCGTCGAGTCTGCGATCGCGCGTCACGCCGGCAGCGCCGCCAGCGCCGTGGGCATCGCCTGGTGGGTTGCGCAGTGGCCGATCCTGCTCGGCGGGCTGCTCGTTGCGTTTGCGGCCGTGCTTTACCTCGGTCCCGATGTCGATCATCGGAAGTGGGAGTTCCTGACGCCCGGCTCGCTCGTCGCGGCTGTCCTGTGGATCGCTGCGTCCGGTCTCTTCGCCGTCTACACGGCGACGTTCGCGTCGTACAACCGGACGTGGGGTGCCCTCTCGGCGGTGATCGTCATGCTCACCTGGCTCTGGCTGACGGCCATGGCGTTGCTCCTCGGCGCGGAGATCAACGCCGAGGCCGAGCGCAGCAGGCAGTTGCGCAGCCGCTAGTCCAGCCACTCCGGGCGGTCGAAGCCGCCGTACTCCTGGATCGAGCCGTAGATCGTCTGAACAATGCGCGTGCTGTTCACGGTTAGCTCGCATGTGCCGTAGGGGAGTTTGTTCGCCCGCTTCTTCGTGCTGTACTTCGAGTGGACGTTCACCGACGACTTGAGGAGACTCGACGTCGAAACCCGCAGGCTTTCGAGCCAGTACCGCTCGATGGCTTGCTGCTCGCTGTTGTCGTCAGCGAACAGGTTGCAGCGAACGCGCATCGCCTCGTCGTCGACGTCGAAGTGCGTGCGGAGAAACGCCGCAAAGACGATGAGGAGCTCGCGGTCGGAGTTCACGAGCCGGACAGAGTTGCGTTCCTTTGCGCCTTCGGCCCAGTAGAGCATGCAGCCCGAGAGGTACGAGACGTCGCGTTCGCGCGCGAGTCGGCGACCTTCGAGCTGGTAGGCGCGGCGCTGCTCGCGGGCGAGCGCGGACTTCCGGGTAGCGGCGACGATCCGTCCGAGGCCCGTCTTCTCGTTCAGCGCACGCTGCTCGTCGGGTCCGAGCACGACGTCGCGCACCCAGACACTGACAGAGGATCGCGACACGTCTAGACGCTGCTCGATCTCCTTGATCGACCAGCCGAGAGCTCGAAGCTCGCGTGCCCGTTTCCGCTCGTCTGTTTTCATAACAGACAACGTAGCCGAGCGGTCGGACGGAAGTGAAAGCGCCCGACGAGGGTCGAACTCGTGACTACAGCTTGGAAGGCTGTCGTGTTACCGCTACACCACGGGCGCGCCGGGCTAGCGTAGCGCCATGCACGCCTCACTGGAGGCTGTCGTTCTCGTGCCGCTCCTCGCTCTCGCGTACGCGTGGATTGCACGTCGGCAACCGGAGCGATCGCGGATCATGTGCGCAGCAGCCGCGCTGCTTCTCATCTTCCTGTCGTTCGTCACCGAGCTGCAGCACCTCGCAACCCACACGTTCCTGTGGGCGCACCTGCTCCAGAACGTGGTCCTCGCCGAGTGGGCGCCCGCACTGCTCGTGCTCGCGATCCCACCGACCGTCGCACATCGCGTACGCATCCCGATGACGCTCGCGCTTCCTGTCTGGCTCATCACCTACGCCGTGTGGCATCTCCCGTGGATCTACGATTACGCGCTCCGCCACCAGCACTCGCTCCTGCACGTCGAGCACCTCACGTATCTCCTCGCGGGCCTCGCTCTGTGGTGGCCGGTCGTCCACGGCCCCGAGCCGACCGGCGTAAAGGCGGCATACGTCTTCGGCGCATTCGTGCTGGCGTCGCCGATCGGACTGCTGCTCGCGCTCATCCCGCGCGCGATCTATTCGTTCTATGCACACGCGCAGCGCACATCGGGGCCTACTCCGCTCGAGGACCAGCAGATCGCAGGCATCACGATGGCGTTCGAGCAGGCGGTGGTCTTCTTCGCGGTCTTCGCCCTCTATCTCACGCGCTTCCTCCGCGAGGAGCAGCGCGACCCGGAGCTCTTCGCCGAGCTCCGCCGCTAAGGCCCCGCACCGAGCGGGACGATCGCCGTGCGGTACGCAGCGCGCGACGCCGGCTTCGAGGAGAGGTCCCACACGGAGCCCGCGTTACCGGAGAAGTACGAGATGAACTCGATGCGCGAGTGCCGGCGGACGAACGTCGCCATCGCGCGGACGAACGCCGGATCGTCGAATCCCCACACCCCCCATTCCGGGAACGCATACGGCTTGGACGGATGCGCCTTGTACAGAGCCTCGGCCGCCGCCCAGGTCGCGCCGTGCCCGCGGATGTCGTACAGGTCGTCGCCGACGACGTCGACGTACGCGTCGCCCGGGTAATACGCCTCCGCCGAGTTGCCGGGCACGTCAGGTGCACCAAACCCCTGCGGGTTCCACACGATGCGGAGCTTCGGCGCCGTCACCGGCAGATCGGCCGTGGTCGGCGGCAGCCCGAGTCGCGCGAGCTGTGCGTCGACCGCGTCGTGCGTGCCACCGCGCAGGATCACGGCAATGCGCGCAAATGCCTTCCGGTTCCACCGCGTCGTATACGCAGCACTGCGCAGCGAGCCGTTCGCGTTGTACGCGCAGCTCTTCGCCCAGTACGCGTTCATCTCGGGGAACGGCCGCACGTAGAAGTGGTCGCCGGGCCACGACGCGATCGCTGCGTTCAGCTGGAAGAGAAACTGATCCGTCTGCCCGAGCGCGATAGCGCGCGGCGTCTGCGATGCAGTTGTGTTCAGCGCGAGCAGCGGTACCGGGCTCATCTTCGGGAGTATCCGATGCAGCTGGTTCCCGTTCCCGTACGTCATGAACGCGTGCCGGATCGCACTCTGCTGCCCGGTGACCGCCGCGAAGCGGTCCGCGTTGCCATGCACGCCGAGCATCACGCCTGCGTGCGCTGCGGGCGCGGCGAGAGCTGCGGCGGCGAGGACGGCGGCGACCCGCACTGCGCGCAGAGAGTAGCGGTGTACCGTCTGGCCGTGGCTGCGCCGGACGACGACCAGGGCCCGGAGCCGGGCGAGAGCCCGAAGCAGCGCCACGATCGGGAGCTGATCGAGCTCCTGAACGAGTTGCGGGTCGCTTTGCCGGGCGTCCAGGTGCTGTTCGCGTTCCTCCTCGCGGTGCCGTTCGCGCAGGGATGGAAGCGGGTGACGCCCTTTCAGAAGGACGTCTTCTTCGTCGCCTTCGTCGCGACTGCGGTTAGCTCAACGCTGCTGATCGCGCCGAGCGCATTCCATCGCATCGGTTGGCGCGTCGAGGACAAGGGCCGCATCGTCGCAGCGGGGAACAGGCTTGCACTGGCGGGCCTCGCCGCGCTCGCCGTTGCGATCGAGGCGGTCGTTCTGCTCGTCGCGGACTACATCTTCGAGCTGGCGACCGCGGTAGTCACCGCAGCGGTGCTCGGCGTTGTCGTCACCGTCTTCTGGCTGCTCCTGCCGCTCCGCGGTCGTAGGCGCTACTGAGCGACGTCGACGCGCTCGATCACGACGTCGTCGCGCGGCCGGTCGCGTGCATCCGTCTCGAGCCCTGAGATCGTGTCGACAACGTCCATGCCGTCGGTCACGCGGCCGAAGACGGTGTGCTTCCCGTCGAGCCAGGACGCTGCCTCGGTCGTGACGATGAAGAACTGACTGCCGTTCGTGTTCGGGCCGGCGTTCGCCATCGCGAGCGCGCCGCGAACGACCTTGTTGTGGTTGAACTCGTCCTCGAACTGATAGCCGGGGCCGCCTGTGCCGGTGCCGGTCGGGTCACCGCCCTGGATCATGAAGTCGGGGATGACGCGGTGGAAGATGACACCGTCGTAGAAGCCGTCGCGGGAGAGCTTCAGGAAGTTGTCGACGGTTTTCGGGGCGTCCTCGTCGAAGAGCTCGATCGAGATCGCGCCATGATTGGTGTGCAGCGTGGCTGTGCTCATTCAGCGGAGCCTATCCGCGAGCGGCTCGATCGCTCCGGCGGTAGGGGAGAGCTCGCCCGACTCGAGGCCTGCGACGATCTCGCGCAGGAGGCCGAGCGCCTCGCTCGACTCGTCCGCGTCGAGGATCGTGTTGACGGCCGCGACGTGCTCGCCGTGCGCCGACAGCTCGATCGCCACGGTGTCGAGGTCGCGTTGCTTGATATAGCCGTCGTCCGGGACGCCGATCCGGACGTGCACGGCGCTCCCGTCCGGGAGGGTCGCGTCGGCTTCGAGTGGGGCGCCGCGGAGGCTCACCGCCCGCATCTTTCCAGAGGAAGTACCCCGTTCGAGTCATTCGGTCCTGCTCGCGGGCAGCCGATGCACTCCCGGGATGAGGAGTGCGTATCGGATCGTTCCGGTTCTTTTGCTCGTGGCCGTGGCGGTCGCGGTCTTCACCGCGTCCTCGCAGGCGGCCCCTCGCAGCTACACGCGGCTCACGTCGCTCGAGACCGGCGTCCTCTCCGAGATCAACACCTTCCGCACCCAGCACGGCCTCCCGCGGCTGACGCTCAACCACGACCTGACTGCAGCGGCGAGCCAGCACTCGAGCGAGATGGCGACCGACGGGTATTTCGCGCACACCTCATTCGACGGGCTGGCCTTCTGGAAGCGCATTCAGGGCTTCTACTCGTCGTCGTCCTGGCCCTACTGGTCGGTCGGCGAGAACCTCCTCTGGTCGTCGCCCGACGTCGACGCTGACGGGGCGCTCAGGCTCTGGGTCGCGAGCCCTGAGCATCTCGCGAACCTGCTCAACCCGCGCTGGCGCCAGGTCGGCATCTCCGCCGTGCACATGACGCAGGCACCCGGCGTCTACCACGGCATGGACGTCACCATCGTGACGACCGACTTCGGCGTCCGTCACTAGCACGAGTTAGATTCAGCCGTGTGACAGCGGCCGCCGAGTCGTCGGCGAGGCCCGCGGCTCGAGGACTGCTCGTCCGCGTCTTGAGCCGCGCGGTCGCGTCACCGCCGCTTCGCACGTTTGTCTGGACGCGCGCAGTCGTCTGGGCCGCCGCCGTCTACGCGTGGATGTGGTACCTGCCGCGCGCGGCGAACCCACCCAACTCGCACGACCTCGGCTATGCGACGCAGGTCTGGTCGCGATGGGACTCCGGCTGGTTCGTGACGGTCGCGCAGCACGGCTACCACTCGGCGACCGACGGCACTGCGGCGTTCTATCCGCTCTATCCGCTGCTCGTCGGCGGGCTCGGCCGGCTGTTCGGGGGCTACTACGTGAGCGCCGGGATCGTCATCTCGCTCCTGTGCTGCGCGGGGTCGTTCGTGTTGCTCTACCGCCTCGCACGTCCGCGGCTCGGCGACGACGGCGCGTCGCTCACCGTGCTCTACCTGGCGATCTTCCCGATGACGCTCTTCCTGCAGGCGGTCTACAACGAGTCGCTCTTCCTGTTCCTCGCGCTCGCATGCTTCGCCCTCGCTGAGCGTGGCGCGTGGCTTTCGGCGGGATACGCCGCGGGGCTCGCGCTGCTGACGCGGCCGACCGCCTTCGCGGTGCTACCCGCGCTCGTGCTGCTCGCCTGGCGCTCGCGGCAGCGGTGGCGTGCGCTCGCGAGCCTCTGCATCGCTCCTGTGCTCTTCGCGCTCTATCCGATCTGGCTGAACTGGAAGACGCACGACACCTTCGCCTTCATCCACGCGGAGAAGGCGTGGCATCGCCACCTGTCGCACGCAGGCCCGCTCGGCGGCCTGTGGCAGGGATTGCGCTCCGGCTGGGCGGGAATCGAGCAAGTCGCCACCGGCTCGACGACGCACGTCTACTGGTCCGGCGGCATCGGCTCGGACACGCTCCACGGCGCGATGCTCAACCTCGAGGATCTGGGCTTCGCGCTCGTCTTCCTCGCGCTCGCGATCGTCGCGTGGCGGCGGTTCGGCGCCGCGTACGGGTTGTTCGCAGTCCTCGCCGTTGCGCTTCCGCTCAGCACACCGAGCAGCCGCTGGCCGCTCGAGTCGTTCCCACGCTTCTGCGTCGTCATCTTTCCCGCCTTCATGGCGCTCGCGTCACTCTCCACGACCGCGGTGCGGCAGCGGCTCGTCATTGCGACGAGCGCGCTGTTCCTTGGGATCGCCGTCTTCCAATGGTCCGTGCAGCAATGGGTGTCGTGATCCAGCCGCCCGAAGACGGCGGTACGCTCATCAGCAGGCGCCCGTAGCTCAGTGGACAGAGCGGCGGACTTCTAATCCGCGGGTCGGAGGTTCGAATCCTCCCGGGCGCGCTCGCTCAGGACCGCTCACGAGGGGTAGCGGTTCGGCGAAACCTCGTGCATGGTGCGTCGGGGTCTGTACGCCGGCAGACGGGGGGAGAGCGTCGCCGGCCGCCCCATTTGCGGCCCGGAGGCCGAGGGGCGGCCTCCGGGCCGCCGCCTCGTTTGCGGCCGTGCGCGGCGGAGAGAGGTCCTGGAAACCGACGAAAAGGGGTTCCATGGCCGACCAAAAGCTGAAGGGCAAGAAGGTCGCGATCCTCGCCGCGGACATGTTCGAGCGCGTCGAGCTCGAAGAGCCGCGCAAGGCGCTCGAGGACGCCGGCGCGACGACCGAGATCGTCTCGGTCGACGACGGCGAGATTCAGGGCTTCGACCATTTCGACCCGACGAGCAGGGTCAAGGTCGACAAGACGGTCGAGGAGGTCTCGGTCGACGACTACGACGCGTTGCTCGTGCCGGGCGGGGTCGGCAATCCCGATCAGCTGCGCGGCGACGAGAACGCCGTCCGGTTTGTCCGCGATTTCGTCGAGTCGAAGAAGCCGCTCGCGGTGATCTGCCACGGGCCGTGGGTGCTCGTCGAAGCCGGTGTCGTCCGTGGGCTCACGCTCACGTCATGGCCGACGCTGCAGACGGACATCAGGAACGCCGGCGGGAATTGGGTCGACAAGGAGGTCGTCGTCGACAGCGGGATCGTCACGAGCCGTAAGCCCGATGACATCCCAGCGTTCAACAAGAAGATGATCGAGGAGTTCTGCGAAGGCCGCCACGAGGACCGTAAAGTCGCGGCCGCGCGTTCGTCGGGCTCGTGACGACGCTACGCTGTAGCGCGTCGCGGTGGCGGTAGCTCAGTTGGTAGAGCCCCGGGTTGTGGTCCCGGTGGTCGGGGGTTCGAGTCCCCTCCGCCACCTTCACTGTCGATAGGCTCCGGCGGTGGCCGACGCCCTCGAGCAGCTGAAGTCCCGCCTCGCTGAGGCGCAGGGCCTCGGTACTCTCGCGGGCTTCCTCGCCTGGGACCAGCGGACGATGATGCCGCCGGGCGGCTTCCGTCACCGAGCGGATCACATGGCCCTGGTCGGACGCCTCGCGCATCAGACCCTCGTCGACCCCGACGTCGGGAGACTGCTCGACGAGCTCGACGCGCGCGGGCTCGATCCCGAGTCGTGGGACGGGGGGCTGCTGCGCGTCGCGCGGCGCGACTACCAGAAGGCCGTGCAGGTTCCGACCGAGCTGCGCGCGGAGATGATGCGCGCGTCCGCGGAGGCGACGCCGGGCTGGCTCGAGGCGAAGGCGACCTCGAACTTCGGCCTCTTTCTCCCGCTGATGGAGCGGAACGTCGAGCTCCGGCATCGCTATGTCGAATGCTTCGGGCCGCAGGAGGAGCCGTACGACGTGCTCCTCGACGACTTCGAGCCCGAGATGAAGACCGCCGAGGTCACCCGGATCTTCGACGAGCTCAAGCCCGAGCTGATCGAGTTGATCGCCGAGCTGCGCGATCGCGAAGTGGACGATTCGTTCCTGACGGGAGACTTCGACCTGGACGAGCAAGTCGCGCTCGATCACGAGGTCGTCGACCTCTTCGGGCATCGGCCCGACACATGGCGCATCGACCCGACAGAGCATCCGTTCGCCTCGGGTGCGGGCATCGACGACATCCGGATCACGACGCATTACTACCGCGACCACCTGAAGTCACTCTTCTCGACGATGCACGAGTACGGGCACGGCCTGTACGAGCACCAGCTCCCGCGCGACTGGGCGCACCTGCCCGTCGGGCGCTCCGCCGGCCTCGGCATCCACGAGTCGCAAAGCCGGCTCTGGGAGAACCTCGTCGGCCGGAGCCTGCCGTTCTGGCGCGGGTTCTACCCGCGGCTCCGCGAGCGCTTCCCGCAGTTCCGCGACGTCAGCGTCGAGCAGTTCTACGCGGCGATCAACAAGTCGCAGCCGTCGCTCATCCGTATCGAGGCGGACGAGGTCACCTACGGCATGCACGTGATCCTCCGCTTCGAGCTCGAGCAGGACATCATCAACGGCCGCGTCGAGCTGAAGGACCTCCCCGAGCTTTGGGCCCAGAAGATGCACGACTATCTCGGGGTCGAGGTTCCCGACGACACGCGAGGCGTGCTGCAGGACATGCACTGGGCGTCCGGCTACATCGGATACTTCTCGACGTATCTGCTCGGCACCGTTATGTCAGTGCAGATCTGGGAGAAGGCCGCCGAGGACATCGGCGAGCTCGACGACCAGATCGAGCGTGGCGAGTTCGCGCCGCTCCGCGAGTGGCTCGGCGAGCGCATCCACGGTCAAGGCCGCAAGTATCCGCCGCAGGAGCTGCTGCGCCGCGCGACCGGATCGACGATCGACGCGCGGCCCTACCTCGCGTACCTGAAGCGCAAGTTCGGCGCGGCCGTCGCCGCCTGAACGTTAGAGCGGCCGGGAGGCTAGGCCTGCCCGGTCCGCTCTGCGCCGCAGGGGCTTTTACGTATGTGGCCTGTCGTGTTGCGCCGGAGGGAGGCGGTGTTCACGAACGCGACCGCGTCTTGCTAGGTCGCATCTTCGGCAGCGCCGCCGTCCCTGCACCGTCCGGACGTGGGGTTCGGCCGCGGACGAAGGGCGTGCCCCGAATGAGGGACACGCCCCTCCCTTGTCAGTGCAAGAGGCTCGCTCCCTGGGCCACGACGGTGGCGGTGATCCAGTCGAGCGCCTGCGCAGTGTCCGCGCGATAGGAGTACGTGTTGCCCGAGCAGATGCTGTTCGCGACGAACGAGTTGATCCCGAGCACGATGTTCGTGCCGCCGAGCAGGTCGGGGCCGCCCGAGTCGCCGAAGCACGTCCCTGACGGATTCGACTGAAGCTTCAGGAACTCGTCGCCGATGCGGTCGTTGCTCGTCACGAGCGTCGTCTGGCCGAAGAAGCGCGTGAACGCGCTCCCCTGCGCCGGCTTGCACGGCCCGCCGCACGGCCCACCGCCGATGACGAAGTTCTGCACGCCGTAGCCGACGAGGTCGATCGGCGTGTGGTTCGCGAGCGTGTCGACGAGGCCTTCGCTCGGCAGCGCGCCGAAGCCGGGACTAGCCACCGGGCCGCACGACTTGATGCCCGAGGCGTTCGCAGGTACGACGCAACCGGGCGAGCCGAAGATGATCAGCCCGATGTCGTGCGAGTCGAAGTGAGGCAGCCCGTGCGCGCCGTTGACGAAGTCGGGGTCGAAGTAATACGTCCCGAAGTGCCACACGCGCTGCGCCGCGGGCGTGTTGACCAGGTTCGGGTCGAACGAGACGCGCACGATCGGCGCCTTCGTCACGGTGTCGGTCCCGAACGCCGACGTGCTGGTACTGAAGCAGTGCGCCGCCGTCAGCATCACCGTCGGTGACAGCAGCGTTCCTGAGCACGAGAACACGCCGTTGTCCTCGTAGCCGACGTACGGATGGGCATTGCCGTCGGGCTGCCCGCCGAGCACCGCGCCGGCCGGCCCGGCGACGACGCAGACTGCTGCCGCAAGCAGTGCGGTCGCAAGAGCGCGAAAACGCATTGTTCTCCCCTCCTGGTGGTCGTGTCGGGTGGCAGCCTTCCCGGTACCGCTTAGGTTCGCCAACACCAGTTGGCGATATTCCGCCACGGTGCAACCATTCGCGTATGCCGTTTGCGCTGCGGCGGAGCCTCGATGGAATGGGCGTGCTCGTCGCCATCGTCGCGCTGGGCATTCCGTTCTATCTCCTCGGAAAGACGCTGCACGACGTGCAGCCCGTCCGCAGCGATGCGGTCGCGCGCTCTGTCGTCTGGTCAGGTCGTGTGTTCCTGACGCATCAGGCGCTCTCGCACTGGCTGCACGAACGCGGCGCCGGCTACCGAACATGGGCTGAGCGGCACCCGCGCGCTGCGCGCGCGATGGCGAATACCTGAGAGTGGCCCCGGGTGGACCAGAGCTCGCGAAAGTGTTTTCGACGCTCCAACGCGGATCCCTAACTCGCACGATTCACGGCCCAGCCGTTTGGTGGGTGGACAGCTGGCGGTAGGGCGCGCGCGAAGGCGCATGTGTTGTCTCACGGTCTGATAGTGCGGCGCCTACTAGCGGTTTCTGCGGCAGCAACTGTTTCGCTGTCTGTGGTCGTGTCGGCATTGGCTGCGCCGCACCCGCCTGCGCAGCCGCAGCCGGCGCCTCCTCCCGTCGGAACGCTCTCGGTTTGCAACACGTCGGGAGCACGGTCAATAACGAACACGCTCGTGTTCAGTCTTGTTGCTCCAGCGTCGGCGGGAGGCACGCAAAGCATCACCGTGCCGGTCGGCAGCTGCTCAACGCAGATCTTCTACCCGCAGGGAACATCGCTGGTCGTTTCAGAAACACTCCCGACCGGATATGCCGTGACCTCGATCGCGGTCAGCGGAGGTGCGAGCACGATCACCAGCAACACCCCTGCAACAGGCATTGCCACGATCACGATCGGGTCGGGGCAATCGTTGCTCACGTTTGTAACAAGCGGGCCGCCACGCCCGTGCAAAGTTCCTGCGCTGACGGGGCTCTCGCTGCTCTCCGCCAAGAGCGCGATCGTCAAGAACGCGTGCAGCGTCGGGCGCGTCCGCCGCGTCTATTCCCGTACGGTGAAGCTTGGTCGAGTGGTTAGCCAGTATCCGCGACGCGGGACGACGCTCGCTCATGGCGCGCCGGTTGACGTCGTCGTCAGCCGCGGCCCTCGCTAGGAACAGCAGTTCAAACGCGAGCCAGCACGAGCCGCGACCGCGCCCGAAGACCGGCTTCCTAGCTCTCAGGAGTGGCCCCGGGTGGAATCGAACCACCGCACGCAGCTTCGAAGGCTGCCGCTCTATCCGCTGAGCTACGGGGCCGCGCGCGTGTAGCGTAGCCCGGTCCGATGCGACTCGACCTCACCCCCGACGAGCTGCTCTCGACGACGCGCGCGGTGCGGAAGCGCCTCGATCTCGAGCGGGCGGTCGAGCGCGAGGTGCTCGAGGAATGCTTCGCCCTCGCGCAGCAGGCGCCGACCGCCGGCTACTCGCAGACGTGGCACTTCGTCGTCGTCACCGACGCCGAGAAGAAGGCCGCGATCGGTGAGCTCTGGCGTCAGGTTGCCTATCCCTATCTCCAGCGCGGCGGCGGCGCGCGCGAAGGTCAGATGCTCCGCATCAGCGATGCGGTCGTGCACCTTGCCGAGCACATCCACGAGGTGCCGGTCTTCGTCATCCCGTGCGTCAAGGGGCGGTACGAAGGCAAGCCGAACGCGCTCACGGCGTCGATGTTCGGGTCGATCATCCCGGCCGTGTGGTCGTTCATGCTCGCGGCGCGATCGCGCGGGCTTGGGACGGTGTGGACGACGTTTCACCTCATGCACGAGGAAGAGGTCGCGCGCATTCTCGGGATCCCATACGACGAGGTGACGCAGGTCGCGCTGATCCCGGTCGCCTACACGATCGGCACGGACTTCAAGCCGGGCAGGCGGAGGCCGCTCGACACGATGCTGCACTGGGAGAGCTGGTAGCTAGGAGAGGTAGCGCCCGAAGTACTCGAGGATCGTCTCGAAGCGAATGACGCGGTGACGAGGCGACCCTGACCGCGAGAGCTCATGGCTCTCGGCCGGGAAGCGCACCATCTCGACCTCTTTGCCGAGCAGGCGCAGCAGGCTGAAGAGGTGTTCCCCCTGCTCGATGTTGCAGCGCAGGTCCTGCTCGGAGTGGAGCACGAGCACCGGCGTCTCGATGTTCTTCGCGTACGTCGACGGGGACTTCTCGAGATACGCGTCGACGTGATCCCAGAGCGGCCCGCCGAACTGCCGGTGAAAGACCCAGAAGAGGTCGCTCGACCCGAACATGCTGACGAGGTTGTTCACCGCGCGCTCCGAGATCGCGGCTTTGAAGCGGTTCGTATGCCCGATGATCCACGACGTCATGTAGCCGCCGTACGAGCCGCCGATCACGCCGAGGCGGTCGGGGTCGATGAAGTCGAACTGCTCGAGCGCGGTGTCGACGACGCCCATGCAGTCGTCGTAGTCGACCGTCCCCCAACCGGGGCCGGCGTCGCCGACGGGCCCGCGGATCGCGCGGCCGTGCTCCTCGCTGTAGCCGGAGCCGCCGCGTGGGTTGGAGAAGAGCACGACGTAGCCGCCGCCGGCGTACACCTGCACCTCGTCGAAAAAGCCCGTGCCGTACTGCGTGAAGGGGCCGCCGTGGATCGTGAGGATCGCCGGGTAGCGCTTGCCGGGCTCGAAGCCGGGTGGCCGGACGATCCAGGCGTCGACCTCGTAGCCGTCCTTGGAGCGCGCAGTGAAGCGCTCCGGCTCGGCAAGCTGGCGTCCCTCGACGAACGCCCGGCCGACGTTCGTGAGCGCACGGCCGTCGGCGTGCAGCTCGCGCATCGTCGTATGCGTGGACGCCGTGTAGGCGGTCTTGCCGCCGCGCACGTCGTAGCCCCCGAGCACGTGCTCGCCGTCGAGGATCCGCTCCGGCTCCGCCGAGCCGTCGGCGTTCACGGCGTACAGGTGGATGTTGCCGCCGTCCTCGACCGAGAAGACGATCCGGTCGCCGTCCCAAATCGGCTCGCGCGAGTCGGGGTACGGCGCGCACTGGCGGTCGAGCGAGCTCGTCAGGATGCGCTCGTTCGAGCCGTCAACGCTCATGACGCCGATCTGCGAGTGGTGCGGGTAGCTCTCGTCCTCGAGTGAGTACTGGAAGGCCACGAGCGTGCCGTCAGGAGAGACGGAGGGCGCGCCGTACGACGCGCCGTCGCCGGTGAGCTTCTTCGGCTCGCCGCCGGCGGCGTCGACGACGTAGAGGTGGTTGATGAGCGTCGTGTCCCAGTTCTCGTCGCGGAGTCCGTCGAAGAAGATCCGCGTGCCGTCGCCCGACCACGTCGGCGAGTCGTTCTCGTAGTCGCCGCTCGTCAGCTGCGTCTCAGGCCCGCTGCCGTCGACCGCGACGACGAAGATCTGCTTGCGGCGGTCACCGGTCCACCCGACGCTGTCCAGCTTGTGAAAGACGCGGCGGAACCGCCGCGGGTCGCGCTTCTTCTCGTCCTCCTCCTCATAGGCGTCGTCGCGCACGCGCGCGGTGAACGCGATGCGCGTCGAGTCGGGTGACCATGCGACGGACTCGACGCTCTCCTTCTGATCCGTGAGCTTGCGTGCTTCGCCGCCGTCCGCTGAGATCACGTAGAGGTTGGAGGGCGTCTTCGGGTCTTCGCCGCGCGACGACGCAAACGCGAGCCACTTGCCGTCGGGCGACCAGCGTGGCGTCGTGTCGCGGCGTTCTCCTGCTGTGAACTGCACAGGCTCCGAGGAGCCGTCGAATGGGACCACCCAGATTGCGCTCCGGTACTCGCTCGCCTCGACGTCGATCTGCGTGACCACGTAGGCGATGCGGGAGCCGTCGGGGGAGATCCGCGGGTCGGATGCATTGACGATCTCGTAGACGTCCTGCGGCTGCATTCCGGGCACGAGCGGGGACTCTAAAGGAACGATGCGAACCCGTTGACGGGGCAACCGTCGGCCGTGGCGTCAGCGATGTGAGCCGGTGAGCGCGTAGAAGAGGCAGACGAGGGCGGCGGCGGCCGCGCTCGGAGTGAGGATCGCGAGCCAGAGCATGTGCCGGTCATCCCCGGCAGACCGGTGCAAAAACACACGGGCCCAACCGTTGACTTTCGTGTGATTGACCACTACTACGCAGGACAGGCTGCGAGGCGGCAGCTAACGAAAGTCAGAGGGGCACACATGAAGAATCGCTGGTCACACCTGGTCCCAGCCATGGCTGCGCTCGGGGCCGCGCTGCTTTTCAGCATCGGCGCCTCGGCCGCAACCGGGTCGTTCACGGACCCTGCGGGCGACGGGAATGGTGCGCCTGACGTGACCGGCGTTTCAATGAGCTCGGCGGCCGACGGAACCGTGCAGCTGACGGCGACCGTCCCCGGCCTCGCGCTGATCGACGGAGCGAAGGAGCCTGAGGTCGACGTCTACTTCGACACAGACAAGAACACGTCCACCGGATCCTCCTCCGGCAGCGAGTTCGACCTCTATTACTGGCGCACGGCCAACGACTCTGGCTGGGATCTCGACAAGTGGAACGGCAAGGACTGGGCCGAGGCGCCTGCGTCCCAAACGCTCGTCTTCAGCCGGAGCGGCGACGCGCTGACGTGGCGGTTCAGCAGCAAGACCGACATCGCCACGAGCGGTTTCAACTTCCACGTCGTTTCCGCGATCTACGACGCAAACGAAAACGTCACTGCGACGGACGCGGCACCGGACGACGGGATCTGGACGTTCGACGTCGCATCGGCGGTCATCGCGCCTGCGATCGGGAAGCCGCAGATGGTTCCGGCGCACCCGACGCACGGCAAGCTCTTTTCCATCAGCTTCCCCGTCACTCGCACCGACACCGGGCAGCCGCTGCAGGGTGGAAGCCTGAAGGTCACAGCGACCGTCGGCGGGAAGACGGTGCCCAAGAACGCATCGCTCGCGAACGCCACAGCGAACATTGCGATCCAGGTGCCGGCGCGTGGGAAGGGAAAGACGCTCGTCGTGAAGGTCACCGTCACCGCGAACGGCCACAGTGCATCGCGTAACGTCTCGCTCGCCATACGCTGAGCGGAGCTCCGCTCGCCGATCCGCAGGGTTACGCTGTTCGCACGCGCGGGTGTGGCGGAACTGGTAGACGCGGCGGGTTTAGGTCCCGCTGGGCCTCGCGGCCCTTGGAGGTTCGAGTCCTCTCGCCCGCACTGCGAACCGGTCGCGGCAGCCCGGGCCGCAGAAGTAATAGGTGCGGCCGCCTTCCTCTAGCCGGAGCGCCTTCGCCCGGTCGACGGTCATGCCGCACATCGGATCGGTGGCCCCGCGGCGCAGCGTCACGGTGATGAGCGCGACGAAGATCGCCGCTCCGACGATGTTCAGGACGAGCTTGTAGTCGACGCCGATCGGCATGAACACACCGCTCCGCGCCGGGCGCGTCTCGGGGACGAGGCCGGCCGCGCTGAAGATGCCGTCGATCGCGAGGGCGGCGAGCGCCATCGTCACGAACATGAGCGCGACGATCCTCGCCGCGAACGGCCCGCCGTAGTACTTGCGGTAAATCGCGACGATCGGCAGGACGATCAGGTCGGCGAAGATGAACGCGATCACGCCTGCGAACGAGATGCCGCCCGACCAGAGCACGGCCGCGAGCGGGATGTTCCCCACCGAGCAGACGAAGGACCCGACGGCGACGAGCGGCCCGACGACGACATTCTCGAGCAGGCGCAGCGGAGCCGGTGCGTCGTGCACGAACGCGGCGTTGAAGACGCGGTTCGGCACGAGCCCGAGGTAGCCCGCGAGCAGGAAGCCGATCCCGATCTCCTTCCAGAGCATCTCCCAGTCGCTGCGGAAGTTGTGCGCGACGTCCGACCACGCTTCGAGCGACATGAGGCGCTGACGCCAGGGCAACGTGCTCTCGGACGAGTGGTGCTCGTGGCCGGCCTCGGCCGCCTGCGCGTGTGCCCGTGCGTTCTCCTCGAGCGAGCGCGAGACGAAGCCCCGCAGCAGGAGCGACATCAGGACGACGAGCACGACCCCGCCGAGGAACTCGGCTGCGGTGAAACGCCAGCCGAGGAGGACCCACAAGACGAGCCCGAGCTCCCAGACGAGGTTTGTCGAGGCGAACTGGAAGGCGAGGGCGGAGGCGGCGGACGCGCCTTTCTGGAAGAGCGACTTCGCAATCGCGACGGCGGCGTACGAGCATGACGACGACGCGGCCCCGAGCGCCGTCGCGCGGGCGACCGGGCCGACGCCGCCGCCCGCGAGCGCACGTTCGATCCGCGCACGCGGGACCCAGGCCTGGACGACCGCGGAGATCGCGAACCCGAGGACGAGCGCCCACCAGACCTCGTACGCCATCTCGCCGGCATTGCGCAATCCGTCGAGGACGATCATCGCCGCGTCCGACGATACCGGCGCGGCGGCGCTGTGCTCAGCGGCGCGCCGGTGCGCGCGCTGCGAGGTACGCGACGGCCGACGCCATCATGATCCAGATCGCGGTCACTCCGACCATGAGGGTTGCGGTCCACGTCGTCATCCTGCGTCGCCTCTTTCGCTGTCGGTCGCCGCCGTTCCTTCCGGCGAACGCGCGAGTGTGTCTCTCGGTTACGCGAGCAGCTCGACGATGTGCGCCGCGGCGCGGCGGAGCGCAGGCTCGTCGAAGAGGTACGGCGTCGCGTTCGGAATGACGTGTGCGGGCCCGTCGAGGTCGGATGATCCGCCGGCGGCATTGAGCGCGTAGCGCACGGGGATCTCGTGGCATGCGACGAGCATCGTCGTCTCCGGCCGCTCGAGCAGGCGCGCGAACGCGCGGGCGTAGCGGCGGGCCGCGTCGTCGAGGCTCTCGCCGCCCGGGAACGGCTCGCTTCGCGCGTGCTCCTTCTTCCAGGCGCGGTAGTCCTCGATCGTCTCTCCCTCGAGCTCGCCGACGTCGATGTCGTCGAGCAGCGGTTCCTCGAGGAACGGTACGTCGCGCCCGGAGAGCGCGATTCGGGCGGTCTCGACGGTCCGGCCGAAGCGCGTATGGATGCAAATCTCGATTGGCACGTTCGCGAGCTCGAGGCCGAGCTGCGCGGCCTCCTGACGGCCGTCTTCGGTGAGGTGAACCGGGACGGCCGGGTCGCCGTTCACGCGGGACTCGACGTTGAGCGTCGAATGGGCGTGGCGAGTGAGGATGAAGAGGCGCACCGCACGGCCGAGGCTATAGGGCCTCTGCTTGAATGACCGGATGCAGGCCCAGGTCGAGGAGCTGCCCGAAAACAGGGTGCGGTTGACGGTGCAGGTGCCGTCGCACGACGTTCATCACGCGGTCGAGCATGCGGCGTCCGACCTCGCGCAGTCCGCGAAGATCCCCGGGTTCAGGAAGGGCAAGGTGCCGCGGCAGCTGCTCGTGCAGAAGGTTGGGCGGGAGCGGCTCATGACCGAGGCGATCGAGAGCCACATCGGCGGCTGGTTCTGGAACGCGGCGGCGCGCTCCCGGGTGCGTCCGATCGCGCAGCCCGAGTACGAGTTCGAGCTGCCGTCGTCGGACGATGTCGATTGGGAGTTCTCCGCGACGTTCCCGGTGCCGGCGAAGCCGGAGCTGCCCGACTGGAAGACGCTCGAGGTCGGCGCGTACGAGCCGGAGGTTCCCGAGGAGCTCGTGCAGCAGGAGCTCGACGCCGTGCGCGCCACCGTCGCCGAGCTCGTGCCGGTTGACGGTCGTCCCGTCGGGCCTGAGGACACGGTGATCGTCGATCTCGTCTCGCCGGGCGGCGAGACGCGGCGCGACTACGTCGTCGAGCTCGGCCGCGGTGCGGTCGTCGACGAGGTGGAGGAGGGCGTCGTCGGACTGAGCGCGGGCGAGACCAGGACGATCGAGTTCGAGCTCGCCGACGACACGAAGCAGGCCGTCGAGGTGACCGTGAGGGAGATCAAGGAGCGGGTGCTGCCGGAGCTCGACGACGAGCTCGCGCGCTCCGCGAGCGAGTTCGAGACGCTCGACGAGCTGCGCACCGATATCGAGTTGCGTCTGCGCGAGCAGATCAGCGAGGAGACCGAGGCGCGCTTCCGTTCCGACGTCGTCGATTCGCTTGTGGCTGCGTCGAAAGTCGACGCGTCAGGCCCGCTCGTCGAGGCGCGGACGCGCGAGCTCTTGCGCGGCCTTTCCCGTCAAGTTGAGGCGCGGGGCATCGCGCTCGAGACGTATCTCGCGATGACGGGCCAGCAGCCGGAGCAGCTTGTCGCGCGCCTCGGGGAGGAGGCTCAGCGGTCGGTCGCGCGCGAGCTCGTGCTCGAGGCGGTGGCGGAGGAGCTCGGGCTTCATGTCTCCGACGAGGAGGTCGAGTCGCTCGTCCGCGAGCAGGCTGACCTCGTCGACGACGATGCCGACGAGACGCTGTTGCGCCTCCGCGAGAGCGGCCGGTTCGAGACACTGCGCGAAGACATCCGGCTACGAAATGCGCTCGATCGCGTCGCTGCCGAGGTGAAGCGGATTCCCCGCGAGCTCGCCGACGCGCGCGACGCAATTTGGACACCCGACAAGGAAAAGCAGCAGACCGAGACGAAACTTTGGACCCCCGGCAGCTAAGGAGCCTTCGAACAATGAACCATCCGTCGAATCTCGTTATCCCGTCCGTCATCGAGCAGACCTCGCGAGGCGAGCGGTTCTTCGACATCTACTCGCGGCTCCTGAACGAGCGGATCATCTTCCTCGGGACGCCGATCGACGATCAGGTCGCGAACCTCGTCGTCGCGCAGTTGATCCACCTCGAGTCAGAAGACCCCGACAAGGACATCAACCTCTACATCAACTCGCCGGGCGGCTCGGTGTACGCGGGCCTCGCGATCTACGACACGATGCAGTTCATCAAGCCGGACGTCGCGACGACGTGCGTCGGGATCGCGATGTCGATGGGTGCGCTGCTCCTCGGCGCCGGCACGCAGGGAAAGCGCACTGCGCTGCCGAACTCCAAGATCCTCATCCACCAGGTATCCGGCGGTTTCCAGGGCCAGGGCACCGATATCGAGATCCAGGCCCGGGAGACGATCAACCTCAAGCGGCGCCTGGAGGAGATCATCGCCCAGCACACGAATCAGCCGATCGACAAGGTTTCGAAGGACATGGAGCGCGACTACTACATGAACGCCGATGAAGCCCACGAGTACGGGATCGTCGACCAGGTCATCGTTCATCACTAGACGAATCGGCTGGACAGGGCTAAAAGGAGACGAATGGCCAGGGCAAGCGAAGGCAACGAGCAGCTTCTCTGCAGCTTCTGCGGGAAGAGCCAGAGGCAGGTCAAGAAGCTGATCGCCGGCCCCGGCGTCTACATCTGCGACGAGTGCATCGATCTCTGCAACGAGATCATCGACGAGGAGCTGACGACCCCTGCTCAGCTCGACCTCGACAACCTCCCCCGGCCGCGTGACATCTACTCCGTCCTGAATGACTACGTCGTCTCACAGGAAGAGGCGAAGCGCACGCTTTCGGTCGCGGTGTACAACCACTACAAGCGCGTGCAGATGGGAGTCGACGAGGACGACGTCGAGCTCCAGAAGTCGAACATCCTCCTGCTCGGCCCGACGGGCTGCGGCAAGACGCTCCTGGCGCAGACGCTCGCGAGGATCCTGAACGTTCCGTTCGCGATCGCCGACGCGACGGCGCTCACGGAGGCGGGCTACGTCGGCGAGGACGTCGAGAACATTCTGTTGAAGCTGATCCAGGCGGCCGACTTCGACATCAAGAAGGCCGAGACCGGGATCATCTACATCGACGAAGTCGACAAGATTGCGCGCAAGGCGGACAACCCGTCGATCACGCGCGACGTCTCAGGCGAGGGCGTGCAGCAGGCGTTGCTGAAGATCCTCGAGGGGACGGTCGCCTCGGTTCCTCCGCAGGGCGGGCGGAAGCATCCGCACCAGGAGTTTCTCTCGATCGACACGACGAACATCCTGTTCATCTGCGGTGGGGCGTTCGCCGGGCTCGACAAGATCATCGCGCGTCGCGTCGGCAAGAACGCCGTCGGGTTCGGCGCCGAGGTGCGGTCGAAGCACTCGGTCGCGGCGAGCGATCTGCTCGCGCAGGTGATGCCTGAGGATCTGTTGAACTTCGGGCTCATTCCGGAGTTCATCGGGCGCCTGCCTGTGGTGTCGGCCGTGCACCAGCTGCGCCGCGAGGATCTCGTGCAGATCCTGACGGAGCCGAAGAACGCGTTGTCGAAGCAGTACCAGCGCTTCTTCGGGTACGACGGGATCGAACTCGTGTTCACGGACGATGCGCTGTGGGAGATCGCCGACAAGGCGCTCGAGCGCGAGACCGGTGCGCGCGGGCTCCGCTCGATCATCGAAGGCGCGTTGCTCGACGTCATGTTCGAGTTGCCGTCACGTCGCGACGTGACGAAGTGCGTCATCACGAAGGAAACGATCTCGCAGGGAATCCGCCCGACGCTCGTGACGAGCGGCGGCACCTTCGTCGACGACGAGCCGGACGAGCCTGTCGAGCAGACGGCCTAGCGCCCGGCGAGCCGGCGGTTCTTTCGTCGGCCGACGACTGCCGCGTCGGGACGGTTCCAGAGGCCGAGGCTGACTTCGTAGCCGCGGATCTTTGGGCGGAGCTCGGGCCGGTACACATGGTCGATGGCGCGGCGCACGAGCTCGGCCATCGAGAGATCCGTTCGTTCCGACTCGGTGACGAGGAACGCATGCTGACGGTCGGTCAGTGTGATCTGCGTCTTGCGGCTCAAGTGATGTCTGTGTCTGTAGCCATTGATGTAGGTGTACACAGCCATCACTCGGGCTTCGTAACGCGCTCCGGCCGACCCCGTCACAACTCTGGCGCAGCACTGCCTCACCCTTGACACAGGCCGCCCCTCCTGTCATGAATCGAGACCTGAATCGGGTCTCAGGTTGGGATGACCCACTGATCTGGAGGGATCACATGACTGGACGCTGGACGCGCGGCGCGCTGCTCCTCGGCGTGGCCACGCTGACCGCCGCGGCCCTTGCGGGAACCGCGGCTGCACGCGTTGATGCGGGCGGCACGTCGGCCGCCAAGACCGTCAACGTCGGCTTCATCTACTCCCGCACGGGCGGCCTGGCCGCGTTCGGCCAGGAAGAGTTCGACGGCTTCAACGCGGGCCTCGCGTACACGAAGGGCAAGTGCGGCGGCTACACGATCAAGCCGACGTTCATCGACGACGCCACCGACCCAGCAACGGCCGTCGCCGCCTTCAAGAACCTCGTCGGCCAGGGCGTCAAGGTCATCGCCGGAACCGACTCGTCCGGCATCGCGCTACAGCTCGCGCCGCTCGCCGCCCAGAACAACATCCTCTACGTCAGTAGCGCTGCAGCCGCAGACGCAATCACCGGGCTCAACCGAAACACGTTCCGCTCAGGGCGCCAGACCCTGCAGGATGTCCTCGACGCGGCCAACATCTTCCCGCCGAAGACGACCGGCAAGAAGGTCGAGGTTTTCGCCGAGGACACGGCCTTCGGCGCGGGCAACGTCGCGGCCGTCCAGGCGATCTTCGGGGGCAAGGGCCAAGCCGTCTCGAAGATCCTGTCGCCGTTCGGCGTCGCTGACCTCACGCCGTACGCGCAGCAGCTGAAGAACTCGAACGCCGACGCCGCCTTCGTCGCCTGGGCGAACACGACGAACGCGGCGGCGATGTGGCAGTCGCTCCAGCAGCAGGGCGTGCCGCAGAAGATGACGATCATCACCGGCCTCGCGAACCGCGAGAGCTACGACGCGATCGGGCCGCTCGTGCAGGGCGTGACCCTGATCTCGCACTACGTCTACCAGGCGCCCAAGAACGCTGTGAACACGTGGCTCATCAAGTACCTGGCGAAGCAGCACAAGGGCGTGCCGAACATCTTCACGCCCGACGGCTTCGTCGCCGCGCAGATGATCTGCCGCGCGCTGCAAAAGGGCGGCACCGACACGTCGAAGCAGATCTCCGCGCTCGAGGGCTGGCAGTTCCTCGCGCCGAAGGGCAAGCAGTACATCCGTGCTGCCGACCACGCGATGATCCAGCCGATGTTCCAGGTGCAGCTCGTTCCCGGCAAGAACGGTCACTTCAACGTCAAGGTGTTGAAGACGATCTCGCCCGGGAACGTCCAGCCTCCCGTCACCCCGTTCAAGTAGGAGCAGCAGATCCGGTTCAAGGCATGAACCCTCCGATCCTCGCCACGCGCAACCTCGGGCTCGACATCGGCGGCGCACGAATCGTCGTCGACGTCAGCCTCGAGGTTGCCGAGGGCGAGCTCCTCGGGATCATCGGCCCGAACGGAGCCGGCAAGACCTCGCTCTTCAACCTCCTCTCAGGGATCTACAAGCCGACCAACGGGACGATTGAGCTGGCCGGTCGCGACGTCACGCGGCAGCCGACCTTTCGCCGCACGCGTGACGGCCTCGGGCGGACGTTCCAGGTCTCGAGCGTCTTCCCGCTGCTGACCGTGCACGAAAACGCGCGTCTCGCAGCAGAGTCGGCGCTCGGTGGAACGCTCCGTCTCTGGCGCCGTGCGACCCGCGTGACGTCGGCACTCGAGCGCGCAAATGCCGCGCTCGCACGCGTCGGGCTTACGGCGCACGCGCTCAAGCCGGCCGGCTCGCTTGCCCACGGAGACAAGCGCCGCCTGGAGATCGCAATGCTCCTCGCGGCAGACAAGCCGGTCCTGATGCTCGACGAGCCGATGGCAGGGCTCTCGGCGGAGCACGTTCCTGAGCTCGTCGAGCTGATCCGCAGCATCAATGTCGAGGAGCGCAAGACCGTGCTGATGGTCGAGCATCACATCGCCGTCGTCACGGGCCTCGCGCAGCGCATCGCCGTGATGCACCACGGTGCGCTGCTCGCCTGCGACTCGCCCGCCGCGGTGATGGCGAATGCGACCGTTCAGTCCGCGTACCTCGGGGAGGAGTTGTGAGCGCCGTCGCCTCGAGGACGCTCCTGTCTGTGCGCGACCTGCACGTATATTTCGGGCAGTCGCACATCCTCCAGGGCGTCTCGTTCGACGTTCCCGAAGGCGGCGTCACAGCACTGCTCGGCCGAAACGGCGTCGGCAAGACGACGACGCTCCGCGCAATCCTCGGTCTCGTCGACCGCCGCGGGTCAGTCCAACTGGAAAGCGATGAGCTCGCAGGCATGTCGACGCACCGGATCGTCAGGCACAGCGTCGGCTACGTCCCCGAGGACCGCGACGTCTTCACCGGCCTCACCGTCGCAGAGAACCTCCGTCTCGCCGAGCGCGACACCGAACCGCGGTACGGCCTCGTGTACGAGCTCTTCCCCGAGCTCGAGCAGCGTGCCCACCAGCGCGCGGGCACTCTCTCCGGCGGCCAGCAGCAGATGGTCGCAATCGCCCGCGCACTGCTGAACGACAACCGCGTGCTGCTCGTCGACGAACCGACGAAGGGTCTCGCGCCCGCGCTCGTCGCCGAAGTCGCGCGCGTGCTCGAACGGCTCGCAGAGCTGAGCACGATCCTCCTCGTCGAGCAGAACCTCGGCGTTGTGCGGCGCATCGCGCGCGACGCAATCGTCCTCGACCAGGGGCGCGTCGTTCATGCGGGCGACGCACAGGTCTTCCTCGCACAGCCCGACCTCGTCAGACGCTTCTTGGGAGTCGCGCCGGCAGCATGAGCACCTTCCTCCTCCTGACGGTGACCGCCCTCGGCCTTGGCGCGATGTACTTCCTGATCGCATCGGGACTGTCGCTCATCTACGGCTTGATGGGCGTCCTCAACTTCGCGCACGGCGCGTTCATCACCGTCGGGAGCTACGGCACGTGGTGGACGTCGGTGCACGTCTTCGGCGGCGTCCACTCGATCCTCCTCCGCTGGCTCCTCAGCGCGCTGCTCGGGCTCGCATTTGGCGCCGTGTTCGCCGGGCTCGTCGAGATCGTCCTCATCCGACCGCTCTATACGCGCCACATCGAGCAGGTGCTCGTGACGGTCGGGCTTCAGCTCGCGTTCGTCGCGCTCGTCACCGGGATCTGGGGGCCCGACCCGAAGACCGTCGTCGTCCCGGCGTGGCTGCACGACACGACGGACGTCGCCGGCGCGCACATCCCGAACGACCGCTGGATCGAGATCGCGACCGCGATCGCCGTGCTCGCCCTGCTGCAGCTCTTCCTGCGCAAGACGCGCTACGGCCTGATCATCCGCGCCGGCGTCGAGAACCGCTCCATGGTGCAGGCGCTCGGCATCGACGTCCGCAAGGCGTTCACGCTCGTCTTCGCGATCGGCGGCGTCGCCGCCGCCGTCGCGGGCGTGCTCAGTGGCGTCTACTTCAACGTCGTCGGCCCCGAGCAGGGAACGAGCCTGCTCATCTTCGCCTTCATCGTCGTCGTCATCGGCGGCCTCGGATCCATCGGCGGCTCTGCATTCGCGGCCGTCGTCGTCGGGCTCACGCAGCAGTACACGAACTACTACGCGTCGGCAGGCGTCGGCGACATGGTCGTCGTTCTCTTGCTCGGGCTGGTCCTGCTCGCCCGCCCGCGGGGGTTCGCCGGCGCCGTCGTCGGAGCGCGCGCGTGAGTACGAATCGCAAGCTCGTCGCTGACTGGCTGTGGCCGCTCGTCGCGTTCGGTGCGCTTGCATTCGTCCCCGAGCTCCACGTCTCGATCCCGAAGCTGTTCGACCAGCCGATCTCGTCGCCGGGAACACTCGCCCTCCTCAGCGCCTGCGTGCTCTACGGCGCCCTCGCGCTCACCTACGACCTGCAGTTCGGCTTCACCGGGCTGCTCTCGTTCGGTCACGCGCTGTACATCGCCGTCGGCGCGTATCTCGCGAACATCGCGATCACCGACTGGCACTGGAGTTTCTGGCCGTCGATCTTCTTCACGATCGGCGTGGCGTTCGTCCTTGCGAACGTGCTCGGCTTCGTCAGCCTGCGCGTCGGCGGGATTGCGTTCGCGATGGTGACGCTCGCCTTTGCGCAGGCGGGTGCCGTGCTCGCGCTGAAAGACCCGCACCACTGGACCCACGGCGAAGAAGGCCTAGGCGCCGACTACACGAAGCTGCCGAAAGCGTTCGTCGGGATCGTCAATACGAAGAACCTCTACTGGCTCGCACTCGCCTTCCTCGCCGCGGTCTTCTTCATCGTGCGGTGGGCGGTCGACTCGTCGCCGGGGAGGATCTGGCAGGCGATCCGCGAGAACGAGCAGCGTGTCGAGGTGCTCGGGCTCCGCCCGCGCGCGTACAAGCTGCAGTCGTTCGTCGTCTCCTCGACGCTCGCGGCGGCCGGAGGGATCGTCTACATGCTGCTCTACAGCGGCTCGACGCTCGTCGTTACGCAGCCGAACTTCACGCTGACGCTGCTGCTCATGGTGGTGATCGGCGGCGCCGGCTCGCGGTGGGGCGCCGTGCTCGGCGGGATCCTCTACACCTACCTGAACGACCGCCTGATCGCGATCGGCAACTCGTCGACCGTCCAGGGGCTCCCGCACGCCGTGCGCACGCCGATCGAGCAGCCCTTGTTTCTGCTCGGCGTTGTCTTCATCCTCATCGTCGTCTTCCTCCCGGGCGGCCTCGCTGGGCTCGTCGTCCGCGGGAGGATGAGCGGATTGCGGCGGATCGAGGCGGCCGTTCGACCGGAGGTTGATGCCGCGTGATCGCGGACTCGCAGGGCGTGAAGATCGGCTACGAGGTCACGGGCGCCGGCGAGCCGCTCGTGCTCGTGCACGGTCTTGCGTACGACCGCGCCGGCTGGGGCCGGCTGCCGGAGCTGCTCGCGCAGAGCTTCCGCGTCCTGCTCGTCGACAACCGAGGCGTTGGGGAAAGCGACGAACCGGAAGGTCCGTACGCTGTCTCCCAGATGGCAGCCGACGTCGGTGCTGTCCTCGACGACGCGGGCATCGAGCAGACGAATCTTTTCGGCGTCTCGCTGGGCGGCTACATCGCGCAGGAGTTCGCGCTCATGTACCCGGAGCGTGTGCGGAAGCTCGTGCTCGTCTCGACCGCGCCGGGCGGGCCGCAGTCCCACCCGATGCCGGCGGCCGGCCTGGAGGCGTTCGGGAAGTATCCGACGATGGAGCGCGAGGCGGGCCTACGGCTGATGGTCGAGAACTCGCTCGGCGCGCGTGGCGTGCAGGACGTGCCGGGCCTCGCCGACGAGATCTTCGCCTACCGTCTCGAGCACGCACCGTCGCTTGCCGCGTGGCAGGCCCAGGCCTACGCCGGTGCGACGTTCGATGCTCACGACCGCATCAACGCGATCTCGACGCCGACGCTCGTCATTCAGGGCGGCGCCGACAACGTCGTCGACCCGCGCAACGCCGAGCTTCTCGCCGATCTGATCCCGAACGCCCGGGTCGAGATCGTCGCCGACCGCGGGCACCTGCTCGTGTGGGAGGACTCGGAGCGCGTCGCCGAGCTCGTCACGGAGTTCCTGCAGTCGTGATCGCGCGCTTCCTCGACGATCGGGCGCGGACCACGCCCACCCGGGTCGCGATCGACCACCTCGGCCGCGGGCTCACGTACGCCGAGCTCGCCGCCGGCGCCGATGCGTTTGCCGCCGCGCTGACCGAGGCCGGCCTCGAGCGCGGCGACCGCGTCGCGACGCTCACCGGCAACTCGCCCGAGCACGTCGAGGTCTTCTTCGCCTGTGCGCGGCTCGGCCTGATCCTGCTGCCGCTCTCGTGGCGGCTCACGGCGCCGGAGCTGCGGTATCAGCTCGAGGACGCGGAGCCGGCGCTCTTCCTCGTCGAGGACGAGCATCGCGAGCTCGCAGAGCAGACCGGGCAGACGTACGAACGCCTTGCGCAGCCGGACGAGCGAGGTGAGACACCCGCTCCGCGGGTGTCTGACCCCAGCGACGCCTTACTGCTCATCTACACCTCCGGAACCACGGGCAAGCCGAAGGGCGCGCTGCTCACACACGCGAACTGCTTCTGGACGAACATCAGCTTCGACGGCGCGACCGGCGTGCACGGCGACGACGACGTCCTCCAGGTGCTGCCGCAGTTCCACGTCGGCGGCTGGAACGGGCAGTCGTTGCTCGCATGGCTCAAGGGCGCCGTGGTCGTCCTCGAGCGCGAGTTCGATCCCGGCCGCGTCTTGCAGCTGATCGAGGAGAAACGCGTCACGACGATGATGGGCGTGCCGTCGATCTATCTGCTGCTCGCGCAGCACGAGCGCTTCGCAAGCGCGGATCTGTCGAGCCTCGAGCGCGCGGTGGTCGGCGGCGCGCCGATGCCCGAGGCGCTGCTGGAGACGTGGGCGGCGCGCGGCACCGCGATCGTCCAGGGCTACGGGCTCACGGAAGCGGCGCCGAACGTCCTCTGCCTGCCGCCCGAGGACGCGGTCCGCAAGCTCGGCTACGCCGGCAAGCCGTACCCGTTCGTCGACGTCCGCCTCGCGGACGACGGCGAGCTGCAGGTGCGCGGGCCAAACGTCTTCCCCGGCTATTGGCGCAACGACGACGCAACGGCACAGGCGTTCACCACGGACGGCTGGCTCCGCACAGGCGACGTCGCCGAGGCCGACGACGAAGGCTTCTACCGCATCAAGGGACGCCTCAAGGACATGTACATCTCCGGCGGCGAGAACGTCTACCCGGCCGAGGTCGAGTCCGTCCTGCACGAGCATGCGCTCGTGCGCGACGCCGCCGTCGTCGGCGTGCCGCACGAACGATGGGGCGAGGTCGGCGTCGCGTTCGTCGTCGCCGAGGACGTCACCGAGGTCGAGCTCATCGCGTGGTGCGAAGCGCACCTCGCGCGCTACAAGGTGCCGACGAGCGTGCGCTTCGTCGGCGACATCCCGCGCAACTCGCTCGGCAAGATCCAGAAGCAGGGGCTTCTCGCGGAGGTCGCCGGATGACGGTGCAGGGCGCCGACGGACGCACGCTCTCCGCGCGCGGCGTCGAGACACGGAAGCGGCTGCTCGACGCGTCCGAGCAGGTGTTCGCGGATCTCGGCTATCACGACGCGTCGATCGTCAAGATCACGGAAGGCGCCGGCGTCGGCCAGGGCACGTTCTATCTGTACTTCGCGTCGAAGAAGGAGATCTTCGACGAGCTCGTGCGCGACTTGAACCGGCGCGTGCGGCATGCGATGAAGGAGGCGTCGTCGAAGGGGACGACCCGCCTCGAGGCCGAGCTGCTCGGCTTCGGCGCGTACTTCCGCTTCACCGCGGAGCACCCCGCGCTGTACCGGATCGTGCGCCAGGCCGAGTTTGTCTCGCCTGAGATGCTGCACTACCACTACGAGAAGCTCGCCGAGGGCTACGTCGAAGGCCTGCGCGAGTCGATGGCGCGCGGCGACGTCGGCGACATCGATCCGGAGGTCTCGGCGTGGGCGCTGATGGCGGCGGGCGAGATGCTCGGGATGCGCTTCATCCTCTGGGGTGACGGCTCCGTCCCGAAGCACGTCGAGCAGGAGCTCGCGCGCATCATTCGTTGCGTGCTGGAGTCGCGGTGACCCGCGTCTCCCTGGCGGCGACGGCGTCGTACCTGCCCGAGCGGTGGATGACGGCCGCGGAGGTCGCGGAGCGCAGCGGCATCGACGAGCGCGTGATCGTCGAGAAGTTCGGCCTGCGCGGGAAGCACATCGCGGCCGAGGACGAGCACGTCAGCGATCTGTCGGTCAACGCCGCAACTGCACTGCTCGAGGAGACCGACTTCGACCCGGAGCAGATCGACGTCGTCATGTACTACGGCTCGATGTGGAAGGACTACTCGGTCTGGCAGGCCGCGCCGTGGATCGCCCACCGCATCGGTGCGACGAGCGCGTATGCCGTGGAGTACGACAACGTCTCGTGCGGCACGCCCGTCGCGCTCCGCATTGCGCGCGACATGCTTCGCGCCGAAGACGAGCTCAATTCGATCCTCGTCGTCGCTGCCTGCCGCGAGTCGTACCTTCTCGACTACGGCAACGAGCGTTCGCGGTTCATGTTCAACTTCGGCGACGGAGCAGTCGCCGGCCTGCTCGTCCGCGACGGTGCTCGCAACGAGTTGCTCGGCTGCCACGGCATCACCGACGGCTCGTTCTCGCTTCAGGTCAAGGTGCCGTCCGGCGGCAGCGTTTCGCCGAACGGCGGCTACCGCTTCCTCGACGTCGCCGACCCTGCGGAGATGAAGCAGGGCCTCGACCGCGTCAGCCTCACGAACTTCGTCGCCGCGGCGCGCGGCGCGCTCGAACGGAGCAACGCGACGCTCGCCGACATCGGCTACCTCTGCGGGATCCACATGAAGCCGTCGATGCACCGTGCGCTCGTAGCCGAGCTCGGGCTTGCACCCGAGCGGGCCGCGTATCTCGACGACACCGGTCACATGAGCGGCGTCGATCCGCTGCTCGCTCTCGACCGCGCCGCGCGGGAAGGCGAGCTGAACGACGGCGAGCTCGTGCTCATGCTCGCGGCGGGCACCGGCTACACGTGGGCCGCGAGTGTCGTACGGTGGGGCGATGGCGACTGAGCTCACACCCGGCGCGGAATTCGGCCCGTCGAGCTGGATCGAAGTCTCACAGGAGCGCATCGAGGCCTTCGCGGACGCCACCGGTGACCACCAGTGGATCCACGTCGATCGCGAGCGCGCGGCACAGGGGCCGTTCGGCGGGACGATCGGCCACGGGTACCTCACGCTCTCGCTCGTGCCCGTCATGTCGTACGAGGTGCTGCCGCGGCAGGAGGGCGGGATGGGCATCAACTACGGCCTGAACCGCGTCCGCTTCCCCGCGACCGTTCCCTCCGGGTCACGCGTTCGTGGGAGCTTCCGCGTCGAGGCGCTCGAGGAGACGGACTGGGGCCACCAGGCGACGCTGACGGCGACGATCGAGCGCGAGGGCGGCGACAAGCCGGTCTGCGTCGCAGAAGTCGTTTTCCGTTACTACCGCTGATCGCGCGGAACCCGGGGCGGCCGCGGGCCGTTCTACCCCCAGACCATTCACGAAGGAGGACGGAATGCCAGCCTGGGTATGGGTTTTGATCGTCGTGGCTGCGGTGCTCGTCCTGGCGGTCGTCATCTGGCGCGCCATGACTGCACGCAGATCGCGACACCTGCAGGACCGGTTCGGGCCGGAATACAACCGCACCCTCGACAGTTCGGACAGCAAACGTGACGCCGAAGCCGAGCTTCGTGCTCGGGAGGAGCGCCGCGAGCAGCTGGACATCCGGCCGCTGCCGACGGCCGCGCGTGATCGGTACGTGGACGAGTGGCAGCGTGTTCAGGCGCTCTTCGTCGACGACCCGCAGGGCGCGGTGCACGACGGCGACATGCTGATCCAGTCGGTCATGCGCGACCGCGGCTATCCCGTGGACGACTTCGAGCAGCGCTCGTCCGACATCTCCGTCGATCATCCCAAGGTCGTCGAGAATTACCGCCAGGGCCACCAGCTCGCCAACGCGAGCGCGCGCGGCGACGGCACGACCGAGGATCTCCGGCAGGCGATGCGGCATTACCGTGCGCTCTTCGAGGAGCTCGTGGACGAGACGGCCGACACGCCGCTCTCCCGCGACGAGGAGTCCGACGTCCGGGCCGACGATGGGACGGTGAGCCGACGTGGCTGACGAGCTGAGCACGCGTGACCTCGCCGCGACCCCCGAAGACAAGCAGGCAGCGGCGGACGAGCCGCTCGCGCGGGATAGCGAGATCGAGCGCGCGCCGACGGACGAGGATCGCCGGCCGCTGCTCGACCAGCCTGAGACGGACTCGTTCACAACCCGCTGGCGCGAGATCCAAGTCGACTTCGTCGACCGCCCGCGCGAGTCGGTCGAGCACGCGGACGCCCTCGTGGCGGAGCTCATGCAGCGCCTCGCTGCCAGCTTTGCCGACGAGCGCGGCCGGCTCGAGCAGCAGTGGGACGGTGGCGACGACGTCTCCACCGAGGACCTGCGGGTCGCGCTGACGCGGTACCGCTCGTTCTTCGACCGGCTGCTCTCGGCCTGAGGACACCTTCGCGAGGGGCGGGCGCCTGGATCCGAGGCGCCCGCCCTTTTGCGCTTGCGGACGTCCGCACGGCTGTTTAGGATCCGAAATCCGGTGAATACGACCCAGGAGCGGCGATGAGTCCCCAACCTCGGATCCAAGCGCAGGCCGACCAACTCGATGCTCGCTGGCGCGACGACGCGCGCTGGCAGGGCATCGAACGGAGCTACGCAGCTGCGGACGTCGTCCGCCTCCGCGGCTCGGTCGTGCCGGAGGCGACGCTCGCCCGCCTCGGCGCGGAGCGTCTCTGGGAGCTGCTTCGGCGGGAGGAGCCGGTCCGCGCCCTCGGCGCGCTCACCGGCGGCCAGGCGGTGCAAATGGTCAAGGCCGGCCTGGAGGCGATCTACCTCTCAGGCTGGCAGGTCGCGGCGGACGCGAACCTCTCCGGCAACACGTATCCCGACCAGAGCCTCTATCCGGCATCGAGCGCGCCCGCGCTCGTCAAGCGCCTGAACGCCGCCCTCGCGCGCGCCGACCAGATCGACTGGTCGGAGGAGCGGAACGGGACGTACTGGTTCGCGCCGATCCTCGCGGACGCGGAAGCCGGTTTCGGCGGGCCGCTCAACGCGTACGAGCTCATGCGCTCGATGATCGAAGCCGGGGCAGCCGGTGTGCATTACGAAGACCAGCTCGCGTCCGAGAAGAAGTGCGGCCACCTCGGCGGCAAGGTGCTCGTGCCGACCGGGCAGTTCGTCCGGACGCTCAACGCCGCGCGGCTCGCCGCGGACGTCTGCGACGTGCCGACGGTGCTCGTCGCGCGCACGGACGCACTGTCCGCGGCGCTGCTCACGAGCGACGTCGACGAGTACGACCGCGACTTCGTCACGGGCGAGCGGACACCGGAGGGCTTCTACCGCGTGCGGGACGGCATCGACGCAGCGATCTCACGCGGCCTCGCGTACGCGCCGTACGCGGACCTCATCTGGTTCGAGACCTCGACGCCGGATCTCGGCGAGGCGCGCGAGTTCGCGGAGGCGATCCATGCGCGCTTCCCCGGCAAGCTGCTCGCATACAACTGCTCGCCGTCGTTCAACTGGCGGAAGCACCTCGACGACGACGCGATCGCCGGCTTCCAGGATCGGCTCAACGAGTGGGGCTACCGCTTCCAGTTCATCACGCTCGCAGGCTTCCACTCGCTGAACGCCGGCATGTTCGAGCTCGCCCGCGGCTATGCGGAGGAACAGATGACGGCGTACGTCCGTCTTCAGGAGCACGAGTTCGCGCTCGAGGAGGAGGGCTACACGGCGACGCGGCACCAGCGCGAGGTCGGCGCGGGCTACTTCGACCTCGTCACGCAGGCGGTGTCGCCGGATGCGTCGACGCTGGCACTGAGGGGCTCGACCGAAGAAGCGCAATTCACGGCGTGATCTCGCAGGATGCGCTCGACTTCGTCGACCGCCTCCACCGCGAGCTGAACCCGACTCGGCTCGAGTTGCTCGAGCGCCGCCGCGGGCGGCAGGCGCGGCTCGATGCGGGTGAGAATCCGGGCTTCGACCCGGGGACGCGGGCGATCCGTTCCGGTGCATGGCGGGTCGCCCAAGCTCCATCCGACCTGGTGGACCGCCGGTGCGAGATCACCGGGCCCGTCGAGCGGAAGATGATGATCAACGCGCTCAACTCGGGCGCGCGTGTGTTCATGGCGGACTTCGAGGATGCGAACTCGCCGACGTGGACGAACGTCGTGCAGGGCCACGTGAACGTGCGGGACGCGATTCGGCGCGAGCTCGAGCTCGACACGGACGAGAAGAGCTACCGGCTGAACGACGAGATCGCGACGCTGCTGATCCGCCCGCGAGGCTGGCACATGGTCGAGCGGCATCACCTCGTCGACGGCGAGCCGGTCTCGGCGAGCCTCTTCGACTTCGGGGTCGCCTTTTTCCACGGGGCGCGCTACTTCTACCTGCCGAAGCTCGAGTCGCACCTCGAGGCGCGGCTCTGGGCGGAGGCGTTTGCGCTCGCCGGCGATCCCGATCTCCGCTGCACCGTCTTGATCGAGACGATCCTCGCGGCGTTCGAGATGGACGAGATCCTCTACGAGCTGCGCGACTACGGCTGCGCGCTCAACGCCGGGCGCTGGGACTACATCTTCAGCGCGATCAAGAAGTTCCGCACGCGCGACTGGGTGCTGCCGGACCGCGTGCAGGTGACGATGACCGTGCCGTTCATGCGTGCGTACGCCGAGCTGCTCGTTCGCACGTGTCACAGGCGCGGAGCGCACGCGATCGGCGGCATGGCCGCCTTCATCCCATCACGCAAGGATCCCGAGGTGAACCGCGTCGCGCTTGCCAAGGTCCGTGAGGACAAGGAGCGCGAGGCGGCGCAGGGCTTCGACGGCACCTGGGTCGCGCATCCCGACCTCGTGCCGGTCGCGACCGCGTGCTTCGATCGCGCGAACCAGCTCGACGTCCTGCGCGACGACATCGTGCCCGACGAGGCCGCGCTCCTCTCGATTCCGGACACGCCGGGCGAGATCACGACGCAGGGCCTGCGCACGAACGTCTCCGTCGGGATCCGCTACCTCGATGCCTGGCTGCACGGGGTCGGCGCCGCGGCGATCGACAACCTGATGGAGGACGCCGCCACCGCGGAGATCTCGCGCTCGCAGGTATGGCAGTGGGTGAAAACCGGGCATTTCACGCGCGACGAGGTGCACGCGGAGGCGGCGCAGGTCGAAGCAGGCGACGAGGCGAAGGAGCTCTTCCTCGGCCTCGCGCTCGCCGAGGAGCTCGAGGACTTCCTCACGCTCCCGGCGTACACTCATTTGGAATGAGCGTAGGCTCGACGGAGCTCATCAAGGAGCGGAGGCGCCGGCTTTGCCGGCGCCGTGAGCGAGCATGAGTCTCGACTCAACCAAGGCAGACGACATCGCGCTCGTGATCGAGGAGGCGATCGTCTCCGGCGAGCTCGAGCCGGGGACGGTGCTCCGCCAGGAGCAGCTCTCCGAGCAGTTCAAGGTCTCGCGCACGCCGGTGCGCGAAGCGCTGCGCCGCCTCGCGGCGCTCGGGCTCGTCTCGTTCGTGCCGAACCGCGGCGTGCGCGTGCGCACGATCTCGCGCGAGGAGCTGCACGAGGCGTTCATGGTGCGCGCCGAGCTCGAGTCGCTCGCGACCGAGGTCGCCGCGACGAAGATGACGCCCGGCGACGTCGCTGAGCTCGACGAGGCGGAGCGCCGCTTCGCCGAGATCTCGAAGGAGCTGCGGGCCCGCGAGCCCGGGGAGGATCGCCGCACGATCATGGGCGACTGGGTGCGAGCGAACCATGGCTTCCACGACGTGATCTACCGCGTCGCCGACCTTCCCCTCGTCGAGCAGCTCGCCAAGAGCGCGCGCCGTTCATTCTCCGGGCCTGCTGTGTGGGCGCCGGGCGACCACTCGATCGACGACCTCTATCTCAAGAACGCCGAGCAGCATCGCGCCATCAAGCAGGCGCTCACGGCCGGCAGCGCGTCGGGTGCCCGCGCACTCGCCCGGGAGCACGTCCTCTCGTCGTTCACGCTCCTCGAGACGATCCTCGAGCAGGTCGGCGCGCAGCCGCGCGACTGGCAGCGCGGACGGGCCGCGCGGCGCTAGCTATGCTCTCTGCATAGTCGCTGCTTGCTGACATCCGTTTGACCCCGGCTAGGATCGGCGCCTGATGGAACTGGAGCCGCTCTACAAGCCGCACGGCGTCGAGGAACGCTGGCAGCAGACGTGGGAGAGCGAAGGTCTCTATCGCGCGGACGCCGCCGACCCGCGCGAGACCTACGTGATCGCCGTGCCGCCGCCGAACGTGACGGGCGCGCTCCACATGGGCCACGCTCTCAACGGGTCGATCCAGGATGCGCTCATCCGCCTGCACCGGATGCAGGGCTTCAACACGCTCTGGCAGCCGGGCTACGACCACGCCGGCATCTCGACGCAGGCGGTCGTCGAGCGCGAGCTGCGCGAGCAGGGCACGTCGCGTTTCGAGCTGGGCCGCGAGAAGTTCGTCGAGCGCGTGTGGGAATGGCTCCACGAGTACGGCGGGATCATCATGGGTCAGTTCCGTCGGCTCGGCTGCTCGCTCGACTACGAGCGCGAACGCTTCACGATGGACGACGGATACGTCCGCGCGGTGATGCGCTTCTTCGTGCATCTGTACGAGCGCGGCTGGATGTACCGCGACAACCGGATCATCAACTGGTGCAGCGACTGCCGCACATCGATCTCCGATCTCGAGGTCGAGTACATCGACGTGGACGACGCGCTGACGTACGCGCGCTACCCGCTGCTGAACGGCGAGGGCAGCGTGACGATCGCGACGGTGCGCCCGGCGACGATCCTCGCCGACGTCGCGATCGCCGTGAACCCGGATGACGGGCGTTACACGCACCTCATCGGCAAGGAGGCGCTCGTGCCCGTGGTCGAGCGCCGCGTGCCGATCATCGCCGACGAGCGCGTCGATCCTTCGTTCGGCACGGGCGCGTTGAAGGTGACGCCCGGCCACGACCCGACCGACTTCGAGATCGGCCGCGACCACGACCTGCCCGAGCTCACGGTGATCGGCTTCGACGGCCGCATGACCGGCGACATACCGCCGGAGTACGAGGGCCTCACCGAGGACGAGGCGGACGAGCTCGTCGTGCACTGGCTGCGCGATCACGACCAGCTCGAGAAGCGCGAGAGCTACCGGCACGCGGTTGGTCATTGCGAGCGCTCGGGCACGCGCATCCAGCCGCTCGTGTCGCTGCAGTGGTGGTGCGACATGAAGGAGCTCGCGGCGCCGGCGATCGAGGCGATCGAGTCGGGGCGCGTAACGTTCCATCCGCAGGTGCAGAACCGCGTTGCGCTCGACTGGCTGAAGGCGATCCGCCCGTGGAACGTGTCACGCCAGCTCTGGTGGGGCCACCAGCTCCCGATCTGGTATTGCCCCGACGGTCATGTGACCTGCTCGGAGACCGAGCCGGACGCGTGTGCGGAGTGCGGCTCGCCGGAGCTGACGCGCGACCCCGACGTGCTCGACACGTGGTTCTCCTCGGCGCTTTGGCCGTTCGCGACGCTCGGCTGGCCCGACGAGACGCCCGACCTGCGCCGCTTCTATCCGGGCGACGTCAACTCGACCGCGCGCGAGATCATCTTCCTCTGGGAGGCGCGGATGGTCATGGCCGGGCTCGAGCTCATCGACGACATCCCGTTCCATGACGTGATCATCCACTCGACGATCCTCGCGGCGGACGGGCGGCGCATGTCGAAGTCGCTCCGTAACGGCATCGACCCGCTCGACCTGATCGACGAGCAAGGCGCCGACGCGACGCGCTATGGCCTGCTGCGCATGTCGTCGACGCAGGATGTGCGCTTCTCCGCGCAGTCGATCGAGGAAGGGCGCCGGCTCGCGAACAAGCTCTGGAACGCGAGCCGCCTTCTGCTGTTGGGCGGCGAGACCGAGCCTGCACTCAGGCCGTCGTCGCTCGAGGAGCGCTGGATCCTCGCGCGCATCGACGCGACGCGCGCCGAGCTTGAGCGCGATCTTGACGCGTTCGACTTCGCGCATGCCGCGGAGCGGCTCTACCACCTGACGTTCGACGACTTCTGCGACTGGTATCTCGAGTCGATCAAGCCGCGGCTCACGGAGCCGGACGTGCGCGCGACGGCATTCGCGGCGCTCGAGCGGCTGCTGAAGCTTCTGCACCCGATCATGCCGCACGTGACCGAAGAGATCTGGTCGCATCTTCCGAGTCGCGAGTCGAGGCTGATCGTCGCGCCGTGGCCGCGATCCGCAGCCGAGTTCGCCGGGGATCTGAACGCACTCGAGGATGCGCAGACGGCGGCGCGCATCTACCGCCGGAGCGGTGTACGTATCAACGTGAGCGGCGACGCGAAGCGCATCTTCGAGGCCGTCGTGCGGCCGGCCGAGAACGGACAGGGCGACGTCGGGGCGGAGCAGGCGCGGCTCTCGAAGGAGATCCAGCGCTCCGAGAAGATGCTCGCGAACGAGAAGTTCGTCGCCAATGCCGCGCCAGACGTCGTCGAGGGCGAACGGCAGAAGCTCGCGCAGTACAAGGCCGAGCTTGACGCGCTCGGCAACTGAGTGGGTCGAGTCGCTCAGTCCGTGGCCGGCTGACGGCTTCGGCACCGAGCGGATGCGCGCGCTGCTCGCCGCGCTTGGGGACCCACAGCTGCGCTATCCCGCCATCCACGTCGTCGGCACGAATGGAAAGTCCACGACGACGCGCATGACGGAGGTGCTGCTCGCCGACGCCGGGCTCGAGGTCGGGGCGTATCTCTCGCCGCATGTGCGCGGCTGGAGCGAACGCATCCGCATCGGCGGCGCCGAAGCCGACTTCGACCGCGCGGTCGAGCGGGTCAGGATGCATGCGACCGACGCGACGCAGTTCGAGGTCGTGACGGCGGCAGCGCTCGCGGCGTTTGCCGATGCCGGCGTCGACGTCGCAGTCGTCGAAGCAGGGCTCGGGGGCAGGCATGACGCGACGAACGTCCTCCAGACGCGCGTCGTCGTGCTCACGAACGTCGCACTCGATCACATGGACGTGCTCGGCGAGACTCGCGAGGAGATCGCCGCCGAGAAGCTCGCGGTCGTGCAGCCCGGCTGTACCGTCGTCCTCGGACAGCCGGAGTGGGAGGAGCTCGCGCGCGAGCACGGCGCGCGTGACGTGATCGTCGCCGGCAGCAGCAACCTGGCGCTTGCGGCCGCAGCTGCCGAGGCATTCCTCGGGGCCGATGTCGACCCGCACGCCGCGCAGGACGTGGCGCTGCCGGGACGGCTCGAGACGCGCGGCGAGCAGCCCCTCGAGATCTGGGACGGCGCCCACAATCTCGCGGGCGTCGGCTATCTCCTGCCGCGACTTCCCAGCCGGGAATACGTCGTCGTCGCCTCGATCCTCGCCGACAAGCGGCCGGAGCTCATGCTCGAGGCGCTCTCCGTCCTCGGTGGCACGCTCGTCGCCACGCAGTCGAGCAACTCACGCTCGCTGCCGGCAGGGGACCTCGCGTCCCGGGCGAAACCGTACTTTCAGCATGTCGAGCCCATTCCTGACCCGAGCGAAGCCCGGTCGCGCGCTCTGGAGCTCGCGGGGCCGGAAGGGGCGGTTGTCGTCACCGGCTCCCTCTATCTTCTTGCCGAGCTCAGTGGCCGCGGCGCCGACACATACTCATAGGGTGGGCGAGAAGCTCGGAGTGTTCGCCTTCGCGATCGCGATCCTCGTCGTGATCGTGGGCGGCGCCTTTGCCGCGGGCTATCTCATAGGCAGAATTCTGCTGTGATCGCGTCCGCGTCGTCGTTCTTCAGCTCCGGCACCTGGTTCGTGATCCGGAACCTGCTGATCTTCTTCGGAGTCGTCATCTGGGTCGCGACGCTCTACTGGATCTACAAGGACGCGAAGCGGCGGATCGAGGACGGCTGGTTCGTGATCATGGCTGTCCTGCTCGGGGTTGTCGTCCCGTTCCTCGGGCCCTTCATCTACATGCTCTTCCGTCCGCCGGAGTACCTCGAGGATGTGCGCGAGCGCGAGCTCGAGATCAAGGCGATGGAGGACCGCCTCGCCAAGCGAGACCTGCACTGCCCGGTCTGCCGCTCTGCGGTCGACGCGTCGTATCTCGTGTGCCCGATCTGCACGACGAAGCTGAAGCAGGCGTGCTCGAACTGCAAACAGCCGCTCGAGGCGCTCTGGCAGGTCTGCCCGTATTGTGAGACGCCGATCGAGCCCGCGGCGGTCGCGCTGCCGCAGTTCGAAAGCCGCAGACGTCGCCGAGCGGAATAGCTAGTGTGCGCGGCCGATGGCCGCAGAGCAGACGCTCATCCTGATCAAGCCTGACGCCGTCCGGCGCCGCCTCGCTGCCGAGATCCTCGGCCGCATCGAGGCGCGCGGGTTCAATGTGCGCGCCGGCAAGCTCCTCACGGCGAGCCGCGACCTCGGTGAGACGCACTACGCCGAGCACAAGGAGAAGCCGTTCTACGGCGAGCTCGTCGACTTCATCACGTCCGGCCCTACCTGGGCACTTGTCGTCGAAGGGGACGGGGCCATCGCGACGATGCGCAAGACGATCGGCGCGACGAACCCGGCCGACGCCGAGCCGGGCTCGATTCGCGGCGATCTCGCGAGCTCGATGCCGGACAACCTCGTGCACGGCTCCGACTCACCGGAGTCCGCACAGCGCGAGATCGCGCTCTGGTTCTCCGCCGATGAGCTCGGCTGACGAACGCGTCGCCGCGAACGTCGCGCAGTGGACGCTGACGAACGCGGAGTACACCGACGAGCAGGCCGAGCGCACCTGGCGGCGCGACGATCTCGTCTGGGGCGTGTTCGGCATTCCGGACGAGTGGATCGGCGATGTCGACGGGCTCGACGTCGTCGAGCTCGGGTGCGGCACTGCATTTGAGAGCGCGAGACTCGCGCGCAAGGGCGCCCGCGTCGTCGGCGTCGACCCGACGGCCGCGCAGCTCGCAACCGCGCGGCGCATGATGTCCACGGTCGGCCCGGAGTTTCAGCTTGTCGAGGCTCCGGCGGAGAACGTGCCGCTGCCCGACGACTCGTTCGACCTCGCGGTGTCGGGGTACGGCGCGTCGCTGTGGGCCGACCCCCGGCAATGGCTGCCCGAGGCGGCACGATTGCTCCGCCCCGGCGGACGCTTGCTGTTTCTCACCGAGTCGCCGTTGGCGCACCTGTGCATGCCCGACACCGACGATGTCCCGATCACGAACAAGCTGCAGCGACCGCAGTTCGCGCCGTGGGAAGTCGAGTGGGAGGGGTATCAGGGCGTCGAGTTCCACCTGTCGCACGCCGCATGGATTCGCGTGCTGCGCGACGCCGGCTTCATCATCGACGCGCTGCACGAGCTACAGGCGCCCGAGGGCGCGCGGCGGCACGAGTACTACAACGTGATCGCGCCGACGTGGGCGCGACGCTGGCCCGGCGAGGATCTCTGGGAGGTGCACGTGCGATGACGAGCGATTCGATTGCCGCCAACATCGCCGAGTGGACAGAGACGAACAAGCAGTACACGGACTCGAACGCGAAGCGCGCGTGGGAGCACGAAGGCGTCCTGTGGGGCGTCTTCTCGATCCCCGAGGAGCAGGTCGGAGCGCTCCCGGACGTGAACGGTCTCGACGTCGTCGAGCTCGGCTGCGGCACGGCGTACTTCGGCTCATGGCTCGCTCGGCGCGGCGCCCGCGTTACGGGCGTCGATCCGACGCCGGCGCAGCTCGCCACTGCACGCCGGATGATGGAGGAGACCGGCCGCGTGTTTCCGCTCGTCGAAGCGCCCGCGGAAGAGGTGCCGTTGCCGGACGCTTCGTTCGACCTCGCGGTCTCGGAATACGGCGCGTCCCTTTGGGCGGACCCGTACAAGTGGGTGCCGGAGGCGTCGCGGCTGCTGCGGCCGGGCGGGCTGCTCGTCTTCCTCCTGAACGGAACCCTCGTCTACCTGTGCGCGCCGCCCGGCGAAGAGGAGATGGTCGGCACGACGCTCCTGCGCGACCAGTTCGGGATGTACCGCATCCAGTGGGACGGCGCGACGGGGATCGAGTACCACCTCTCGCACAGCGACTGGATCAAGGTGTTACGTGACAACGGCTTCGAGATCGAGGCGCTGCACGAGCTGCGGCCCCATCCAGAGGCGGTCGACCCGAGCTACTACGACTACGTGACGGTCGAGTGGGCGCAGAAGTGGCCCGCTGAGGAGATCTGGGTAGCGCGGAAGCAGCGTGCGTAAGCTCGACGGAGCACGGCGAGAGTGAGCGTCATCAGGCTGCCGTCGTGGGGCGAGGTGTTGCGTGGCCCGTGGGCGATCCGCCTGCGGTCGGGCGGCTCGGGTGTCTGGCTGATGCGTGGTGAAGCCGACTCCGTGCCGGAGCTCGAGTGCCGGTTTCTCGACAGCCGCGCGGCGCGGACGACCTCGGGCGCGCTCGAGGAGCTCGGCCAGGCGTTCCAGCTCGAGGTGCCGCTCGGCGCATTCGGCGACCTGCCCGACGCGGTGGCGGGTGACGGCACGATCGCGCTCCTCGTGCTCGACACCGACCGGTTGCTGAGCGACGAGCCGGAGGCGCTTGCCTCGCTCGTCGGTGCGCTGCGCGACGCGTCCGAGCGGCTCGCGCTGCACGTGATCTTCCAGGCGCGCGAGCTGACGCCGGAGGCCGAAGCGGTCTTGACCGAGTTCGGCGTCGCCGAGATCGCCGCGTGACCGCGCCGTTGCTCCTCGCGTCGACGTCCCCGCAGCGGCGCGCGATCCTCGAGCAGCTCGGCATTCCGTTCGACATCGTCGCGCCCGACTACGAGGAGCACGACCCGCCGGAGGCGGATGCCGAGGAGCTCGTCTGCCGGCACGCGGCGGGGAAGGCGCATTCGGTCGCGCCGCAAGCCGGCGATCGCCCGGTTCTCGGCGTCGACACGACGGTCGTGCTCGGCGGGCGGATCTATGCGAAGCCGACGGATGCCGCGGACGCCGAGCGGATGCTCGAGGAGCTGTCGGGGCGGACACACGCGGTCGTGTCCGGGCTGTGTCTCGTGACGCCGGGGTGGGAGATCGTCTGCGCGGTGGCGACGAAGGTGACGTTCCGCGAGCTGACGCCGCGCGAGCTCGCGTCCTACATCGCGACCGGGGAGTGGGAGGGCCGGGCCGGCGGCTATGCGATCCAGGGGCGCGGCGCCGCGTTCGTGCGCCGCGTCGAGGGCGACTATCTGAACGTCGTCGGCCTCCCGGCGTCGGTGCTCGTGCAGGTGCTCGCGGAGCGGTTCAGCGGCACGTACGGATTTGGCTAGAGGCTTTACGGCTTCCGAACGAAGCCGAGTTACGTTCCGCTCGTGCTCGCAGCAGTCGTAGCCGCCGCGGTCATCCACCCGCTTCCGGCGATGCGGACGCCGACCGGCAACATCAGCTGCTTTGTCACGCCGTTACCGCACGCGACCCTCCACTGCAGCCTGAAGCAGGCCGACTACGCGCACCGCCTGCAGACGGTGAACTGCGGGCCGCCGATTGGGGTCGACTGGGCGGGTTTCGAGTTGCCGGCGGGCACGAAGGGCCGCGTCTCCTGCTCCGGCGGCGTGCTCTACGACCCGGCGACACAGAAGCCGCACTTCGTGACCGTGCCCTACGGGCATGTGTGGCACGCCGGCCCGTTCGATTGCCACTCGCAGTTCGACGGCCTCGGCTGCAGCAACCACCGCGGCCACGGCTTCTTCATTTCTCGGCAGACCTGGCGAACCTGGTAACAGCGGGGTCAGACCCCCTCAGGTCTGACCCCAGGCCGTTATCGGGGTGCCCAGATTCGAACTGGGGACCTCTCCGACCCGAACGGAGCGCGCTACCAGGCTGCGCCACACCCCGGGAGGCTGAAGCGTAGCGGCAGCCGGAGCGGCCCGAGCCTCGCACTATTCTCAGGTTCGTGCCCGAGCAGATCAGAGTCGCGTGCGTTCAGATGACCTCGCGGCAGGACAAGGCCGCGAACCTCGAGCGCGCCGAGGCGCTCGTCGCGCGTGCCGCGTCGACCGGCGCGGACATCGTCGTCCTGCCGGAGAAATGGAATCTCATCGGCACCGCCGACGACTTCCGCGCTGCCGCAGAGCCGCTCGACGGCGGCGAGTCGGTGCAGGCGATGTCGACCTGGGCGCGGACGCTCGGCGTCTCACTCGTCGGCGGCTCGATCACCGAACGGCGCGAAGGACGCGAGAAGCTCTCCAACACGAGCTGCGTCTTCGACGCGGACGGCGAGCTTGTCGCCGTGTATCGCAAGATCCATCTGTTCGACGTCGAGGTCGGCGGTCACGTCTATCGCGAGTCCGAGGCGGAGGAGCCCGGAACCGAGCCCGTCCTCGCGCACATCGAAGACTGGCCCGTCGGGCTGTCGGTGTGTTACGACGTCCGCTTTCCCGAGCTGTACCGCATCCTCGCGCTCGAAGGCGCGGAGCTCGTCACCGTCCCAGCGCATTTCACGACGCCGACCGGACGCGACCACTGGCACGTGCTGCTGCGTGCGCGTGCGATCGAGAACCAGCTCTACGTCGCAGCCGCGGGCCAGGTCGGCGAGACGCTAGAGGGCAAGCCCGCGTACGGCCGCTCGCTGATCGCAGACCCGTGGGGGACGGTGCTCGCGCAGGCGCCCGACGAGGAGTCGGTGATCGTCGCCGAGCTCGACCGCACGCGGCTCCGCGGCATTCGGACGAAGCTTCCCTCGCTCGCAAACCGCCGGCCGGATGCGTATCGATGGAAGAGCACGCTCTGAAGGCAGTTCTCTTCGACGTCGACTTCACGCTTGCGCGGCCCGGGCCTGAGCTGATGCCCGAGGGCTACGTGACCTGCGGCCGGCAATACGGCCTCGAGCTCGACTTCGCGTGCTACGAGCAGGCGCGCGCCGCCGCGCTCGTCGACCTGAAGCGCCATCCTGACCTCGACCACGACGAGGAGATCTGGATTGCGTTCACCGAGCGGATCGTGCAAGGCATGGGCGGCGAGCCGCCGGCGTCGCACACCGTCGCGGTCGAGCTGACGAGCCGGTGGCAGCGGCACGAGAACTTCGAGCTCTACGACGACGTGCAGCCGGTGCTCGGCGAATTGCGCCGAGACGGGGTGAAGATCGGCCTCGTGTCGAACTCCGCGCGCGACATCCAGGAGTTCGCGCGTCATCACGCGCTCGCCGTCGACGCGGGCATCAGCTCGTTCCACCACGGAAAGACAAAGCCGCACGCGTCGATCTTTCGCGCCGTCCTCGACCTGCTCGAGGTCGAGCCGCCCGACGCGGTGATGGTCGGCGACACCGTCGCGGACGACATCGACGGCGCGCGTGCAGTGGGGATGCACGCGATCCTCGTCGACCGGCTCGGCATCTACCCGGACTACGAGCCGCGGCTCGAAGATCTCCGCCCACTACCCGGCCTGCTCTCTAGGATCTGATCCATGGCAGCGTGGCTCGCCTGGTCGATCGCAGCGTTGCTGCTGGCCGTCGGCGAGATCTTCACGCCGGGCCTCTTCTTTCTCGGCCCGGTCGCGCTCGCGGCGGTCATCGCGGCGGTCGCCGCCGTCGCCGGCGCCGCGGTCTGGCTACAGCTGCTCGCATTCGCAGCTGCGTCCCTCGCTTCCCTCGGCTTCCTGCGTCCCCTTGCGCGCGCGCACATCCGCATGCCGCCCGCACTCCGCACCGGTACCGCCGCGCTCACCGGCGCAAAGGCGACCGTGTTGCAGCGCGTGGACAAGACCGGCGGACGAGTGCGCATCGGCGGCGAGGAATGGTCGGCGCGCGCATACATGCCGGATCTGGTGCTCGAGCCCGGAACCGAGGTCGAAGTGGTCGAGATCAAGGGCGCGACCGCGCTCGTCTACTAAAGGAGTCGTGAAGTGGCTGCAGTGATCGTCGTGCTCATCGTCGCCGTGATCGTCCTGTTGGCGCTCGGGCGCACGGTGCGGATTGTCCCGCAGGCGCGCGCCCGCGTCGTCGAGCGTCTTGGCCGCTATCACCGGACGCTCAATCCGGGGCTCTCGCTGATCGTCCCGTTCATCGACCGCCTTCGTCCGCTGATCGATCTTCGCGAGCAGGTTGTCTCGTTCCCGCCGCAGCCGGTCATCACGGAGGACAACCTCGTCGTCAACATCGACTCCGTCATCTACTTCCAGGTGACCGACGCGAAGGCGGCGACATACGAGATCGCGAACTACATCCAGGCGATCGAGCAGCTCACCGTGACGACCTTGCGCAACGTGATCGGCGGCATGGCGCTCGAGAAGACGCTGACGTCACGCGACGAGATCAACAACGCGCTGCGCGGCGTGCTCGACGACGCGACCGGCAAGTGGGGCATTCGCGTCAACCGCGTCGAGTTGAAGGCGATCGATCCGCCGGCCTCGATCAAGGACACGATGGAGAAGCAGATGCGCGCTGACCGCGAGAAGCGCGCCGCGATCCTCCAAGCGGAAGGCCAGAAGCAGGCGGCGATCCTCACCGCGGAGGGCGAGAAGCAGGCGGCTGTCCTGCGTGCGCAGGGCCAGCGCGAGGCAACGATCCTCGAGGCCGAAGGGCAGGCGAAGGCGATCGGCACGGTCTTCGAGGCGATCCACGCCGGGAATCCCGACCCGCAGCTCCTTGCCTACCAGTACGTGCAGGCGCTGCCACAGATCGCGAGCGGCGCGTCGAACAAGGTCTGGATCATCCCGGCCGAGTTTCAGCGCGCCCTCGGCCAGATCGGCTCGAGGGACGAGAAGGACTCGAGCTAGTTGACGCGCTAAGTCCCCTGAAGAACGGCCGCTGCCGCGGCCGTTGAGGCTTGATGCTCCACATCAAGCCTTTAGCAGTGCGCTCGTAGGCAGGCACGGATCGGCGTCACGGTCGGCGCGCCCTCGTGCCAGGTGAGCCGAATCAGGAGCGACGCGGTGTTGTCGTTGTAGTCGGACTCGCGCAGGTGGAAGTCCTCGTTCGCGACGTGCACGAGCCAATAGTTGCCGGCGCGCACATGCGTGATGTCGAGTTGCTGGCCGTGGAAGAACGCCGGGTACTTGTCGGTGTAGCCGACGGAGGCGCCTTCGACGACCGAGCGCGCCTCCGGGTGGAACTGTGCGCAGTTGCCGAGGAAGCGGGGCGGTCCGTGAGGCACGCCGATTGCCGTGCCGTAGTGGTCGGCGATGCAAAACCCGCTTTTGTGATCGCGTACGACGAGCTTGAAGTCGCCTGCGCTCCGAAGCTCGTAATGGTCGAAGCCGAGGAAGTGCCAGTGATGGTGCGGAAACGCGTTGACGTACTTCAGCTCGCCTGAGCTCTGGTCGACGCGCACGCTGCCGGACGTGAGCTGCACGACCTGGCGGACGTCCATCACGTGTGAGCCGGGCGGACGTGACGCGCGGACCCACAGGATCCCAGGCCCGCGGTTGTCGATCATCGAGGTGAAGCCGAGCGTCCAGGCCTCGCCGATGCGCTCGACCACGAGCCCGCTCGGCGGGCGCTGGACGAGGTTCGGGAACTTCGGCGCCCCGGTCGGCACGACACGCCAGTCGAGCGGCTGGCCGGAGCCGAGCTGCCGGACGTCGGTGCCGTCGAGCGCGACCGAGCCGAGGCCGGTCGGAGTCGCCACGGCGAGCCGTGTGCCGGTCGGCGCCCACACCGGTGTCTGTCCCGCCGTCAGGTCGGTCTGTGTCGTGCCGTCGTCGATCACGAGCACGCTCGAGCCATCGGCCGCCGTCGCGTCATAGGCGAGCTTCGTCCCGTCGGGCGACCAGGCGAGATCGTGCGGGTTCGTCACGGGCGTCACAGGTGGCGCCGTGTCGAACGGCTGCACTGCCTGGCCGTCCGGCTGCGCGGCGTAGATCGCCGGCGCGCCGTCGCGCGTCGACACGAACGCGAGGCGGCCGCCGCGGGAAATGGCGGCGCCGTACTCCTCGCCGTTACTCGGCGCGATCCGCCTCGTGGGGCCTGTCGGCAACGTGAGCAGCCGGATCTGCTTCCGGCCGGCAATGCTTGCGGTGTAGACGATCGCGCGGCCGTTCGCCAGCCACGTCGGGCCCCACTCGACGACGTTCGGCGTGGCGACAAGCTGCCGCGTGCCGCTGCCGTCCGCGTTGGCAAGCCAGAGGTCGCCCGAGCGCGCGAACGCGATCAGCGTTCCGTCCGGCGAGTACGACGCGTCCTGCGCGTCGCCGATGACGGTCTTGCGCGTGAGATCGGGCGCGACCGCGACGATCGCGTCCGCTGCCGCGACGAGGAGTCGCGCCTGCTGCGGCTCCGCCGACGTGATCAAAGCCCGAGCTCCTCGCGCCACGCGGCGGTGTGCGCGCCGGGCTCGGGCGCAGCCTCAAGCGGCGGAGAGCCGAATGTCCTCGCCGCCTCGGCTCGTGTCGCCACCGGCCCGACGCAGACGTCCTCGCCCCCGAACACGTGCAGCCAGTCTTCCAGGGACCGGGTTGCGAAAACGTTCGCGAGCTCCGCGCGCAGCGCCGGCTGGTCGGCGTCGTACTGGCGGTCAGCCAGCTCCGGCGTGCCCACGAGCTCGCAAAGCCGGCCGAAGAACCGCGGCTCGAGCGCGGCGACCGTGAGCCGGCGGCCGTCTGCGCAGTCGTAGATCGAATAGCAGGCGAAGCCTTCGGTGAGCACCGGCGCACCCGGCAACAGCCGGTGCGCGCCGTGCGTCATCGAGATGACGAGCCGTGCGCCCTCGCCGGTCCGCTCGCGCGCGAGGAGCGCCGCGAGCACCTCCGTCACCGCCCCGAGCGCGCCGGCAGCAAGATCCGCAGCCTGCACGGGAGGGAGCGCTGGCGCCGTCGTCTCGAGCAGTCCGGCGAAGCCGGCGTAATTCAGGTCGTGCCCCGCGCGCTGCTCGTGCTCGCCGCCGACGCCGAAGCCGGTGATCGAGCAGTAGACCGTCCGCGCCGGCGCGTCGTCGGGCCCGATCCCGAGGCGCGCCGCCACGCCCGGGCGGAACGACTCGAGCACCACGTCCGCGCGCGCGAGCAGCGCCTGTGCAAGCTGCACGCTCCCGGGCAGTTCGCAGACGACCGACTCTTTTCCGGCATTGAGCGCGTCGTGCCAGTCTCGCGCGCTCTGCCGCATCGGGTCGCCGCCGGGCTGCTCGACGCGGACGACGCGGGCGCCGAGGCGGCGGAGCTCGCTCGACGCGAATGCTCCGGGCAGGTACCGGGTGAAGTCGACGACGAGCGTCCCCCCGAGCGCTTGCATCCGGGGCGAACCTACCACTACCCTGCGACGGCCTTGAGTGAGCGGGCGACAGTTGCAGAGGAGAAGCGGCGACTGATTCTGGACGCCGCAGCGCGTGTCTTCGCGCGCAAGGGCTTCCACACGTCTCGCGTCGGCGACATCGCCGAGGAAGCCGGGATCGCGCACGGGCTGCTCTACCACTACTTCGCGTCGAAGGACGAGGTGCTCGACACGATCTTCCGCGAGCACTGGGAGAACGTGCTTGCGCGGTTGCACGACGTCGAGGGCTCGAGCGAGCCTGCGACGGAGCAGCTGCGCGCGGTCGCTGCGGTGCTGCTGCGCGGATGGTTGCGCGAGCCGGAGGTCGTCTGCGTCGTGATCCGCGAGATCGCGCGTACGCCGGAAGTACAGACGCGCGTCAAGGAGCTCGTGCGTCCGGTCGGCGTGATTCGCCGGATCATCGAGCACGGCCAGGCGAGCGGCGAGTTCCGCGCGGACCTCGACGCCGAGACCGCGGCGATCGTCTTCTACGGGGGGATCGACGAGCTGATCTCCGGCTGGGTGCTCGGCCGCATCGACGGCAACGCCGACGACGTGGCCGACGCCGAGCGGCACGTGGTCGACATGCTGACGACGGGTCTAGCCGCTGGTGCCGACGAGCTCGGCAAAGCGCGCCGCGCCGACGTTCCCGCCTGAGATCACGACGCCGATGCGCGTGCCTTGCACGCGTCCGTTCAGCAGTGCCGCGATTCCGACGGCACCGCTCGGCTCGACGACGAGCTTCATGCGGTCGAAGAGAAACGCCATTGCGTCAACGATCTCCGCGTCGGTGACGGTGACGACGTCGTCGACGAGCTGCCGGTTGATCTCGAACGTCAGCGCGCCCGGCTCCGCAGCCTGCAGGCCGTCGGCGATCGTGCGCGGCACGCCGATGTTCACGCGCTCACCGGCCGCGAGCGAGCGAGCCGTGTCGTTGCCTGTCTCGGGCTCGACGCCGACGATGCGGATGCCCGCGCGCAGCGCCTTCGCCGTTGTCGCGGTTCCGGCGATGAGCCCGCCCCCGCCGACCGGCGTGACGATCACGTCGAGGTCAGGCACGTCGTCGAGGAGCTCGAGTGCGGCCGTCCCCTGGCCCGCCATCACGAGCGGGTCGTCATACGGGCGCACGAGCTCGAGCCCGCGCTCTGCGGCGAGGCGCGAGCCGATCTCCTCGCGGTCCTCCGTCCAGCGGTCGTAGCTGACGATCTCCGCACCGTAGCCGCGTGTCGCATCGAGCTTCGCGGACGGTGCGTCCTCGGGCATCACGATCGTCGCGCGCGTGTCGAGTAGGCGCGCCGCGATCGCGACCGCCTGCGCGTGGTTGCCGGACGAGTACGCGATCACGCCGTGCGCGCGCTCCTGTGCCGGGATCGAAGCGATCTTGTTGTACGCGCCGCGGAACTTGAACGCGCCGCCGCGCTGGAAGCACTCCGCTTTCACGAACACGAACCCGCCGGCCTGGCCGTCGAGCGTGCGTGACGTCAGCACGGGCGTCCGGTGCGCGACACCGCGCAGCCGTTCCGCGGCAGCCTGGACGTCCGCGAGCTCGATCACCGGCAGGGATTCGCGTTCGCGCGCATGAGGCCGAATCCCCAGAGATTGCCGTTGAGGATGTAGTAGACGGTGCGCACGGTCTTCCGGTCGTTGACCCACGCGTCATAGCCGGTGCACGTCACCTGGAAGAGCGCGCCTGCGGTTGCGTCGACCTGCGCCTGCGTCGCGCCGAGCGCGAGGCCCTTCGGCCCTGACCAGCCGTCCGGCTGCCAGATTGTGTACGCGGCGGAAACGCGTCCGCGCGTGAACTCGACGCCGAGCCCGTGCTGGTCGAAGGCACGGACGTTGAAGTACCACGTCGGTAAGGCGCAGCCGGTACAGACGCCGTGCGCGCCGAGAGCCCTCGCCACCTGCCGCTGCGTCTCGCCGATCCGGATCCCGGCAAGCGAGCGGCCCGGGACGAGCTTTCCGGTGGCCGGCAAGCCCGCGAAAGCCGACGGGACGAGCACGAGCGCGGCAGCGACGATCGCGGCGAGCCTCACCGACCGATCATGCCTAGACCGCGGCGAGAATGACGTTCGCAGCGTCGTCCGGCGTAAGGGCGTCGGTGTTCACAACGAGGTCGAAATGCGTAGGCAGCTCCTCTTCCACGCCGTAGAACCGTTTCAAGTACGTCGCGCGACCGGCGTCTTCGTCCTTGATCATCCGTGCAGCCTGCTTGTCGTCGACGTCGCCTTCGGCCGCGAGCCGCTTCGCGCGCGTCTCGGGCGACGCGGTGACGAAGACCCGAAGCGCCTCGCCGTTTCGGACCGCGAACGACGCGGCGTGCGCGACAATCACGACCGAGCCGCGGCTGACGAATGAGCCGACCGCGGTCACGATCATGTGGCGCAGGTCGGCGTCGCTCGGGAGTGCGCGCGCGGCCTCGCCGGTCGGAAGCCGCGGTGCCGAGCTTTGCTCGACGATCCCACCGAGCAGCCGCGCGACGAACGGCTTGCGGCGTTCCGCGTCCGCGACAAATGCCGGGTCGAGCTCGCCCCACTCGGCGGCCTCGGCGATCACCTCGTTGTCGACGTACTGGAAGCCGAGCCGTTCGGCCACGGTGCGCCCGACGAGCGTCCCCTGAGCGCCCGTCGCGTGCGAGATGCAGATCGTGCGGCCGATCACCCCACGTGATCCTATGACAGGCGGCGCGTCGAGCAAAGCGACAGGCCGCATAGGATCGGCTCGTGCCGTCGCTCTGGGACTCCTTCGCCGACCTGCAACTGCAGATCGACGATTACACCATCGCGCGCCGCGAGCTCCGCGTCTCCGAGGAGTTCACGCGCGTCACGACGACGGTCGTCCTCCGCGGCGGCGACGAGGCAGGGCAGGGTGAGGACGTCACGTATACGGCCGCCGACCACGACGATTTCCCGGCCGGCGAGCAGCTCGCGGGAACCTGGACGCTGCACGACTACTCGATGCGCCTCGACGCGCTCGAGCTGTGGGCGGGGGAGCCGCGGATGGAGGCGTCGGTCGACTACCGGCGCTGGGCGTTCGAAAGCGCGGCGCTCGATCTTGCCCTCCGCCAGGCCGACCGCTCCCTCGCGGACGTCGTCGAGAGGCCGTATCGCCCGGTTCGATTCGTTGCGTCGACGCGCGCGGACATCGCGCCGTACCGCGAGCTCGATCCGGCGCTCGAGTTCAAGCTCGACGTGGACGAGGCGTGGGACGCGGCGCTGATGGAGCGGCTCGCAGCGACCGACCGCATTCGCGTGCTCGACTTCAAGGCGTATTACCACGGCACCGGCGTCGACCTCGCGCCGAACGCGGAGCTCTATCGTGCGGTCGCGCGCACGTTCCCGGACGTCGTCCTCGAGGACGCGTGGCTCGAGGGTGAGTGCGGCGAGGCGCTCGCGGACGCGCAGGACAGGCTGAGCTTCGATGCCCCGATCCACTCGTGGGCCGACGTGGGGAAGCTGCCGGTGTCGCCGAAATGGCTGAACATCAAGCCCTCGCGGTTCGGGACGCTGCGAAAGCTGCTCGACTGCATCGACGAGTGCGAGGCGGGCGGGATCTCGATGTACGGCGGCGGCCAGTTCGAGCTCGGGCCTGGGCGGCTGCAGATCCAGAAGCTTGCGTCCGTGTTCTACGCCGAAGCTCCGAACGACGTTGCGCCGTCCGCGTACAACGAGGGGCCGCCGCAGCCGGGGCTCCCGCGGAGCCCGTTGCCGGCGCCGGAAGGGCCGGGCTTTTGAACCTGCTCGACGACGAGCCGCAGCGGTTCGGGGAGGCGCTCGGCGCCACGCTCTGGGGCGGGACGCTGTGGGAGCTCGCGCCGGGCGAGTCCTCGCCCTACCACTGGCACTACGGCGAGGAAGAGTGCGCGATTGCGCTTACCGGCCGGTTGACGCTGCGCACGCCGGAAGGCGAGCGCGAGATGGCACCGTGGGACATCGTCTGGTTCCCGCGAGGAGAGCAGGGTGCGCACCAGGTGCGAAACGACGGGGACCGCCCCGCGCGCATCGTCATGTTCTCGACGTGCTCCGACCCGGAGGTCGTCGTCTACCCGGACGAGGACAAGGTCGGTGTGATCGCCGACTGGAGCCGCGACGACCGGTCGACGTTCCGCGGCTGGGTGGAGCCGCGATGAACCTTCGCGACGTCGAGCTGCCGGCGGCCGAGGACGGCTTGCCAGACGCCTTCATGTTGCGGGAGGTGTCGGCGCGGGAGCGGCCGGGCGACGAGCTGATCGGCTCGACGCTGTACGAGCTCGAGCCGGGCAAGCAGCTGTGGCCGTACCACCTGCACATCGGCAACGAGGAATGAGTCGTCGTTGTCTCAGGCACGCCGAGCTTGCTTGGCGCCGCTTCGCGGCGCCGTGCGCGCTCGCACCGCTGTGCTTTCCTGCTCGCGCGCCTGAGACTCGATCGTTCTTTGGCCGCGCCCGCGCATGTCGGTCGCGGCGACGACCTTGCAGCCTGCCGATGCTCTTCGAGTAGCCGCCGGCTTTACCGGAACGCGTTCTGGCCGGTCAGCGCCTGGCCGACGACGAGCGTGTGCACCTCGTGCGTGCCCTCGTACGTCAGCACGGACTCGAGGTTGTTCATGTGACGGATCACCGGGTACTCGAGCGTGACGCCGTTCGCGCCGAGCACCGTCCGCGCTGAGCGCGCGACCTCGATCGCGCCGCGGACGTTGCCCATCTTCCCCATGCTCACATGCTCGTTGCGGAGCGTGCCCTCGTCCTTCATGCGACCGAGGTGCAACGCGACGAGGCGCGCGCGGTTGATCTCGAGCGCCATCTCCGCGAGCTTCTGCTGCGTCAGCTGGTAGCCGGCGATCGACTTGCCGAAGACGATGCGCTCCTTCGAGTAGTCGAGCGCCGCCTCGAAGCACGCGCGCGCGGCTCCGATCGAGCCCCACACGATGCCGTAACGCGCCTCGTCGAGGCACGAAAGCGGCCCGCGCAGCGAGCGCACCTCCGGGAAGCGGTTCTCCTCCGGCACGCGGACGTCGCGCAGCACGAGCTCGGACGTGACCGACGCGCGCAGCGAGAGCTTGTGCTTCATCTCCGGCGCCTCGAACCCCGGCATGCCCTTCTCGACGAGGAAGCCGTTGACCTCGCCGTCTTCGGTGCGCGCCCACACGGTCGCGACGTCGGCAATGGAGCCGTTCGTGATCCACATCTTCGAGCCGTTCAGGATCCAGTCGGAGCCGTCGCGCTTCGCGGTCGTGCGCATCGAGCCGGGATCGGATCCCGCGTCAGGCTCGGTCAGCCCGAAGCAGCCGATCGCGTCGCCCTCGTGCATCGCCGGCAGCCAGCGCTGCTTCTGCTCCTCCGAGCCCCACTTGTAGATCGAGAACATCGCGAGCGAGCCCTGAACCGAGACGAGTGAACGGATACCGGCGTCGCCTGCCTCGAGCTCGAGGCAGGTCAGCCCGTACGCGACGGCGCTCGCACCGGGCAGGCCGTAGCCCTCGAGGTGCATGCCGAAGAGGCCGAGGTCGGCGAGCTCTTTCGCGAGCTCGTTCGGCAGGATCCCCTGCTCGAACCACTCGCCGATCTCCGGGAGGACACGCTTGCGCACAAATTCGCGGACTGTGTCCCGGATCGCCTTCTCCTCGTCGTCGAGGAGCGCGTCGATCGCGAGATAGTCGAGCGGGTCGAGCTCGGTCTGCTTCGCGGTCGTGGCCACGAGGGAAGGCTACCGCTACCCGGCGGGCGCCAGGTGCGAGAGCGCGAGGGTCAGCCAGCCCTCGGCGTAGCGCGACCAGAGGCTCTGCTCGTGGCCGCCGCTGTAGATGTGGAACGTGTGGGGGATCCCGGCGGCGGTCAGCTCCGCATTCAGCTGCCTGTTCTCCCAGAGGAAGCGGGAGTCGCCGTCGCCGACGTAGAAGGCGATCGTCGTGCGCAGCTCCTTGATCGTTGCGCGGGTCGCCTTCAGCTGCTGGTGGACGTCGTTGTGCGGGCCGAGATCGAGAGGCCTCGTACCGGTGGGGTCGGTCGGGTGGAAGTAGCCGCTCCAGGACTCGATGACGCCGAAGCGCCGGAGGTCGGCGATGCCGATGTGCATAGCGCCGAAGCCGCCGGCGGAGAGACCGATGATCGCGCGGCCGTTGCGCGTTGCGATCGTCCGGAAGCGCGAGTCGACGACGGCGGGGAGCTCCGTCCCGATCGCAGTCTCCCAGCGGTCGCCCTTTGCGTGGTCGACGTACTCCGGGTCCGGCTCGTCGTAGCGCGCGCCCTGCGGGATGACGAGGATCGCGCCGTCACCGGTCTGGTCGAGCGCGCGCTCGACGAAGCCGAAGCTCTGGTACGCCTTCGCGCCGGCCGGGAGCCCGTGCAGGAAATAGACGACCGGATAGGCCTTCGCGCTCGTCGCATAGTCGGCCGGCAGGTAGACCTCGTAGTGCAGCGTCGCGTCGATTGCTTTCGAGTGGAACTGCGCGTCGACGGTGCGCGACTGCGTCGGGCTCGCTGCGGCGATTCCCGCTGCGACGAATGCGCCTGCCAGGATCAGGGCCCCGGCTCGTGTCATTGCGAAGGGCTAACCGCGCGTCAACGCTGGGTTAACCGTTCCCACGGTACATACCGTTCGTGACCCAGGTGCGTGGCTACGGGCCGCATGCGCTCGCGGCCTGCTTCACGTGTGCGTTCCTCGCCGTCGGCCTCTTCGGCGCTCGTGCGTACTTCGACAACTTCTGGGTCTACCGAGGCTTCGCCCCGCCGCGCGACCCGGCGTCCGTCGGAGCGCCGGGCACGCTGCAGCGCATCGATGTGCCGAGCCGCGCACTCGGAGGACGCACCCAGGAGGCGTACGTCTACCTCCCGCAGGGCTACTCATCATCTGCGCGGCGGTATCCGGTGCTCTATCTGTTGCATGGGTTCCCCGGACGTCCTCTTGCGTTCATCGAGACCGTGCAGATGGGCGTCGTCGACGATGTCTTCACGGCGAAGCGTCACGAGCCGGCGATCCTTGTCATGCCGTTTGGCTCGACCGGGACGTTCACGGACGAGGAATGGGTGAACGGCGTCGGCTCCGGGAACGACTGGGCGACGTTCGTGTCGCGCGATCTTGTGCGCTACGTCGATGCGCACTACCGCACGATCGCGAACGCTCGCGGGCGCGCGCTCGGCGGCCTGTCGGAGGGCGGCTACGGCGCGATCAACATCGCGCTGCACCACCCGCGTGAGTTCTCGATCGTGGAGAGCTGGTCGGGTTACCAGCGCCCCGACAAGCTGCGCTCGATCTTCGGCAAACGCCTCGAGCTGCTGCCTGCCAACGACCCGCAGATGCTGGTGCGGCATGAGGCGCCCCTGCTGCGTCGCCTGCACACCTACATCTGGTTCTACTCCGGCTCAACCGATCCGTTGCATCTCCAGAACGCGGCGTTCGCACGCGAGCTGACCACGCTAGGGATCGAGCACACCTACCGGCTCGTGTACGGCGGCCACAACTGGGCGCTCTGGCGCAACAACGCGCGGCTCGCGTATCGGGCCGCGGCGACGAGGCTCGCAGAATGAGCCGGATCGTGCGCGTAGTCGCCGGCATTGGGCTCTCGCTGCTGATCGTCGTCGCAGCGCCGGGCTGGCTGTACGTGATCCGTGCTCGCGCGGGCGCACCTGGGCCGATCGTGCACGACGCGCTCGCGCTCGACGAGCTCTCGCACCACGGGAGCGTCCCGCTCGTGGTCTACCTCGCTGTCTGGGGTGTGGCGGCGTTGCTGCTCGGGCTCGTCGCGCGCTGGCTGCGTGTCGAGCGCGTGACCGCCGGCGTCCTGCTCGGTGTCGCGGTGGGCGGCTGGCTCTATGCGCTGAACGGCGTGTCGATCCTCGTCGTCCGCCAGATCCCGGCGCACCAGGCGTTCCACGACGCGTCCGCGGAGCAGGCGCTCGTCCTGCCGGCGATCGCCGCCGGCGTCGTCGGCGCGCTTGTCGGCAGGCGGACGAGGGGCGCGGCTCCGCGGTCGCGAATCGCGTTCGCGTTTCTGGTCACCGGCGTCGCGCTGCTTGCCGCGGTCGACGCGATCTTTCCCGAGCACCGGCACTCGCTCGTCGCCGCTCTCGACGCTGCGCACGTGCACGGCCTCGCGAAGGCGCTCGTCGCTCCGCTCGCGGCGGCGCTCGCCGTGACCGCGCGCGGGCTCGCGCGTGGGAGCCGGCGTGCATGGACGGTCGCCGTCGCGCTCCTCGCCGCGCTCTTCGTCCTGCACGTCGTGCGGCGTTTCGACGAAGGCGCCGTTGTGACCGGGCTCGTAATCGTCGGTCTGATCGGACGCCGCAGCGATTTCAGCCGGCGCGGCGACCCGAGCTCGCGCCCGGTCGTGCTCATGCACGCCGGCGCCGGCGCTGCGCTGACGCTCGCCTACGGGCTCGCGACGCTCTGGGTCAACCGTCTGATGGCCGACCAGCCGTACACGCTCGGTTTTGCGTTGCGCATCGTCGGCCGCGCGCTCGCGGGTCTGAGCTTCCGGGGCGCCGACCACCTGAGCGGCCCGCTCGCCGACTGGTTCCCCGTGTCGGTCTTCCTGCTCGGCTGGGGCGTCGTCGCCCTGCTGCTCGTCGAGTGGACCGCGCCGTGGCGCTACCGGCTTCGACAAGAAACGATTGAGCGCGAACGCGCGCACGCGCTCGTCACCCGCTACGGCATCGACACGATCGCGCCGTTCGCGCTCCGCTCCGACAAGTCCTATTTCTTCTGCGAGGACGGCGCGGCCTTCCTCGCGTACCGCGTCACCGGTGGTGTGGCGATCGTCGCCGGCGACCCGATCGGGGCAGTGGAGTCGCACCACGAGCTCGTGCGCGCCTTTCTCGACTTCGCACACGAGCGCGGCTGGCGCGTCGCGGTGCTCGGCGTCTCGGAAGCGAACCTCGACGTGTACCGCTCGCTCGGGCTGCGCGCGATCTACCACGGGGACGAGGCAGTGGTCGAGACGGCGGCGTTCTCGCTCGACGGCCGGGCGATCCGGAAGGTGCGCCAGTCAGTCCACCGCCTGCAGAACGCCGGCTACGCCGTCCGCGTGCTGCGGCCGAGCGAGATCGACTCGGAGCTGCGCGCCCGCCTCGAGGCGGTCGGCACGGCCTGGCGCGGCGCGGCACCGGAGCGGGGCTTCGTGATGGCCCTCGACGCGCTCTTCGGGCTAGGGGACGAGGACGCGCTCTTCGTCGTCGGCTTCGACCCGGCCGGCGAGGCGATGGGCTACCTGCACTACGCGATCTCGCCGGCAGGCTCGGCGCTCTCCCTCTCGACGATGCCGCGCTTGCGCACGGTGCCGAACGGCTTCAGCGAGTGGCTCATCTGCGAGTCGATTGCGTGGGCGCGCGAGCACGGTGTCGCGCGTGTCTCGCTCAATTTCGCCCCGTTCGCGGCTCTGCTCGCGCCGGACGGCCGGCTTACGCGCGCGCAGCGCTTCCAGGCGGCGACGCTTCGGCGGCTGAAGGGACGTTTCCAGCTCGACAACCTCCTCCACTTCAACCGCAAGTTCTTTCCGCAGTGGCAGCGGCGGTTCGTCGTGTACGAGCGCCGGCGCGACCTTCCGCGTGTGAGCATCGCCGCGCTTGCCGCCGAGGCGTACCTGCCGTTCCAGTGATCGTCACAGGCCTCGTGCTCGCGGCCGCCTCGGCGGTTGCGATCAACGGCGGCTACGCGATGCAGCATTCGGCGGCATCGCGGTTGCCGCCGCTCACGCTGCGTCGGCCGATGCGGTCGTTCCGGTCGCTCCTGGCTCAGCGCCGCTGGCTCGTCGGCTTTCTCGGTGGCATCGGCGGGTGGGTGCTCTATGTCATCGCGCTTCGGCTCGCGCCGCTTTCGCTCGTTCAGGCGGCGGCGGCCGGCGGAATCGGCGTGCTCGCGCTCGGCGGCGGCCGCCTGCAGCGCTCCGAGCGCCTCGGCATCGCAGCGGCGCTCGCCGGGCTCCTCCTGCTCGGCGTCTCGCTCGGCGCGCATCAGCCGACGGGGCGGGGGAGCACGGTCGCGGTGATCATCTGGATAGCCGCCTCGGTCGCTTCAGTGCCGCTTCTCGTACGGCTACTGCCGGCCGGCGCCGGCTTCGGCACCGCCGCCGGTGTCCTGTACGCGGCGGGCGACGTCGGCACGAAGGCGGCGGTCGTCGGGGGAGGCCGGCTCTGGTTCGTGCCTGCGCTGCTCAGCTGTCACGGCCTCGCGTTCGTGTGCATGCAGCTCGCCTTCCAGCGCGGCGGGAAGCTCGGGACGGCAGGGCTTGCCGTTCTCTGGACGAATGCGCTCCCGATCGTCGCCGGAACGGCCGTCTTCGGCGAGGCGCTCCCCGGCGGCTGGCAGGGAGCGGCCCGGGTCGCGGCCTTCTGCCTCGTTCTCCTGAGCGCGGCGAATCTCAGCCGGAGCCAGGCGATTGACGGCGGGACCGGCCTGGGTACACTCTCGATTGACTAGTCAGTCAACAAACCGCAGAGGAGATCATGGCGACCATCGAGGCCACGGGCATCTCGTTTGCCCTGAGCGACGAGCAGAAGGCGCTGCGGGAGCTCGCGCGCGATTTCGCCGCGAAGGAGATCCGCCCGAAGGTGGCGGCCTACGACGAGGCGATGCAGCACCCGGCCGACGTGATCGCAAAGGCACACGAGCTCGGCCTCATGAACCTCCACATCCCGGAGGAATACGGCGGCACAGGCCTCGGCTGCTTCGACGGGCTGCTCGTCGGTGAGGAGCTCTACTGGGGCTGCGCGGGCATCGGGACGTCGATCTCGGCCAACGGCCTCGGCGCCGGGCCGGTGATCATCGCCGGCAGCGACGAGCAGAAGGCCGAGTGGCTGCCGCCGCTGCTCGAGGAGCCGATCCTCTGCTCATTCGGGCTCTCCGAGCCGGGCGCGGGCTCGGATGTCGCGTCGATGAAGACCACCGCAGTGCGCGACGGCGACGAGTACATCCTCAACGGCTCGAAGACGTTCATCACGAACGCCGGCTACGCCGCCTGGACGGTCGTCTTCGCGAAGACGGACGCGAAGGGCGGCGCGAAGGGAATGTCGGCGTTCATCGTCCCGATGGACGCACCCGGAGTGACGATCGAGAAGCACCTCGACAAGATGGGGCAGCGCTCGACCGACACCTCGGCCTTCGCGTTGCAGGACGTTCGCGTTCCGGCGGGCAACCGTCTCGGCGAGGAGGGCGACGGCTTCAAGATCGCGATGGCGACGCTCGACTTCACGCGTCCCGGCACCGCGGTCGGCGCGGTGGGCGTCGCGCAGGCGGCGTACGAGCACTCGGTCGGCTACGCGAAGCAGCGCGTCACGTTCGACATGCCGATCGCGATGCACCAAGGCGTCAACTTCATGATCGCCGACATGGCGACCGAGATCGAAGCGGCCCGGCTGCTGTGCTGGCAGGCCGGCTGGATGCTCGACCAGGGCTACGGCCGCAAGGCGACGCTGTACTCCTCGTTCGCGAAGCGCTTCGCGGCCGACACCGCGATGAAGGTCGCGACCGACGCGGTGCAGGTCTTCGGCGGCTACGGCTACATCAAGGAATACCCCGTCGAGAAGCTGATGCGCGACGCGAAGCTCTTCCAGATCTACGAAGGCACGAGCCAAATTCAGCGCCTCGTGATCGCGAAGGAGATCTTTCTCCCGAAGGACTAGCATCGCCGCATGGCGATCGAGATCGACCTCTCGGGACGCGTCGCGCTCGTTACCGGCGGCTCGCGCGGGCTCGGCCGTGCCGACGCGCTCGCGCTAGCGGCTGCGGGCGCCGACATCGCGATCGCCGACCTGCTCGTCGAGTCGGAGCTCACCGAGGAGACCGACCGCTACGGCGTGCTGGCAACCGTGGCGCGACAGCAGGGGATGGTGCACACCGAGGAGACGGTCGAGGAGATCCGTGCGATGGGACGCGCCGCGATCGCACTGCGCTGCGACGTCACCGACCGTGAGCAAGTCGACGCAGCGGTCGCGCGAACGATCGACGAGCTCGGCTCGGTCGACATCCTCGTGAACAACGCCGGCACGCTCGACCATGCTGCGCAGCTTCAGAACCAGTCGCCGGAGTTGTGGGATCGCGATCTGCGCGTCAACCTCACCGGCGCGTTCAACTGTGCGCAGTCCGTGTGGCCGCACATGCGCGGCCGCGAGTGGGGGCGGATCATCAACATGTCGTCGGTCGCCGGCACGCTTGGCGGGTTCGGGCAGGCGAGCTACTCGACGACCAAGGCGGGCCTGACCGGCCTCACGAAGTCGCTCGCGATGGAGGGCGCGCGTCACGGGATCACCTGCAACGCAATCGTCCCGGGCGTGATCGGGACCGAGGCCTTCAACATGGCGAACGCCGCGATGAACGAGCGCATCGTCGCCCGCACCGCGCTCAAGCGCCCCGGCCGCCCCGAGGAGATCGCGAACGCGATCGCGTTCCTCTGCTCCGACCTGGCGTCGTACATCACCGGTGTCGAGCTCAACGTCTCCGGCGGGGTCGAGCTGTTCGTCTTCTGACGTTCATACGCTCGCTCGTTGCAGGCGAGGTGTCGAGCGACGATCTCGGCGCGCGACGCGCTGCCGGCATCGGTGCGTACGGGCTCTTCGAGGACTCGGAAGGATGGACGGGCGACGATCGCGGCTCGCAGTACGCCCGCCTGTGCGCGTGGAACGCGTTCGCGCTGCAGACGATTGCAGACAGTCTTCTCGATGCCGACACCGCTGCCGACCGGTCGACCGTGGGCTACGTGCCGCGCGCGACGCTCGGGTTCGCTCGCGCGTGCTACGACGAGGTACCGGACTGGTTCACTCTCGCTCGCGGGATTCGCAGCGATCCAGATCCGCGACTCCCGAGCCGTCTGCCTGCGCGCCTTCCGCGCTGGGAGCACGACGAGCCGACGCGTGCGAGCGAGCTCCGTGGGCTTCAGAACGGGTTCGAGGCGCTGCAGGCGCGCACCGAGACGAAGGTCAACCGACTCGGCACAACGGACCGCGCAAGCGCCGAGCTTCGTCATCTGTGCGCTCAGATGCGAGCCGATGCCGAGTATGCGGAACAGGTCGGCATGCGCGGCTCCGGTCCCGTCGAGCGCGGCGAAGCGCGCTCGCATCTGCTCAGCGCCCTGCAGCGGGCGTTCGCGCTCGGCCAGCTGCTGGCCCTGCCGACGCTCGTCGAGGTCGAGCGTGTCGAGCACGACGAGGACGTAGACCTGCCGCTCTCGGAGTCTCCGTCGTGGCTCCAGATCGGGACGGGTTGGGCCGTCCTCGATGCGACCGGCACTCGAGTCGGCGTCGTCGTCCGGGTATACGGAGAGCGCTCGACGGGTGAGTTCGAGGGCCTTGATATCGCCGCTGACGTCACGAGCGCCGGACGCCACGTCACGCCGGACGAGATCGCCGCGATCGGCCGGGGCGAGATCCACCTGACCGCCTAGCTACATTGGTCGCATGCGCCGCCGCGTAATCGTGCTCGTGCTCGCGCTCGCGGCGACGCTCGCCGTCCTCGGCCTCGTGTTCGCGGGCTCGCCGACGACGATCGCGAACGGCGTGACGATCGCGGGCATCGACGTCGGCGGCATGCAGGCGAAGGACGCGCGCACGCTCCTCGAGCGCAAGTCGGCGGCGGTGAAGAACCGGGCAGTCGTCTTCGTCGCCGGCGGGAAGCGCTTCCAAATCCGCCCGGTCGAGCTCGGGGTCGAGCCGGACTGGAAGGCGGCTGTGGCGTCGGCCCAGCGCCAGGGGGACGGCTTCGGCCCGATCCGCGCCTTGAAGCGCCTCGACGTGCAGTTCTTCGGCGCCGACGTGACGCCGGCGACGTCGGTGCTGCACGGCGCGCTCAACTACGAGGTCTCGCGGATCGCGAAAGCGGTCGACCGCAAGCCGCAGAGCGCGTCGCTCGCGCGGCATGGGTTGACGGTGAGCCTCGTGCCCGCCCGCGCGGGCCGCGTGCTCGACCGTGCGGCGGCGACGCGCACCATCGTCCACGAGCTCGCGTCGCTCGAGACGGCCGCGACGACCGTCGAGCTTCCACTCGTGACGACGCAGCCCACCGTGCAGGCTGCGACGCTCGTGCGCGCGGCCCGTCGCGCTCGGCTCGCGCTGTACGCGCCCGTCCGTCTCCAGCTCGGCCCGACGCGCTGGCTCCTCACCCCGAGAAAGCTCGCGCCGCTGCTCGAGCTGCCGGCCGACGGTCGCACCGACATTCGCATCGGCGGCCCTGCGGCGGATGCGTGGCTCGTGAAGCTCGGCCGGCGCGTGGAGAAGCCTGCGCACGACGCAACGTTCTCGGTCAACGGCGCGCACATCAGCGTCGTGCCCTCGAAGCCGGGCGTCCGCCTCGACGCCGTGGCAGCGGCGCGCGCGGTCCTCAACGCGGCGCTCAAGCGGCGACCGGCGCTCCGGGTGGCGCAGCTGCCGGTGGTCGAGGCGCCCGCGAAGCTCTCGACCGAGGCCGCTCGCGCGATGCACATCACCGGCGTCGTCGGCAGCTACACGACCGAGTACGGTGGCATCCCGAACCGGATCCACAACGTCCAGCTCGTCGCGCACCTCGTCGACGACAAGCTGATCGCGCCGGGCTCGACCTTCTCCTTCAACAAGACGACGGGCGAGCGTAACGCGGCGAAGGGCTTCCTCGAGGCGCCGGTGATCGTGAACGGCGAGCTCACGACGGGCCTCGGCGGCGGCGTGTGCCAGGTCTCGACGACAGTGTTCAACGCGGCGTTCGAGGGGGGCCTCGACATCACGCAGCGCACGAACCACGCGCTGTACATCAGTCACTATCCGCAAGGCCGTGACGCGACCGTCGACTATCCCGACGTCGACCTGAAGTTCGTGAACGACACGGGCAACTGGCTCCTCCTCCGGACGTTCGTCGGCTCCTCGACGCTCACCGTCGGCCTGTACGGAACGCCGACGCATCGCAAGGTGACGAGCACGACGACGCCGCTTGTCACGCGCGGCACGCCGCCTGTGCAGAAGACCGTCGATCCGTCGCTCAAGCCCGGAGAGGTCGTCGTCGACGACCCGGGCGTGCCCGCGATGTCGACGAGCGTGACGCGGGACGTCTACGCACCCAACGGCAAGCTGCTCCACCACGACACGTGGTACTCGTCGTACCGCGCCTCGCCGAAGCTCGTCAGCATCGGTCCGAAGCCGAAGAAGCACAAGCCGAAGACGCCGGCCGACACGACGACGACTACGACGACGACGACACAGACGACGACTCAGCCGTCCGGATAGCCTCGGTCAGCCAGTCGGGGATGCGCGTCGGGCGCAGCGTCGCCGAGTCGACGCACGCATGCGCGGTGTAGCCGTCGGCCATGAGCGTCCCATCGTCTCGGACGATCACGTACTCGTACCGGAAGCGCGCGCCGCGGACGTCATTGCACCGCGCGTGGATCGTAAGCGCGTCGTCGAAACGCGCCGGGACGACGTAGCGGCAATGTGACTCGAGCACGAGCGCCTCGATGCCCCGATCTCGGAGCGCCTGGTAGCCGCCGGCATACAGGCGCAGGTACTCGACGCGCGCGACCTCGAACCAGACGAGATAGGAGGCGTTGTGCGCGATGCCCTGCGCATCGGTGTCGGCGAAGCGCACGCGAACGGAGGTCGAGAAGGAATAGCCGTCCATCGGGCCGCGAGCCTATCCGAGGGTTGACACCCATAGCAAACGTGCTATCTAAATATAGCAAGAATGCTATGACGGGCTCCCAAGGAGGAGAGCGATGGACGCCACGGTCGAGCAACGCCTGCAGTTCCTCGAGGAACGGATGAAGACGGTCGAGGGCTTGCTGGGGGTGGGCGTCGCACCTGCCCAAGTCCGGGAGCCGTTCCCGGCCGCGCCGGCGCCGGCGAAGCCCGCCGCAGAGCCGAAGCCGCCGCTCGACCTCGAGGAGCTCCTCGGCGGGCGCGTCCTCGGCTGGGTCGGCGGGATCGCGGTCGTCATCGCGGCGGTCTTCTTCGTCGTCATGGCCGTGCGGAACGGCTGGATCGGCGAAGCCGCACGCATGGAGCTCGCGTTCGCCGGGTCGGCGGTGCTCGTCGCCGTCGGCTCCTGGCTCTACGAGCACCGCGGACAGACGCAGGCTGCGCTCGCGACGGTCGCCGCAGGCTTCGCCGCGCTGTACGCGAGCGACGCCGCCACGACGGTGCATTACCACCTGCTCTCCTCGTCGGTCGGTCTCGTGATCGCCGGTGTCGTCGGCGCGCTCGCGCTCGCCACGGCGGTGCGCTGGAACTCGCAGGAGGTCGCGGGTATCGGAATCGTCGGGTCGCTCCTCGCGCCGGTCTTCGTCGATGCCGGCACGCACACGAGCTCGCTCGTCTTCATGACGATCGCGCTGGTCGCTGCGATCGGCGTCGTCATCCAGCGCCGCTGGGCGTGGCTCGCCGCGATCGCATACGTCGTCAGCGTCCCGCAGGCGGCGTCCTGGCTCGACTCGGAGCACACCGCGCACATCGGTCTGACGCTCGTCGTCGCGACCGCGTTCTGGTTGCTCTACGTCGTCGCTGCGGTCGGTCACGAGCTCCTCGTACCGACGAAATCGCTCCGCCTCTCGTCGGCATCGCTGCTCTTCGCGAACGCGTCGATCGCAGCGGCCGGCGGCTGGTGGCTGATCGACGACGCGGGACATCGCGCAGGCGCGAACGCCTGGCTCTTCGCAGTTGCGTGCGCGCACATCGCGCTCGGGACGCTGGTGTTCGAATCGCGTGCGAGTCGTGAGATCGCAATGCTGCTGTACGGCGTCTCGGCGACGCTCGTCGGCAGCGCTGTCTCGGTCGCGCTCGACGGGCCCGCGCTCGTCGCTGCATGGTCGATCGAGGCGATCGTGCTCGCGTGGGTCGCGCGTCGCACCGACACGCCGCGCCGCGGCCTCGCGGCCGCGCTCGTGTTCGCCGGGCTCGCCGGCTTGCACACCCTCTTGTTCGAAGCGCGGCCGGACTCGCTCGCGTATGGGCTGCACTCGGTCCCCTCAGCCGTCGGCGCTGTCGCGCTCGTCCTGCTCGCGCTGGCCGGGATCGCGGTCGCCTACGAGGACGTGGCGGAGCGCCTCGCCTGGAGCGGCGCCGCGCTCAGCGTCTATCTCGTCAGCGGACTCGTCGTCGATCTCGGGGGCGCACATGCGGAGCACTCGACGCAGACGTCGCAGCTCGCGCTCTCCGGCTTCTGGGGCACGCTCGGGTTCGCCGGCATCGTCGCGGGGCTCATACGGCACAGGCGCGCGCTCCGGCTTGGCGGCCTCGGCCTCCTCACGCTCGCCGTCGGCAAGGTCTTCTTCGTCGATCTTGCGAACCTCGAGTCGATCTGGCGCGTCGGCTCGTTCCTCGCAGTCGGCCTGCTGCTCCTCGCCGGCGCATTCGCCTATCAGAGGGTGTCGCGCGTACCGTTGGCGGATGAGCGTAGGCTCGACGGAGCTCATTAAGGAGCGGAGGCGCCGGCTTTGCCGGCGCCGGGAGCGGGCCACCTGAGCATCGCTCGGCTCGTTGAGCTGATCGAACGCCGGCGCCCGTGTGTCGTGCTCACGGGTGCGGGCATCAGCACCGAGTCGGGGATCCCGGACTTCCGGTCAGCCTCCGGGATCTGGGCGCAGTACGACCCGCTGGAAGTGGCGACGATCGAGGCCTTCCATGCGAATCCCGCGAAGGTATGGGAGTTCTACGCGGCGCGGCTCGACGCGCTCGGCGACGCGGAACCGAACGACGGCCACCGGGCGCTCGCCGAGCTCGAGAAACGCGGCTGGGTGGATGCCGTGGTCACGCAGAACGTCGACCGGCTGCACACGCGTGCCGGCTCGCAGCGGGTCATCGAGGTGCACGGAACGATCGGCGCGGCCAGGTGCCTCGACTGCGGCACGGTGGTTCCGTCTCGCGACCTCAGCCTGCCCGTCCCCGACTGTCCGGAGTGCGGCCGGGTGCTCAAGCCCGACGTCGTCTTGTTCGGCGAGCTGCTCCCCGAGACGGCGGTCGCCGCAGCCGTCGATCTCGCAGCGCACGCGGGTGTCCTCCTGGTCGTCGGCTCCTCGCTCGAGGTGTATCCGATTGCAGGCCTCCCGCTCGAGACCATCGCGGCGGGCGGCGAGCTCGCGATCGTCAACCGCGGCGCGACGCCGTTCGACTCGCGGGCGGCCGTGACGATCGACGCGGGTGCAGGGGAGACGCTTCGTGCGCTCGCGGATGCGCTACCCCAGCGCTTGTAGCGACGTCGCGAAGATCGCCTCGCGGAACCGGCTGTTCAGCGGGCTCGTCGCGAGCGCGAAGACCGGAACGACGCGCGAGCCTACGTACGACGTCGAGAAGTAGTCGCCGACCATGCGCCCGCCTTCGGCGCGTGGCAGCCAGGTCGTGGAGAACGGCTGAGCATCGAGGCGTTGCGGTGCCGTCCAGGTCTTCCCGCCGTCACGCGACTGCTCGAAGCTGATGCCGAGCGTGCACGGGCCTTGTGTCAGGCACGAGCCGTAGTAGTGCGCGTACACGACCGCCAGTGCGCCGGGGTGCAGCGGGTCCGCGGCAAGGCCTGGGATGAACGCGCTGTTGTTTGTCGAGATGCGCGTGGGCGCAGTCCACGTCATTCCATCGGTCGACGTCGAGAGCACGAGGTCGTTCAACGCGCACGCGGTGCGGAAGCGGCAGTCAGACCACGCTGCATAGAGGGTCCCGTTCGAATCGGCGGCCGCCGACGGCAGCGAGATCGCGCGCATCGGCGTGTTGTCGCTCGACTGCAGGTCGGACACCGTGAAGCGGGTGAAGGTTGCGCCCCCGTCCGTCGAGCGCAGCGCGATCATCGTCCCGGAGAGCGCTTCCTCGTCGCGGTAGTCGCCGGCCACGACGACAAGCGTCCCGTTCGGCTGGATCACCGGCTGCGTGCCAACGAGGATCGACCCTGCGCGCACCGGTGTCGACCACGTCGCTCCGCCGTCGGTGGAGTACTGGCTGATGGTTGTGTTCGCCTGGTCGTCCGAGTATTCGAGATAGCAGCGGCCGCGGAACGGGCTCGACGCGCCGTTGTCGCAAGTGAGCCACTCCTTGTCGAGCACCTGGCCGCCCGCCGCTTGCACGGGTGACGACCAGTGCTGGCCGTCTGCGGAGCGCGCCACCTCGATATGCGAGAACGACCTCTCGATCGTCAGCGTGCCTACAAGCCACACGCTGTGCGCGGCGTCGTATGCAACAACCGGATCGGAGGCGGCGACCTCAGGCCCGGGAGGCGTTGCATTGGCCGTCGTCCCGGGCAGCGTGCTGCGCTTCCACGTGCGGCCGTCGTTCCGGGAGACGGCTGTGCCGATGTTCGCCGAGGCTCCGGATTCGCGGCGGCCGAGCTGGTAGACGGCGACGACGGTGTCGCCGAAGGAGGCGCTGTCGGGCTCGACCGCAGTCTCGTGTTGGCTGTCCGCGTTCGCGTACGGGTCAAGCGAAACGCGGCGCGAGACGAGGTCGCAGTTCGGCGCGATGACGTCGCTCAGGTCGGCGCTGACGACGTCCTTGCCGGCGCCGCAGTCAACTCGGTCTGTGCTGCCGAATGCCACCTGCACGAAGTCGTTCCCGCCGCGTGCCTTGACCCTGTCCGCCCCCGTCGTTCCGATGATCGTGTCTGCCTTGTTGGTGCCGAGCGGACCTGCCGCCGCCGCGGTCGACACGCAGACAAGAGCCAGCACGAACGGGGCGAGGCGGCGCATCGGGCTGCCCAGCGTACAAGGCCCCGAGGACTAGGCGGCGGTGCGGCGAAGCGTGCGCTCGTTGAGCACGCGTGCGCAGGAGCTGCAGACGGTCCGCTCGAGCTCGTACGGAATCCCCGAGCGCTGCACGACGACGTGCGTGTTCACGGCGCGGTGCCGGTGGGGCAGGCGAATCAGGCGATATCGTCCCGTCACGATGTCCTCAATGTAATAAGACGTACGTCGGACGGATATGACTGGATGGGGGATGTTCAGGAACTGTGTGGTGGCCGTGACACTTGCGGCACTCGTCGTCGCCGGGTGCGGCGGGACGAAGCGGACCCCGCAGCAGTCATCGGCGCCCAGGCCACCCGTGCAACGGTGCGCCGCCGGCACACGCTCGCTCGCGGGCTCGGCGACCGTCGCCTGGGCAGCCAACGTCCAGCGGCCGACGACTGCCTTCCGGGCGCCCGGCGGCGCGGCGATCGAGCGCTTCGGCATCGTCAACGTCAATAAGGCGGCGATGGTGTTCGGCGTGCTGGGCGAGCGCGTCGATGTCCGCTGCCGCGTCACCTGGCTGCACGTCTCGCTCCCGATCCGGCCGAACGGCGCGACCGGCTGGGTGCGCGCTGCGAACGTGCTCCGAACGCGAGTCCATGCGCGCATCACCGTCGATCTCTCGGAGCGGCGCGTGAGGCTCTATCGCGACGGACGCCTCGTGCTCACCGCGCCCGCCGCGATCGGATCGAGCGCCACACCGACGCCGATCGGCCGCTACTACGTCAACCAGCGCCTGATCCCGGACGACCCGAACGGCCCGTACGGCCCCGGGGCGGTCGGCATCTCCGCGTTCTCGCCCGTGCTCACAGGCTGGACGCAGGGGGGCCCGATCGCGATCCACGGGACGAACGAGCCATGGTCGATCGGGCGCTCCGTGTCGAACGGCTGCATCCGCATCCCGAACGCCCTGCTGCGCAAGTTGTTCCCGCTCGCGGTCGAGGGAACGCCGGTTCTGATCCGCCGCTAGGCGCAGGCGGCTCCGACCGTGAGCACCGGCGGGGTGATGCGCGGCGCGCTCAGGTTGCGGTGGGTGAAGTCGAGCGCGCCCGCAAGGTTGTTCGCCGTCGCGTCGCGCATCGTCATCGGCGCGAGCCCGAACCGCCACTCGAGAAGCCTGAGGATCGACGTGTGGTCGTAGACGCCGTGAGCGACGTGGCCGCGGCGCGCGAACGGTGAGACGAGGATGCACGGAATCCGGAAGCCGCGCTGCCGGTACGCGGGGTTCGAGTCCTGCGCCGCCGGCGGCGGCACGTGGTCGAAGAAGCCGCCCCACTCGTCGAACGTGTAGATCAAGAGCGTGCGCGGCCATGCGGGGCTGCGCACGACCGCGTTGTAGATCTGCGACATGAAGTACTCGCCCGCACGGATGTCCGCGTGCGGGTGGTCGTCGTTGCCCTGGTTGCCTGACGAGGGGCCGGTGTCCGTGAACGTGTAGTTCGGGTCGATGTACGAGAACGCAGGGAGCTTCCCGGTCATGCACTGCTTGTAGAAGGTCGTCCAGGGGTGGGAGATCGCCGTGTAGCGCTGGTACAGCAGCAGGAACGGGAAGTTGCCGTGGTAGTACGCAGCAGGGATGCGCTTCGCGGAGAACCGGTCGAAGATCGTCGGCAAGTCGGTCCGGACCTGCGCGTCGTCGATGCGATCCGTTGTGCCTGACAGCGAGTAGAAGCGGTTCGGGAACGTCGGTCCGAGGAACGGCGCGAAGTAGCGGTCGCACGTCGTGAACGCCGGCGCGACCTTGCCGAGGAACGGCAGATCCTGCCGCCGGTAATAGCCGATTGAGTAGACGTCGTTGTTCGCCGTGCGCAGCCACCCGTCGCACGCACCGTTGTTCCATTCGATGACGGCGTCTGCGGCTCCATGGCCGGGATCGTGATACGCGCAGCCCTGGAAGTCGGGCGCCAGCGAGAACGTTTGGTGCGCGACGCCGTTCTTGTCGGCGAACGTCAGCCCCGCCTGTTTGCCGTCGGCGCCCGGCAGCCAGCCGAGAATGTGGTCGAACGACCGGTTCTCCATCATCACGACGATCACGTGATCGAGACCGGACTTCGCCGGGTGTGCAGGCAGCTTTGCCGGCGCAGCGAGAGCGGCGCGCGCAAGCGGCTGCGCGGCGAGCGCGGCGGCGGCCGCCGTGCCGAGGAACGCCCGGCGGCTAACGGGACGATCCCACACGATGTGTCGAGCCTACCGCTGCACGGTAAGGTGCTTGCATGGCCCGGAAAACCGACCTGCTCGGCAGGCTCGCCGATCTCAGCGAAGACGCCATCCAGCGGCTCAGCGACGCGCCGGGCGCGGACCGGATCGTGAACGCGCTGAATGCGACGCGCGACCGCGTCGACGACCTCCAGCGCCGCGTTCGCGGGCTCGAGGACCTCGAGAAGCGGCTCGCCTCGCTCGAGCGGAAGGTCGACAAGCTCTCGAAGAGCGGCTCGACGTCTTCGGCGTCACGCTCGAGCAAGACGACGACGACGAAAAGCTCCGGCGGCAGTCGCGCCAAGCAGTCCTAGCACCACGCCGCCGATCAAGTCGCTCGGTGTGTGCCAGCCGCCGAGCAGGAGGAGGACGACCGACACGGTCGCCCACGCGGTCGCGGTGAGCGCGAAGCGCGGCCACGCGGTCGCCACGGCGATCGCGATCAGCACCGTGCGCAGCGCGTGACCGCTCGGGAACGACGAGTCGAACGGACCGATGTGCAGCGTGCCGTGATGGAGCGCCGGACGCGTCAACGTCTCCTTGCAGATCACCTCGACGACGACGCAGGCGACGAGCGCGAGCCCAAGGCGCCGCGACAGCGCCGCGACGATGACGACCGAGAGCAAGAACGACGCGGGGAGCGTGACGAGGTTCGTCACGACCGACCACGGCGAGTGCCAGCGCACGTGATAGAGCGGGATCACGTCGGTCGCAATGCTGGTGCTGACGCGGCTGAAGCTCGCGCCCGGCATTGCGTGGTTCACGGCCCACTGGTCGAGCCCGGAGAAGGCACCGGCCGCGGTCAGACTCGCGAGGCCGGCGAACACCGCCCCAAGCAGAGCGCTGCTACGCCGGGACACGCACCCGCACTGCGTGCGGAACGACGTCGAAGCGCACCGGCGTCGTTCCGATCTGCTCGCCGTCGAGCTCGATCGGCAGGCGCTCCGGCGCATCGACCGTGACCGTGCGCGAGCGCAGCAGGTCGACCTTCGGGTGCGCGAGATACGTGCCCTTGTAGATCTTCGGCGCCGTGGTGACGAAGTCGCGCTTCGTCACGTCGCCGATCAGCACGACGTCGAAGAGCCCGTCGTCCTGCTCCGCCTCCGGCGCAAGCAGCATCGCGCCCCCGTGCCAACGGCCGTTCGCGACGATCACGTCGTGCATGCGCGCCTCGCGCGTCGTGTCGTCGAGCCGCACGGAGATCACCGTGTTGTCCCATTCGAAGAAGACGCGGACGAGGGCATAGAAGAACGTCGCCTTTCCGCCGAGCGCCTTCGACATGCCGTTCGCCCGCTGGGCGACGGCGGCGCTCATGCCGACGCTGCCGACGTTGGCGAAATAGCGCTCCGCCTCGCCGCCGCTCCACTCGTGGTACAGCACGCGCCCGACGTCGATCGTCCGCGGCGTCCCGTCGACCGCGTTCCGGACAGCGTCCTCGAAGCGGGTCGGGATCGCATACGTGCGCACGAAATCCATCCCCGTGCCAAGCGGAATCGTCGCGAGCTGCGCGTCGGTGCCCGAGCGTACGAGCCCGTTCACCACCTCGTTCAGCGTGCCGTCGCCGCCGACGGCGACGAGCAGCTTGGCACCGCCGCGTGCCGCACGTTCTGCCAGCTCGATCGAGTGACCAGGGCGCTCCGAGAGGTACGTCTCGCCGGTGAGACCGAGTTGCGCCGCGCGATGCGCAAGCTCGGGCCAGCGCTTCCCGGTGGCGCCGTTGTCCGACGCTGGGTTGACGAGGAAGGCTGCGCTAATGGCCGGTGACAGTGGCAAGCCCGACCCGCGTCATCCGGTCGACTGCTGCCCGCAGCTCGTCGTCGGAGATCCGCGTGAACTCACCCTCGACGACGATGTCGCTCACGGTGAGCAGGCAGCCGGCGTGCACCTTGCGCAGCGCCCCGAGCGTGAAGAGGACGGCTGCCTCCATCTCGACAGCGAGGATCCCGCGATCCGACCAGCGCTGGTACTGCTCGCCGTCGGGGTTGTAGAAGACGTCGCTCGACACGATCGGGCCGACGTGGATGTCCTGGCCGATCTCCTTCGCGGCGTGGACGGCGCCGTGCACGAGCTCCCAGTCCGCGGTCGGGCAGTGCGGCTCGTGGACGTATGTGTCGACGGTCCGGTCCTGCGGGACGGCCGTGAGCGCGACGATCATGTCGCCGAGCTTGTGGTGCGGCTGCAACCCGCCGCATGTGCCGACGCGAAGGAGCCGCTTGCACCCGAGCATGATCAGCTCTTCGATCACGATCGCGGCCGACGGGCAGCCCATGCCGGTCGACTGCACCGAGACGTCCTTGCCCTCCCAGGTGCCGCGGAACCCGAGCATCCCGCGCTCCGAGTTCGTCTGCTTGATGTCGTCGAGATAGGTCTCGGCGATGTACTTCGCCCGCAGCGGATCGCCGGGCAGAAGAACTGCCTCTGCGTAGTCCCCGGGCTCAGCGCGAACGTGGATCGGCACGGCGCCCACCCTATAGCCTCGCCCCATCGCGGACGAACGGTTCGTCAACCCGACGCTCGAGCAGATCCTCGCGTTCTGCGCGCAGGAGCCGATCGAGCGCGTCTTCCTCGAGGACATCGCGCGGCGCGGCCTCGGCAAGTTCTCCGCGGTCGCACGTGACGACGAGTTGATCGCGCTTTGTCACATCGGCGCGAACGTCGTTCCGTCAGGCGAACGGTGCGGCGCGTTCGCGACGGCGACCGCGCGCGGGCAGGCGAGGATGATCATCGGCGAGGAGCGCGCGGTCGGCGAGCTGTGGGACGGCGCGGTGCACGCGATGCCGCGGCCGCGCGACGACCGCCCGGGGCAGCCCGTGTACGTGCTCGAGACATCGCCCGAGCCGGGGGAGACCGGCTTGCGGGCGGCGACGCTCGACGACCTCGAGTTGCTCGTGCCGGCGTGCGCGGAGGCGCATCGCGAAGAGATCGGCATCGACCCGCTGCTGCGCGACCCGGAGGGCTTCCGCTGGCGCACGCGTGCGCAGATCGAGGAGGGCCGTTCTTGGGTGTGGCTCGAGGACGGGCTGATCGCGTTCAAGGCAGAGGCGTCCGCGCGCACGCCGTCGGCGGTGCAGCTGCAGCAGGTCTGGGTCGATCCGGCGCTGCGGAACCGCGGGTATGCGAAGCGGGCGATGCGCGATCTCTGCGGCGCGCTGCTTGCGCGCGTGCCGGCGGTGTGTTTGTTCGTGCGTCCGGAGAATGCCCCGGCGATCCGCGTCTACGAGGGGATCGGGATGACGCAGACGATCACGTATCGCTCGCTCATCTTCTAGCGCTCGCACCGCTGTGCTTTCCTGCTCGCGCGCCTGTGAGGCGAGCGTGGGTCGGCTGCGCCCGCGCAGGTCGGTCGCGGCGACGGGCTCGAGAGAACCCGGGTTTGACATCGCTGTCGAGCTGACGGTGTCAACAGCGGTGTCAGACACCCAAATGGGTGTGTGACACCTGAACCGGGGCGTCAGACCCGACTGTTTTACCGCCGGCTTACGCATCGCGTGTCTTTGCCTTACCGAACGCAACCAGCGTCCGCAGGTGAAGCCTCGCGTCCTCCTTGTTGCGGCTCTGTGCGCGGTCGCTCTCCTTCCGCGCGCCGCGGCCGCGCAGCCGGGGCTGCTCCTCGGCGTCGACGACGACTCGCTCAAGTGGTACGCGCACACGAGCTCGCTGCTCTCGATCTACCGCAGCCTCGACCTCGACGCCGTTCGCGTCACGCTCAGGTGGACGCCGGGCGAGTCCTTTCCCGTCGGCACCGACCGCACCGAGCTTCAGCGCGCTGCGAACGCCGGCCGCGCCATCCGCGTCGTCCTCGCGGTCACCGGTCCGGAGGCGTCGCCGCCGCTCGATCCCGCGGCCCGCACGTCGTACTGCGGCTTCGTCGCGAACGTGCTCGCGCGCTACCCGGCGATCCACGACGTCGCAATCTGGACGGAGCCGAACTCGAAGCGGTTCTGGCAGCCGCAGCGCGGTGCCGCCGCCGCGTACGAGGCGCTGCTCGCAACCTGCTGGGACACGCTGCATGCAGCAGCGCCCGGCGTGAACGTGATCGCGACGAGCGCACCGCACGCACGCCCAGGCGACTGGTACCGCGCGATGGGCAAGGCCTACAAGGCGAGCGCCCGCGCGCTGCCGATCTTCGACACCGTCGGGCACAACGCGTACCCCGAGACATCCGCGGAGCCGCCGGCGGCGACACACAAGAAGCGCTCCCTCGACGAGGGTGATCTCCCGCGCCTGCTCAAGGTGCTGCACGCAGCGTTTGCAGGGACGGGACAGCGCGACGTCAGCATCTGGTACCTCGAGGACGGATTTCAGTCGACGGAGCCGTACACCGGCATAGAGACCGACAAGAAGCCCGTCTCGGAAGCGCAGCAGGCCGCACAGCTCACAGCTGCGATCGAGCTCGCGTATTGCCAGCCGGCAGTCGGTGCCTTCTTCAACTTCGAGCTTCGAGACGACTCCGACCTCGGCGGCTGGCAATCGGGGCTCGTGCGGCCGGACTGGACCGCGAAGCCCGCCTTCGCCGCCTACGTGCAAGCAGCACGCGCAGTGCACGACGGCGCGATCGTCTGTCCGTCGTAGGCAACAATTGTGGCGTGCTCCTCGCTCGGATCGAAGAACACATCCGTCGGAATGACCTGCTCCCGCCTGGCGGCGAGGTGACCTGCCTCGTCTCCGGCGGTGCCGACTCGATGTGCCTCTGGCACGTGTTGCGCCAGCTCGAGTACCGCGTTTCTGCGCTGCACGTGAACCACAAGCTGCGAGGCGACGAATCGGACACCGACGCGCGCTTCTGCCGCGATGCGCTCGGCGCCGAGGTCGTCGAGCTCGACGGCGCCGGCCTGACCGAGGCAGAGCTGCGCGAGCAGCGCTACTCCGTTGCGCGCGACCGTCTGCGCGCCACGGGCCACACCGCCTCCGACCAGGTCGAGACGATCCTCTACCGGCTCGTCTCGCGTGGCAGCGCGACCGGCCTGGCGCCGAACCGGGGCGACGGTGTCGTCCATCCGCTGCTGCCTGTGTGGCGCGACGAGACCGAGGCGTACTGCAACGAGCACGGGCTCGAGTTCCACGTCGACTCGAGCAACGCCGGCACGAAGCGCGGCCTGATCCGCGAGCGGATCCTCCCGCTGCTGCGCGAGCTGCACCCCGCCGCCGAGGCGAATCTCCTGCACGCGCTCGACCGCCGCGAGACGCTGCCGCCTGCGCTCGCCGACCTGCTCGCGTCGCCGACGGGCTCGCGCCGCGTCGACCTCGGCGGCGGCGTCACAGCCGTGCGCGAGTACGACCGGCTCTGGCTCGAGCACAGCCCGGTCGCGCTCGACGGCGAAGTGCGGTGGGGGCCGTGGCGCATCAGCTCGCACATGCCCGGCCTCAAAGTGCGAGGATGGAGACCCGGCGACCGGCTCGCCGGACGAGCGAAGAAGATCCAGGACGTGTTCGTCGACGCCAAGATCCCACGCAGCGACCGCGAGGCCTGGCCGCTCGTCGTGCGCGGCGACGAGGTGATCGCTGTACCCGGCGTGGTGGAGCATCCGGACGTCATGGCAGAAAGAACGGACGATGCGCTGTAGCCGCCCGCGTAGGTTCGACGGAGCGGGCCAGCCCGCGGAGGGTGGCGGCTTTGGCGCCGCCTGGAGCAAAACATGAGCGCGACTGAGCTGGAGGCCGCGGTCACGGAGACGCTGATCGACGAGGACGGGCTGCAGCGCCGGATCGCGGAGCTCGGCGAAGAGATCTCCGCGGACTACGCGGGACGTGACCTCCTGCTCGTCGGCGTGCTCAAGGGCGCGGTCTTCTTCATGTCCGACCTGATGCGCCACCTGACGATCCCGTGCGAGATCGACTTCATGGCGATCTCGAGCTACGGCGACTCGACCGACTCCTCGGGGGTCGTGCGGATCCTCAAGGACCTCGACATCAACATCGAGGGCCGAGACGTCCTCGTCGTCGAGGACATCATCGACTCAGGTCTCACCTTGTCCTATCTGATGCGGAACCTCGAGGCGCGCGAGCCCGCAAGCCTGGAGATCTGCGCGCTGCTGACGAAGCCCGAGCGCCGCGAGATCGACGTGCCCGTGCGCTACGTCGGCTTCGAGATCCCGAACCGGTTCGTGATCGGGTACGGCCTCGACTTCGCCGAGCGGTACCGGAACCTGCCCTATGTCGGGGTTCTGGATCCGTCGCTGATTCCCCCAGAAGGGGCGTAACACCCGGCCCCGAATCCGGGTTAGATCAGCAGACGTCAGGTACCCTCCGAGTAGAGGCCTCTAAGTGAATCGGTTCTTTCGTAGCGCGCTCTTCCCGCTGATCATCATCGCAGCGCTCGTCTGGCTGGCCCTGCAGACGCTCGGCAGCCACGGCCAGAAGACGACGCAGCAGACGCTCTCGGGCGTGATCACGACGGTTCGGAGCGACCCGAACTCGATCGACCACGTCGTGTTCGTCCCGACGAAGCAGGAGATCGACGTCTACCAGACGCAGTCGGCCGGTGGGAAGAAGTTCGTCGTCCATTACGCGGGCGACCAGTCGCAGGCGCAGATCCAAAGCCTGATGGAGAAGCAGAACGTCACCTTCGACTCCAAGGGGATCGGGTCGTCGCCGTGGTGGTCGATCCTGACCTCGCTGCTCCCGTTCGTCCTCCTCTTCGGCTTCTGGATCTTCCTGATGAACCAGGTGCAGGGCGGCGGCTCGAAGGTCATGTCCTTCGGCAAGTCGCGCGCGAAGCGGATGACCCCGGACTCGCCCAAGATCGGCTTCAAGGACGTCGCGGGGGTCGACGAGGCGGTCGAGGAGCTCGGCGAGATCAAGGAGTTCCTCGAGAACCCCAAGAAGTTCCAGGCACTCGGCGCGCGCATCCCCAAGGGCGTGCTTCTGTACGGGCCGCCCGGCACGGGCAAGACGCTGCTCGCCCGCGCAGTCGCCGGCGAGGCGGGGGTGCCATTCTTCTCGATCTCGGGCTCCGACTTCGTCGAGATGTTCGTCGGCGTGGGCGCCAGCCGCGTGCGTGACCTCTTCGAGCAGGGCAAGAAGAACGCGCCCTGCATCATCTTCATCGACGAGATCGACGCGGTCGGCCGTCACCGCGGCGCCGGACTCGGCGGCGGTCACGACGAGCGCGAGCAGACCCTGAACCAGCTGCTCGTCGAGATGGACGGCTTCGAGTCGAACGACGGCGTCATCATCATGGCCTCGACCAACCGGCCCGATGTGCTGGATCCGGCGTTGCTTCGCCCCGGGCGCTTTGACCGTCGCGTGGTCGTCAGCCGTCCGGATGT
>DATAOK010000013.1:0-46735 GCA_036265735.1 Gaiellaceae bacterium
AAGCAGCAGCACCGGCCGCTCGGGTGTGATCACCAGCCTCAACGTGTGCGGGAAGTCGCGATCCATCCGCACTGCGAGGACACCCGGCACGGCTGCGAGACGGCTCTCGACGTCGACGGGGCGGAGCGCGACGAGGCTGCGGCCGAACTCCGGCGCGAGCGCCTCCCGCACCTGCTCCTTGAGCGCAGGCGTTCCGCCGCGGACGTCGACCTCGCGCAGGGCGAAAACCGACGTCTGCCGCGCCAGGACGTAGGCGCCGACGGCGAGCGCGAGCAGGGCGATGCTGATCGCAAGCGAGCGCGCCGAGGGCAGGTGCTGGGTGAACGACGGGAGCGGACGCCCGGCGGGTAGAGCCGCGGCGCGCGCGGTTCCTCTCCTCGGCGGGCCCACGCACCCACACTTCGCCGCACCCGGCGGTTCCCCTACGGCGGCGGCAGCTCCAGCGGGCCGAGGAACCGCACCTCGTGCTCGAGCTCGACGCCGAACTCGGCGTGCACGCGCCGCCGCGCCTCGGCCATCAGCGCGAGGGCGTCCGCGGACAGCGCGCCGCCGGCGTTCTCGATGAAGTTCGCATGCCGTTCCGAGACGACCGCGCCGCCGATGCGATGGCCCTTGAGCCCGCACGCCTCGAGCATCCGGCCCGCAGTCAGCTCGTGGTCCGGGTTCTTGAAGACGCTCCCGAAGGTGCGGCGGTTCGTCGGTTGCGCCGCCTTGCGGCGCGCGTTCAGGCCGCGCACGTCGTCCTTGATCTCCGCTGCGTCACGCCGGTGGAGGCGCAGCTCCGCCGAGAGCACGACCTGGCCGTGCTTCAGGTCGGAGTGGCGGTACGAAAGCCCGAGCTCGGCCGGTGTCAGCCAGCCGGTGCCGTCCGCGGTCGCGACGAGGGCACGCTCGAGCACACCGGCGAAGTCGCTGCCGTACGCGCCGCCGTTCATCCACACACCGCCGCCGATCGTCCCGGGGATCGCGCAGGCGAACTCGAAGCCTCCGAGGCCTGCGTTGCGCGCGTGGTGAAGGACGACTGCGTTCGCAGCCCCTCCGCCTGCACGCACGAGCTGCTCGCTCGAGCCGACGCTCGTGAGCTCACCGGCGAGCCGCAGGACGAGCGCGTCGACGCCGTCGTCTGCGACGAGGAGGTTCGAGCCGAGGCCGATCGTGGCGACGTCGAGCTCCCGGTCGCGTGCCCACCACAGCAGCTCTTCGACGGCGGCGCCGGACTCGGGCCGCGCAAACGCGCGGGCAGGCCCGCCGGTGCCGAGCGTCGTGAGACGTGCAAGCTCGTAGTCCTCGTGGATCGTCACGCCAGGAGCTCCAGGATCAGCCGCGCCGCTCGGTCGACGTCACCGGCGCCGAGGGTGAGGATCGTGTCGCCGGGCCGTGCCCAGCCCACGACGAGCCGCGCCGCGTCGTCGACGGCGGGCGCCCATCCGATGCGCATGCCGGGTCGCACCGCGGCCAGCCCGTCGACGATCAACCGGCCGGTCACGCCCGGCAGCGGCGTCTCTCGCGCCGGGTAGATATCCGTCACGCACGCAGCGTCCGCGGTGGCGAGTGCAACGGCGAACTCGTGCGCGAGATACATCGTGCGCGAGTACAGGTGCGGCTGGAAGAGCGCGAGCACGCGGCCCCCGTTCCGCACGGCGGCGATGTCAGCCGCCAGTTCCGCTGGATGGTGGGCGTAGCTGTCGAGCACATCCACACCGCCTGACGAGCCCTTCGGCTCGAGCCGCCGCCCCACCCCGGTGAAGTCGGAGAGCACACGCAGTGCGTCGTCTCGATCGACGCCTGCGAGCTCGAGCGCGGCGACTGCAGCGGCTGCATTCACGCGGTTGTGCTCGCCCCGCAGCGCGAGCTCGACGTCGACCGGATCGAGCTCCTCTGCACGCACGACATGCGGCACGTGCGCGAGCCACTCTTCGAACAAGCGGTCGACCGCGGCACGCGATCCGAACGTCGCGTGATGATCGAGATCGACGTTCAGCAGCACGGCGATCTCGGGCCGGAGCGCTGCGACCGAGCGATCCGACTCGTCGCCCTCGACGACGAGCAAGCCGTTGCCCGCGCGCGCGTTGCCGCCGAGCTGCGGGATCTCGCCGCCGATGAGAAACGCCGGATCGAGGCCGAGGCGGTCGAGGCAGTACGCGATCATCCCGCTCGTCGTCGTCTTGCCGTGCGCTCCGGCGACGACGATCGTGCGGCGGTACGAGACGAGCTCCGCGAGCAGATCCGCGCGTGGCCGGCCATCGACGCGACCGGCGAACGCGGTCGAGACGTACACCTCGGAGCCCGGCGGCGGCTCGGGCGGCTCGGGCGCGATCGTGACGTCGATCCCAGAGAGGTGTGCCAGGTAGGGCGTCTCGGCGCGATCCCAGCCGCTGACCTCGGCGCCCCACGCGTGCGCGAGCAGTGCGTACGCGCTCATGCCGGCGCCGCCGATGCCGGCGATCCAGAGGCGCCTACCGGCGAGCGGCTGCGAGGGCGACGAGCTCATCGGCGATCCTCTCTGCTGCGTCGGGCTTCGCGGCGGTGCGCATCGCGTCGGCCATCGCTTGTCTGCGCGCGTCGTCCGCGAGCAGCTCCGAGACGAGCTGCGGCACGCGGCGTGCGGCGTCCGCATCGTCGACGACGACAGCGCCGCCGGCCCGTGCGAAGTACTCGGCGTTCCGGTCCTGGTGGCTGCCCGTGGCGTGCGGATACGGCACGAGCACGGCGGGCTTCGCGGCAGCCGCAATTTCCCAGACCGATCCGCCTGCGCGCGCGACGACGACGTCGGCTGCGCCGAGTGCCGCGCCGAAGTCGTCGACGAACGGAAGCAGCCGGTACCCGGGCCGGTGCACACGCGGCTGCAACGCGTCGTAGTCGCGCTCACCGCTCAGGTGCAGGACGGTCGGTCCCTGCTCGCCCCACGCGTCGACCGCCATCTCGTTGAGCGTCTGCGCGCCCTGGCTGCCCCCGAAGACCAGCACGACGTGCTCCTCTGCCGGAAGCCCGAGCACACGCCGGCCTTCGTCCTGCGAGAGCGCGCGCGACGTCGACGGGATCGGCCGGCCGACGACCCGCGCCTTTCCGTTCGTCCCGGGGATCGGATACGCGAGGAAGAGCCGCTGCACGAACGGCGTCGCGAGCCGGTTGGCAAGACCGAGATGCGCGTCTGCCTCGGTCAGCGCAGCCGGGATGCGCCGCAGCCACGCGGCGACAACCATCGGGCCTGCGACGTAGCCGCCGCCGCCGAGCACGACGTCGGGACGGCGCCGCGCGATGATGCGCAGACACGCCGCGGGCGCGGCGGCCGCGAGGCCAAGGGCGGCCACCAGCCGTGCGCCGGGACGCCGCGGCATGCCTGCGATGCGGAACGCATCGAAGGCGTAGCCCCGCTCAGGAACGAGCCGCGCCTCGACGCGATCCGGCGACCCGGCGAACGTCACTTCCACCCCGCGCGCGCGGAGTGCTTCCGCCACTGCGAGCGACGGGGCGACGTGACCGACCGTTCCGCCGGCTGCGATCAGGCACCGGAGCTGCTTCTGCTCTGCCATGGCCACGGGCGATGTTAAGGAGGATGCCGACGGAGAGGAGCGCGACCACGAGGCTCGAGCCCCCGTACGACACGAAGGGCAGCGGAATCCCGGTGAGCGGTGCGAGGCCGAGAACCGCCGCGAGGTTGATCGCCGCCTGGCCCGTGATGAGCGCGGTGATGCCGGCGGCGAGGCGTTTTCCGAACGGGTCCTTGCAGGTGAGCGCGAGGCGCAGGCCGGCGTACGCGACCGCGCAGTACGCGGCGATGACGAGCGAGACGCCGATCAGCCCGAGCTCCTCGCCGATGACCGCGAAGATCATGTCGGTGTGCGCCTCCGGCAGGTAGCGGTTCTTCAGCACGCCGTTGCCGAGGCCCTTGCCGAAGACGCCGCCCGAGCCGAGGCTGATGAGCGCCTGCACGTTCTGCAGGCCGTTGTTCGTCGGGTCCTTCCACGGGTTGAGGAAGACGAGGAGGCGTGCGCGGCGATACGGCGACAGCCACGACGCGAGCGCTGCGAGACCGAAGACGATGCCGTACGCACCGGCGAGTGTCGGGAGCGGCGTGCCCGCGACGAGCAGCATCGCGCCGACCATGACGACGATCGTGATCACCGTGCCGAGGTCGGGCTCGAGCAGGACGAGCAGGCAGAACAGCCCGACGAGCAGTCCGATCGGTCGCCCGAGATCCTTGAGCGTCCGAGGCGGCGGCTTCCGCGCGAGGTACCCGGCACACCAGACGAGCACCGCGAGCTTCGCGAGCTCCGACGGCTGGAAGGCCGCCGGTCCGAAGCCGATCCAGCGGCGCGCACCGTTGATGCGCTCGCCGATGCCGAGCACTGCGACGCAGAGCACGAGCGCGGTGACGACGAGGCCCGGCGCGAGTGCGCGCAGCTTGTGGTAGTCGCTCCGCGCGGCGAAGATCATCAGCCCAAAGCCGAGGAAGGCGTAGATCGCCTGGCGCTCGAGATAGGCAGTCGGGTTGCCGTTGCCGAGCGCCGCCGGCGCAGAGGTCGCGCTGTAGACCATGACGAGACCGAACGCCGTCAGCGCGAGCGGAACGAGCACGAGCAGCTGACGCTCGAGCGTGTACGGCTTGCGGCGCGAGGCGGTCACTGTGTCCGCTCCCGGCGCCGGCAAACCCGGCGTCTCCGCTCCTTGATGAGCTCCGTCGAGCCTACGCTCATACGAGCTCCTGCACGAGCAGGCGGAACACGTCGCCGCGCTGCTCGAAGTTCTCGAACTGGTCGAAGCTCGCTGTCGCTGGTGAGAGCAGGACGATGTCGCCGGGATGTGCGTCGGCGCGGGCGTGCGCGAGCGCGGCCGGGAGATCGCCGTCCCGCGAATACGCGCGTCCGGCTGCGTCGAGTGCGGCCGCGAGTGGGTCCGCGGCCGCGCCGATGAGATAGATCGACACGACGTTCTCCGGCAGCTCGCGCGCGAACGCTGTGAAGTCCTCGCCCTTGAGCGAGCCGCCGAGGATCAGCCGAAGCGGCTCGGCGTACGCCGCGACGGCGCGCCGCGCGGCGGCGGTGTTCGTCGCCTTCGAGTCGTTGACGTAGCGAACGCCGCCGAGCTCGCGCACGAGCTCGAGGCGATGCGGCACGCCCTGGAACGTGGAGAGCGCGTGCGCGATCGCGTCGTCGCCGATTCCGGCCGCGCGCGCGGCGGCCGTCGCCGCGGCAGCGTTTTCGCGGTTGTGCGCGCCGGGGATGACAGGCTCGGCCGGAAGGGGGTCGTCCGCGCTGAACTCGATCCCGGGCAGCCCCATGCCGCGCGGGACGACCTTCGTCCGTGCGCGCTCGAAGATGCGAAGCTTCGCGTCGCGGTATGCCTCCAAGGTCCCGTGGCGGTCGAGATGGTCGGGCTCGAGGTTCAGCAGCACGGCCACGTCCGCGGCGAGCTCGTGGACGTCCTCGAGCTGAAAGCTCGAGAGCTCGCAGACGACCACTGTCCCCGGCCCGATCGCCTCGGCGACATCGGTGAGCGGACGGCCGACGTTGCCGGCGACCTCGACCTCCCGCCCGGCGGCGCGAAAGATCGCGCCGAGCAGCTCGGTCGTCGTCGTCTTCCCGTTCGTGCCCGTGACGCCGACGAACGGGTTGCCGTGAAGCAGCCGGTACCCGAGCTCGACCTCGCTCCAGATCGGGAGGGCGCGGGCACGCGCCGCCGCGGCGAGCGGCGACTCGGCCGGCACACCGGGGCTCTTCACGACGAGCTCGACACCCTCAAGCAGCGACTCCTCCTCCGATCCGGCACGAACTTCGACGCCGGCTGCGCTGAGCCTGCTTGCCTCGACGTCCATCGACCGGTCCGCCGCGACCACCGCCACCCCGCGCCGCGCAAGCGCGAGCGCCGCCGCGGTCCCGGAGCGCGCGAGCCCGAGCACGAGCGCGCGCCGCGGCAGCCACGCCGGCGTCTCGTCCGGACCTGTCCCCGTCATACGCCACCACTCCCCCCAGGGGGAGCATGAGGGCCCCTGCAGAGACGGTAGCCGGGAAAGACGCGCACGTCCGTCCCGAATTCGTGACGAGAGACCGACTTCCTCAGGGGCGGCGCGCGCTGAGGAAGAGCTGCGGGCGGCGGAACGTGACCGTCGTGCCGGCGAGGCTCTGAAGGTGCGCTTCGATCGCGGCGAGGCCGTCCTCGCCGAACGCCTCGAGCCACCGCTCGCGCGCCGACGGCGCCTCCGGCGAACCGAGCGCGTCGAGGCGTGCGTCGACGGACTCCGCGGTGACGAGCCACTCCTCGCCCGGATCCTCGACCGATCGCTCGACCGCGGTGAAGCCCGCGCCCTCAAGCTGGGAGACGAGCGTGTCCGGGTCGAGTTGTTGCACCGGGTCGGCCGCGGCGAACGACTCCCACTCCGCCTGGATCCGCTCGCCGAGCGCGCCGAGCGCCGACCAGTCGACCGCAGTGGCGAGATAGGTGCCCTCGCGGTTCAGTGGCTCGCGCAGCGAAAGCCGGCCGCCCGGACGCAGCACGCGCGCGAGCTCGTCGACCGCGACGCCGACGTCGCCGACGTGCACGAGCACGGAGCGTAGGATCGCGGCGTCGACGGACGCATCCGGCAGCGGAAGAACCTCCGCGTCGCCGACGAGATACATCACCCCGTTCGCGCCGACGTCGTGTGCAAGCCGCAACAGCTCCTCGAGCGCGCCCACAGACGGGTCGACGGCAATCACCCAGCCGTCGCCGATCCGCTCGTGCGCGGCGAGCGTCAGCAGCCCGAGCCCCGCACCGACATCGAGCACGGTGTCGCCCGGCTGCAACGCGGCAGCCTCGAGCACCCGCTCGGCCTCTGCGACCGCCGCCGCGTCGGCCTGGCCGTGCGTGACGAGCCAGTCTGCCCAGTCCGCCACTACTGCCTGAAGTAGTACCGGTAGAAGAGCGCGAACCCGGCGGCGCACAGGATCCCCGCGACGATCCAGAAGCGCACCATGATCTTCGTCTCGGACCACGCCTTCATCTCGAAGTGGTGGTGGATCGGCGCCATCAAGAACACGCGTCGCCCGAGGTACTTGAACGCGAACACCTGGATCATCACCGAGAGCGCCTCGATCACGAAGATGCCGCCGATCAGGAGCAAGAGCAGCTCCGTGTGGCGCCGTGTCATGACCGCCAGCCCCGCGAGCGCACCGCCGAACGCCATCGAGCCGGTGTCACCCATGATCACCTCGGCGGGAAACGCGTTGTACCAGAGGAACCCGATCGCGGCACCGACGAGCGCTGCGCCGATGATCGCAAGGTCAAGATCCGTCAGGTTGCGTTGCGCCGGCGTCGCACCCGAGCGCACGTACGACACGACGTTCATCGCGGTGAACGTAAAGAGCGCGATGATCGCGGTGCCCGCAGCGAGGCCGTCCACGCCGTCGGCGAGGTTCGTCCCGTTCGCCGTCCCCGCAATGATGAGGAAGAGGAACGGGTACCAGACATACGACAGCGGGATCTGCACGTTGACGATCGGCAGATACACCTCGTGCTCGATCTGCAGATGATGCGCGACGATGCCGACGATCGCCGTGATCACGAGGAGCAGCAGAAGCTTCCACCGCCCGTTGAGCCCGAGCGAGCGCTTGTGGGTCAGCTTGATGAAGTCGTCGAGAAAGCCGACCGCACCGCATGCGAGCGTCGCGAACAGCACCGTGAGCCCCTGCAGCGTGTACCGCGACACCGCAAGGAACGCGATCGTGGCCGCGAAGAGGATCATCAGTCCGCCCATCGTCGGCGTCCCCGACTTCGCGAAGTGATGCTCCGGCCCCTCCTCGCGAATGTGCTGCCCGAACTCGTTCTTGCGCAGGAAGTCGATGAAACGCGGGCCGATCAGAATCGAGACGATCAGCGCGATCAGTGCGCCGACGAGGACACGCGTCATCGAGCGACCACCCCGGCGAGCCCTTCCACCACCGACTCGAGCCCCACCGAGCGAGAGCCCTTCACGAGGATCGCGTCGTCGGGCCGCACGAGCTCCCGCGCGCGCTCGAGCGCGGCCGGCGCGTCCGGAGCCCAGACGTCCGGGTCGTAGAGGCGGGCCAGCTCGCCGACGCCGATCACGACGTCCACGTTTTGCGCCTCGCGGCCAATCTCCTCGTGATAGCCGGCCGCATCCGCACCGAGCTCGGCCATCTCGCCGAGGATCGCGACCGTCCGCCGGCCCGCAGCCTGCTCGCGCAAGTGGCGGAGCGCAGCGCGCATCGCGACCGGGTTCGCGTTCCAGGCGTCGTTGATCAGCAGACCACCCCCTGCGAGCTCGCGCTCCTCGGAGCGCCAGCGCGAGAACGTGACCTCGACCGGCTGCTCCGGCAAGGGCAGCCCGAGCGCGTCGACCACTGCGAGCGCCGCCGCAGCGTTCGCCGCCTGGTGGCGCGCCGCGAACGTGAACGCGACCTCTCGGCCGCCGGCTCGGACATACGCGACACCGTCACGCACGTCGACCTCGGGCTCGGAGAAGCGCCGCACGTCGAGACGCTCGGGGATGAACGGCTCCAGCTCGGGCGCGTCCTCGGGGACGATCGCGATGCCGTTCTCGGGCAGCGCCTCGAGCAGCTCAGCCTTCGCGCGCGCGATCGCCTCGATGCTCCCGAGCAGCTCGAGATGAACCGGCGCGATCTGCGTGATGACGCCGATGTCCGGACGTGCGATCTCGGCAAGCGCGCGGATCTGCCCCGCGCCGCGCATGCCCATTTCCGTGATCACGACCTCGGTGTCCGGATCGATCCGGCAGAGCGTCAGCGGCAGCCCGACCTCGTTGTTGTAGCCCGCCTCCGCCGCGACGAGCCGCACCTGCGGCGAGAGCAGCGCCGCGAGGATGTCCTTCGTCGACGTCTTGCCGACCGAGCCGGTGATCGCGACAACACGTGCGTCGCTCCGCGCACGCACTGCGCTGCCGATCGCAGCGAGCGCGGAGAATGCGTCGTCGGGGACGAGCGTCGCCGCCGCGCCCGCAGCGCGCGCGTCGTCGACGAACGCAGCGCCGCGCCCGACCGCGACGAAGAGATCGCCGGGCGAGACGCGGCGAGAGTCCACCTCGACACCCGTCACGACCTCTGCGTCGCCCTCGAGACGGCCGAGCGGCTCGAGCTCTGCGAACGGGAGCGGAATCAGGTGCGCGCTCCCAGCGTCCTCAACGCCTCCCGGGCGGACTCGCGGTCGTCGAACGGCACCGTGCGGTCAGCGAACTCCTGGCCCTGCTCCGCGCCCTTGCCCGCGATCAGCACGACGTCGCCCTCGTCGGCGACCTCGATCGCGCGTGCAATGGCAGTTGCCCGATCCGGCTCGACCTCGACGTCCCCCGCTGCGCCGGCGACGATCGCGTCGATGATCGCCTGCGGCTCCTCGCTGCGCGGGTTGTCGTTCGTCACGATCACGACGTCCGCGAGCTCGCTCGCGATGCGTCCCATCTGAGGACGCTTCTCGCGGTCACGGTCGCCGCCGCAGCCGAACACGCACAGCACACGCCCTGTGGCGAGCTCGCGCGCGGCGCGCAGAACGCTCTCGAGGGCCACCGGCTTGTGCGCGTAGTCGACGATCACGTCGAACGGCTGCCCTTCGTCGATCGACTCGAAGCGACCGGGGACGCCGCGGACGGACTCGAGCCCGCGCGCGATCGCGTCGTCGTCGATCCCGAGAAGCCGCGCAGCCGCAAGCGCACCGAGCGCATTCTCGACGTTGAACCGGCCGCGGAGCTTCAGGTCTATGCCCACAAGGTCATCGGGCCCGACCGCGGCGTCATCTGTGAGCCCGAACGTCAGGACGTGCGGCAGCTCCGCGGCGAGACGACGGCCATACTCGTCGCCGGCGTTGACGGCTGCGGGAGCGCCGTCGAGGAAGAGCCGCCGCTTCGCCTCGAAGTAGTCCTCCATGTCCGCGTGGAAGTCGAGATGCTCGTGACTCAGATTCGTGAACACGAGCGCCGCGAACCGAACGCGATCCAGTCGATGCAAGGCCGACGCGTGTGACGAGGCCTCCATCGCAACGGAACGGTCGCCGGCGTCGAGCATCTCTCGGAACAGACGCTGGAGGTCGATCGCCTCCGGAGTCGTCCGCTTCACGCCGCGGCGCTCGCCGCCGACACGTGCCTCGACCGTTCCGCTGAGACCGGGGCGCCGCCCGGCCGCGGCGAGGATCGCGTACACGAGGAAGGTCGTCGTCGTCTTGCCGTTCGTGCCGGTCACGCCGACGACATCGAGCTCATGCGTCGGCTGGCCGTAGAACACATCGGCCGCCGGCGCCATCGCTGCACGCGAGTCCGCCACGACGACCTGCGGCACGGAGACGTCGAGCGGCCGCTCGACGACGAGTGCGACGGCGCCGTTCGCCACCGCATCTGCAGCAAAGTCATGGCCGTCTGCATGGGCGCCCCGCACGCAGAAGAACAGTGTCCCCGGGCCGACGCCGTCGGTCGAGTACGCGAGCTCCTCGACGTCGACTCGAGCGCGACCGACCACGTCGACCGCCCCCATTGCGGCGACGAGGCGCTCCAGATCCAGCATCGCCCGGCGAGTCTAGCGCCGGTCAGCGACAACGACGCGCAGGTGCGCCCGCCGCCCGCAACCGCGGCGCACAGGCTCCGTGCGCCCCCCTGGCAGCACGCGCAGACACGGTCGCGCCAGGGTGAGGCGTCGAGTCCGGAACACGTCGTCGTAGAGTCGCGCGAACCCAGGCCCGTTCATGTCGATCCGCCTGCCGCCGTCGATCGCCCGCATCAGTTCACCTTCAGGTCGGGTGGAACCTCGAGGTACTGCAGGTCGAACGACGCGATCTGCGCGAATGCCGGCGCCGCGACGACGCCGCCGAAGATCGCGTTCTTCGGCTCGTCGACCGACACGAGCACGACGAGCCGCGGATTGCTCGCCGGCACCATGCCGACGAACGTCGCGACGTACTTGCCCGGCTCATAGCCGTTCGGGCCCGGCACCTGCGCGGTTCCGGTCTTCCCCGCGACGGAGTAGCCGGGGATCTCGGCGGCCTGCGCGGTACCGGCATCCGAGACGACTCCTTTCAGCAGTTGCAAGAGCGTGCGGTCGATCTTCGGAGAGAGGATGCGGCGTGTCTTCGGCGCGGGCGGCGTCTCACCCTGAACGTGGTCGACCAGGTGCGGCTGCACCCAGAGGCCCTTGTTCGCGATCGCGCCGTACACCGAGGCGAGCTGGAGCGCGGTGACCGAGACGCCCTGCCCGATCGGCACGTTGCCGATCGTCGAGCCGGACCAGTACGACGGCAGCAGGCCCGCGCTCTCGCCCGGCAGGTCGATGCCCGTCTTCCGGCCGAAGCCGAACTGCGCCATCCACTTCTTCATCCCGTCCTCGTGCAAGAACTTGCGGGCGATCGTCACCGTCCCGACGTTCGACGAGCGCGCGAGGATCTGCGCGACCGACATCGTCTCCGTGCCGCGCAGCTCGGCGTCGTGAATGCGGCGGTCAGCGACCTGAATCGAGTACGGCAGCGTGAACTTCGTCTGCGGAGTCACGTCATGCTCCGACAGCGCCGCGCCGATCGTCACGATCTTGAACACCGAGCCCGGCTCGAAGACGTCGGACACTGCCGTGTTCTGCTGCAGCCCTTTCGTCGCCGACTTGTTCGCGTCGAACGCCGGCGCCTGCGCCATCGCGAGCACGGCGCCGGTCTTGGGATCGAGCACAATCGCCGTCGCGTGCTTCGCGCCCCAACGCGCGACCGTGGCGCGCAGTACCTGCTCGGCGTTCGCCTCGATCGTATGGTCGAGCGTGAGGTAGATCGATTTTCCCGGGCGCACGGGACGCTCGCCGCTGATCGAGATCGGGCGGCCGAATGGATCGCGGACGACTGTCTCCTGACCGGGCTGCCCCGTGAGCGAGTCGTTCATCTGCAGCTCGAGCCCCGCCAGCCCGTTGTTGTCGATGCCGGCGAACCCAAGCACGGGCGCGGCAACCGTGCGCTGCGGATACGTGCGCCGCTCCTCCGGCTCGAACATGAAGCCGGACAGCTTGCGCTGCTTCAGCTTCAGCGCAAGCGCGGGGTCGATCTCACGGTCGACGTAGACGAATCCCTTTGTGCGGTCGGCGAGCAGCGGCTCGAGCGTCTTCACCTTCACGCCGAGAATGCGCGCGGCGACCTTCGCCTCGGTGACGGGGTGGCGCACCTCACGCGGGTCCGCGAACACCGTCGTCGCCTGCTCGCCGAGCGCGAGCGGCGTGCCCATCGTGTCGAAGATCGTGCCCCGGCCGGCCGGCAGGCTGATCGTCGTCTTCGTCTGCAGCTGCGCCATCTGCGAGAGCGACGACGCGCGGACCGTCGCGATCCACGCCGCGCGCGTGAGGAGTGCGCCGAAGGCGAGGACGATGCAGAGAAGCAGGAGGCGGATGCGCGAGTTGACGACGCGCGTCACGGCTTACTTCTGCTCGAGGTTCAGGTAGCTCGTGTCGGCTCCGGGCGCCGGCTGCAGCCCGAGCCGCTGGGCGATCTGCTGGATGCGCAGTGACGACGCGGCACTCGAGACGCTCGACGCCAGGGACTGGTTCTGCGCTTGCAGCTGCAGCTGCTCCTGATTCAGGTCGTTCAGCCGCACGTTCGCGCGCAGGACGGCGACGTTGATCGCAACGACGCCCGCGAGCAGCACCGCGAACGCGGAGATCCAGACGATCCCACCGGTGACGCGACGGCCGCGCGGGCGGGTCCGCGGACGCGGCTTCGGCCGTGGGGCCGGGCGCGCGGGCGGTGCCTGCGCGACGTCGGGCGCGAACCAGTCGAGTGCGGCCATCAGGTCTTCACCGCCGCCCGCAGGCGCGCCGACGCGGAGCGTGGGTTGGCGTCGACCTCCGCCGCGCTCGGCTTGACGGGCCGCCGCTCGATCGCGCGCAACTCGGGCTCGTGACCGCACACGCAGACCGGGAAGTCCGGCGGGCACGTGCAGCCGCGCTCCTTCTCGCGCAGGAACTGCTTGACGATCCGGTCCTCGAGCGAGTGGAACGAGATCACGGCGAGGCGGCCGCCCGGCCGCAGCATCTCGAGCGCGGCGGGGAGCGCGGCCTCGAGCGAGCCGAGCTCGTCGTTGACCGCGATGCGGAGCGCCTGGAAGACCCGCTTCGCGGGATGCCCTTCGCCGAAGCGCACCGGCGCCGGCAGCGCACACTTGATCGTGTCGACGAGGTCGCCGGTGCGTTCGAAGCGCTCGTCCTTGCGGCGGCGCACGATCGCACGCGCAATCTGCTTCGCGTAGCGCTCTTCGCCGTAGCGGCGGAAGATCGTCACGAGATCGCGCTCGGCCCACTCGTTCACGACGTCCACGGCGCTGAGCTCCTGCGACGTGTCCATGCGCATGTCGAGCGGCGCGTCGACGGAGTATGAGAAGCCGCGCTCGGGACGGTCGAGCTGCATGGACGAGACGCCCAGGTCGAGCAGGATCGCGTCCGCGCGAACGCCGTTTTCCGCGAGCTGCGGCAGGACGACACCGAAGTCGCCCCGAAGGAGCCGTGCCTGGACGCGTGACTGCTTGTCGAAGCGCTCGAAGTACGTGCGCGCCGTCGGGTCCCGGTCGATCGCGATCAGCTTGCCGCGGCCGCCGAGATCGGCGGCGAGCAGCGCCGAGTGGCCGCCGGCGCCGAAGGTCGCGTCGACGACGGTGTCGCCGGGCTGGACGTCGAGCGACGCGCGCACCTCGTTTGCGAGGACGGGGACGTGATCAGTCGCGCTGGGCTGCAAGACGTTCGGCAACATCTTCTGCACTCCCTTCGACCTCGGCGAGCTCGCGGCGCCAGGCGTCGCGATCCCAGATTTCCAAGTGGTCGTTCACGCCGGCGACGACGACGTCGCGGCTGAGCTTCGCGTGCTCGAGGAGCGCAGCCGGCAGACCGACCCGGCCCTGCTTGTCGAGCTCGGTCTCGGAGGCCCCCGAGAAGAAGAAGCGGTGCATCTGGCGGCCCTCCTTGCTGAGCGGGTCGAGCGGGCCGAGGCGGTTCGTCACCAGGGTCTCGAAGCCCTGCGGCGTATACGCAGAGAGACAACCGTCCAGGCTGCGGGTCACGACGATCCCTTCCCCGAAGACATGGCGGAAGCGGGCCGGCAGCGTGAGCCGGTTCTTGTCGTCGATGGTGTGTTCGTATTCGCCGAGAAGCATCGCGGGGCCGTACCACTCTCTACCACTTTGCCCCACGATAAACCACTTCTCCCCACTTGTCCACCCCGGAAGGGGGATCTACGGGGGCGGTGCCCGGCGGGCGGCCCTCGCCAGGCGGACGAGGTCGCCGAGGGCCTCGTCGGCCTCGCCGCGGTCGCGGTCGCGGAGGGCCGCATGGAGGGCTCGTCCGGCCGTGTCCAGGTGGACGGTCGCGAGGCGGAGGGCCCGCTGAACCGGGCCTTCGACCCGGCGGAGCGACTGCACCTTCTCGAGCGGCACCCAGACCGTGACCCGGCGGATGCGACCGGTCTGCGTCACGACGACGGCGTCACTGCGTCCCCACGCGAGGTAGCGGAAGCGAAGCGGAGACTTGACGAGCACGCGGCGCGGCGCCCTCAGCATGGGCTGCGGCGCGCCCGGCACGAGGTGGTCGAGCAGCTCGAGCCCGAGGGCGCGGCTCCCGACCGGAAGGAGCGCGCGCAGCGAGCGCCCGGTCGCCTCGCTCTCGCCCTTCCGCCGCTGACGGCCCGCGAGGTCGACCTCCATGCGGCACCAGCCGAGCCGCCGCCAGAGAAACGGCTCGACCATCCGGACGGCCTGCACGCGGCCGGGGCGAATCGTCTCCGTGTTCAGTGCGACGAGCCCTCCGTGCAGCCGGAGGCCGTCCTCGGTCTGCGCGAGGTTGAAGCGGTACTCCTGGTTGAACCGTCGCCAGACGAGCGTCACGACCGCGAGGAGCTCGGCCGTGCCGCCGCTCACGATGCCGCGCGCGGCCCCGGGCGCGAGCACCGCACCGATCACGAGCCCGAGGAGCACGAGCTCGGCGACCATGCCGACGTCGCTGACGAGGATCGACGCGACGAGCCGGGGCGTCGGCACCCGCACGAGCACGTGCTCCGGCGCCTCCTGGGCAGGCGCTTCCGCCTCCTCCCCACCGTGCGCGAGCGCGAGCAGCTGCGCGCGCAGCGGCTCGACCTCCTGCTCGTTCAGATAGGCGAGCCGGGCCGTTCCGCCTGACGCGCCGCCCATGCGCAGCCGCAGCTCGGCGACGCGGAACATCCGGGCGAGGCCGGGCCGCACGATGTCGATCGCCTGCACTTGCGCGAGCGGGAACCGCAGCGACTGCCGGCGTACGACGCCGGTCTCGATGCGCAGGTCGTCGCCGTCGATGCGCCAGCGCGTGACGAGCCAGCTGATGAACCCGAGCGCTGCGAGGACGGCGACCGCGCCGAGCTGGAAGTAGTCCGAGCTGAGGTTCCGGCCGCCGCTCAGCAGTGTCGGGATGAGGACGACGAAGATCGCGATTGTCGCGCGGCCTGCGCGCACCACCGGCGAGAGCGGATGGAGCCGGCGCCAGCCGTCCTGCACGTTCACAGGCCCGCGGCCTGTGCCTCACCGAGCTCGGTGAGCCGGTCGCGAACACGAGCTGCCTCGTCGGTCTCGAGGCCGGGGATGCGCGCGTCGCTCGCAGCCGCAGCCGTGTGCATCCGCACTGTCGCGAGCCCGAACAGCCGCTCGAACGGCCCTGCGGTGACATCGACGAACTGCATGCGGCCGTACGGGATCACCGACAGCCGCGAGAAGAGCACGCCGCGCTTGACGAACAGGTCGTCCTCACGCTCCGCGTACCCCCACGCGCGGACGCGGCGCGCGACGAAGACCTGCGCGACTGCGCCCGCGACGAGCGCCACGGCGCCGGCGATCGCCGCCCACGTCACCGTCGACGACACGAGCACGGCGAAGAGGATCACGGCAGCGGCGACGCCGCAGATGCCGACCTGCACGCGCCGCATCGTCAGCAGGCGCGGCGACGGGGAGCGCCAGTCGGGCTCGAGCTCGCTCATCCGCGCAGCTGCCCGGCGTAGGCGCCCCGGCCGGTCAGCACGGCCGCTCCACAGCGCGCGCCAAGCTCGACGGCCGCTTCCAGTGTTTGTCCCTCCCCAAGCCCATAGGTCAGCCCCGCCGCGAAGCAATCTCCGCACCCATAGGCATCCTCGATCGGCCCAGGGAGTGGTGCCGCCCGAAACGGGCCGCCCGGTCGGATCCAGCCGCCGAGCGAGCCCGACGTCGTGACGACGGCGCCCGGCTCGGGATCGAGCATGCCCGGCTCGATGCGCTCGCCCGGGTCCTCCCCGCTGCCGACGAGAACGTCGAGCAGTTCATGGCCGCGCGTGAGCGTCGGCAGCTCACGGGCCGTCGCGACGAGGACGCGCGCCTTGCGCGCCGCGGCGAGCGCCGCGACATCGCCGCTGACGAAGTACACCGCGTCGCAGCGCAGGATCTCCTCCCACGGCAGCGTTGAGTCTTCACCAGAGGGCACGTGCTTGCGGCCGAGCACCGTGATCGTGCGCTCCCCGACCTCGTCGACGTAGGTGAACGCGCGCCGCTGCTGCTCGCCGGCGCGCGCCGCGTGCAGGGTGACGCCGCGCGACTCGATCTCGGTGCGCGCCCGCTCGCCCAGCTCGTCGTCGCCGAGCACCGTGAAGAAGTGCACGGAGCCGTTCAGATTCGCGAGCTGCGCGGCCGCGACCGCGCCGCCGCCGGCCGCCTCCTCCCAGGTTTCGAGCGCGTGCACGATCTCACCGGGCTTCGGCACGTGCTCGACCCGGACGAACTCCACCCACTCCACATGACCGACGACGGCGAGATTCATCCCTCACATATTCGCGCCGCAGTACGTTTCACCGGGTAGATGATCCCGCCCTTCGAGACGTTCTATGAGGCACACCGCGACGAGATCTACCGCTTTCTCGAGCGACGCCTGGGCCGCCAGCGCGCAGAGGACGCGTTCCAGGAGACGTTCCTCCGCGCCCTGCGGGCATATCCGCGATTGCACACCGGTGACCATCTTCGCGCCTGGGTGTTCACGATCGCGAGCCGGATCGTCGTCGACGACCTCCGCCGGCGGAAGCCGAACGCCGAGCTGCCGGAGCTCCTGACCGAGGACGGGCGGCCGGCGTACGAGGAGCTCGCGCCGCTGACGGACGACCTCCCGCCGAAGCAACGCGCAGCGATCGTGCTGCGCTACGGCTACGACCTGGACTACGACGAGATCGGTGCCGCGCTCGGCTCGAGCGAGCAGGCCGCGCGCCAGGCTGCGTCGGCCGGCGTCCGCCGGCTGCGAAAGGAGAAGACATGACCGTGTCCCCCGCACTCGACGAGCGCTTTCGCGCAGCAGCCGCCGCGGCGAAGCTGCTGGATGTCGCCTTCGACGTCATCACCGATACGCCCGTCGGCCCGCTGCTCGTCGGCGTCACCGACCACGGCGTGTGCCGCATCAGCTACGACCCGGACTCGGAGCATCACCTCGAATCGCTCGCGAAGCAGTTCGGGCCGCGCGTGCTGCGCTCGCCGAAGCCGATCGACGAGGTGCGGCGTGAGCTCGACGAGTACTTCGCGGGCCGCCGCCGGCACTTCGACCTCGAGCCGGACCTCCGAGGGCTCTCGGACTACAACCAGAAGGTGCTCACCGAGCTCGCACGCGTCCACTACGGCCGCACGACGACGTACGGCGCCCTGGCGGCGCTCACTGGCAACCCGCGCGCCGCGCGTGCGGTCGGCACGATCATGAACCGGAACCCGATCCCGATCGTCCTCCCGTGCCATCGCGTTGTCGGCGCATCCGGCAGCCTCACGGGATACGCGGGCGGGCTCGACCGCAAGGAGCAGCTCCTTCGGTTGGAAGGCGCGCTGCTCTAGGGCCTGACGCCGTAGCGAACGGCGAGCACGAACAGGACGCCGGACGCCGCGAGCAGGAGACCGCCAAAGAGCTGGCCGGTGCGGCGTGCGAGCGGCGCGACGGCGCCGAGGAAGAGCGCGGCACCGGCCAGCACTGCGAGCGCCCCGGCGACCTCTTCGAGCCGCAGCGTCCTGTGCTGGTTGAAGCTCAGGGCAAGGAGGTGCATGGCCGGATCCTGACGCCGGGGGCGGACGGTACTCACGTGCAGTACGCCGGCCGGAGCTTGTACCCCACGCCCCAGTCGTTCACGACCCAGCCGAGGAGCCCGGCTGCGGCGAGCTTCACGCGCAACCGCGACGCATGCGACTCGACCGTTCGCGTCGCCGAGTAGCTCGGGTAGCCCCAGACGTCGCGCAGGAGATGCTCGCGCGAAAAGACGCGGTCCGGATCGGATGAAAGCTTGACGAGCAGTGCGAACTCCTTCTGCGACAGCGCGACCTCCCGCCCGCGCACGATGGCGCGGCGCGCCGCACGGTCGACGACGAGGTCGCCGAGATCGAGCAGCTCGCTGCGCGGCGGGCAGCGGCGCAGGATCGCGTGGATGCGCGCGACGAGCTCCTCGTAGACGAACGGACGCGTCAAATAGTCGTCGCAGCGCTCGAGCGCCCGCACCTTCGCGTCAGGGTCAGGCCTTCCGAGGACGATGACCGGGCAGTCCGGGACGCGGCAGCCGTCGAGCTCGTCCGGATTGCCGAGCACGAACACGTCAGGCTGCGCTGCGCGCGGCAGGTCGCGCGCACTCGGAAACGACAACACGTCGAAGCCGTCACTGCGCAGCTGGCGCTCGAGAAAGCCGCGCATCGTCGCTTCGGGTTCTGCGAGCAGCAGTGCTGTCATGCGCGCGACGCTAGCCACGCGAGTGCACGCGCGCCAGATGTCCTTTCGCGCGAATGTGTCACGAGTTCTCCGCAGCCGCCGCGACTCCATGCGGGCAACAGGTGCTCGACGCGTGGTCGAACAATCGCCTCGGCTCGAACTCCGGCGTTCACTGCTGCTCGTGGGCGCTCGCGCACCTGCCGGACCAGACGTCAAGGGCTGCCGCTCGGTTCGCGGTCGGCGGGCTCGCGCTGTGTGCGCTGCTCGTTACAGGCGTCCGGACCGTACGACGCCCCAGAGCAGCCACACGCCGAGGAACGTCGAAAGAGCGAACCCGATCACCGAGATCGCGTTGACGCCGAGCAGGTGCGGGCCGCTCTTGGCGAACACGCCGATGAGGCTCGAGCCGATCAGGCCGCCGGTCACCACGAGAGCGATGACGAGCCGGTTGAAGACGCGCTGGGTCTGCTCGAGGAACTCGTCGAGCCCCTTGTGCACGAACCCGACCTCGATCTGCCCGTCGCGCACCTGCTCCATGAAGTCGTGCCACTGGTGAGGCGCCTCCGCGAAGATCTGGGCATAGCGCAACGCATCGCGCCGGGCGCGCTTGGCAACGCGGTGCGGCGTGAACCGCTCGATTAGAAGACCGCGCGCGTACGGCCGTGCTACCTCGAACACGTTGAAATCCGGATAGAGCTCGACGCCGACCGAGCCGAGCGTCGCGATCGCGCGGTCGAGCAGCAGGTAGCGCGTCGGCAGGTGCAGGTTCATCGAGTAGATGAGCTGGAATGCCTCGCGGATCACCTGAATCGGGTCGATCTCGCTGAGGCTCGCGCCGTAGTACCGGTAGTACAGCTCGCGCAGCTCCGCGAGGAACTCCTCCTCTCGCTCCTTCGGATAGCGCACGCCGAGGTCACCGAGCCGTCTCGGAAGCGCATCGACGTTCTCCGCCGCGGCGTCGATGAAGAGCCGCGTCAGCTTCGTCATGTCGTCCTCGGTGAGCTTCCCGACGGCGCCGAAGTCGACGAGTCCGATCGCCCCCGCCTCCTCGAGGATGAGGATGTTCGCCGGGTGCGGGTCGCCGTGGAAGAAACCGTTCCGGAAGATCATCGCCATCCACGTCTCGGCGATGCGGTACGCGAGCTCGCGCCGCTCCTCGAGGCTCAGGACCAGCGTGTCGATGTCGGCGAGCTGCGTGCCCTCGAGCCACTCCATCGTCAGCACGCGCGCCCGGGTGTACGTCCAGTAGATGCGCGGGACGTGGACGTGCGGGTCGGCGGCGAAGTCGCGATGGAATGCCTGCGCGTTGCGCGCCTCGAGGCGGTAGTCGAGCTCCTGGCGGATCTGCCGCGCGAACTCGTCGACGAGCCCGCGCGCGTCGATGAAGTCCAGGGCGCGCACGCGCTCCTTCACGAGCCTCGCCGCCTGGTAGAGCAGTGCGAGATCGGCCTCGATCTGGCGTGGCGCGCCGGGCCGCTGCACCTTCACGGCGACCGTCTTGCCGTTCGGGAGCACTGCCCTATGCACCTGACCGATCGATGCAGCGGCGATCGGCTCGCGCTCGAACGAGACGAACAGCCGCTCGAGCGTGTTGCCGAGGTCCTCTTCGATCACGCGCTCGGCCTGTTCGAACGGGAAGGGCCGCACGTCGTCCTGCAGCGCGCGGAGCTCCGCGATGATGTCCGGCGGAACGACGTCGGGACGCGTCGAGAGCAGCTGCCCGAACTTCACGAACGTCGGGCCGAGCTCGTCGAGCAAATCGCGCAGATGCTGGCCGCGCGCGGACGTTCCTTCTTCGTAGGCCGCGGCGAGCCGCGCCTCCGCAGAGCGGCCGGGCAGCAGGTCGGTGAGCTTGTGCGCCTCGAGGAAGTAGCCGAAGCCGTGGCGCACCATCACCTGCGCGATCTCGGACAGACGTCCGAGCGTCCGTGTCGCGGGCTGAGCCATTCCCGTCAGTGTGACACGCGTTCCCGCCGTGCCCAGGGGCCCGGCGGGACGAGCAGCTGCTCGACGTGCAGGTACGCGAGGCCGACGAGCGGCAGGTCGGACAGTCGCTCGACGCAGAGATAGCGCGGCCGCCAGTGCGGATGGAACTTCCGGCTGAAGCTGTGCAATCGCTCGAGCTGGAAGACGCCGTCGGCGGCGAGCAGCGCGCGGCGCACGAGGCGGCGCGGCATCGTCAGGACACGGTCCGGCGCGACGAAGTCGCTCAGAGCGCAGAAGTTGAGCGAGAGCTCGGGCGCGCCCTGCTCCTTCGCCCACGCGAGCGTCTCGACGACGAGGTACTCCGTGAGGCCGTTCGGCGATTCCGGCCGGCGCCGCATCGTGCTCAGCGACCAGCCGGCGTCGGCCGGCGCCGGAGCGAGATGCAGGAAGCCGCCGACGCGTCCGTCCGCCTCCTCCGCGATCGCGAACGTCGTTCCGGGCGCGTAGAGGTCGTCCATCGCCATCGAGAAGCCGCGCTCCACCTGCCGGCCGCGCCACGCGCTCGAGACGTCGTCGAGCTCGGCGCGCTCGACCTCGTTGAGGTCGTCGGCCTCGACGACGCGGAAGCGGTAGCCGGCCTTCTGCAGCCGCGAGACCGACTGGCGCACCTTGCGGATCGCCCGGCCATCGAGCGAGAACTCGGCCGGCACGAGGACCGCCTCGTCGCCGATCGGGATCGCGCGCATGCCGAGCCGTTCGTAATGCGGCAGGTTCTCGTACAGCGCGCCCACGACGGCGAGCCGCCAGCCGTTCGCGTACGCGAAGCGCTTGAAGTCGTCGAGGAGAGGGTCGAACTCGGCCGCGTCTCCGACGGGATCGCCGCTGATCAGCGCGGCGCCGGCAACGACGCGGTAAGCGAGAAACGCTCGCCGCGTCGGTGAGAAGTGATAGCTCTTGTCGCGGCGCAGGGCGAAGAACGCGAGACTGTCGCTGCCGTACGCGTTCACGAGCTCCCGCACCGCGCGACGCTCCGCAACTGTCTGTGCCACAGCGTGCGAGAGCGGCCGCAGCCAGAAGGCGAGCGCGGCCAAGCCGAGCGCGAGACCGACGCCTTCGAACGCGTCGCCGAGGCGATCCGGGATCTCCGCACCGCGCAGCTCCATCCCCAGCGTGATGCCGCCGATCGCGGCGAGCGCGAGCCCGATCACGATCAGAGGCGGGACGCTTTCCGGGTCACCGGGCACGTCGAAGCGCGCACGCCAGTGGAGCAGGGCAGCGAGCAGCACGAGCGTCGCCGTCGCCTCCTCGAAATCGAGGCCCTTCGCGAGATGCGCAATCGCGGCACCAAGCACGACGACCACACCGAGCTGCCACGCGCGCCGGCGTCGGCGCGCGAGCGAGCGCGAAAGCCAGATCAGCGCGATTCCGAAGGCGAGCGCAACGATCCGCGCCGCGTGCGGCACCCCCGGCGGCAGCACTCCGCGCACGACGTCGTACCGGTTCGTGAACTCCGGCGTCAGCGCCGAGGCGATGCCGATGACGCCGACGACCGCAGCGGCGGCCGCAAGCACCGACTCCGCCCGGAGTGACTGACGCTTCATCCGCCTGCCAGGGTAACGGGGTCGCCGGGTGGTCGCCTCCCTGCTGTGGGTACAACGGAGGAATGCAAGAAGCCCCTGCCTCGACCCGCGTCCCGATTCCCCGCTGGGTCACCCCCCTGCTCGCGCTGACGGCGGTCGCGCTTGTGCCGTGGACGCTCTATCTGACGTTCACCCTGCCCTCACGCCAGGTGACTGAGCACTACGACGTCGCCTGGGTCGTATTCGACATCGCGCTCCTCTCGGTCATTGCGACAACGGCGTATTTCGCGGTGCGCGGGTCCGAGTGGCTCGTGCCGTTCGCCGCCGTCACCGGGACGATGCTGGTCTGCGACGCATGGTTCGACGTCGTCACGTCGATCGGCGGGAACGACTGGGTCTACGCCGTGCTCGAGGCGATCTTTGCGGAGCTGCCGCTGGCGGCGGTCTGTGCGCTGATCGTGTACGACGCGGAACGGTTCAGGCAGGCGACGGTCGGGCGGCTCGCACGCCGACGGCGACCGTCCTCCTAGATCCGGTCGTCCTTCTGCTCGAGCAGGCGCAACCGGTGCTCGAGCTGCGCGACGCGGAGCTCGAGCTCGTCGAGGTCGTCCCGCGTCACGAGGTTCAGCTGCTCGACGAGGCCTCGCAGCGCGCCGACGGCCTGCTCGGACAGTCGTGCCTGGCCGCCGCGCAGGCGGGCGGGGAGCTCGACGACGAGCTCCTCGACGACGTCGATCAGGCGGTCGCTACCGCGTGCGGCCATGCGGCCTCGTGCGGCGCCGCTGGCGGCGCTTGTCGCGGCGTGCCGTCGCGGCGGGGTCGGATGGAGTCGCCTGGACAACGTCCACGAGCTCTGGGGTCGGCTCCGAGGCAAGTGCCTGCTCCGACTCCTCGAGCGCGATAACGCCCGCGTCGGCACGCCTCCGCCGGCGTCCGCCGTCAACAGCAGGGGCGGCTCCGTCCACCTCGTCGCCGACACCCACGCGCTTGCGCTTCGCGAACTCCGGCTCGCGCTCCTTCCAGATCGTGAGCAGCGGCGCCGCGACGAAGATCGACGAGTACGCGCCGGAGGTGACGCCGATGATCAGCGCGAACGCGAAGTTCTTCAGGGTCGCGCCGCCGAGGACGAGGAGCGCGATGATCGGAAGCAAGGTGATGAACGTCGTGGCCAGCGAGCGGCGGATCGTCTCCCACAACGAAACGTTCGCAATCGTGGCGAACGACTGCTTGCGCATCAGCGGCACGTTCTCGCGTATGCGGTCGAAGATGATGATCGTGTCGTAGATCGAGTAGCCGAGGACTGTTAAGACCGCTGCAACGGTGTCGACCGACACCTCCTTATGCGCGATCGAATAGACGCCGATCGTGATCACGATGTCGTGCAGCATCGCGATGATCACGGGCACCGCGAACTTCAGGTCGAACCGCAGCGTGATGTAGATCGTGATCAGGAAGAGCGAGACGATGATCCCCCAGATCGCATCGTTCGCGATCTGGTGGCCGAAGCTCGACGAGACGTTGGTCGTCCCGAGCTTGTAGGCGCCGACCTCTCGCTGGAGATCCTGCTGGAGGTTCGTCTGCACGCCGCCCTTCAGCGACTTCGTCCGCACCTGCCAATCCGTGTACTTGTTGTCGATCGCGGTGCCGCGGCCCTGCACGACGGCATCGGACTGGCCGACGTCCGGCCCCGCAGCGATCGACTGGATCGCGGACGTCGGGTACGCCTTGTGCGTGCTGAAGGTGATCTGGGTCCCGCCCTTGAAGTCGATACCGAGGTTCAGCCCGCGCACGCCGAGCGAGACCGCGCCGGCGACGATGATCACGCCCGAGATTGCGAACCAGATGTAGCGACGCTTCATGAAGTCGATCTGCAGCCACTTCGCGGTCTGCTGGCCCTGTGCGCCCATGAAGCGCGGGTTGTCGAACCAGCGGAAGCCGCTGAGCAGGTGCAGGAGCGCGCGCGTCGCCGCGACGGCCGTGAGCAGCGAGATCAGCGTGCCGATCAGCAGCATCAGCGCGAAGCCCTTCACCGACGCGACGGCGATCAGGAACAGGATCAGTGCGGTGATCGCGGTGACGACGTTGGCGTCGAGGATCGTGTGGAAGCCCTTCCCGTAGCCGGCTGCGATCGCAGCGCGCACAGACTTCCCGGCGCGCACTTCTTCCTTGATGCGTTCGAACACGACGACGTTCGCGTCGGCCGCGACGCCGATCGTGAGGATCAGGCCCGCAAAGCCCGGCAGCGTGAGCGTGACGCCGAAGAGCAGGATCGTCGCGTAGTAGAGGAGCGCGTAGATCGCGAGACCGGTGACCGCGACGAGGCCGAGGAAGCGATAGAGAACGAGCAGGAAGATCGCGACGACGATGAGGCCGACGAGGGCGGCATGCCAGGCCTGGGTCAGCGAGCTCTTGCCGAGCGTCGCCGAGACGTCGGTGCGCTCGATCTGCTGGAACGTGACGGGGAGCGCACCGGTCTGGAGGACGAGCGCGAGGTCCTTCGCCTCCTGGAACGAGCCGCCGTTGAGGTCGATCTCCGCGTTCGGGCCGGGGATGCCGTCCGGGTTCTGCTGGAAGTCGATGTACGGCGTCGACTCGAGCTGGCCGTCGAGGACGATCGCGAAGTGCTGCGCGTAGTTCGTCGGATTGCCGGGGCGACCGGCGGCGTTGTAGCGGAGCTGGCCGCGCTGTGCCTCCGCCTTCGTGATCTTCTGGAACTGGTTCGAGCCGTGCCCGGTGAACTGCAAGAGGACGACAGGGCTGCCGCTCTGCCCGAAGTCGGCGCGCGTGCCCGAGAGAACGAGGTCGCTACCGGTCATCTCCGGGATCGAGGTCCCGCCCGGCCCCGTCCCGTCGGGGAAGTACTTCATCAAGTAGAAGTAGTCGCCGGTCGGGCTCGCCGACGAGGCTCCGAGGCAGCCGCTGACCGCCGGGCACGTGGCCACGAGCGCGTGTGCCGGCACCTTCAGCACCTCCCCGCCCTTCGGCACCTTGCCGTCGAACGGCTTCAGGAGCTGCTTGAGCGTCGGCGCGGGGCTGCGGCGGTCGACGGAGTGCTTGACGGTCGTCGTCGGCTTGGCGCCCTTCTTCGCCGGCTTCTTGGTGACGGTCTTTTTGTGGAACAGGTAATACGACTCGGGTGATCCCTTCGCCGACTGCACTTGCTTCAGCAGCTCGTACAGCGACGTCGAGGGAGCCGGGTTCCCATTCGCATCGACCGACGGCGTGCGCAGGTCGTTCTCGAAGTCGAAGAGCTGCAGCTGAGCCGTCTTCCCGATCAGCGCGGCGGCCTTGGCCGGATCGTGCACGCCGGCGAGCTGGATCACGATCTGGTTCGAGCCCTGCTTGCGGATCTCGGGCTCCGACACGCCGAGCTTGTTGATGCGGCTCTGCATGATCGAGACCGACTTGTCGAGCTCGTCGGAGGTGACCGGCCCCTGCCCCTTCTCCGGCACCGCCTTGAGGACGACCTCGAGGCCGCCCTGCAGGTCGAGGCCGAGCGTCGGCTTCTGGTAGAGCGGGGCCCCCGGGATCGCGAGCAGCGCCGCGCCGATGACGGCGGCGAGAATCACGCCCATGAGGAGCCCGTAGCGCCGCCGGTCGGTCATCTGCGCGAAAGGGTAGCCGCGTTTACGTGCCGGGAGTGGGCTCGGGGTGCTCCGGCTCCTCCGGTTCCTCGAGCTCCTCGGCGTCGTGGGACGTCGTCACCCCGGCGATTGCGCGGCGCGCGACGCGTACCTCGAGCTCGGGCGCGATCCGCACGCGGACGTCGTCCTCATCGACGGCAGTGATCTCCCCATAGATCCCGCCTGCGGTGACGATCTCGTCCCCGACCGAGACCTCGCTGAGCATGCGCTGCTGTTCCAGCTGCCGCCGCTTCTGCGGACGGACAAGCACGAAGTACAAGAACAGGAACGCGATCACGATGATGAAAAGACCAGCGCTACCCATCACGTCTCCAGTGGTTGGCGTTCGAATCGTGCGAGCGCGTCCGCCTTCCACGTCGCGAAAGCGCCCCGCTCGATCGCCTGCCGCGACTCGCGAACGAGGGCGAGCAGGAAGCGCAAATTATGCAGGCTGAGGAGCCGAAGCCCGAGGATCTCCTGTTGGTTAACGAGATGGCGGATGTACGCGCGGCTGTGGCGTGTGCACGCCGGACATGCGCAGTCTTCGTCGAGCGGGCGCTGGTCGCGTGCGAAGCGTGCGTTGCGGAGGTTGAGTCGGCCCTCCCACGTCAGCGCGCTGCCGGTGCGTGCGGTGCGGGTCGGGAGGACGCAGTCGAACATGTCGACGCCGCGCGAGATCACCTCGAGGACGCCCGCCGGGTCGCCGATGCCCATGAAGTAGCGGGCCTTGTCTTTGGGCAGGTACGAGGCTGCGTGCGATGTCGCCTCGAACATCGGCGCGCGGTGCTCGCCGACGCTCAGGCCGCCGATCGCGTAGCCGTCGAAGTCGAGCGGAACGAGCTCTTCGCTCGAGCGGCGGCGGAGCTCGTCGTCGACGCCGCCTTGCGTGATCGCGAAGCGGAGCTGCCCTTCGGCGCGCGGCAGCTCGCGTTGGCGCTTCGCCCAAAGCGTTGTTCGCCTGACCGCGTCTTCGAGCTCATGGCGTGCGATACCGGCGGGCGGGCAGATGTCGAGGCACATCGCGATGTCGGAGCCGAGGCGGCGCTGGATGTCCGCGGCGAGCTCGGGCGTGAAGCGTTCCGCCTGGCCGTCGTAGACGGAGCGGAACGTCACGCCGTCGTCGTCCGTCGCGAGGAGCGTGTCGCGGAGCGAGAAGATTTGAAAGCCGCCGGAGTCCGTGAGGATGGGCTTGTCCCAGGCCATGAATGCGTGCAGCCCGCCGAGCTCCTCGATCACGTTGTCGCCGGGGCGGAAGTGCAGGTGGTAGGTGTTGCCGAGGATGACGCTCGCGCCGAGCGCGTTCAGCTCGTCGACGTCGACGGTCTTGACGGTCGCTTTGGTCCCGACGGGCATGAACGCCGGCGTCGGGATGTCGCCGTGGGCCGTGCGGAGCGTTCCCTTACGGGCGTCGCCGTCGGTTGCCTCGAGCGTGAAGGCGCTCATGCGGGCGAGCGTAACGACGTCAGCGCGGGCCGATGCGGCGGCCGGCGACGGCCGCGTCGGGAGAGCGCCAGAAGCCGATGCCGAGATCGAAGCCGCGAACGCGGATGCGCGCCTCTGGGCGGAACGTCTCGTCGATGGCTCGTCGGATGAGTTCCGACCGGCTCAGGCCTGTCCGCAGCGACTCGCCGATCAGATAGTCGACCTGCTCGGGCTCGAGCATCACATGTGATCTCACGCGCACGTCACATGTGTACACATGTGACGTTCACGCCGGAGCCCCGGCTCCGTCACAAGATCAGCATCGCGTCCCCAAAGGAGTAGAACCGATAGCGCTCCTGCACGGCCGTCGCGTACAACCGGCGAATCTCCTCGGCCCCCGCGAACGCCATGACAAGCGCGAGCAGCGTCGAGCGCGGCAAGTGAAAGTTCGTCAGCAGCGCGTCGACCCGGCGAAACTCGAAGCCCGGCACGATGAAGAGCTCAGTCCGCCCGGACAACGCGCCGCCGAGCGCAACCGTCTCCAGCGTCCGCACCGTCGTTGTCCCCACCGCGAGCACGCGCTCCGCCGCGCTGATCCGCCCCCACGCGGCTGCCGTCACCTCGTAGCGCTCGCCGTGAATCACGTGCTCCTCGATCCGCGCCTCCGTCACCGGCCGGAACGTGTCGAGCCCTACATGGAGCGTCACCCGCTCGACCTCGAGGGATTGCAACAGCTCCTCGGTGAAGTGCAGCCCCGCAGTCGGCGCCGCGGCCGACCCCGCGTCGCGCGCGTAGACGGTCTGATAGCGCTCCGGATCCGCCAGGGGAGCCGTGATGTACGGCGGCAAGGGCGTCTGCCCGGCCGGCTCGCCGTCCAGCCGCAGCCGCCAGCGCCCCTCCCCGAGATGCTCGATCAGCTCCACCGGGCCGTACCGCGCACCCGCCTTCAGCCGCCGCGTCGGCCGCGCGAGGCCAACCCATTCGTCGCCGCCCACGCGCTCCAGCAGCAGCACCTCCCCGCGCGGCGACTCGATCGGGATCCGCGCCGGGACCACGCGTGTGTCATTCACCACAATCAGCTCCCCGGCCAGCTCTGACGGCAGCTCAGAGAACCGCCGATGCCGCACAGCGCCGGATGACCGCTCGTACACGAGAAGCCGCGACTCGTCGCGCCGAGCCGCCGGCTGCTGCGCAATCAGCTCGGGCGGGAGCTCGTAGTTCAGCTCCTCCAAATCCATCCGCCGGAGACGGTAACGTGGCGACCCATGGACGCAGAAGCCATCAAGCGAGCACAGGACCGGATCGACCGTGCAGCGGCCGGGCGGATCGAGCCCGCCGCCGTCGATGCGACCCTCGAACGTGCACGCGACCAGATCGCAGCGCTCGCCGCCACGACGGCCGAGCTCGAGGCAACCCTCCCGACACGGCTCGACACCGCTCTCCAGGACGGCCTGCGCGCACAGGTTGCGCCGGTCGGCCGGAACCTCGCCGAGATCCGCGGCCTGATGAACCAGGTGATCCGGCGGCTCGAGCGCGTCGAGGGCGATCTCCTCGCCGAGCGCAACGCCCGCGTCGACGACCTCGCATTGCTCGTGGACCTCGTGTCCGCCGGCTGGCACGCCGTCGACCAACGGCTGAGCGCAATCGAAGCGCGTCTCGCGCAGCAGCCGGACGGCAGCGCCGCGGTCTACCGGCTCGCCGGCTAGCCGCTACGTCGTCGGCAGGAGCAGCACGAACCGGCTTCCGCGGCCCGGCTCGGTGTCGAGCGAGATCTGACCGCCGAGCGCGAGCGCCAGTTCGCGCGCGATCGCGAGCCCGAGCCCGGTCCCGCCGCCGTCGCGCGACCAGAACGGACGGAAGATCCGCTCACGCTCCTCCGGCGTGATGCCCGGCCCGGTGTCCGCAACCGCAACCTCGACCGACCCGTTCTCCGACGTCAGCCCGAGCTCGATTCTCCCGCCCTCCGGCGTCCACCGGAATGCATTCGAGAGCAGGTTGACGATGATCTGCAGCACGCGGTCTCCGTCGGTGAGGATCACCGGGCTGGCACGTACATCCAGGCGGTAGTCGATCCCGCGCCGCCGCGCCTCCTCGCCGAACGCGGCGTATGCACGCTCGGAGAGCTGCTGCATGTCGACCTCCTCCTGCAGCACGGTGAAGCGATGCGCGTCGAGCTTCGCCAGGTCGAGAACGTCGCCGACGAGCCGTTCGAGCCGCATCGCCTCCTCGCCGATCACCTCGAGGGAGGCCTCCCGCATGTCGGGATCGTCGATCACGCCCTCCTGCAGCGCAGACACGTGGCCCCGAATCGCCGTCAACGGCGTGCGCAGCTCGTGCGACACCGACATCAGGAAGTTCCGCGAAAGCTGCTCCGACTCCGCGAGCTTCGCGGCCATGTCGGAGAACCGCACCGACAGATGCGAGATCTCGTCCCTCCCACGCGGCTCGGGGACCTCGACGCCGTAATGCCCCGCCGCGACCTCGTCCGCGGCCCGCGACAGCTTGCGCAACGGCTCGGCAATGCGCCGCGAGAGATACAGCCCGAAAAGGCCGGCGACGATCACGGCCCCGACGAACGCGAGCGTGAGCCGCTCGATCAGGAGGATCGTCCTGCTGCGCAGCTGCGACGTCGGCTTCGCGACGACGAGCGCGCCGAAGAGATTGTTCTGACCAAGCCGCAGCGGACGGACGACCGCGAGGTATTTCTTGTGCGCGATCGTCACGTTGATCGTCGCAGTGCCCTTGAGCTTCCTCACGTCGATCGAGGTGGCGCCTTCGGGGAGATCCGTGATCCCTTGCAGCAAGGTCACGCCCTTGTACGCGGGCAGCCAGAAGAGCTGATCACCTCCGAGCGCGTTGACGAGGCTCGAGACCGGAACGGTCTCCCGGCCCGCCTGCTGTGCGTAGAGCTGGACGATTCCCGCCGACTCCGCGCGCAGCTCGTCGACGCCGCGCGCCTGCGTGTAGTTCTGGAAGAACCGGACCGAGATCAGCGCAGCGACGAGCACGGCGAGCGCGATGCCGAGCAGGAACATCGCCGGCAACCGGAACCGAAGCGACCCGAGCATGGGCCGAGCGTACGCTCTCGTCAGGCCTTCGCGGCCTCGCGCGCCGGGCTCACCTTGTAGCCGACGCCCCACACCGTCACGATCGGCGACGCATCACCGAGCTTCCGGCGCAGCTGGCGGACATGAACGTCCACCGTGCGAGTGTCGCCTGCGAACGTGTATCCCCAGACCCGCTCGAGCAGCTGGTCACGCGTCAGGACGAGCCCGCGATGATCGAGCAGCTCCCACAGCAGGTCGAACTCCTTCGGTGCGAGCTGGATCTCCTGCTCGCCGACACGCGCCTCGCGGCGGCCCGCGTCGACCGTGAGATCGCCGTGCTGGATGACCGCGCTCTCCCGCTTCGCATGGTCGGGCGCCGCGCGCCGCAGGATCGCACGCACGCGCGCAACGAGCTCGCGCGGGTTGAACGGCTTGGTCATGTAGTCGTCCGCGCCGACCTCGAGGCCGATGATCTTGTCGACGTCCTCGTCCCGCGCGGTCAGCATCAGCACGGGCAGGTCGCGGGTCTGACGGATCCGCTTGCAGACCTCAACGCCGTCGATGTCCGGGAGCATGAGGTCGAGCACCACGAGCGCGGGCTTCTCCGACTCGACGAGCCGGAGCGCCTCGTTGCCACTCGGGGTCGTCCGCACGGTGTACCCCGCGTTCTTCAGGTATGCAGCGACGAACGACGCGATCGATGCCTCGTCCTCGACGACCAAAACTGTTTGCTGCTTTCCGGCCATGCCGGACGCCTATCCGTTCGCGCCGATCAGGAGCTTGTCGCTCTGGAGGCCCGGGAGCGACGCGAAGTCTGCGCCGTTCACCGAATACTTGCCGTCGCCGGGCCCGAGCTCGGGGATGCCGGCAAGCCTGACCCAGCCAGTCCCGACTGCGACGACGTCGACGCCCGTGCCGTACACGAGCAGCGTGTAGTGACCACCGACCGCGCGGAAGCTGAACTTGTCACCTTTGCAGGTCTGCTTCGTGTCGCCGTCCGGCGTTGCGCACCGCGCTCCGGATGTGACCTGCGGCGCTTTCGCGTTGTCGAGGGCGGTCGGCCCACCGTCGATGATGATCCTGCCGTGATCGACGTTGCCGATCACCGAGCCGGTGACGCTGAGGACGACGACCGGCGTCCCGACCGGCGCCTGGCCGTTGTGCACGACGAGCGACCCGTCGTTCGAAGCGCCCGTGCCGGCGAGCGCAACGACCGGCACCACAAGGGCCGCGCCGAACGCAAAAATGACGGAAAGCCGCCGCATCTGTCGGAAAGTATCTCCAGTCCTCGTGTCGCGCCATTCAGGGGTCCGTAAAGGTTCTGTTACGGGCGGACCTAGGAGCTGCCCACGGCGCAGCGAAAACCGAGGCATGACCGCCGAATCGACCGCCCGGAACCTCACGGACTGCGTAGACGCGCTCGCGGCCGCGCTCCGCGACGCCGGCGTCTCCGCTGAGGACTCTGCCGGCCTCCTCGCGGCCGCGGCGAGGGCGACGATGCACGCCGTCATGCTCGAGGCGCTGCTCGACGACGTCGCCGCCCCTCCCACGGCGAGCACCGCAGGCGCCTCGCCGCCCATCAACCTGGCCGCTTAGCTCTCGTACGTGTAGAAGCCGCGACCGCTCTTGCGTCCGAGCAGGCCGGCGTTGCGCATCGCGACGAGCCGCGGCGGCGCGGCCATCCGCGGCTCGCGGGTCTTCTCGTAGAGCGCCTCACTCGCATGCACATGGACGTCGAGGCCGACGAGGTCGAGCAGCTCACATGGGCCCATCGGCCAGCCGGCACCGAACTTCATCCCCGCGTCGAGATCCTCGGGCGTGACACGCGACTCGTCGAGCACGCGGACGCAGTCGTTCAGCAGCGGGATCAGCACACGGTTGACGACGAATCCCGGCGTGTCGTGGCAACGGATCGGATGCTTGCCGAGCTTCTCGCCGAACGCATACGCGGCATCGAATGCTGCGTCAGAGGTGAGCTCGGCACGCACGATCTCGACGAGCTTCATCAGCGGCGCGGGATTGAAGAAATGCATCCCGACGACCCGCTCAGGAGTCGAGACCGCCGACGCGATCTCGGTCACGGAGAGCGCCGACGTGTTCGTCGCGAGCACCGTGTCCGCGCGACAGATCCGCTCGAGCTCACCGAAGAGCTCCTGCTTCGGCGCGAGGTCTTCGACGATCGCCTCGATCACGAGGTCGCAGTCGGCAAGCCCGGACAGCTCGGTCGTGAGCGTCAGACACGCGAGCGCACCGTCCCGCGCGGCCGCATCGATCTGGCCCTTCTCGACCTTGCGCGTCAGGAAGTGCGCGATGCGCGACTGCGCCCGCTCCCCGAGCTCCGTCGTCACCTCGCGCCCGACAGTGTCGACGCCGGCTTCGACCGAGAGCTGGGCGATGCCGGCGCCCATTGCGCCGAGGCCGACGACGCCGATCTTCACGCGCGGGAGTCTAGGCGCGGACCGAGAAGCGCGATCACTGCACCCGCAACCGCGATGAGCGACAGCGACACGCTCAGTCCGACACCGCGCGCGAGAAAGCCGATCACAGGCCCGTTGACGACGCCGCCCGTATAGCCCGCGGTCGCGACGGACGCGATGCCTGCGCTCGAGGAGATGCCCGGCGTCGCGGCGGCGACGCGAAAGAGCGCCGGAACGAGGGCGGCGCAGCCGGCGCCGACGAGCGCGAACCCGATCAGTCCCGGCACGGCGGACCGAACTGCGAGCGCGAGCACCATGCCGGCAACGACGAGCCCGCCGCCGCGACGCGCGAGCCCCGCCACGCCCCAGCGGACGAGCAGCGGATCCCCGGCGAGCCGCGCTGCGACCATCGCGACCGAGTACGCGACCACTCCGCCCGCCGCGACCGCGGCACTCGTGTGCGCAGGCCCCGAGAGAAAGACTGCGCTCCAGTTCATCGTCGACGACTCGACGAACATCGAGCAGAACGTCAAGAACGCAGGCAGCGCGAGTGCGCCGCCCGGCCACGCGAAGTGCGCGGTGTCAACGGCGGCGTCAACTGAGCTCGGCAGCAGCTTCGGCGTTACGACGACGGCCGCCGCGACGACGCCGATCGACACAGCGGGAAACTGCGTGCGTACACCGATCTCCGCCGCGGCAGCGCCTGCGGCGATGCCCGAGCCGAGCAGGAGGCCGAGACTCCAGGCTCCGTGCAACGCGGAGAGGATCGGCCGGCCGAGCCGCTCTTCGATCGCGACGCCGTGTGCGTTTGCCGCGACGTCGACGATGCTGAACCCGGCACCGATGAGGCACGCGGACGGCAGGAGCGCCGCAAACGAGGGCGCAAACGCCGTCGCGGTGAGCGCGCCGGCGACGACGAGGAGCCCGATGAAGATCGGCCCGCGGCTCCCGAAGCGCGACGACAACCAGCCGGACGCCGTCAGGAGCAGTGTCGCCGTGAGGGAGACGCCGAGGATCGCGAGGCCGAGCCTCCCGCTGTCGAGCCCGAGCCGGTGCTTGATCGCCGGGAGGCGCGCCACCCAGGCGCCGTCGACGGTGCCGAACGCGACGAACGCGACCGCCAGCGCGACATGCGCGTTCCGAAGTTGCCTCGCCTGCACGCAGGCGAGCCTACTCAGAGCAGTTGCGAGATTCCTTTGACAGCGGCGCCGAGGCCCGCCGCCTGCAGTGAGGTCGTGCCGTTGCCGTTCGCGGGCTGCGGCAGATACGGCTCGAGCGCGTGCGCGAGCATCGGCAGCGAAAGCGACTGCAGCCAAACCTTGCCCGGCCCCGTCAGCCGCAGGAGGAAGAGACCGTCGCCACCGAAGACCTTGTTCTTGATCCCGGGCACGGTCGTCAACTCGTAGTCGACCGACCCTTCGATCACGCCGACGTGCGCCGGATGCACGCGCAGCGTCTGTCCCGCCTCGAGGTCGTATTCCGAAATCTCACCGGCGAGCTCGATCCATGCGTGACCGACGCCTTCGAGCGTCTGCAGCAGGAAGCCGAAGCCGCCGAACACCGCCGAGCCGACGTGACCCGGATGGAACGCCGTCGTGAGCTCGGCGCCTTCGAGTCCTGCGAGGAAGCCGTGGCGCTGGATCACATACGACCGGTCCGGCCCGAGCGGGATCTGGAAGATCTTCCCCGGCAGCCGCGCGGGGAACGCAACCGTTCCCGGCTGCGTCGTCGACTGGTAGCGGGTCATGAAGAACGTCCCGCCGCCGACGCTGCGCTTTGCGGCGTCCCAGACGCCGTCGGCGCCCGCCATCGCGGTCGAGGTCTCGAGCTCGATGCCGTCGTCGAACCAGCCGAGCTGCCCCGACTCGGCGACGACAGACTCGCCCGGCGTCAAATGCACTTCGAGCACGGGCATCGTCGTGCCACGGATCACTGCGTCCATGGATGCCGTTATCGGCCGGGAGAACGCGGAGCGTTAGAGCCGTTCGACGACGCCGGCGATCGCCTGGCCGAAGCCGATGCACATCGCGGCAATCCCGTAGCGCGCGTTTCGCCGTTCGAGCTCCGAGACGAGGGTCGCGGTGATCCGCGCACCCGTGGCGCCGAGCGGATGACCGAGCGAGATGCCCCCGCCGTTCGGGTTCACGTCGCCGGCCTCGTAGCGCTCGCCGAGCCCCGTGTCCGCGAGGAACTGCAACACGACCGACGCAAATGCCTCGTTCACCTCGATCACGTCCATGTCGTCCCACCCGAGCCCCGCCTTGGCGAGCGCGCGCTCGCATGCCTCGGGATTGCCATGCAGCATCACGTGCGGATCGACCCCGGCGATGCCGAAACCGAGGAACCGCGCGCGCGGCTCGAGGCCGAGCTTCGACGCCTTCTCGTCCGACGCGATCAGCACCGCGGCCGAGCCGTCGACGATCTGCGACGAGTTGCCTGCCGTGACGACTCCGTCGGGAATGAACGACGGCTGCAGTTGCGCCATCTTCTCGAGCGTCGTCTCGCGGATCGCCTCGTCCACCGCGAAGCGCGTTCGCACGAGCGTCGCCGCGCCGCCACCGTCGTCAGAAGGAACGTCGAGGTCGATCGGGATGATCTCCTTGTCGAAGCGCCCCTCGTCACGCGCACGCGCGGCGCGCAGGTGCGACTCGTATGAGTACTGATCGAGCGCCTCACGCGGAAGCCGCCACTGCTTTGCAATCTCCTCGGCGGAGATGCCCTGCATGACGATGTCGTACCGCTCGTGCACGAGGTCGGACATCGAGCCGTGGTTCGACCCCATCGGGACGCGCGACATCATCTCGACACCGCCCGAGATGACGAGGTCGAGCTGGCCCGACCACACCGCAGCCGCGGCGTTGAAGTTCGTCTGCATCGACGAGCCGCACTGGCGGTCGACCGTCGTCCCGCAGACGGAGACCGGCCAGCCGGCCGTCAGCGCGACGTTCCGGCCGATGTTCCAGGCCTGCTCGTCGACCTGGGTGACGCAGCCCCACTGAAGGTCCTCGATCTCCCCCGGGTCGACGTCGTTTCGGCCCACGAGCGCATGTACGACCTGCGCCGAGAGCTCGTCCCCGCGGATGTGGGAGAGCGTCCCGTTCTTCTTGCCGATCGGGCTCCGAACCGCATCCACGATCAGGGCGCTGGACATAACGGCATCGTATCCCCGAGAATCGGCTTCAGGTGCTACGGAAAAACGCCAAGATCGAGCTGATCAAGCGGGTGCCGCTCTTCGAACGCTGCTCGAAGCGCGAGCTCGAGGAGATCGCCTCGCTCGCGGACGAGCTCGACATCCCCGCCGACCGGAACCTTACGAAGGAGGGCGCGATCGGCCACGAGTTCGTCGTGCTCGTCAGCGGCGGCGCGACCGTGAAGCGAAATGGCCGGACGATCAACACGCTCTCCGACGGAGACTTCCTCGGCGAGCTCGCACTCGTCACCGGCCACCCCCGCACCGCAACCGTCACGACGACCGAGCCGTCGCGTCTGCTCGTGATCACGGCGGCCGCGTTCCGCCGCCTGATGCGCGACACGCCGTCGATTCAGGCGAAGGTCCTCGAGGCGGTCGTCAGCCGTCTGCCGCAGGAGTAGCTCGCGGCACACGCGGCCCGTTGACGTGCGCGAGCCACGTCGGTAGCCCGAGATCGAGCACGCGGCGCTGGCCGGCGGTCTTTGCCTCGCCGAGCTCCTTGAACGTGTACGCGACGTCGCCGCCGAGCACGACGCTGCCCTCGCCCGTGTCGACGAGCACCGCCTGGTGCCCCGCCGTGTGGCCCGGCGTCGGCAGCAGGCGGATGCCGGGCAGGACGTCTGCGTCGCCCGAGTGCTCGACGTAGGTCGCGCCCGGGAAGTCCACCCACTCGGGAACCGTGTAGTCCTTGTCCGCACGCGCATCGGCAAGCTCCCGCGCCTGGACGTGAATCGGGACGCCGGGAAAGAGACGGTTGCCGCCGCAGTGATCGAAGTGCAGATGGGTGTTGATCACGAGCGCGACGCGCGCGACGAGCTCCGGCGGGAGCGGATACGGCGTCGGGTGCCACTCCTCGTCCAGCTCGGGGATCGAGTCGATCATGCCGGTGTCGACGAGGACGAGCCCATCGGGGTGCTCGATCGTGTGCACGAAGACGGGGAACGCCGCGTCGTCAGGCGTGACCGTCGCGGCGAGGTGCGCCTCGATCATCTAGACGCCCGCGACCTCGAACAGCTGCCACGTGCCGATGCCCTTCAGCTCGGCGCTGCCGTGCGGGATGAACTCGATGCCCGAGCCGGCGACGAGATCATGGACGGTCGACGACGCAAGCACGACACCGGCGTCCGCCTGCGCGGCGACACGCGCCGCCGCGTGGACAGCGATTCCGCGCACCGCGCCACCGGCGACTTCACACTCGCCGGTATGCACGCCTGCACGGATCTCGAGCCCGAGCGGCTGCAGGCCATCACGGATCGCGCACGCGGCGCGAATCGCGCGGCCCGGGCCGTCGAATGTCGCGAAGAAACCGTCACCTGCGGTGTCGACCTCGCGGCCGCGAAAGCGGTCGAGCACGACGCGCACTGTCGCGTGGTGCTCGTCGAGCAGCTCTCGCCACCGCCGGTCGCCGACCTCCGCCGCACGGCCCGTCGAGTCGACGATGTCGGTAAAGAGCAACGTCGTCAACACGCGGTCCGGATCGGGGAGCGAACGAACGCCGGTGAGGAACTCCTGAACCTCGTCGAGCAGCTCGTCGACGCGCCCGACCCACGGGATGTGGTCGTCACCCGGAAGCTCGACAAAGCGCGCGCCGGGGATCTGATCGGCGATCCACCGCCCTTCCTCGACGTGCGCGTCGCGGTCACCCGTGCGATGAATGACGAGCGTCGGGACGCGAATGGTCGGCAGCACGGCACGCACGTCGATCTGCGTGTTCATGCGGATGAGTGCCGCCGCGGCGCCCGGGCTCGCGCTGCGACGGAAGTACGCCGCCAGCCGCTGGCGAAATGCGTCGTCTCCGGCCGCCGACGGTGCGTAGTGGTCGACGTCCGCGGTCACACCCCAGTTGCGCTCGACCTCGTCGATCTCCCGCTGGCGATCCTCCGGCTTCGGCGCCCACGGGTAGTCCGGCGACCAGACGCGCTTCGCGAAGATGCCGGTCGTCACGAGCGCCCGTGTTCGCTCGGGATACGACGCCGCGTAGAGGATCGAGAGGTTGCCGCCCTCGGAATGGCTGAGGAGCGCCGCGTCGCGGGAGCCGACGGTGTCGAGCACCACCCGCACGTCGTCGAGCCGTTCCTCGAGCGTCGGCAGGTTGCGCGGATCGAGGCGGTCGGACAGACCGGTGCCGCGCTTGTCGAACAGGATGAGCCGCGAGAACGACGCGAGCCGCTCGAGGAACCGCGCCGCGGTCGGCTCCTCCCAGATCAACTCGACGTTCGAGACGAACCCGGGGATCCAGAGCAGGTCGAAAGGCCCGTCACCGACGACCTGGTACGCGATGTTGAGCTCGCCGCTCTTCGCGTACTGCGTGCGTGGCGCCATTAGGCTTCCACTATGGCCACGACCGCGACCGAACGGAAGCTCTTCATCGACGGCGACTGGGTCGAGACCGGCGACTGGGTCGAGGTTCGCTCGCCCTACTCCGGCGAGGTCGTCGGACGGGTCGCGCGCGGCGGCGCCGACGAGACGCGGCGCGCACTCGACGCGGCCGACCGGGCGCTGCAGAGCCCGCTGCCTGCACACAAGCGCGCCGAGATCCTCGTCAAGGTCGCAGGCTTGATCGGCCGGCGGCACGAGGAGGTCGCGCGCACGATCTCCGACGAGGCCGGCAAGCCGATCAAGACCGCGCGCGTCGAGGCATCGCGCGCGATGTCGACGTACACGTTCGCCGCGGTCGAGGCGCGAAAGCTTGCCGGCGAGCTCGTGCCGATGGACGCGGCGCAGGCCGGCGAGGGCAAGCTCGCGTTCACTGTGCGCCGACCGATCGGGATCGTCGGCGCGATCTCGTCGTTCAACTTTCCGTGCAACCTCGTTGCCCACAAGCTCGCGCCCGCGCTCGCGGCCGGTTGTCCCGTCGTGCTGAAGCCGGCGTCGCAGACGCCGCTTTCGGCGCTGCTGCTCGCCGAGCTCGAAGCGGAAGCCGGCCTGCCTGCCGGCTGGCTCAACGTGATCGTCGGCCGCGCGTCGGAGATCGGCGATGTGCTCGTCGAGGACGACCGCGTGAAGCTGATCACGTTCACCGGCTCGGGCGACGTCGGCTGGGGATTGCAGGAGCGCGCACCCCGCAAGCGGGTGAAGCTCGAGCTCGGCAACTCGACACCGGTCGTCGTCGCAGCCGACGCGGACGTCGACGCAACCGCCGCGAAGCTCGCCGCCAACGCGTTCGCGTTCGCCGGCCAGAGCTGCATCTCCGTGCAGCGCATCTACGTCGAGCGCGCGAGCTTCGACGCGTTCATCGCGTCGTTCGTCCCCAAGGTCGAGGCGCTGAAGATCGGCGACCCGGGTGACGACGACACCGACGTCGGCCCCGTCATCGACGAGGGTGCGCGAACGCGGATCGCGGAGTGGATCGCCGAGGCCGAGCAGTCGGGCGCTCGCGTGCTGACCGGTGGCGAGGACGGCGGCCTCCTGAAGCCGACGGTGATCGCGGACGTCGCGGACGACCAGAAGGTGAGCTGCGAGGAGGTCTTCGGCCCGGTCGTCGTCGTGAATCCCGTCGACTCCGTCGACGAGGGGATCGAGCGGGCAAACGCCACGCGGTTCGGGCTGCAGGCGGGCGTCTTCACGACCTCGCTCGACACGGCCCTCAAGGCGGCCGAGGGACTCGAGTTCGGCGGCGTCGTCGTGAACGAGGCGCCGACCTTCCGCAGCGACCAGATGCCCTACGGCGGGGTGAAGGCGTCGGGGAACACGAAGGAAGGCCCGGCGTGGTCGGTACGCGAGATGACCGAAGAGCGCCTCGTCGTCATCCAACGCTGAACAGCGCCCAGCCGGAACCCTCGTTAGCATCGTTTCGATGCGCTTTCGCCGCGCGCCAGCGCCCGATGCGGCTGCTCCGCCGCCGCCGACCGCGCGTGCGGTCCGCCGCGCCCTGCCGCCGGCCGGCCAACTCCGCCGCGAGCGGCGCAACCTGCTCGTCGTCCGGGAGCGCAAGCTCCGCGACCTCGGCGGGCTGATGCTCGAGATGTACCGCCGCGACCAGTTCCGGCAGGACCTGCTCGTCGACCGGTGCGTCGAGCTCGGCCAGGTCGAGGAGCGGCTGGCAGAGCTCGACGCCCTGCTCGCCGCGGTCGTCTCGCGCGGAAAAACCCGGCCGTCGGCCCGGTGTGAGTGCGGCGCGCCGATCTTCTGGGGTGCGAAGTTCTGCGGCCAGTGCGGCCGGCCCGTGGCCGAGTCGCCCGCGCTTCCCGTCGAGTCATGAGCACGCAGGAGCCGCACAACTACTGCCCGAAGTGCGGCGTCGCGTACGAGCCGCTCCAGGAGTACTGCCTCGAGTGCGGCACGCGGCTCCCGACGAACACGGGGGTCGTGGGGGTGCTCGCCTCGAAATGGCAACGGCACTTCGCCTGGTACCCGGGCGACTGGATCTGGCCCGTGCTGCTCTTCTTCGCGTTGACGGTCGCGGCGACCGCGGCGGCGGTCGCGGCCAACGAGTCCCGCAACAGCAATGCCACCCCGACGGGCGTCGCAACCACGCCGGCGGTGACGGTCGGCCCGGGCGCCGTCCAGCCCACGGTCGCCCCGACACGCTCCGTCACCCTGCCGAGCGCGCCGGCGCCGACGATCACGACCGGGCCGCTGCCGACCGCCCCGGGCGAGCCTACGAGCAAGACCCAGACGACGCGGCCGAACCCGAACGCGCTCGCCTTCTGGCCGGACGGAAAGAGCGGCTACACGATCATCCTCGAGTCGCTGCCCGTCTCCAGCGGCCGAGCGGCGGCGGTCAAGAAGGCGCGGCAAGCGAAGCGCGCCGGCCTGAGTGACGTCGGCGTCCTCATCTCGTCCCAGTACTCGAGCCTCCACGCCGGCTACTTCGCGATCTTCCAGGGGATCTTCCAGAGCCAGTCCCAGGCTTCGGCAGGCGTCTCGACCGCCCGGGCCAAGGGTTTCCCGGACGCCTACCAGACCCGCATCACGCGCTAGGTGTAAGACGGCTCGAGCGCGGGCACGGCACATCTCGGTGCGGGCCGAAACCCCGTTCGCAACAAAGGCAACGAACTCGGCGACTTTGTAACACGATCCGGAGTGTGTAGGATCGATTGGAGCGGCGGCCCGTTGCGGGCGATTAACCCGCCATTAACAAAGCGTTTGGCGGAACTTCATAGGAGCTGACCAAACTAGTGATCGAAGAGCGGACTCTCCAGTTGCAACACTGCATGTATCAGTACTCGCGCGCCATTTACCGGACGGTCAAGGACATGATCGACCCGTACGGAGACCGCGAGTCGCAACTCGACTCGCGCCGCGCCGTGCTCATGGCCTGTGAGCAGACGATGGAGCGACTCGCGAAAGATCCGCTCTATTTCGCGAAGCCCGACCGCGCGCTCTTCCAGGACATCCGCCGCTATTTCCCGATCACGTGCCAGGCCGAGGTCGCGTGGGCGGTCACGCAGGGCGTGAACGCTGCGACGACGTTCATCGACGAGCAGATCGAGGCCGGTGCACTCGACGGCGGCATCGCGCGCTGTCGCGCGACGACGCGCAAGGGCAAGCCGTGCCAGCGCACTCCGCTGCCGGACCGCGACTACTGCCCGTCGCACCAGCACCTCGAAGCCAAAGCCGCCGCTGCCTAAGTACGTCGCGCTCTTGCGCGGCATCAACGTCGGCGGCAAGTCGCTGATCAAGATGGCTGCGCTCAAGGAGTGCGTCGAAGCGATCGGCCACGGCGACGTGCGCACGTACATCGCGAGCGGCAACGTGCTCTTCGAGTCGAAGGAGCGCAGCGGCCCGAAGCTCGACGCGCAACTCGAGCGCGCGATCGAGAAGGCGTTCGGGTTGCCCGTGCGCGTCGTCGTCCGCAGCGGCGCCGAGGTCCAGCGGATCGTCGATCGCATCCCGAAGGCGTGGCTCGGCGCGGCGGATCTCCGCGTGACGATTGCGTTCCTCCTGCGCGAAGCCGACGGCCGCACGATTGCCCGGGGGCTCAAGCCGAAGGATGGGATCGACGAGCTCGTCACCGCTCCGGGCGCGCTCGTCTGGGCGATCAAGCGCGACGCCATCACCCGCACAGGCTTGAAGCTCGTCGGCACGCCGGCGTACAAGCAGATGACGCTGCGCAACCTCAACACGACGCTGAAGCTCGCCGAGCTCGTCCGCCCCGCGCCGTAGCCTGACCGCGTGCGCACGCCGCACGCTGACGAGATCATCCTCGGCGACAACCTCGACGTCCTCCCCGGCTTTGCGGACGGCACGTTCCGCCTCGTGTATGTCGACCCGCCCTTCAACACGGGCGGCGCGCAGCGCCGGCTGACCGTCGCGACGACCGCCGCCGACGACGGCGACCGGGTCGGCTTTCAGGGACGCCGGTACCGCACCGAGCTGCTGAACGCGAGCTCGTATCGCGACAGCTTCGACGACTACCTCGGCTTCGTCGCGCCGCGCCTCGAGCACGCGCACCGGCTGCTCGACGACGCCGGGACGCTCTACTTCCACATCGACTATCGGGAGGCCCACTACTGCAAGCTCCTGCTGGACGAGATCTTCGGCCGCGAGTGCTTCCTCAACGAGCTCATCTGGGCCTATGACTACGGCGCCCGCGCCACCCGCCGCTGGCCGGCGAAGCACGACACGATCCTCGTCTACGTCAAGGACAAGGACACCTATTACTTCGACGCCGAGGAGGTCGACCGCGAGCCGTACATGGCGCCCGGCCTCGTCACGGCCGAGAAGGCGGCTCGCGGAAAGCTCCCGACCGACGTCTGGTGGCACACGATCGTCTCCCCCACCGGGCGCGAGAAGACGGGCTATCCGACGCAGAAGCCGCTCGGCGTCCTGCGGCGGATCGTCCAGGCCTCGACGGCGCCCGACGACTGGTGCCTCGACTTCTTCGCGGGAAGCGGCACCCTCGGCGCGGCGGCCGCAGAGCTCGGCCGGCACTACGTCCTTGTGGACTCCAACCCCGCCGCAGTCGAGGTCATGCGCAGCCGATTGCAGTTTTCCACAACGCGTTCCACAGGAGCCGCGTTGTAGTGTGGCTGCGGGGTGTCACATGACACGGACAAGCTGATCCGCCAGCTCTCGCTGGTGGCCTTCCTCATGGCCGAGCGCCGTGCGCTGACGGCGCGCGACGTGAAGTCGAACGTCGAGGGCTACTCGGAGATGTCGGATGAGGCCTTCGCGCGGCGGTTCTACTCCGACCGTGCCGAGCTGCTCGCGCTCGGCGTCCCGCTGCACTCCCAGCGCGACGAGTTCACGGGCGAGGAGCTCTACACGCTCCGCTCCGAGCAGTACTTCCTGCCGAAGCTCGAGCTCGAGAACGAGGAGCTCGCCGCGCTCCAGACGGCGCTCTATCTCCTCGAGGGGCAGTTCGCGTACGCGGAGCCGCTCCGTCTCGCCCTCCAGAACCTCGCGCTCGGACGGCCGGGCTTCGCGGAGGCACCGAGCGAGACGGCGCAGCGCGTCGAGGTGCTCGACCCCGACTACTCACCCGAGATGCCGGGCCGGCTCGCGAAGCTCGAGGGCGCGATCTCGAAGCAGCGGACGGTGCGCTTCGAGTACTGGTCGGCGTCGCGCGACAAGCTCGGCGAGCGGACGCTGAACCCGTACGCACTCGTGCAGGACAACGGCGGGTGGTACGTCGTCGGTCACGATCTCGACCGGGACGACATCCGCACGTTCCGCGTCTCGCGCATTCGCAACGAGATCAAGTTCGCGACGCGGCGTGAGCGCGACTTCCGGATCCCGGCCGACTTCGACATCGACCGCTACCGTGGGCGTCCGCCGTGGCAGGTCGGCGACACGATCGGCGAGGCGCGCATCGAGGTGCTCGGCGACACCGCGTGGTGGGTACAGCGCACATACGGCGCGACCGGCCGGCTCGAGGACGGCGTCTTCATTACCGAGTACTCGTCGATCCCGCAGCTTGCGTCATGGGTGCTGCGCCAGGACGGCCGCGCCGTCCCGCTCGAGCCGGAGGAGCTCCGTCGCGAAGTCGCGGCGTCGCTTCGCCGCGTGCGCGACGGGCACGAGGGCAAGGCACCCGAGCCTGCGCGCGAGTCGCCGCAGCGCAGCGCGGTCTCCTCCGGCGACGAGCGGCCCGCCGGTCCCGTCGCGCCTGAACGGTTCGCCGTGTTGCAGGCGCTGCTCGCATACCTGCTCGCCGCGTGCGGTGAGGAGAAGGACGCAGAGATCGCGGTCGAGGAGCTGCTCGAGCGCTTCCCGTCGATTCCGGCCGAGGAGCTCGAGGAGCATCTCTCGCTGCTCAACCTCGTGAACTTCGGCGGCGGCTGCTACACGATCTACGCCGAGCTCTCCGACGGCCATGTGCACGTCGACAAGGAGCTGTGGGGCGACACGTTCCGCCTGCCGCCGCGGCTCACGCCGCTCGAGGCGCGCGCGATCCGGCTCGCGCTCGAGTACGGCGGGCCGATGATCGCGGCCGACGCGCACACGCCGCTCGACAAGGTGCGCAGCAAGCTCGAGGAGACGTTCGGCCAGTTCGAGGTCGCGCAGAAGCCGGACGCCGACGACGGCGCCGAGGAGGATCTCATCGCGACGCTCGCGCGCGGCCGCGACCAGCACCGGCTCGTCGAGATCGAGTACCAGAAAGAGGTCGATGCACAGCCGTCGAAGCGGGTCGTCGAGGCGTACATGTTCGAGCGTGCGCTGCCGCACTGGTACGTGCACACGTTCGACCGGACGTCCGACGGCGAGCGGTCGTTCCGGCTCGACCGCATGCGCAGCGCAAAGCTCTTGAAGGACCGTTTCGAGCCGCGCGAGGGCTTCGAGCCGACGCGCCTGCGTGGCGCGCGCACCGCGCGCGTCCTCTACTCGCCGGAGATCGCGCGCTACGAGATCGAGCGCGGCGCGCGTCGTCTGTCGGATCGCGGCGCCGTCCGCGAGATCCCCGTCGGCAGCGACGAGTGGCTCGCAAGCGAGATCCTCTCGAAGCGCGGCGAGGCGGTGGTGCTCGAGCCCGCGGAATTGCGCTCGCTCATCGCCGCGCGGACGCGCGAGCTCGCGAAGGAACTCGGCGTCGAGCGCCTGCGCGTCAAGATCGCGTAACGGGCAGCGTCAACACGAACGTCGCGCCCTCCGACGGGCGTGAGCTGACGTCGACCGTCCCGCCGTGCGCCTCGGCGATCGAGCGCGCGATGAAGAGGCCGAGGCCGGTGCCGGGCTTCGAGCCGCCCGGCACGTCAGCGCGGCCGAACTTCTCGAAGATCAGCCGCTGCTGATCCTGCGGGATGCCCGGCCCGTGGTCGGTCACCGCGATCCGGATGGCGCCGTTCTCCGGCGAGGCGACCACGCGCACCTCGTCACCCGCAGGCGAGTACTTGATCGCGTTGTCGATGAGGTTCGTGATCACCTGGCGAAGCCGCTCGCGGTCGCCGCGGACGAGCGGCAGCTTCCCGACCTCCGCGTGAACCCGTACCTCGTCCTGGCCGACCGACGCCGTCGCGACGGCGTCGTTGACAAGCCTTCCAAGGTCGACGTCCGTGAACGAGTACGAGAACGTGCCTGCCTCGATGCGCGACGTGTCGAGCACATCGCCGATGAGCGCGGCGAGACGGTTCGTCTCGTCGCCGATCAGCGCGAGGAACGCATCGCGCTGCTCGACCGTGAGCGTGCGCCACCGGTCCTGCAGCGTGCGCGCTGCGCCGATCACCGCGGCCATCGGGCTTCGGAGCTCGTGCGAGACGAGCGAGACGAAGTCGGCGCGGAGTGCCGAGAGGCGCCGCAGCTCCGCCGTCGTCTTCCGTTCGGACTCGTACGCGCGGATGTTCTGGACGGCCGTCGCGACGAGCCGGCCGAGGAGCGCGAAGAGCTCTCCCTCGTCCGCCGAGAAGGCGTCGACCTCGGCGCGCGAGATCGAGATCATCCCGATCGGCCGGGCTCCGAGCATGAGCGGGGCAACGAGCTCGCTCCGCAGGCCGAGCTGGATCAGCTTTCCGTCAGCGGGATACTCGGACTCGGTGAGGTCGCGCCGCATGACAAGCTCGCCGTCGAGCACGCGCTCGAGCACGGACCCGCGCAGCGGACCGACGGTGCCCGGCGGAAACACGGTGCTCGCCCCGCGCCCTGCAGTCGCCATCGTCTGCGCGGTCTCGCCCTCGACGAGCACGATCGCCGTGCGCTCGAAGTTCACGAGGCCGCGGAGCTCGCGGATGAACACGCCGAACGCCTGGTCGATCTCGAGCGACGAGCCGAGCGCTCGGGCACACCGGTTCACGGCTTCGAGCACGTCGACGCGGCGGCCGAGCTCGTCGCGCAGTCGTTCCGCCTCCGCCGCGCGCTCGACGCTGAACGCAGCCGACGTCCGCAGCCGCTGCACGAGCCAGCCGACGATGAGGCCGGTCAGCAGGGTGATCCCGGTCGGGAAGGTCACGCGGTCGGTGATGAACCCCGGCGGCCCCCACTCGCGCGACCGCCACCATTCGTTGAGCGCGAAGTACGGGGTCAGTGCGATCGGGACGACGATCCCGCCCGGGAGGCCGAAGCGCAGTGCGCCCTCCACGACGACGAGGATGAGTGCCCAGCGCGTCTGGTTCCCGTACTCGTACGCGTACATGAACGCGAACGCACCGATCACCGCAGTGTCGAAGAGAAGCGCCGCGAAGCCGACGGGCTCCAGCCGTGCGTCGTCGACGTTGCGAGCGGCGTAGAAAAGGACGAGCGCACCGACCGCGAAGGCGCCGGTGAGCGCCCACTGCGGCACCTCGTATCCGGTCGGCCTTCCCGGGCTGAAGGCGGCGACCTCGACGATCGCGAAGACCACACCGCTGAGGCGCAGCCAGGCGATCCAGCGCTCGACGAGCCGCCGATCGATCATCGGTCGAACGCCCAGCGTGCATGCTCGCGGAGCATCGGATCCTCGTGCTCGAGGAACGGCTCGACCGCCTCGCGGTCGCCGGTGTTTCCTGCGGCGACGA
>DATAOK010000014.1:0-20262 GCA_036265735.1 Gaiellaceae bacterium
GAACGTGCCGCCCTGGACGTCGTCCGGGAGCAGCTTCTTGTCGCGGGCGCGCTGGGCGATGTCGACCACGCCTCTCGCGATGCCGAGCAGGTTGAGGCCCTCCGCGTGCTTGAGCACCGGGACGATCAGGCCCTTGCCGTCCGCGAGCTCGACCGCGAAGCCGAGGTTCACGTAGTTGCGCGTCACGATCTGGTCGCCCCGCAGCTCGCCGTTAATCCACGGATAGTCGCGCAGCGTCTCGACGGTCGCGCGCGCCACGGTGCTGACGCTCAGGGACTACCCGTACATCAATGCCGAGCTGCGCGGCGACTCGATCGTCACGCGCAACTTCATCAACCTCGGCTTCGCGGTCGAGCTGCAGGACGGCAAGGGGCTCATCGTCCCGGTCCTGCGCAACGCCGAGACGATGAACCTGCTCGGCCTCGCAAAGGGCATCGCCGACATCGCGCGGAAGGCGCGGGACAAGAAGCTGATGCCGGACGACGTGCAGGGCGGGACGTTCACGATCACGAACCCCGGCGGCTACGGCACCTTCCACGGCACGCCGGTGATCAGCCAGCCGCAGGCCGCCATCCTCGGCACGTACGCGCTCGTGAAGCGGCCGTGGGTCGTGCAGGACGCGATGGGCAAGGACGTGATCGCGATCCGGCCGATGATGAACATCACGCTCACGTACGACCACCGCCTCGTCGACGGCGCGTACGCCGGGCGCTTCCTCAAGGAGCTCCGCGAGCGCCTCGAGGCCTGGGACGGCGACGGCGGCTAGCCGGCGACGGCGCGCCGTAATCCCGCGGCCGCCTCGTCGAGCACTCCCGGCACGCCTTCGGCGCGCGCCCACTGGACAAGCGACGCGCTGAGAAACGTCGCAACGACGCGCGCACGAATCTCGCGCTCGCGATCGATCTCGCCGTACTCGTCGAAGAACGTCGCGCGCGCAGACGGCGGCAGGAGGCTCCATGCGATCGAAAGGTCGACGGCCGGATCGGAGCGGCACACGTCGATCCAGTCGATGATTCCTGAGAGCGCCTCGCCGTGGACAAGCAACTGCCGGAAGTGAAGATCCCCGTGGCAGATCGCGGTATGGGACGCCGGCGGCAACGTCTCCGCCTCAGTCAGCAGCGCGTCCGCCTCAGTGTCGAGCTCACGCAACAGCTTGCGCGTGCGCGGAACACGCAGCGCCATGTCGACGCGACCGAGCGGATCGACCGGCAACTCGCAGTCGAGCTGAGACGAGTGCAAGGCGCGCAGCGCGCGCGCAAGCGGCCGGGCGATCGCGTCGGCGTCGGCCGCGGACGCCTCCCGGCCGGGCAGATACTCCGCACCGTAGAAGGGCCACGGATAGCCCTCACCCGGCGCGCCGACGAAGACCGGCGCCGGCACGGCGAGCGGCAGAAGCCCGGCCAGCTCAGGCAGGCAGGCGAGCTCGCGCTCAGTGCCGGCCACGACGACCTCCCGCCGCGGGAAGCGGAACGCCCAGCGGCCGTCCACGAGATGCACGACGTAGTCCCACCCCTCGCTCAACAGCTCGACCGAGCGCTCGGGCAGCGGTGCGAACTGCCCGCGGATCAGCCGCGCCGCGCGCTCCTCGTCGACGTGCTCCGCGGCTGTCCAGACGTGCACTACCCTGAGCCTATGGCGCGCGGCGGCTACGTCATGCAGCTCGGCCGGGTCCCGTACACCGAGGCCTGGGACCTGCAGCGCGCCCTCGCGGGCGCCGTCTCGCAGGGCGCGATCCCCGACACCGTCGTCTTCCTCGAGCATCCACCGGTCGTCACGCTCGGTCGCCGCACGGACGAGACCGAGCTGCACATCCCCGAGCACACCGACGTCGAGATCGTCGAGACAGACCGTGGCGGCAAGTCGACGTTCCACGGGCCGGGCCAACTCGTCTGCTACCCGATCCTCGACCTGAACCGGCACGGACGCGACGTCAAGCAGTACGTGCGCAACCTCGAGGAGGCGCTCATCAAGACCGTCGAGCCGTTCGGCCTCACCGGCGAGCGCATCGACGGGCTCACGGGCGTCTGGCTTACTCGGCCGCCGCGAAAGCTTGCGTCGATCGGCGTTCACGTCTCGCGCTGGGTGACGACGCACGGCTACGCGCTCAACGTCGATCTCGACCCCGCGCCGTTCACCGAGTGGATCACCGCGTGCGGGCTCGAGGACGCCATGTTCACGACGATCGCACGCGAGACCCGCGGCGACGTATCCGTCGACGACGTCCGTCCCCATGCCGTCCAGGCAATCGAAACGGTCTTCGGCCTCGAGCTCGACGAATTGCCCGCGGACGAGGGCATCGGCCTGTGGTCGCAGCCGGTGCACGCCGAGTTGGCGCAGAGGACGTAACTACACTTCGGCGCATGCAGACGTCGCTGCCCGTCGCCGAGCGTCCGCGCCGCCCCGAGTGGATGAAGGTTCGCGCGCCGTCGCGCGACAGCGAGTACTTCGACGTCCAGAAGCTCATCCACGGCCTCTCGCTGCACACGATCTGCGAAGAGGCCCGCTGCCCGAACATCTCCGAGTGCTGGGGCCGCGGCACCGCGACGTTCCAGATCCTCGGCGACACCTGCACGCGCGCATGCCGCTACTGCTACGTCAACTCCGGCAAGCCGTCCGACCCCGTCGACCCGCTCGAGGCACTCCGCGTCGCACAGGCCGCCGCGCAGATGAAGCTCAAGCACATCGTCGTGACGTCGGTCGACCGCGACGACGTCCCTGACAAGGGCGCGGCGCACTACGCGGCGACGATCCGCGCGATCAAGGCGAAGCTGCCGGCATCGTCCGTCGAGGTGCTGACACCGGACTTCCTCGACGTCGAAGAGGAAGCGCTGCAGACCGTGATCGGCGCGCGCCCCGACGTCTTCAACCACAACATCGAGACCGTGCGGCGGCTGCACCGTCAGATGCGCGGCGGCAAGGCGGACTACGACAAGGCCCTGTGGCTTCTGCGCCGCGCGAAGGAGATCGCGGACTACAACGTCCTGACGAAGAGCGGCATCATCGTCGGTCTCGGCGAGACAAATGACGAAGTCGTCGAGACGATGCGCGACCTCCGCGCGAACGGCGTCGACGTGGTGACGATCGGCCAGTACCTGCAGCCGAGCGCGAAGCACGCGCAGATCGACCGCTGGGTGCATCCCGATGAGTTCCGTTGGTTCCGCGAGCAGGGCGAGGAGCTCGGCTTCGGTTCGGTCTTCAGCGGCCCGCTCGTGCGCTCGAGCTATCGCGCAGACGAGCAGAAGCACGCAGCGGCCACCGGTCGTGGCGCAGTCGCGTACTAACGAATCCCGATATCAATCGCGAAGTCGCGGCGGAGCAGCAACCCGCGGCGAACGACGACCTTCAACGGCTCGATACGCGCGATGCGGTTATGCGCCACGCGCACCGTGTACGTCCCGGGCGCGAGGCGGATGCGATACGACCCCTTCGCAGTCGTGACGACCGACTTCACCGCGCCGCGCGTGCTCGTGAAGACGAGCGTCATGCCGGCGGCAGGCTTCGTGCAGGACTCGCCCGCACGGCAGACCGGCTGAGCCGGGGAGATCACGGCCGTCCCGAAGAGACCGACGATCGCTGCAGCGACGACGGCTGGCATCAGGACCTATTTTGACGGATCGAAGCCGTGCGTCTTGCCGTGGCTCTTGAAGATCGCCTTCACGGCCTTCAGGAGGTTGCCCGGAATGTTGCCGCCGTCACGCTTTTGTAGGTCGAACAGGAGGTTCGATACGTTCGGCGAGCCGAGGCCGGTTGCAAGGTCGTAGCCGGGCGCGGCACTGAAGCCGAACTCCGACGCAGCCGGGAAGGCGAGCGCCGTCAGGTCAAGCGCGTTGTTCCCGGTCGTGATGTCGTGGAAGTCGCGCGCGTACGAGCGCGGATCCTTCGCAATGTCGTAGAGCGTCGGGCTGACGAAGCCGAGCGGCCCGCGATGACCCTGCGCGCGGAGCTGGTTCGCGAGCGCGACGATCGCCGCCCACTGCGGTGTCCCTGCGCTCGTCCCGCCGACAGCGACATAGCCGAAGCGCGACGAGTCGACGCAGTTCGGATCGAGGAACGGGCTTCCGGGTGCCGACGGACGGCACGAAAGGATGACGAGATACCCGTCGACCTCGGAGGCGTTGTACGAGACGTCTGGCTCGAGGCGCCCGTTCGCGTGCAACGAGCGCTGCCAGGGCGGAGCGTCGAAGAGCACGCTCGGTGCGCCGCCGCCCGCGCCCGGGGTACCAAAAACGACCTCGTTCCACGCCTGCTCGCCGCCGTAGGTCCCGTCCGGCGCCAGCAGGCCGCCGGGGTACGGGTTGCCCTCGGTGCCGCCGACCGCAAGCACGAGCGGATCGGATGCCGGGTAGGCGGCCATCGCGGACGGCGTGACACCCTCGAGCTCCGTGCCGTTCGAAGCGCCCAGGTCGCCCGACGAGGCAAGAACGGTGCCGCCGCGCAGAAGCGACAGCAGGTAGAGCGGTTCGAACGTGTTCGGCAAGGTCGGATCACCGCCGAGGCCGGTCTCGTCGGCGCCGAAGCTCTGCGTGACGATCGCGCCCGGGTACTTCGGCAGCACCTCGCGCAGCACCTCGGCGACGTTCGCCGGGTCATCGGTGTTCGCAACAGCGACGACGATGTTCGCGTCCGGCGCCATCGCGTGCGCCCACTGGACGTCGAGGTCGGTCTCGACCTCCCAGATGTACGTGAAGCCCGAGCCGTCGCTCGAGACCGGCACCTGCTGCTTCTCGACGCGGAAGTGCGGCGGATCGGGCAACCCGAGACCGGCGTCGAAGATCAGCAGGTCATTCGCGACAAACGGCGCGCCGTAGGCAGTGACGACGACGATCGTCTGGCCCGCGCCCGTCGGGGCACCGGGACCGGCGGGATAGTTGTACGCGGCCTGGATCTCCTGCGGGATGTAGCAGGGCGGCCCGTTCAGGCACTGAACGGCCGCGTCGGCCGGCGTGAAGCGCGCAAGCGGATGGAACGGCCCCGGCTGCAGCATCGGACGCATCGGCGCAGCCGACGCCGACGCTGCGATGCAAAACGCAGCCGCGATCGCGAGCAACACGAGAAACCGCAGTCTTTTCGCCATGGCGCCTCGACGCATCGTGCCTGCGCCCCGAGGCGGCAGGCATCCCCCGTCGGAGGTAAGAACGAACTGTCTCTTTTAACGACGCGAGGCTGCCCGAAGGCAGCCTCGCGTCTGGAATCGAGACGAAGCGCTACTTCGCCGCGATCTCGTCCACCTGTGCCGCGCCCGACGCATCGTCGACCGATGCAATGAGCCAGCCCAGAGCGTGTGTCTTTTTCACCGCGTCGTTCTGCTCGGTGAACGTGAACGAATCCGACCCGCCGTTCGGAGCAAGCGACGCGAAGTCGCCGCTCGAGAGCGCCGGATGGAACACGTCGAGCGTCGCCGCACCGGTGGTGTCGACACCCGAGCTGAGCTCGGAGAACGAGTCCACCGCGTACGTGATCGTCCCGGCCCCGTCCGAGAGACCGAGGTCGCTCGCGAGGAGCGGCAGCTCGATGATCGACCCGTTCATCGGAACGTCGGCGCGGAACGCGTCGACGATCGCGCCCGTCTTGGCGTTGATGACGACCGAGTCCATGATCCCGTCGAACGAGCCGGCGGCGAAGACCGCCCCGTCGTCGACGCCGACGACGATGAAGTCGGGCGTCCCGTCACCGTTCGTATCGACCGGCAGGTCGTACTCGACGGTCGTCTGGTTCGCGTTGCTGCCGTAGGTGTTCACGAGGAACACGAGGCTGCGGTCCGAACCAGCACCGCCGAGGGCAGCACCCGGGAGCACCTGGAGGCCCGCATCGCGGACATCCCACTCGTGCGCTCCCTGATCCTGGGCGTCATGGATGCCCCAGGTGTAGACATCCGCAGTCCCCGTGTGGATGCCCGAGTTCGTCAGCGGAACGTCCGTGCTGAACGAGTCGGACGGGCCGGTGCCCTGGGACGGCCCGACCACCGGCGTGAACTTGCTCGCCGGTCCCGCGACGACGTTCGAGAGGCCCCGCGGAACGAACATGAACGGGATCTCCAGGCGCTGCTGGTCGGTACCGCTGCCGGTGGCCGGCGTTGCAACGACCGTGCCGCGAACAGTGACAACCGCGCCCGGCCCGACCGCGAACGTGTCGTCGCTCGGCAGAGCCGCGAGGTTGGCTGCCGTGATCGACGCCGTCACAGTGACCGTTTGGCTGGAGTTGCCGCCGAGCGTCACCGACGAGGGCATGCTCAACGTCACGCCTCGCGAGGCGCCGTTGAAGGCAGGCGCGAGGTTGTACGTCACCGAAGTCGCACTCGTGTTCGTGAGCGTGATCGACTTCGGGATCGACGTGTCGGCGGTGCCCGGCAGGAAGCCGAACGCCAGCGCGTCGAGGCCGTCCGGCGTCGTGGCGATCGTCGACGCGTTCACGGCCTTCTGCGCCTGCACCTCACCTGCGCCTGCGAGGCGGCTGTTGTAGCCCGTGTTCAGCGCCGGATCGGCGGTGCCGATGATCGCGGCCTTGATCTGGATGCCGTTCCACCCCGGATGCGCTTGCTTGATCAGCGCGGCGATACCGGCAGTGGCCGGGCACGCCATCGACGTGCCGGACATCGTCGCGGGCTGGTTGCCCGTGCCGACACCCGCCGACGCCACACCGACACCAGGGGCAATCACGTCCGGCTTCGGCGCCGAGTCCGGATTCCGCGGGCCGCCGGACGTGAAGCTGGCCGCCACTTTGAAGCCCGGATTCGGAGTCGTCGTCGCCGTCAGTGTCGTCGTCTGCCCGTTCGCGGCATAGATCTTGGCACCGTCGGTGCCGGCCGCGGGCGGGTTGGCGGTCGAGCCTGCGATTCCGAGGAACGGAATCGTGACGGCGGTCGTCTTCGTCGGGTCGTTCGGATCAGACGTGATCTTGCCTTCGAACGGCGGCAGTCCGGCCGTGTTGTTGACCATTGCGACCGCAGCTGCGCCCGCATCCTGGCCGACATACGCCTTGTGCACGCGTGCGCACGGACCTGTCGTGCCGATGTTCGGACCGCCGCGGCGAACGACGACGATCGTGTGGCTCAGGTCGGTGCCTGTCGGGTACTCCGACGCGAGACAGCCGTCCGCGATCGTGCCGTCCGTGTTCTTGAGCACGAGGATGTTCAGCGAGCCGCTCGGAAGCGCGGCCCCGTTCGCGTCGATCGCGGTGATCGCCGGGTTGCTGAACAGTGCCGCCGGGAACGTCGCCGTGGCGTCGAGCGCCGCGACCGACAGCGCGCCGCTGGCGGTGCTCGGCGAGCCGACGATGTACGCGCTGCTGCCCTGGTTGCCGGCCGAGAACACGACGGCGATGCCGTCGTTCACGGCGTTCTGAGCCGCCACGGAGCTCGGATCCTCGATACCGCCGAGCGGCGCGCCGATCGACGCGCTGATCACGCTGACCGCAGGTGTCTGCGCGGCAGCCATGTTGATCGCGTCGGCGAGCACGTTCGTTGCACCGGAGCACCCGAAGACGCGGTACTCGTACAGGTTCACCTCCGGAGCGACGCCGGGGCCGACATTCCAGGTGTGACCGGAGATCGTGCTGGCGTCGTACGGCCCGTGATAGGTCGTTCCGTCGGAGAGCACGCCGAAGCCGCCGAGCGTGCCGGCGGTATGCGTGCCGTGCCCGCCGCCGAGATTCGCGGCACAGTCGAGCGGGTTCGGGTCGGGCACCGGCGTGTTGTCGTCCGTCGGCTTGTTGCCCGGGTGATAGGCGTCGCCGACGAGGTCGAAGCCGCCCTTCACCTTCGGGGCAGCAGGCCCGAACCAGGCCGGATTTGCCGGCGCCGTGCTCGCCGCTGACGCAGACTGGAACGCAGCAACCGTGCCCGGCCCGCCGAAGTCGGCATGGGTGTAGTCGATGCCGGTGTCGATGATCGCGACGTTGACGTTCTTCCCGGTGAACTGGAAGTTCCCCCACACCTGGTCGGCGCCGACAAACGGCACGGTGTGCACGTTGTCACGCGTGTACGTCTGCACCGCGTGAATCGCAGTGACGTTCGGAAGCGACGCAAGCTGCGGGACGTCCTTCTGCGGGATGACGACCTGAACGCCGTTGTACGCATCCTGCAGCTGGGCGACGACCTTGCCGCCCGCCTGCTCGATGCCGCCGGTCAGCGCATCCTGCTGCGCCTTCAACTGAGCGCGGATGGCGCCCTTCTGCCCCTCCGAGAGCTTCCCTCCCTGCCGCTTTGCGGCAGCATCCTGAACCGTCACCGGAGCGGCGCCCAACTCGAGCATCACGCTCACCGGCTGGTTGCTCAGCGACGCCGGTGTCCAATCGGCGGCCGACCCGAGGAGCGACGAATCGATCTTGGCGAACCGCTGAACGTTGGAAAAATTGTCGTCGTCCTTCACGGCCGACCCGCCGGCAGCGGCAAGCGTCAACCCGACGACCGCGGCCAGCGCCGCGAGCAAGGCTGCTCTACGCATTCGGTTGTTCCTCTCCCCTCTAAACGATTGCGCTCCGGGCGCCGCCGCCTTTGTCCCGGAGCCTCGCTAGAACCCTCCCTATAGCCGAGGCAAGCCTCGGTCGGGCGGAAGTGTTACCGCCCGATTCCCCTGACGTCAAGTAGGGGTGAGGGGCTCTATGAGCCGTGGGGCTTCGCCATTTTGCGGTAGTCGAGGGCCTCGTCGAGAACCTTCTCGTCGACGCCCTTCTCCCGCGCAATGTCGCGAAGCGAGCGGCCGCTCGCGGCGGCCTCTTTCACGATCTCCGTACCGAGGTCGTAGCCGATATACGGGTTGAGCGCAGTCGCCGCCGAGAGCGTCAGCTCCGCGTAGTGCTCGGCGTTCTCCCGGTTCGCCTCGATGCCGTCGACGCACTTCTCGGCGAAGAGCCGGCTCGCGGCTGCGAGCAGCTTGATCGAGTCGAGGATGTTGCGCGCGATCAGCGGCACGAAGACGTTCAGCTCGAAGTGGCCCTGCATGCCGCCGACGGTGATCGCCGCGTCGTTGCCGATCACCTGCGCCGCGACCTGCGTCACGACTTCCGGCATGACCGGGTTGACCTTGCCCGGCATGATCGAGCTGCCCTTCTGCAGCTCGGGCAGCGCGATCTCTGCGAGACCGGCACGCGGGCCGGAGCCGAGGTAGCGGATGTCGTTCGCAATCTTGGTCAGCGAGACCGCGACCGTCTTCAGCGCGCCCGACGCCTCGACGATGCCGTCGCGCGCGGCCTGCGACTCGAACGGATCGGCGGGAGGCGAGATCGCGAGGCCGGTCTCCTCGATCAGGATCGCGCGCACGCGCGCGGCGAACTCGGGGTGCGTGTTGAGGCCGGTGCCGACCGCCGTGCCGCCGAGCGGGATCTTGCCGAGGCGCGGAAGCGAGTCGCGAACGCGCGCGGCGCCCTCGCTCACCTGTGCCGCGTACCCGCCGAACTCCTGCCCGAGCGTCATCGGCACGGCGTCCATCCAATGCGTACGCCCGGACTTGACGACATCGTCGAACTCCCTCGCCTTCGCGTCCAGCGATGCGGCGAGCTTGTCGAGTGCAGGCAGGAGGTCGTTCGTGATCTCGTCGAGCGCGGCGAGATGCACGGCGGAGGGGAATACGTCGTTCGAGCTCTGGCCCATGTTCACGTCGTCGTTCGCGTGCACGCCTTCGCCTGCGAGCGAGGCGAGCACCTCGTTCGCATTCGTATTCGACGACGTGCCCGAGCCGGTCTGGAAGACGTCGATCGGGAACTGGTCGTCGAGCTCACCGTCGGCGATCCGCTGCGCGGCGGCGGCGATGCGGTCGGCCTTGTCGCGGTCGAGCAGCCCGAGGTCGGCGTTGACGCGCGCAGCTGCGCCCTTGATGCGGCCGAGCCACCGCGCAACCGGCGCCGGGATCGGCTCGCCGGAGACCGGGAAGTTCGCGATCGCCTTGTCGGTCTCGCTGCCCCAGTGCTGCTGCTTCTCGGTCGTGCTCATCGCTCGTCCAGTGTACGGGCGCTCGGGAGAGGCGGTTCTGCTTGCGCGACGCGTTCGGCCGCCTCGAGCAGGTCGTCCCAGGTAACGAGCTTCACGCGCGGGCGCCCCAGCTTCTCGCCTGCCGCACGTTCCACCTCGTCGATCGACGTCCAGCCTGGATAGAGCACGAAGCGGATCCCACGCTCGACGAGGAGCGACTCGATCTCGCCGGCCGGGCGGTCTTTGCGCGGTCCGTCGCGCAGGTCCTCGAGCAAACGCTCGACGGTCTCCGTCGCGTCCTTCTTATTGGTGCCGATGACGCCGCTCGGTCCTCGCTTGATCCAGCCGGTCACGTAGACGCCCGGCTCGACGCGCCCGCGGTCGTTCGGGACCGTGCACTTGCGCTCGTCGAACGGGACACCCGGCAGCTCGACGCCGCGATAGCCGACGCTGCGAAAGACGATCCCGGCCGGAAGCGTCTCGTGCTCGTCCGTCGGAACGGCGCGGAGCTCCGCGTCGAGCGTGTTCCGGACGAGATCGACGGATTCGACGCGGCCGTCGCCGTGGAGTGCGACCGGCGACTGGAAGAACCGCAGGACGAGACGCTTCGGCTTGCCCGACGGCTCGCGCGCCGCAAGCTCGCGCAGGACCTCGAGATTCCGCTCGGCGTTCGTGTCCTTCGGCTCCGCACCCTCGAGCTCGGCGGCATTCACGATCACGTCCGCACCTGCGAGCTCGCCGAGCTCCTGCAGCTCCGGCGTCGTGAACGCAGCCTGGGCCGGGCCGCGCCGCCCGATCATCACGATCTCCTTGATCCCCGAGCCGGCGATCGCCTCGATCGCGGGCTCGGTTGTGTCCGTCGGCGCGAGCTCCTCCGCCGTCAAGGCGAGCATCCGTGCGACGTCGACCGCGACGTTCCCGTTTCCGATCACGACCGCGCGCTCGACCGAGAGGTCGAACTCGAGCTCCTGAAAATCGGGATGCCCGTTGTACCAGGCGACGAACTCGGTGGCCGGCCACGAGCCGGGCAAGTCCTCGCCGGGGATGCCCATGCGCCGGTCGCTCTGCGCCCCGACCGCGTAGACCACCGCGTCGTAGTGCTCGCACAGCTCCTCGTGGGAGACGTCGCGACCGACCTCGACGTTGCCGAAGAAGCGGAAACCGGGCTGCGCCGAGATCTTCTCGAAGGCGCGCGAGACCGACTTGATCTTCGGATGATCAGGCGCGACGCCGAGCCGCACGAGCCCCCACGGCGTCGGCAGCCGCTCGAACATGTCGACCTCGACCGGAACGTCCGCGCCGAGGAGCGACCCCGCCGCGTAGAAGCCGGCGGGGCCTGAACCAACGATCGCAATGCGCAGCGCGCCCATCGGCGCCTAAGGCTAGACGGCGGCTGTTTCGACGGCCCGCTGCGTCCATGCGCGGTGCGCGAGGACGGCGGCGGCCCCGTAGATCGCGAGGGCGTTGATGCCGTGCAGGAAACCGGCGGGGGCGGACTTCGTCCCGAGCCACGCGAAGAACACCTGGAGGGCGCCGAGCACGACGAGGCCCCCTGCGATCCGCTTCATCATCGGGTCGACCTTGGCGACGAACGCGAAGATCACGACGAGGAGGATCAGGAGGAGGACGATCGTCCCGAAGAGGCCGTGAGGGTCGAACCCGTTCTCGATCTGCTTCTTCGTGATCGTCTTGCCGTTGTCGGCCTTGTCGATCGCGTTGAACGCGCCGACGGCCGCAACGCCGACCTGGACGACGATCGCCAGGAAGAGGAGGGACGTGAGGTACTTGAAGGTGGCTCTCATGGAGCCGACCGTACAACGCAGGGAGGTCGGATGAAGCGCTTAGGCGCTACAGCCGGAGCCGCAGCCGCCGATCTCGCTCGCTTCGGTCTCGTCGTCCACCTGGAACGAGTGGCCGCAGCCGCAGCTGGAGACCGCGTTCGGGTTGTCGATCTTGAACCCGGACTCCTGGATCGTCTCGAGGTAGTCGACCCTCGCGCCCCGGAGATACGGCGCGCTGAACGGGTCGACGACGACCGTCACGCCCTCGCAGTCGAACGTGAAATCGCCCTCCTGGGCGCCGCGGTCGAACCCGAGGCCGTACTGGAAGCCCGAGCAGCCGCCGCCCTCGATCGCCACGCGGAGGACCGAGACGTCGGTCTCCTCGGCCATCAGGGCCGAGATCTTCGCCGCCGCAGACGGCGTCAGCGAAACGAGCTCGGTGTGCTCCTGGTCGAGGCGCTCCTGAATTTCCATCGTGGCCTCACTTTACCAATGGAACCGGCTCTCGACACCTCGCACAAAAGGGGGACTTTGTAACACCCGCTGCACGGTGGTCTTCCGGGGTCGGACAACCGGTTTGTGTCACCCTCCGGTGCGGTAACGTCACGCCTCGGAATGCTGCGCGACTGGCTGCCTTTCCTCATCTACGGGCTGATGGCGTTTGCGATTCCGGCATCGATGATCGCCATGTCCTTCGCGTTCGCCCAGCGGCCGGCGCGGCGGGTCCGGGCCCGCAGGGTCCCGTTCGAGTCCGGCGTCTCGCAGGGGCGGATGCGCGCCCAGCGCTTCACCGTCTCCTTCTACTTGACGGCGATGCTCTTCATCGTCTTCGACATCGAGATCGTGTTCTTGTATCCGCTCGCGGTGCAGCTGCATGCGCTCGGCTGGTTCGGCTTCGTCGAGTTCGCGTTCTTCGTCCTGATCCTGCTCGTCGCCTACGTCTACATCTGGCGGAAGGGAGCGCTCGAGTGGTGAAGCGGCTTCGCGACGAGGGTCTGAGCTCCGAACGGCTCTTGTGGCCGACGAAAGGCCCGTCCCGCTTCGAGGAGGAGCTCGGCGTCGAGGAGATCGAGCGCGCGCTCGGCATCACGACGCTGGAAAAGGCTGTCCGCTGGGCACAGACGAAGTCGATGTGGCCGGACACGTTCGGGCTCGCCTGCTGCGCGATCGAGATGATGGCGATCGTCTCGAGCCGCTACGACATTGCGCGCTTCGGGATGGAGGCGTTCCGCTCGTCGCCGCGCCAGGCAGACCTGCTCATCGTGAGCGGTCGCGTCGCGCACAAGATGGCGGCGCCGATCCGCCAGATCTACGACCAGATGCTCGAGCCGAAGTGGGTGATCGCGATGGGCGCGTGCGCGAGCTCCGGCGGGATGTTCAACAACTACACGATCCTGCAGGGCGTCGACCGCATCCTCCCGGTCGACATCTACGTGCCGTTCTGCCCGCCGCGTCCCGAGGCGTTGATGGAGGGGATCCTTCGTCTGCACGAGGCGCACAACGCCGGTGTCCCGCCCGCGTACGAGCGTCGGACGGTCGCCACCTCGTGACGTTCTCCGACCTTCCCGGGTTCGTCGACCAGAGCGAGGCGTACGGCGAGAGGACCGTCACGATCGAGGCCGCGCGTATTCGCGACGCGTGCGAGTTCGCACGCGACGAGCTCGGCTTTCAGGTGCTGAGCGATCTCGTCGCGACCGATTATCTGAACTGGGGCGCGAAGGGTGTCTCCGGCTACATCGCGACGTCGACGGGACGCGACATCAACTTCCCGATGACGCAGGGAATGCAGACGCTTCCTGCGCTGAAGCCGACGCGCTTCTCCGTCAGCTATCACCTGCTCGCCATGCGCCAGCCGCCGGAGCGTGTCCGATTCAAAGTCTGGCTCGAGGAGGGCGACTCCGTACCAAGCGTCGTGTCGGTGTGGCCGACGGCCGACTGGCACGAGCGTGAGCAGTTCGACCTGATGGGCATCCGCTTCGACGGCCATCCCAACCTGAAGCGCCTGATCATGGACGACGACTGGGAAGGCCATCCGCTGCGCAAGGACTATCCGCAGGGCGGGGAGCCCGTGCGCTTCTCGGACGCCGAATGACAGTCGCGCCGACCCGCACGCGCGCGGCTTGGCCGATCGTCGCCGACGGCCAGTACGAAGGCTCGCGCATCCCGTCGCCGATCCCGACCGTAAAGACGGTTCCGGCGGACTTCGCCGAGCGCGACGACATCATGCGCGTCAATTTCGGGCCGAACCATCCGTCCACGCACGGTGTGCTCCGCCTGATCGTCGACCTCGACGGCGAGATGGTCGAGGGCATCGAGGCGATCATCGGCTACCTCCACACCGGCTTCGAGAAGACGATGGAGTCGAAGACGTGGTGGAAGTGCGTCACGTATCCGGAGCGCATCGACTACGTCGGCTACCAGAACAACGAGCTCGTGTTCGTGCTCGCGGTCGAGAAGCTGCTCGAGCTCGAGGTGCCGGAGAAGGCGACGTGGATGCGCATGCTCCTGTGCGAGCTCAACCGCATTCACTCGCATCTGATCTATCTCGGCACGTCCGCGCTCGAGCTCGGAGCCGTTTCGATGTTCTGGTACTGCTTCCGCGAGCGCGAGATGATCCTCGACCTCTACGAGATGGTCACGGGTCAGCGCATGCACACGCGCTACTTCCAGATCGGCGGGCTCGCCGAGGACATCCCGGAAGGCTTCTATCCCGAATGCCGCAAGTTCGTCGAGTGGTTCCCGCACGCGCTGAACGACTACTTGACGCTGCTCGACCGCAACGCGATCTGGCTCGAGCGCACGAAGGGCGTCGGCGTGCTCAGTGCGAGCGATGCGATCGCGCTCGGTCAGAGCGGCCCGAACCTGCGCGCATCCGGCGTCGATTGGGACCTCCGGCGCGAGCAGCCCTACCTCGCGTACAACCGGGTCGACTTCCAGGTCCCGGTCTACACGAACGGCGACGTCTACGACCGCTACCGCGTGCGCATGGACGAGATGCGCGAGTCGAACCGCATCGTCGACCAGTGCCTGCGCCGGCTCGAGCGGATGGAAGGGCGCCCGATCATCGTCGACGATCGCAAGGTCGTGCTGCCGCCGCGTGAAGAGCTGCACACGTCGATGGAGTCGCTCATCCACCATTTCAAGATCGTCACCGAAGGCTTCCGCGTGCCCGAGGGCGAGGTATACGTCACGATCGAGTCGCCGCGCGGCGAGCAGGGCTGCTACGTCGTGAGCGAAGGCGGGCCGAAGCCCTGGCGCGTGCATTTCCGCGCGCCGTCGTTCGTCGCGCTCGAAGCGACCGCGACGTGCCTGCACGAGACGCTCGTCGCCGACCTGATCGCGATCGTCGGCTCACTCGACGCCGTGATGGGAGACACCGACCGGTGATCGAAGAGATTCAGAAGCTTGCGAAGGAGTACCCGTCGTCGAAGTCGGCGGTGCTGCCCGCGCTCCGGTATGCGCAGGAGCAGCACGGTGGCTGGCTGCCGCGCGAGGCGTTCGAGGAGGTCGGCGAGGCGCTCGACCTGACGCCTGCGTACTGCATGTCCGTCGCGAGCTTCTACGACATGTTCCAGCTCGAGCGCACAGGCGAGCACACCGTCGAGGTCTGCACGAACGTCTGCTGCGGGCTCCTGGGCGCGCAGGCAGTGCTCGAGGCGTTCGAGCGCGAGCTCGGCGTGCACGCCGGGGAGACAACCGCCGACGGCGCGATCACGTTGCGCGCGGTCGAGTGCCTCGGCGGCTGCTCGACGCCGACGATCGTCGCGGTCGACCACCGCTACCGGCAGTCGGTCACGCCCGCGGACGTTCCGGCGATCGTGGAGCAGCTCCGTGGCTGACACGGTTGTAGAGGTCGCCGAACAGCCTGCGCTCGTCCTGCGCGGCTACGACGGGACACCGCTCGTCGACCTCGACACGTATCGCTCGGTCGGCGGCTACGCGCAGCTCGAGCGGGCACGTGCGATGTCTCCGCAGGAAGTGACGCAGCAGATCATCGACTCGAACCTGCGCGGCCGCGGCGGCGCGTTCTTCCCGACCGGCCGCAAGGCCAGCTTCATCCCGACGCCGGACAAGGTCTCGAAGCCGATCTACATCACCGTCAACGCCGACGAGTCGGAGCCGGGGACGTTCAAGGACCGCGAGATCATGCTCAAGGTCCCGCACCGCCTGCTCGAGGGTTGCCTGATCGCGGCGCACGCGATCCAGTCGAAGCACGTCTTCATCTACATCCGCGGTGAGTACACCGAGGAGTACGAGGTCCTGTCGAAGGCGCTCGCCGAGGCGCGCAAGGCGAAGCTGCTCGGGAACGTCAAGGTCACGATCCACCGCGGCGCCGGCGCGTACATCTGCGGCGAGGAGACGGCGCTGCTCGAGTCGCTCGAGGGCAAGCGCGGCCAGCCGCGCTCCAAGCCGCCGTTCCCGGCGATTCAGGGCCTGTACGCGTCGCCGACGCTGATCAACAACGTCGAGTCGATCACGAACATGCCGATCGTCCTCGAGGTCGGCCCGCAGGAGTACGCGCAGATCGGCGCGCCGCCCGACTCGACGGGCACACGTCTCTTCTGCCTGTCCGGCAACGTCGCGCGCCCCGGCGTCTACGAGGCGCCGCACGGGATCACGACGCGGCATCTCATCTACGACATCGGCGGCGGTATCCCGAACGGCCGCGAGCTGAAGGCGGTCATGATCGGGGGCTCGTCGTTCCCCGTGATGACGCCGAACGAGCTCGACACGAAGCTCGATGCGAACTCGCTCGGCCAGCACGGTCTCTTCATCGGCTCCGGCGTCGTGTGTGCAATCGACGATCGCACGTGCATCGTCCAGTTCGCGCTCCGCGTGGCGCAGTTCTATATGCACGAGTCGTGCGGCAAGTGCACGCCGTGCCGCGTCGGCACGCGCTGGCTCGTGCAGATCCTGCGCGCGGTCGAGGACGGCACGGCTTCGGAGAACGACCTCGAGGTACTGCTCGACGTCTGCGACCGCATCATCGGCAAGTGCCTCTGCGTGCTGGGTGACTCCGCCGCGATGCCCGTCGCCAGCTGCGTCACCAAGTTCCGCGACGAGTTCCGCGCGCATCTCGCACACGGCGGCTGCCCGTTCGGCGCCGACTCGTCGCTCGCGAATCTCTTCGCACCGACCGACCAGCACGCGCACACGACGGTTCCACAGGAGCTTTCAGTTGAGCGCGTCTGAGCTCGTCCGGGTCACGATCGACGGGAAGGAAGTGCACATCGCGAAGGGCACGGGCCTCGTCGAGTCCGCGCTCCACGCCGGAATCGAGATCCCGGTCTTCTGTTACGAGCCGCGGCTCGGCGCGCCGATCGGCGCGTGCCGTATGTGCCTCGTCGAGATCGAGGGGATGCCGAAGCTGCAGGCCGCGTGCACGCTCACCGCACAGGACGGCATGGTCGTCAAGACCGCGCGCACATCCGCGCAGGCTGCGGAGGGCCAGAACGCGACGCTCGAGTTCATCCTCGTGAACCATCCGCTCGACTGCCCGGTCTGCGACAAGGGCGGCGAGTGCCCGCTGCAGGACCTGACGTTCCGCTACGGGCCGGGCAAGACGCGGATGAACTTCGAGAAGACGACCTTCGAGAAGCCGATCCCGATCTCGCCGACGATCTCGCTCGACCGCGAGCGCTGCATCCTCTGCTACCGCTGCACGCGCTTCAGCGAGTCGGTGAGCGAGGACGGCCAGCTCGTCGCGAAGAACCGCGGCGCGATGTCCGTCATCTCGACGTTCGAGGACGAGCCGTACACCGGCGCGTTCACGGGCAACGTCACCGAGCTCTGCCCGGTCGGCGCGCTGCTGCCGACGCAGTACCGGTTCGAGGCGCGGCCGTGGGAGATCCAGTCGGTGCCGACGGTCTGCGGCATGTGCGCGGTCGGCTGCAACACCTGGGTCGACCTGCGCGAAGGGAAGGCGAAGCGGGTTCGCTCGCGCAACCACTTCGAGATTGACGAGGGCTGGCTGTGCGACAAGGGCCGCTTCGCGTTCACGCACCTGCGCGCCCCCGACCGGATCGTCGATCCGATTCAGCGCGTGCGCCGGCGCGGCTTCGAGCCCGTGTCGTGGGACGCTGCGATCGACGCGGCTGAAGAGATGTTGCGCGCAGCGCGCGAGCGCGTTGTCGTCGCGCTCTCCGGCTCGGAGACGGTCGAGCAGGCCTACGCGCTCGCGAAGCTCGTGCGCGTCGGGCTCGACTCGCACGAGGCGGTGCTGCCGGAGGAGGTCTCGGGCGCGCTTGACGCGTATCGCGCGCCGCTCTCGTCGATCGGCGACGCGCAGGTGATCGGCGTGCTCGGCGACGTTCCGCTCGAGGAGAGCGCTCCGATCGTCGACCTCTGGGTGCGCAAAGCGCGCCGGAACGGCGCGCGCATCGTCGACTCCGAGGACAACCTGAAGGGCGCCGACGTGCTGATCTGGTCCGGCCCGGGCGGCCGCGGCGGCGTGCGCGTCGCGCAGCTCGCCGAGCAACTGGGCGTGTCGGCTGCCTTCTACGTCCCTGCGACGCCAAACGGCCGCGGGATCGCCGACGCGTGGTCCGCGGCGTCCGACGCCGAGCCGGGCGACGAGCACTCGATCGGCGTCCTGATCGTCTCCGGCGACGAGGCGGCGGGGAACCCGAACGTGCGCGGCCTTGCCGAGCGCGCCGAGCACGTCATCGTCAGCTCGATGTTCCACGGCCTCGCTGCGGGCTGGGCGGATCTCGTCCTGCCGGGCACGAGCTATCTCGAGCGCGACGGGACGTACGTGAACCTCGAGGGCCGGCTGCAGCGCCTGCGCCGCACGGCGACGCCGCCGTGCCCGGACGAGCTCGAGTGGATTTCCCGTCTTGCCGCACGCTTCGACATCGAGCTCGCGCCGTACCCGTCTTCCGTGTTCGCGGAGGTCTCGAAGCGCTGCTACGGCGGCCTGAGCTTCGGCGAGGTCGGCGAGCGCGCGGCGCTGCGCACGTACGACGCCGCGCCCGCGCACGTTGATCCGCCTGCGCTGCCCGAGCCGAAAACGGCGGAGGGCGGGCTGCACCTCGTCTGCTACAAGCCGTTGTTCTCCGGCCCGGCCGTCGAGCGCGTCACCGAGTTGCAGTTCCAGCGGCCGCGCGCAGAGGTGGAGCTCTCGGCCGTCGACGCGGAGCGGCACGGCGTGAAGACGGGCGACGAGGTCACGCTCACGGGCGGCGGCGCATCGGTGACGCTCCGCGCGCAGGTCAACCGCAAGCTGCGCGCAGGCGTCGCGCGTGTACCGGACGAGTTCGCCGGCGACGTGCGCGGCGCGGTCGAGCTGTCGAAAGCCGAGGTGACCGCCTGATGCACGAGCCCTGGTGGATCGCGATCATCGAGGCGCTGATCATCATCAACCTCGTGATGGTCACGTTCGCGTACCTCACGTGGCTCGAGCGCAAGGCGATGGGGCGCATGCAGCTCCGCTACGGGCCGAACCGCGCAGGCCCGTTCGGGCTGCTGCAACCGATCGCCGACCTGATCAAGCTCGTGCGCAAAGAGGCGTTCTCGCCGTCCGCCGCGATCGAGCCCGTCTACATCATCGCCCCGATCGTCTCGATGTTCACCGCGCTCGCGGCGTTCTCGGTGATCCCGTTCGGACCGGGCTGGAAGATCTACCACTGGCACGTGAACGGCGCGGTCGCGAACGTGTCGATCGGGCTCGTGCTGATCTTCGCGCTCGGCAGCGTCGGCATCTACGGCTTCATCGTCGGCGGCTGGGCGTCGGAGTCGAAGTTCTCGATCCTCGGAACGATGCGCACCTGCGCGCAGCTCGTCTCCTACGAAGTGTCGCTCGCTTTGAGCGTGCTCGGGGTCGTGATCCTCGGCCGCTCGCTCAACCTCGCCGAGATCGTCCACCGGCAGGGCGAGTTCCTGCCGTTCGCCGCGCCGCAGTTCGTCGGAATGGTCGTCTTCTTCCTCGCCGGCCTTGCCGAGACGAGCCGCGCGCCGTTCGACCTGCCGGAGGCCGACACCGAGCTCGTCGCCGGGTACCACACCGAGTACTCGGGCATGCGCTGGGGCCTCTTCCAGACGTCCGAGTACATCAACCTGATCACGCTCTCGGGCCTCATGGTCACGCTCTTCTTTGCGGGCTGGCACGGCCCGTGGCACCTCGGCCCACTCTGGTTCGTGCTGAAGCTGCTCGCACTCCTGCTCGTCTTCATCTGGATCAGGACGACCGTTCCGCGGCTGCGCTACGACCAGCTGATGCGCTTCGGCTGGAAGATCCTGCTGCCCGTCGCGACGATCAACGCCGTCGTGACCGCTCTCTGCGTGGTGGCCTTCTGATGCCGCAGCCCGTCAGCACACTCAAGGGCTTCGGCGTCACCTTCAAGCAGATCTTCAAGAAGCCGATCACGCAGCAGTACCCCGAGTACAAGCGCCCGATCTATCCGCGCTTCCGCGGCCGTCACCGGCTTCACGTGCACGAGAACGGGCTCGAGAAGTGCGTCGGCTGCTCGCTCTGCGCCGCGGCCTGCCCCGCCGACTGCATCCGGGTCGTCGCAGCGGAGAACACCGCGACGAACCGGGTCTCGGCGGGGGAGCGCTACGCGCGGATCTACGAGATCA
>DATAOK010000015.1:0-66545 GCA_036265735.1 Gaiellaceae bacterium
GCTGCCCGTCGTGCTCGTGGTGAACAAGATCGACCGCGACGACGCGCGCCCCGAAGAGGTCGTGAACGAGGTGTACGAGCTCTTCCTCGATCTCGACGCCGACGAGTCCCAGATCGAGTTCCCGATCGTCTACGCGAACGCGCGCGCGGGGAAGGCGGGCCTGAGCCCGACCGAGCTCGCCGACGATTTGAAGCCGCTCGTCGACACGCTGCTCGCGACCGTTCCTGCGCCGACATACGACCCCGACCATCCTCTGCAGGCACTCGTCACGAACCTCGATGCATCGCCCTACGTCGGCCGGCTCGCGCTCTGCCGCATCAGGCACGGCCACATCAAGAAGGGGCAGCAGATCGCGTGGTGCCGCGCCGACGGCACGATCGAGAACGCGCGCGTCAACGAGCTGTACGTCACCGATGCGCTCGAGCGCGTCCCGGCGGACGACGCAGGACCGGGGGAGATCGTCGCGATCGCGGGGCTCCCCGACGTGACGATCGGCGAGACGATCGCCGACCCGGACGATCCGCGCCCACTTCCCGTCACCACGGTCGACGAGCCGAGCCTCGCGATCACGATCGGCATCAACACGTCGCCGCTCGCGGGCACGGAAGGGCAAAAGCTCACGGCGAGCATGGTGAAGCAGCGGCTCGACCAGGAGCTCGTCGGCAACGTGTCGCTGCGCGTCAACCCGACGCAGCGGCCGGACGCGTGGGAGGTGCAGGGCCGCGGCGAGCTGCAGCTCGCAGTGCTCGTCGAGCTGATGCGCCGCGAGGGCTTCGAGCTCACGGTCGGCAAGCCGGAGGTGCTGACGCGCGAGCTCGACGGCAAGACGAACGAGCCCGTCGAGCGCGTCGCGATCGACATCCCCGAGGACTACATCGGCGTCGTCACGCAGCTGCTCGCGCTCCGCAAGGGCCGGCTGCAGCAGATGGTCAACCACGGCACCGGTTGGGCGCGCATGGAGTACCTCGTGCCTGCGCGCGGCCTGATCGGCTTCCGCACCGAGTTCCTGACCGAGACGCGAGGCACCGGCATCCTCCACCACGTCTTCGAAGGGTGGGAGCCGTGGCACGGCGACCTCCGCACGCGGCCGACCGGCGCGCTCGTCTCCGACCGGCGGGGTGCCGCCACCGGTTTCGCGATCCTCAACCTCCAGGAGCGGGGCTCGCTCTTCATCAAGCCGGGCGACGAGCTCTACGAGGGCATGATCGTCGGCGAGAACTCCCGCGCCGAGGATCTCGACGTGAACGCCGCGAAGGAGAAGAAGCTGACGAACATGCGCAGCTCGACGGCGGAGGAGCTCGTGCGTCTGATCCCGCCGCGACCGCTGTCGCTCGAGCAGGCGCTCGAGCTGATCCGCGACGACGAGTGCGTCGAGGTGACGCCCGACTCGATCCGGCTGCGCAAGGTCGAGCTGAGTGCGCAGAAGCGGCAGACGGCGGCGTCGCGCGCGAAGCGCGCTGCCGCGTCGGTCGGCTAGTTCCCTCGCTGGCGATCCGGTCCGAGCCGTGCCAAGCTAGGCCCGAGGATGCCCGTTGACTTTCGGTTGCTCGGGCCGCTCGAGGTCGTCCGCGACGGCGAGCAGCAACCGCTGCGGGGTGCCGGGCAGCGCACCCTGCTCGTTGACCTGCTGCTGAACCACGGGCGGGTTGTGTCCGTCGACCGCCTGGTGGACGATCTCTGGCCCGAAAGGCCGCCGGCCGGGCCGCGGCGTGCCCTCGAGTCGCAGGCGTCGAGGCTGCGACAGGCGCTCGGTCTGACGGAACAGCTGATCGCCCGGCCTCCCGGCTACGTGCTCGAGGTCGATCGGCGCTCGATCGACTCCGTCCGGTTCGAGGAGCTCCTCGCGGAAGCACACGCGTCGTTCGATGCGGGCGAGCCGACTCGCGCGGGCGAGCTTGCCCGTTCCGCCCTCGCGCTCTGGCGCGGCCCGGCCGTCGCCGACTTCACGTACGAGCCGTTCGCGCAGGTCGAGATCGCGCGCCTCGAGGAGCTCCGTCTCGAGGCGCTCAGCCTTCGGATCGACTGTGACCTCGCCCTCGGGCGCTCCGACCTCGTCGCCGAGCTCGAGGCGCTCGTCGCGACGGAGCCCCTGCGCGAGCGTCTCCGCGCGCAGCTGATGCTCGCGCTCTACCGGCAGGGGCGCCAGGCCGACGCCCTCGAGGCATTCCGCGCGGCACGGGAGACACTGCTCGAGGAGCTCGGAGTCGAGCCGAACCCGGAGCTGCATGCACTCCAGACGGCCATCTTGAACCAGGACCGGGGGCTCGCACTCCCTGTCTCCGGGCCTGCCGTGGCGCAGCGGAAGCTGGCGACGATCTTCTTCGCAGACCTCGCCGATTCGACGGGGCTTGCACTCTCGCTCGATCCCGAGGCGTATCGGACCGTGCTGCGGCGCTACTTCGATGCCGCCTCCGGCGCCGTCGTCCGGCACGGCGGCACCGTCGAGAAGTTCGCCGGCGACGCGGTGATGGCCGTCTTCGGCACGCCGATCGCGCACGAGGACGATGCACTGCGGGCAGCGCGCGCTGCGCTCGAGACACGGGATGCGGTCGCCGGCCTCGACCTCGAGGTCAGGATCGGTCTCGCGACCGGAGAGGTCATCACGGGCGGCGGACGGGGCGATCCGCTCGCGACCGGGCCTGCCCTCAGCGTCGCCGCCCGGCTGCAGCAAGAGGTCGAGTCAGGGCAGATCGCGGTCGACGAGTTGACCCACCGTCTCACCGTCGGCGCCGCCCGATTCGCTGACCTCGGCGAGCTCGAGCTCCGCGGACTGCGCCGGCCGGTGCGTGCATTCCGGCTCGACGGGCTCGTGTCGGATGCGCCTTCGATCCCGCGGAGGCTCGACGCGCCGCTCGTGGACCGCGGGTCGGAGCTCGAGATGCTCCGAGAGGCATTCGCAGCCGCCGTGAACGAGCGCACACTGACGGTCGTGACGGTCTCGGGAACGGCCGGGATCGGCAAGTCGCGACTGGCCCGCGAGCTGGTCGATGCGGTCTCGGACGATGCGACGGTCCTCGTCGGACGCTGTCAGGCCTACGGCGAGAACGCGCCGTTCAGGCCGCTCCGGGACGCGCTCGGGAGCCCCGACGAGGTGGCCTCGGCGCTCCGCGGCGAGCCGGAGGCGGCAGCGATCTCGGCTCGGCTTCAGGTCGTGTTCGGGACCGAGACGAGCGTCCCCGCCGACGAAGTTCCGTGGGCGTTTCGGCGCTACTGCGAGACGCTCGCCGCGCAGCGGCCGCTCATCCTCGCTCTCGATGATCTTCAGTGGGCCGACTCGGCGCTGCTCGAACTCCTCGAGCACCTGGCGTCGTCCGCGCGCGCGGAACCCATCCTTCTCCTCTGCCTCGCCCGCGAGGAGCTGGCCGAGGAGAGGCCTCGATTCTCGGCCAGCTCGCGCGCGCTCGTGCTCGAGCCGCTGTCCGACGACGATGCCGGCGAGCTTGCCGGTCATCTCTTCCCCGACGCGGCGCTCGAGTCGGAGACGCGGGACGCCCTCCTCGCCGTGGCCGAGGGCAACCCGCTCTTCCTCGAACAACTCGTCGCCCACGTTCGCGAGACCGGCCTCCTCGAGCCGCCGCCGACCCTGCGTGCGCTGCTGGCCGCGCGCCTCGACCGGCTCGGGCCGGGCGAGCGCGGCGTGCTCGAGCGTGCGGCCGTCGTCGGGCGCGACTTCGCGGCGGAGGAGGTCGCCGAGCTCCTGGACGAGGCCGCGATGCCCACCGTGCGTGCCCACCTCGAATCGCTCACGGCTCGCGGGTTCCTGCGCGTTCGCCACGCCGGCCTGCGCTTCCGCCACGGCCTCGTCCACGACGCCGTTTACCGAAGCACGTCGAAGGAGCTGCGGGCCGAGCTGCACGAACGACACGCAGACGTGCTCGCTCGGAGGCACGCAGACGACGAGGACGTCGGGTACCACCTCGAGCGCTCCTATCTCCTTCGCACCGAGCTCGCCCCGCCTGACCGGCACGCGCGGCAGCTTGCGGAGGACGCGGGCAGACGCCTCGGCGCGGCCGGGATCAGGGCATGGAAACGAGGCGAGGCCGCGGGCGCCTCGCGGCTGCTCGAGCGGGCGACCGCGCTCCTGCCCGAGGAGGACGAGCGGAGGCGCGAGCTGCTCTGCGAGCTTGGGATCGCGCTCAACAGCACCGGCGAGACAGCGCGGGCCGACGAGGTTCTCTCCCAAGGTGCCGCCGCCGCTGCCCGTGTCGGCGATCGCAGGATTGAGCTGAGGGCGCGGGTGGAGCACGCGGCTCTGCGCCTCCTCCGCGACCCGCGGGAGGCCGCCGCAGACTTACTCGAGATCGGCGGGCACGCGGTTCCGGTGTTCGAGAGCGTCGGCGACGACCGTGCCCTCGGCAGGACGTGGATGCTCATGGGTTGGGTGCAAGGCGGGCTCCTCGGGCGTCACGCGGAGTGGGAGGCGGACGCGACGAGAGCACTCGAGTACTACCGCGCGGCGGGCTGGCCGCCCGCAACGTGTGTCGGCCACATCGCGGCCGCCGCGTACGGAGGACCGACGCCCGCCGCCGCCGGCGTTGCACGCTGCCGAGCGCTCCTCGAGCGTGACGTCGCCGACCGTGCGAGCGAGGCCAACGTCCTTGCGCATTTAGGCGGCCTGCAGGCGATGCTCGGCTCGTTCGCCGAGGCGAGCGAGCTGCTCGAGCGCGCGCGTGCCGGTTACCTCGAGCTCGGCCGGAAGCCGCAGGTGCTGCTGACGTGCGCACCGATCGAGGCCGAGAAGGCGCGACTGACAGCCGACACCGAGGGTGCGGCCGAAATCTTGCTCGAGAGCTGTCGCGCCCTGCACGCCGAGCACCGGTGGTTCCATCTGGCGACGCAGGCCGCGGAGCTTGCCGGCCTGCTCGTGACACTCGGACGGGACGCGGAAGCCGACGAGTGGTGCGCGCTGTCCGAGCGCTTCGCGTCGGAGCAGGACGTGAGCGCACAGCTCTGGCGACGGTTGTCGCGAGCACGCATCCTCCTGCGGGAAGGGAACCCCTCCTCCGCACGGAGGCTGGTCGCGGAGGCGCGCTCCCTCTCCGAGAGCACTGACTCTCTCAACGCTCAGGCCGCCGTCCACCGCGTCGCGGCCGAGCTCGACGGTCCCGAGCAGCTCGAGGCCGCGTTCGATCTGTACATGCAGAAGGGGAACGTCGCCGCGGCCGCTCTGCTGCGAGCGGAGTAGACCGCGGCGACAGCTCCATACCTCACGATCCGAGTGGGTCGCCCGTGCCGGCGAGTGCCACGAGCGGCAACACGGCGGCGATGACGACGATGAACGCCGTGAGCAGCGAAACGCGAAGCGCGAAGCTGCCCTGCTTGATGCGGCGCATCTCTGCCTCCTTCCAAGGAGTGGTCGATGACGCCGCGCACGTTCGGAGCGACCGCAAACGCGGCACTCACGGCGCGCTACTCGCGCGCTAACGCCCGTCGTCGTCCGGAGGAGCGACGCGTTTCACTCGCGGCGCGTGAGCGATCCGTGAGCGGTGCTTGTCACCGTCCGCGACGTAGCGCTTACGGCAACAAGGAAGGGAGAAACGATGCGTACACGTATCTCACGGCCGACCCCGGCGCTCGCCGTCGCTTCGGCTGCGTTGTTCGTCGCGCTCGGCGGCAGTGCCGTCGCGGCGGGCATCGTGCCGCTCGCGAAGCACGCCTACACGGCGGACTCGGCAACGGTCGCGAAGAACGCCAGGCATCTGAACGGAGAGACGGCGGCCGCGCTGATTGCATCCGCGACAGGACCCGCCGGTCCGATCGGTCCGACCGGTCTCGCGGGCCCGGCCGGCCCGAAGGGCGACGCCGGCCCCGCAGGCCCGCAGGGCCCGAAGGGCGAGACCGGAGCGACCGGCTCGCAGGGTCCGCAGGGACCGAAGGGTGACGTCGGCACCGGTCTCAAGATCACCGGGACCGTCGCGACGCAGGGCGACCTGCCGACGACGAACAACAGCATCGGCGACGCGTACCTCGTCGGCGGTCACTTGTTCGTCTGGACGGGAGCTGCGTGGACGGATGCCGGCGCGGTTCAGGGGCCGAAGGGCGACGCGGGTGACACGGGCGCAACCGGTCCGCAAGGCCCGACTGGTCCGCAGGGACCGAAGGGCGACCCGGGCGGCGTCTCGGGCTACGTCGTCGTGGCCGGTCCGCCCGTCTCGCTCGACCCTGGCTTCTTCGACAGCGGCAGCGCCGCCTGTCCGGCAGGCAAGGTCGCGCTCGGCGGCGGCGTGAAGCTCAGCAGCGAGTCCGATCTCAACATCGTCGACTCCTTCCCGAGCACGGACGGCTCGGGCTGGAACGGAAGCGCGTTCGAGTACAACGAGGCGTCGTCTTCGGGGACGTTCACCGTCTACGTCGTCTGCGCAACCGCGGCATAGCGTCGCAGGGTGATGCTGGAGCGGGCGCGAACGCGCCCGCTCCAGCTGTCACATCAGGTGACGACGATGCCGAAGGGCGCGGAGCCTGCAGGCAGTGCCGTCGGCGACGAGGGCAGCTCGGTCAGGTTGCCGCCGTCGACGCCGAATGCGCTGAGCTTGGCCGCGCCGGTGTCGACGACCCAGAGCGTCCCGCCGTCCGGTGCGAGGCGCGCATCCTCTGCGCCCGCGTGCGCGGTCGAGATCGTCGTGCTCCCGATCAGGCTGAGCGCTCCGCCTGAGCCGATCCCATACCGCGAGATGCTGTTGCTCGCGGTGTTGACGGTGAAGAGGAACTGCCCGTCATGGCTGATCTCGACCCAGCACGGTGCCGTCTGGAGGTCGGCGAACGGCGAGGCGCCGATCGACGTCAGCGTCCCGTCGCTCCCGTCGCTGAACGCCGAGACGGTGCCGTTGCCGGCGCCGCCGTGGGCGTTCGAGACGTAGAGCTCGGTCGGATCCGTCGGCCGGAACTCGCTCCCGAACGGCCCCGGGCCCTGTGCGGCGAACGGAGAGCCAGGAGCGGCTGTCAGCGTGCCGTCGCCGGCGACGGTGAAGCTGTCGATGAGCGACGCGCCGACGCGGACGCCGACGACCCGCGTGCCTTCGCCGTTGAACAGGATGTCGCCGGGCGTCGAGCCGTCAGGCAGCGCAACCGTCGACCCCGCGAGCGGCCGCAGGTGGCCGCCGGGATTGAGGTCGAAGCCGGTGTAGTTGCTCCCGCCGTCGCCGGCGTTCGCGACGTAGACGAGGTCGTCGTGCACCGCGATGCTGACCGGCTCGTTCCCGCCTGACGAAACGGGTCCTCCGCCGACGGGCTTGAGCCCGCCGTCGGAACCGATCCGGAGCACCGAGATCTGGTTGCTGCCGGCGTCGACGGCAAGCAGGTACTTGCCGTCGCTCGTGATCTGCAGCGCACCCTGGGAGCCGATACCGGCGCCCGTTCCGGCGCCGCCCGCCGGGAACGGGGATCCGTCCACGGGTGACAGCGTTCCGTCGGCGTGCCGGTCAAAAGCGGCGATCGTGTTCGCTCCCGCGGTGTTGTCGTTGACGTAGACGTGGCCGACCACGCTCGAGGCGGCCGACGCGTTTCCGGCTGCGATCGCTGCGGCTACCGCGATCGGTGCCAGTCCAATTCCTAAGCGCAAGCGCATGCGCGCTCTCCTTTCCGCTGGATGGCGTTCTTCGGCCACCGTTGCGGGAGGAGGTTGCGAGGCGCTTACGCGAATCTGAACAGTCGGTGAAACGAATGCGCGTTCGCGATGACGCAGTGATTTAAGGAACGTGAAAGGTTTTCTGCCCGACAATCGACGAGTGTCCACAGTGCTCGTTGTCGACGACGAGCCGATCGTGCGCGAGGTGGTCGTCCGCTACCTCGAGCGCGACGGCTACCGCACGCTCGAAGCGGCGTCCGGTGACGAGGCGGCACGGCTCATCGAGCACGATCCTCCGTCGCTCGTCGTGCTCGACGTGATGCTGCCGGGCATCGACGGGTTCGAGCTTTGCCGCCGGATCCGGGCGAGCTCGGATCTGCCGATCATCCTGCTCACGGCGCGCGGAGAGGAGGCCGACCGGATCGTCGGCCTCGAGCTCGGTGCGGACGACTACCTGACGAAGCCGTTCTCGCCGCGCGAGCTCGCGGTTCGGGTCCGGAACCTCCTTCGCCGTGCTCACGGCGCGGAGACCGGCGAGGCGAACGCAGTCGCGTTCGGCGACGTCGAGATCGATGCGACGACGCGCGAGGCGAGCAAGGGCGGCGCGCGTCTCAGGCTCACGCTCAAGGAGTTCGACCTCCTCTGGTTCCTGGCGACGCACCGGCGTCGAGTGTTCTCCCGCGAGGAGCTGATGGAGCGGGTGTGGGGGTACAAGAGCGAGCTCGACACCGGAACGCTGACCGTGCACGTCCGGCGCCTGCGGGCGAAGATCGAAGACGACCCGGCGCATCCGAAGCATCTGGAAACGGTCTGGGGCGTCGGGTACCGGCTGACGCCGTGACCGAGATCGCTCTCATCCTCGCCGGCGCGACGCTCGTCGCGGGCATCCTCGCTGCGTACGCGCTGCGATTGCTTCCGACGGTGCGCATGCAGCTCGTCGCGCTCGCGTTGCTCGCGGTCGCCCTCCCGCTCGCGTCCGTTCTCGCCTCCGGGTGGGTGATGTTCCACATGCCCGATGACGCGAAGATCCTGGCGGTCTCATCGGCGGCCGCACTGTCCGCAGTCGTCGGGGCGCTGCTGTTCGCGCGCTGGGTGGTCAAGCCGATCGACCGCCTGCGGCACGCGTCGGGGGAGCTGGCGCGCGGTGATCTCGGCGCGCGCGCAATCGAGCAGGGCCCGCGCGAGCTCTCCGACCTCGGTCGCGCGTTCAACGGCATGGCCGAGTCGATCGAACGCCTCTTCGATGCTCGTCGTCAGCTCGTCGCCTGGGCGAGTCATGACCTGCGCACACCGCTCGCCTCGGCTCAGGCGATGCTCGAAGCCGTGGAAGACGGCCTTGCAGAGCCGGAGGAATACCTGCCGGCGATCCATGACCAGCTGCGCATCCTGTCGACGCTCGTCAACGACCTCTTCGAGCTCACGCGAATTGAAGCCGGTGTCCTGACGCTGGAGCTGCGCGAGACGGAGCTGGAAGGTCTCGTCGAGGGTTGCGTGCGCGGTCTCGAGGTCGACGCGCGCTCGAAGGGTGTCCGGCTCGTGACCCGCTGGGACGCGGAGCCGCCTCCGGTGCGCTGCGCACCGGAGAAAGTCGAGCGGATCCTGCACAACCTGCTCAGCAACGCTCTTCGGCACACGCCGAGCGACGGCTCAATCGCAGTCGTCGTCGATGCGAGACCGCAGGCGGTCACGGTCGCCGTCGAAGACAGCGGCGCCGGGCTGAGCGCCGAAACCGCCGAGCGCATGTTCGACCACTTCTGGCGTGCGGACCCGTCACGGGGCTCGAACGGGTCCGGCCTGGGCCTCGCGATCGCGCAGGGCCTCGTCGAGGCGCAGGGCGGACGCATCTGGGCCGAGAATCGGCCTGAAGGCGGCGCCCGCGTCGCCTTCACGTTGCAGCCGGTCTAAGCGAGACCTTTGTCGCGCAACTCGGCCAGTGCGCGATCGTTCTTCTCGAGCGACAACCGCATGCCCTCGAGGATCCGCGAGGTCTTCGTGAACTGGATCTCCGCGTAGTCGACGACCTGGACGTGGTTCCCCCACGGGTCGCGGAACGAGCAGTTCGGCGCACGCGTCAGCTCGACGCCGGCGTCTTCGAGCGCGCGGCGTACCGCTGCCTTGTCGTCGACGACGAGACCGAAATGCCGCTCGCGGTCGCGGTGCGGCTCCGGGTCGCGCGCGAGCGCGATGAACTGGTCGCCCATGTCGATGAACGCCATCCCGCCGCCGCGGCCGCGCAGCTCGAGCTCGAAGAAGCGCCCGTACCACGCGAGCGCTTCGTCGATGTCGCCGACCTCGAGCGCGACGTGATTGATACCGACGAGGCGTGCCATGACGACACCGTAGTCCCGACTGGAACTCCTGCGCCGCCGGCGTCAGCCGCCGTGCGTTGGAAGCAGTTCCTCGGCCGGCTCGAGCAGGTCGAAGAAGACGATCAGGCCTACGGCCGACGCTGCTGCGCCCTCTGAGATGGTGCATCCGACCAAGAGGCGGGCGAATGTCGAGGGGAACGCCGAGAGCACGACGCCGTGCAGGAACACGGGCACCTTGCTCAGCCCGACGGAAAGCGCGAGCAGGCCGAGCGCACCACCGGCGATCGGACGGGCGACTGCCGAGCCGTACATGATCACCGCCACACCTGCCAGCGCCAGTGCGAGTTCGTTCACGCCCTCGATCCAAGTGCCGACCGAGGCGCTCGCGGCCAGTCCGAACGCTGCGGCCACCGCAACGGTGCCAGCCGCTGCAACGGCTCCAAACGCGGCGGCTGCCTGTCGCACCGAAGATCGCCGCCGCGCGATGATGAACACCGCAATCGCCGCGAACGGCACCATCAGGCTCAGCCACGGCCAGGGCGACGGCCGGCCGACGCGCCACACCTCCCCCTCGAGTCGGACGCGGCGGCCGTCGACGACGAGCGGAATCGACCAGCGCCGCCGCTCGATGGTTGCCGGAAGCCCGCGTACGCGAGCGTCGTGCCAGATCACCGTGCGACCGCGCGACCGGCGCTGCCAGCCGGCGGCGCCCGACCTGGCCAGCCCGGCGGCGTCGGCGGTCGGCGACGTCCCGTCGACTTCGACACCGGAATCGCCAAGACGCAGGAAGGGCTCTCCTGTGTAGCCGAGCACGATCGCCGTGTGGCCGGGGCGCAGTGTCACACCGAGCGCCTGGTCACTCGGATAGACGCGAACGGCGAGTGCACTCCGGAACGGCGTCGGCAGCGGCGACACGCTCGCCCGGTTGTCGACGGCGACGAGCCCGGTGCGGACGTGAGCGTCTGCGGCGACCGGTGCCGCGAGCGCAACCACGGCAAGAACGATCACCACCCGTGCAATGGGAGCGAGCATCTCAGGCGAGGCCGAGCAGCGTCGTCCTCACGTCGGCAGCGCGGAACGGCCACAGGTACAGCGCACGCTCGAAGCCCTTCGCGTCGACGACATACGCCGCTTCCGTGTGCACGACCTCGTGCACAGCGATTCCGGCGATCTTCTTGGTCGTCGCGAGGACGCCGATGTCGAATTCCTTCCACACGGAGCGGAGCTGTGCCGGCGTGCCGACCGCCCAGTGCCACTCGGCACCGACGCCCCACTTGTGTCTGTCCTGGACGAGGAAGTGCCGCGCATCACCCCGGACGTTGACGCTTACGGCCACGATCGCAGGTCGCGACCCTTCCGGCAGCGTGCGCGCGACATCTTCGAGGCGTGTCGCTTCGATTGGACAGTAGTTGCGGCACAGCGGGTCGATGAACGTGACGATCAGCGGCCGGCCGCGCAGCACGGCGGTCGATACGGGGTCGCCGTTCTCGTCCCTGAGGACGAAGGCGGGTGCGCGCTTGACGCCCGCCTTCCACGACGTCGCCGGCCCGGAGGCGATCGTACTGCCGGCGGAGCTGCCCGGTGAGTGCAGCGCGAAGGCGCCGATTCCCGCGCCGGCACCCACGAGAACGGCAAGGAGCCAGACGGCCCAGCGCATCCTCAGCACTCTCCCAGGGTGGTCACAGCGGTTCGGGAGGCGCGCGCCTCACGATGAGCGTCATGACACTCACCGTCGCAATCATCGTGAATCTGCTCCTGATGGCCGGCATCGTTGCGGCGCTCGCCTACGTCATCAGGATCCCGTTCCGCATCGAGCGGCACATCGTCCATCGCGGTCGGCGCGTCGCGGCAGAGCAGGACGAATCCCTCCGCGCCGCCTAAGGCGAGGTCGCGAGCTCTGCCGGAACAAGCTCGGGCGCCTTTCCGAGCGCGACGTCGACGGGCAGGCGCAGTGAGAACACGGTCTGCCCGTCGCGCCGCTCGAGCCTGCAGTGGCCCCCATGCGCTCTCGCGATTGCAGCGACGATCGCGAGCCCGAGCCCGGCGCCTCCGTGCGCGCGCGTCCGCGCGTCGTCGGCGCGCGCGAAGCGGTCGAAGATCGTCTCGGTCGCCTTCGCGGGGATGCCCGTGCCTTCGTCCGCGACCTCGATGACGACGTCGCCGCCGATTGCATGGGCGCGGAGCGTGATTGCCGAGTGCGGCTCTGTGTACTTGACCGCGTTCTCGAGCAGCGCATCGAGCGCGTTGCGCAACGCCTCTGGATCGACACGCGCAACGCCGACCAGGTCAACGTCGAGCCGCCAGGCACGAGGTGCGACCTCCGACCAGCGCATGAACACGTCCTCGAGGAACCGGTCGATCTCGACGTCGCGTGGCACGACGAAGTCCGGCTGTTCGGTCTTGGCAAGCATGAGCAGCCGGTCGACGATCCGTTCCATTCGCTGGAGCTCGTCGAGCGCGACCGCCAGCTCAGGCGAGTCGGGGATGTCACGGCTCAGCAGCTCGAGGTGGCCGCGTGCGATCGTGACCGGCGTTCGCAGCTCGTGCGATGCGTCATGGAGGAACCGGTCGTGGCGCTCGAGCAGCGACGCACGAATGTCGGCGACCGCCTCGAGCTGCCGCATCGCGATCTGCCGTCTGCGAGCGTGCCAGACCATCGCGAGGAACATCGCCGACATGAGCGGCACCTCGAAGAGCTCGCCCCAGAGCTGCAGGCCTTCGAACGCGTCGCTGAGAATGCTCGCCCCGGTCGCGAGGATCACTGCGCCGAGGATCAGCGTGGTCACGCGGCGCGACCACACGCGGAAGCCGTAGACAATCGTCAGGCTGATCCACACGAAATGAAACGGGATCGTCTCCCACGGCGGCCACAGGATCATGGCGCCCCAGTTCGCGACAGCGAACAGGCCCCAGAGGACCTCGACGGCGTTACGCCGCAGCCAGCCGGTAGCCCGCATGACGGATCGTCTCGATGTGGGCGTCAGGCCCGAGCTTCCGCCTGAGGCGGCGGACGCAGACGTCGACGACGTTCGAGCCTGGGTCGAAGGCGTAGCCCCAGACGTCGGCGAGCAGCCGCTCGCGGCTGATCACCTCGCCCGCGTGGAGCACAAGGTGGTGGAGCAGGCGGAACTCGCGGTCAGAGAGGTCGGTGACGACGTCGTCGACGCGCGCCTGCCGGCGCGCGAGGTCGAGAACGACGCGTCCCGCACGGAGCACGTGGTCGTCGTCGCCGGGCGGCACGGTGCGGCGGAGCTGCACTCGGACGCGTGCGAGCAGCTCGTCGAGCGCGAACGGCTTCGATACGTAGTCGGTTGCACCGAGCTCGAAGCCTTTCAGCTTCGTGCGCAGGTCGTCACGCGCCGACAGGATCAGCACCGGAAGCTGCGGCCGCTCGCGATGGAGCTCTTGCAGCACGCGCAGGCCGTTGTATCCGGGAAGGAGCAGGTCGAGCACGACGAGGTCCCATTCGCCCGTGCGGCCGAGCGAGAGGCCGTCGCGGCCGTCTCCGGCAGTGACAACGCCGTAGCCTTCCGCCTCGAGCCCGCGGCGCACGAACGCCTGGATGCGCGTTTCGTCCTCGATCAGCAGGATCCGCATCTTCCGCCGCCGCGACTCTAACCGGAGATGACCTGCACATGACGTCCGGGTGACAACATTGTCATTTTCGACGACGCGCAGTCCGCGATCGGGTAAACACCTGTGCCGAGATGCGCGGCACCGGGCTCAAGGTGATCGGCGTCGCTGCGGGGCTGGCCGCAGCAGGCGTTCTCATCGGTCTCTACGTCGCGAAGCTGACGACCGAGGCGGGCTCCGCGTCCTACACGGTGCCGGTCACGACGCAGGGCGGTCACAAGGTCGTCGATCTCCGGATCGAGACCGTCGCCGCCGTCGGCCCGCAGCTGAGCCCCGGGCATCCCGACTACGTCTCGTACCTCGTCCGCGACACGCAGGGCAAGTGGCTGCGCCGAACGGTGTGGCGTCTCCCGGCGGACGCGACGGTGCACGTGACGATCTACAACTTCGACGGCGCCAGCGGCCTGCGCAATCCGCTGTACGCGCGACCGCAGGGTGTCGACGGCAACGTGATGACGGTCGACGGCAAGACGTTGAAGGTCATACCGCCGGATGACGCCTCGCACACGTTCGCCGTGCCGGCGTACGGCCTCGTCGTCCCGGTTGCGCCGGTCGCCGACGACGCGAAGAACCAGTGCGATTACGCGCCGTGCGCGATGTCGACAGCCCACCGGACGATTCAGTTCACATTCCACACCGGGAAGCGCGGTCACTATCGCTGGCAGTGCTTCGTTCCCTGTGCGGCCGGCTGGATCGACGGCTTCGGCGGTCCGATGCAGACGATCGGCTACATGGACGGGTTCCTGAACGTCGTCTGATGGCGGCGCCTGCCTCGGACAACTCGAGCCACGGCAGGCGTGTGATCGTCGCCTGGATCGCGCTCAGCGTCGTCGCGACGCCGCTCGTCGCGTTCGTCCTCGGTCCCCACCTTCCACCCGGCAACGGCAGCTCCCAGGCGACGGAGCAGGTTCTTGCCAACACCTGGATCACGTCCCTCATCACGCCGGTCGTCTGTCTCCTGCTCGTCTTCTTCGTCTACTCGCTCACGCAATTCAGGCACCGCGGTGGAGCGCTCGTCGACGGCCCACCGCTGCGGAGCGACAGCCGCGTGCAGATCTGGTGGATCTCGCTGACGTCGCTGGTCGTGCTCTTCCTCGCCGGCTTCGGGACCTTCGAGCTGCTGCAGAACGGCTCCGGCGGCGGGCAGGGGCCCGACCCGATCGCGATCCCGAAGGGGCAGAAGATACCGGTGCAGGTGATCGCACAGCAGTGGCAGTTCACGTACCGCTACCCGACCTACGGAGGCGTGGAGACACCGCAGCTCGTGCTCCCCGCCGACAGCTACGTCGAGCTGCACGTCACCTCGCTCGACGCCATTCACTCGTTCTGGGCGTACGAGCTCGGCGTGAAGGCCGACGCTAACCCCGGCGTCGACAACGTCGCGTACGTGAAGACGAAGGGGCCGAGGACGTTCCACGTCCGCTGCGCCGAGCTGTGCGGGCTCTGGCACGGCTACATGTTCAACAACGGCCGCGTCGTCCCGATGTCGCAGTTCACGGCGTGGATCAAGGCGCAGCGCAAAGAGTTCGAGCCGGTCGCGAAGTACCTGCCGAAGTACGCGGACGTCTACTACCCCGATCCGCAAAGGAGGGCCGGATGAGCCTCGCCCGCCGCCTGATCGGCTTCAACCTCCTGACGGCGTGCTTGCTCGGTGTCGGCGGCTGGTACGTCGGTTGGTTCGCTGCGCACGGCATCGTCGGCCCGAGCCTCGATTACTTCGGCGACGTCGACTTCAACGAGCTGTCGATCGTCATGGGCTACCTGTGCGGTGTGCTCGGCTTCCTCATCGGGCTCGGCTTCCTGAACTATCCGATCTCACGCCTGCGCGGGTACCCGCCGTCGCTGCGCGAGAAAGAAACGGGCGGGATCGGCCGCTACTTCGGGCTCTGCACGGACCACAAGGTCGTCGGCGTCCAGTACCTCGTCGGCATCGGCCTCTTCTTCTTCATCGGCGGCCTCAACGCGATGCTGATCCGCACCGAGCTTCTGCGCCCAAATCATCAGGTCTGGCCCGCCGGAACGTATCTCACGCTCGTCGGCATCCACGGCACGATGATGATGGGGATGATGACGAGCGGGATCCTGGGCCCGTTCGGCAACTACCTCGTCCCCATCCTCATCGGCGCCAGACGGATGGCGTTTCCGCGCATCGAGGCGCTCACATTCTGGCTCCTGATGGCGGCGGGCGCGATCCTCGAGACGACGATCTTCTTCGGCGGCTTCCCGACGGGGTGGACCGGCTACCAGCCGCTCGGCACGCAGGCCAACCCGGGCATGGAGTGCTACTACCTCTTCTTCGCGCTCGTCGGGATCTCGATGACGCTGCTCGGCCTGAACATGATCGCGACCGTCGTGACCATGCGCGCGCCGGGCCTGACGTGGACGCGCCTGCCGATCTTCGTGTGGGGCGTGCTGTCGACCGCCGTGTTGATGGTCCTGGCGGCGCCGGTACTGATTGCGACGCTCTCGATGGCCGTCCTCGACCGGACGGCACAGACGAACTTCTTCGTGCCGGCGCAAGGCGGAAGCGCGTACCTGTACCAGAACCTCTTCTGGTTCTTCGGCCACCCGGAGGTCTACATCCTCGCGCTGCCCGGCTTCGCGATCGTCCTCGAGATCCTCCCGGTGTTCGCGCGGAAGCCGCTGTGGGGTTACCGCCTCGCCGTCGGCGGGTTGCTCGGCGTCACGCTGCTCTCGTTCTTCGTCTGGCAGCACCACCTGTTCGTCAGCGGCATCAACGGCGATCTGCGCCCGTTCTACATGCTCTCGACGGAGCTGATCTCGATCCCGACCGGACTGACGTTCATCTGCGGGATGATGACGCTCTGGCGCGGCCGAATCCGGTACTCGGTGCCGATGCTCTTCTGCCTTGCGTGGTTTTTCAACTTCCTCATCGGCGGCCTGACGGGCGTCTTCCTCTCAGACACGCCGAGCGACACGACGACGCACGGCAGCTTCTTCTCGATGGCGCACTTCCACTACACGATCATGGGCGGTCTCGTCTTCACGTTCTTTGCGGGCATCTACTACTGGGTGCCGAAGATGACGGGCCTCCAGCTCGACGAGCGCCTCGGGAAGATCCATTTCTGGACGATGTTCGTCTTCTTCAACTCGACCTTCTTCCCGCTCTTCGTCGCCGGCTTCCTCGGCCAGCCGCGCCGCGCCGTCACGTATGCGCAAGGCCTCCACTTCCTGAACGTGTGGGTCTCGATCTCGGCGTTCCTGCTCGGTGCATCGATGCTGCTCTTCCTCTACAACTTCGTGAAGTCGCTCGTCTTCGACCGCGTGTGCGCACCCGCTGATCCCTGGGGATCGAAATCGATCGAGTGGCAGCTGCCCTCGCCGGTGCCCGTGCACAACTTCGACCGGATCCCCGTCTTCTCGGGTGATCCATACGGCTACGGCGAGGGCGGCCCGACGCCGGTGCCGGCCGGCGCCCCCGCCGGGATGGAGTGATGAGCGAGCTCGCGCAGCACGGCACCGACTATGCGATCGTCGAGGGCGAGGAGCCGGACGTGCTTGCGCGCAATCTCGTCTCCGCGGGTCAGCTGCTCGCGAGTGCCACCGTATTCTTCTTCCTCGCATTCCTCTTCGCGTACTTCTATCTGCGTTCCGTGAACAACGCGGGCATGTGGAAGCCGAAGCACGTCGACGCGTCGGTGGCTTGGGGCACGATCGTGACGGCGTGCATTGTGGCGAGCGGCGTGCTCGTGCGCGTTGCGCAGGTCGACCAGGCCGCCGGCCGCCGGGAGCGCTTCCGCGCGCTGGGGCTCGCGGCTCTCGCGCTGGGGCTCCTCGCGCTCGTGCTCCAGGTCGTCGCGTGGACGCAGCAGGGATTCGGGCCGGCCGACGGCGGCTACGCGAGCGTCTACTTCGGCTGGACGGCGTTCCTCTGGTTGTTCGTGCTCGGCACGCTCTTCTGGCTCGAGACGACCCTCGCGACGTCGTTCCGTTACCGGCGTGAGCCGTTCGGCGCGGCGAGCGTCTCGCCCGGCCACGCGTCGGGAGATCCGCATCGCACCGCGCACGACATCCGGAACCCCGTCGACCTCAACCGTGCGGAGCTCGTCGCGCTCAGTTTCTACTGGATGTTCCTCGCCGGCATCGCCGTCGTGACCTGGATCGTCCTGTACCTGGTCTAGTGGCAATCCTGCCTCTCGTCGCATGCGGCGGCGCGGCGGCGCTCTACGCGCTCGGACGGCGCGGGCGGACTCGTGCGTGGCGTGAGGCGTCGTTCTACGCGGGTGTCGCGACCACGCTCGTCGTGCTCGAGCCGCCGTTCGACGGCTGGGCCGACAGGTGGCTCGCAGCGCACATGTCGCAGCACGTCGTCTTGATGACGGTCGTGCCGCCGCTCGTCGTCCTCGGCCGCCCGTGGCCGCGAATGTGGCTGGCGTTCCCGCTTCGGGCACGGCGTGCCGTGGCGCGTGCGCTCGCCGGGTCGGCGGGGTTTCGCCGTGCCGGCGGTGTGCTGACTCGGCCGCCGGTCGCGCTGGTCGTGCAGTCTGGAGCGGTTGCCGTCTGGCACGTGCCGCCGCTCTATGACGCGGCCGTGGGCAGTGAGTCGGTGCACCTCTTCGAGCACGTTTGCTTCGTCGCACCCGCGCTCGTTTTCTGGGGTGCGCTGCTCGAGGCGCCGCCTGTCCGTGCTCGCATCGATCACCTGCGCCGCGCAATCTGGTTCGCGGCCGCGATGGCCCCGGGCTGGATCCTCGCGATCGTCCTCGCATTCGAGAACGCGCCGGTTTACTCGGCGTACCGCTCGCTCACCGACCAGCAGCTCGCCGCGGGTGTGATGTGGGTACCCGGCTCGCTCACGTACTTCGTCGCCGCATTCATCGCTTTCTACCGCTGGCTCGAGCCGTCGCGTGTCGAGCCTCGACCTGAGGAGCTCTCATGGACGTGATCGCATCGTTCCTCGCCGGCTCGGTGCTCAGCCTCGTGCTCCCGCTCGCCGTTCTGGCCGCCGTCCTCATCTGGTGGGGGACGATCCTGCGCCGGCGCCGACCGGACGGAGACGGTTGAGGCGGGCGCTCGCAGCGATCCTGTGCGCCGCCGTGCTCGGTGCGGTCGGCGCTGCCTTCGCCCACGCCGTCGTGGGACGCCCCGCAGCGCTCGTCCTGCCCGAGCTGCACGGCCAGGTGAGCTGGCCGCCGGGAGCCCGGCCTGCGCCCGCAGGCGTGCCGCGGGGGCGCGTTGCCGTGATCGCACTGGTCGCGCGGGGCTGCACGGAGTGCCTTGCGGAGCTGCGGTTCACGCTGAATCAGCTGCCCACGCTGCTTCGCCCGCTCGTTGTGCGGCGGGTCGTGCGCGGCCATTCGGTGCTCCTCCTCATCGACCGGCGCGGCGACGTTCGCACGGGTTACACGTTCCCCTTCGCGCCGGCATTCGTCGAGGGCGACGTGAGGGCGCTCTCGAAATGAGGACGGCCGCTGCTGCCGGCCCGTGGCTGCGCGCGTGCGCGCTCGTCGCGGCTGCCGCCGCGGCGCTGGCCGTCGTGACCGGAGCCGAGGGAGCGGGCTCCGCCCACCGCGCGCTTGCGGCGCTCGCAGGGCCGCCGCTCGCGGCCCTGCTCGTCGCGGCACTCGTCGCGCACCGCCGGCTGCTCGCACCGACCGCAGCAACGGTGCTCCTCCTCGCAGCCGCCGCCGCGACACCCGGCGCTGCGCACGTCGCGCTCGCGGTGCCCGCGTTCGCGGCCGCTGCGGTGCTCGCTGTGCTCACGTGGCGCGGCCGCCGTGTTCCCGCCGGCGTCTGGCGCGACTACGCGACGCTCACAAAGCCGCGCGTCATGACGCTCCTGCTTCTGACCGGGCTGTGCGGAGCGGCGGTCGGCGCACACGGGCATCCGTCCGTGTCCCTGCTGGCGACGACGTGCGTCGGGCTGGCCCTCGCGTGCGGCGGAGCTGCTGCGCTGAACCACGTCCTCGATCGCGACATCGATAGGCTGATGGGCCCTCGGACAGCCGCACGTCCTGTCGCGTCCGGGCGCATCACTGCGCCGCGCGCGCTCGAGTTCGGCCTGGCTCTCTCGGCGGCGTCGTTCACGCTACTCGCGTCGACGTCGAACCTGCTCACCGCGGTGCTCGCCCTCGCCGGCAACCTCTTCTACGTCGTCGTCTATACGGGCTATCTCAAGCGACGCGGTCCGGCCAACATCGTGCTGGGAGGCATCGCAGGGGCGGTGCCTCCCCTTGTCGGCTACGCCGCCGCAACGAACAGCGTCGCCGTGCCCGCGCTCTGGCTCTTCGTGATCGTGTGCCTCTGGACGCCGCCGCATTTCTGGGCGCTCGCGGTCCTCCTGCGCGAGCACTACGAGCGGGCGGCCGTGCCGATGTTGCCGGTCGTCCGTGGCGAGGCTGTGACGCTGCGGCGAATCGTCGCTTACACACTCGTGCTCGTCCCCGCGACGATCGTCCCCGCCGTCACGGGCACGTTCGGCGCGTTGTATCTCGTCGCGGCGATCCTGCTCGGCGTGCTGTTTCTCGCGCTCTCGATTCGGCTCTTACGATCGCCGACGAGACGGCGTGCAGCCGGTCTCTTTCACTTCTCTCTGCTTTATCTCGCGCTGCTCTTCGTCGCCGCCGCGCTCGATCCGCTTCTCTAAGGCCCCCGCCGTGCGGAGATCGCCGGCTTCCCTCCGCGCGTCACCTCGAGCACGTCCCACATCCGTGCCTCTTCGTGGCCGGGAACGAGACAGGCGAAGCGATAGGAGCCCGTGCGCGACGCGATGAAGGAGAACGTCACGGACGCTCCCCGCGGGAGGCCGATCGTCGGATCGGGGACGGTCGCCCCGCGGAACGCGGGCGTGATCGTCATCGGACCGCGCACGACGGCGCACGAATGGTTCATCGCTCCGCGGTTCATGCACGTGACACGGACGCGCCAGCCGCGCGGGACGCTGACGAGAAGCTCCCCCCGGCCGTAGCCGTCGAAATTGAAGCCGTTGTTCTCGCTGTTGTATCCCGCCACGAGCGTGACGACCGCCGTGCGCTGCTTTGCCGCAACGTGGAGGAACTGTGCCGGACTCGGATGCACCGCGAGCACGTCGACCGGGAGTCTATTGCTGGAACTCCTGCGCCAATCCCGGTGTAGTACGCGTGTGGAGGGCCGTCCACGAGGAGAGCGGGAGCTCGTGCTGCGCGCGCAGCGCGGCGACGCACATGCATACGAGGACCTCGTTCGTCCGCATCAGGAGATGGCATTTCGAGTGGCCTACGTGATCGTCCGCAACCCGTCAGACGCCGAGGACGCAACGCAGGACGCGCTCGTCAAGGCGTGGCGCGCGCTCGGCCGCTTTCGCCCTGACGAGCCGCTCCGTCCGTGGCTCCTTCGCATCGTGGCGAACGAGGCACGCAACCGGAGGCGGAGCGCCGGCCGCCGCGAGCGGCTCGTGCTGCGCGCCGCCGCGAGCTCGGGGGAGGCGGCCCCCTCCCCCGAGGACGCCGTCGTCGACGAGGCACAACGAGCCGACCTGCTCCGCGCGCTCGACGAGCTCCCGGATCCGGCGCGCGAAGTGCTCGCGTACCGCTACCTGCTCGAGCTGACCGAGGAAGAGACCGCCGCCGCCCTCGACGTCGCGGTCGGAACCGTCAAGTCGCGTACATCGCGCGCGCTCGACCGATTGAAGGAGGCGTATGGACCTCGAGCGTGAGCTGCGCGCGCTGCGCGTCGAGTGGCCGGCGACACCGGTGCTCGCATCGCAGCTTCGCCGGCGTCGCCGGCGGTGGCCGCTCGCCGTCGCGGTCGCGCTTGCGGCGATCGCCGTCGCGTTCGCTGTGCCGCAGTCGCGCGCGTCGATCCTCCACTTCTTCGACATCGGGCGCGTGCACGTGCGCATCGTCGACACGCTGCCGCCGGCGCAGGAGAAGCCGCTGAGCGTGGGGCTCGGCAAGCGTGTGTCGCTGCAGGAAGCGCGCGCCGTCTTCCCCGGGCTTCTGCTGCCGGCGACTGCAACAGCTCCCGCGCTCTATCTCGCGCACGGCAACGTGCTCTCACTCGTCTTCGTCCACGAGGGCGAGCCGGTGCTCTTGTCGGAGCTGCTCGGCGGCGGCGGGATCTATCTCAAGAAGCTCGCCGCAGGTAGCACCGGCATCGAGGAGGTGCATGTCGGCGACGCGTTCGGCCTCTGGCTCTCAGGCGGTCCACACGTTTTCTTTACACCGCAGCGTTCCTCGCGGCTCGCCGGAAACGTTCTTCTATGGGAGTCGGACTCCACGACGTACCGTCTCGAAGGCCGCAAACTCGGCAAATCGGAGGCGCTTGCGATCGCGGAGTCACTCCGAAGGGGGTGAACCGATCAGGCGGTTTTCCCGAAGTACTCGGCAGTAAGGTGACTGAGATGACTGCGGTTCAGGAAATCATCGAGACCGAGCAGGAGCGCGTCGAGCGGTGGCGTGCGGAAGAGCTCATGCGTGCCGGCTACGACCCCGCCTCGGCCCATGACCTCGCGTCGCGGCCCGACATCGACCTGCACGGCGCGATCGCGCTGCTCGAGCGCGGCTGCCCGGCCGAGCTGGCTGTTCAGATCCTGCTCTAGCCCTCCGGCGTAGTCGGCAGAATGGCGCTCGGTGAGCGCCGTCCTTGCGTCGATTCCGTCGCCCCCGACCGGCGTCTACCACGTCGGCCCGCTGACGATCCACATGTACGGCGTGATGCTGCTGCTGGCGATCGCGTCGTGCATCTATCTGACCGGCAAGCGCTGGGTCCGCTGGGGCGGAGACTGGGATCTCATCTTCCGCGTCGCGATCTGGGGCGTGATCGCCGGCATCGTCGGCGCGCGCGTCTACCACGACATCACGAGCTGGAACCAGGACTCGGCGATCCACGAGCACTGGTACGGGCCGTTCGCCGTCTGGTCGGGCGGGCTCGGGATCTGGGGCGCGATCCCGTTCGGTGTCGGCGTCGGCGCGTGGATCGTTCGGCGCTCGGGCAACAGCGTCCGGTTGATGATGGACGCCGTCGCGCCGGGTCTGCTGCTCGCGCAGGGCGTCGGCCGCTGGGGCAACTACTGGAACCAGGAGCTGTATGGGAAGCACACGACGCTCCCGTGGGCGCTCGAGATCCACGGGAAGGGCGCGGGGAACACCTACCACCCGACGTTCCTCTACGAGTTCATCTGGGATCTGCTCGGCGTCCTCGTGCTGCTCTGGATCGACCGGCGCTACAAGCTGCGCCGGCCGGCGCTCTTCTCGCTCTATGTCGCGATCTACTGCGCGTTCCGCTGCTACGAGGAGACGCTCCGGATCGATCCGTCGCACCACTTCCTCGGGCAGCGGCTCAACTTCTGGGTCTCGCTCGTGTGCTTCATCGCGAGCGTGCTCTTCTTCATCTGGTGGCAGTTCCGTCGGAAGCCGAGCGCGTCGCAGCCCGGGAAGGCACGGCCGCGCGCGATCCCGACCGGCCCGAAGATGGCCGTCCCGCGGGGCCGCGTCCGGCAACGCGGTTAATGTGACCGCGTGATCGTCCGGGAGCTCGAGCTCGATCTCGACGCGTTCGCGGGCCCCTTCGACCTCCTGCTGACGCTCGTCCTGAAGGACGAGCTCGACCTGCGCGAGCTCGACGTGGCCGGCATCGTCCTCGCCTTCATCGAGCGGCTGGCCGAGCGGGAGGAGCTCGACCTCGAGGCGTGCGGCGAGTTCCTCGTGCTGATCTCGGCGCTGCTCGAGCTGAAGGCGCGCGGCCTCTTCCCGGAGGAGGCGGCCGAGCTCGCCGACCTCGAGCCGGAGGCGGCCGCCGAAGAGCTGGCGCGCCGGCTTGCCGAGTACCGGCGGATGAAGGACGCGGCGGCCTGGCTCCGCGAGCGGCTCGAAAGCGAGGGGGACCGGTTCTTCCGGCTCGGCCCGGCTCCGCTCGCGCCGAAGCTCGAGACGCCGCTCGCGCCCCAGGAACCGGAGCGTCTGGCCGAGGTCATCCGCCTCCTTGCAAAAGAGCCGCCGCAGGTCTCCCTGGCGCACATGGCACTGCGCTTCCCGCCGGTCTCGCAGTTCCTCGAGCGCTTCCGGTCCCTGCTCCGCCGCCGGTCGCGGTTCGACTTCGACCAGGAGGTGGGGGAGCTGACCCGCGTCGAGCAGGCCGTCGCCTTCCTCGCCCTGCTCGATATGCGGCGCGCCGGAGAGATCACGATCGACCAGGCGGCGCCCTTCGCGCCGATCAGGATTTCCCGCACCGACGTCGAAAGAGAGGCTTCATGGACAGTCCGCTCCGCCTGATCGCTTCGAATCCGCTCGACCAGCTCGCCCGGACGCTCGAGGCGCTGCTCGTCGTCGCCTCTGCGCCGCTGACCGTCGCGGAGCTCGCCGAGGCGGCCGACGACGACGCCGAGCGCGTCGAGGCGGCGCTCGGGCTCGTCCGCGAGCGGTACTCGGAGGGGCGCAGCGGGATCGTCCTCGAGCACGTCGCCGGCGGCTGGGCGTTCCGGTCCTCCCGCGAGGCGGCAGAGGCCTGCGCGCGGCTCTTTGAGAAGCCGGCGCAGCGCAACCTCTCGCAGGCTGCGCTCGAGACGCTCGCGATCGTGGCGTACCTCGGGCCGTGCTCGCGTCCCGACATTGCGCGGATTCGCGGCGTCGCCGCCGACTCGGCGGTCGCGAACCTGTCGGAGCGCGGGTTGATCGCGGAAGCAGGACGCGACGACCCGTCGGTCGGCGGTGCGATCCGCTATCGCACGACGCCGCTCTTCGAGCGCGTCTTCGGGCTCGAGAGCCTGTCGCAGCTGCCGCGGCTCGACGACGTCGGCGAGAGCACGGACGCGATTCGCGACCGGCTGGCCGAGGTCGCCGAGAAACGCTCCGCTTAAAGCCTGCGAATAATCTTCTCAGCCTCGTCGCGCGTGAACGCGCGCAGCGTCTCCGTCTCCTCGGCGCCGTGGCGCTGGAGCTTCGTGATGATCTCGAGCGCGGTCTCGTCGTCCGGCGCCTCGAAGACCTCGATCACGTCGTATTGGCCGAGCGTCACCCACACGCCGACGAGCTTGCCGCCGGCCTCCTCGATCTCGCGCTCGCCCTCCTCGACGCGGTCGCGCCATGCGGGGAGGCCCATCCGTCCTTGCGACGTCCAGCGCATCAGCGAGACGTAGTGCGGCACGGCACATATCTTCTCATCCGATGCGTCTGAACGCGTACCTCGCGCGTGCCGGCGTCGCGTCGCGTCGCAAGGCGGACGAGCTGATCAAGTCGGGCCGCGTGCGCGTGAACGGCGAGCCCGGTCAGCTGAACACGTTCGTGCAGTCCACGGACCGCGTCGAGGTGGACGGCGAGGCGGTCGCGAAGCAGAAGCTTGCGCATGTGCTGCTGTACAAGCCTGCGGGCGTCGTGACGACGGCGCGCGACCCGCAGGGGCGCAGAACGGTCGTCGATCTCGTTCCCCGCGAGCCGCGCGTGGTGCCTGTCGGGCGCCTCGACGCCGGCACGACCGGCGCGCTCCTCCTGACGAACGACGGAGAGCTCGCGCATCGTCTCGCGCATCCGCGCTACGGCGTCGAGAAGACGTATGTCGTCGACGTCGAGGGCGAGCCGAGCGACGAGACGATCGCGCGGCTCGCGCGCGGGCTCGAGCTCGAGGACGGCGCGACCGCGCCCGCGCGTGCGCGACGGCTCGGCCGGGGCCGCATCGAGCTCACGATCCACGAGGGGCGGAACCGGCAGGTTCGGCGGATGCTCGAGGCCGTCGGGCATCCGGTGACGCGCCTGCACCGGAGCGTCTATGCGGGGCTCGGGCTCGAAGGGCTCGAGCCCGGCGCATGGCGCGAGCTCGAGCCCTCCGAAGTCGCGAGGCTCAGGAAATCGACTGAGCCTGGCTGATCAGGCTGTTCGCCTGACTGATCCAGGTCGCGGCCTGGGCCTGGCTGATCGCCTGGCCGCCGACGGACGCGTTGTTGAACGCGCCCTTGATCTGATCCGCGAGCGTGTTTCGCTGCGAGGTCAGGCTTGCGATCTGGTCCTCGATCGATGCGTACTTCGTTTCGTCGGTCGACTCCAACGCGGTCGTCGACGCTTTCAGCGTTGCCATCGAAAAGTCGCCGAACGAGGCGTTCAGCTGCTCGTACGCGTTCTCGAGTGCAGCGATGTTCGATGCGCCGAACGTGCCCGGCAGCGACTTGCTGTCGAATGCCTGCGTGATCGCATGCCCGTCGTCGACGTAGTCATCCTGCAGGCCGAGCAACGTCAGGATCGTCGGGCGGACGTTCGTGTGATCCGTCCACGTCTGCGAGTCGATCCCTCCGGTGTTGACGCCCGGGCCGACCATGCCGACCCACGTGTTGCCGATCTCCTGCTGCACGTCCCCGTGGTTCCAAGCGAACCCCGAGGTCGCGCATTGTGCGACGCCCGTGCACGGGTTCGAGAGCTGGAAGAAGAAGTCCGGGTTCCCGAACATCGTGAACGTCGGCGTCCGGCTCGGATCGGCATTCACCATGTGCAGCGTGTTCTCCTCGACCGGGTCGGCGAGGAACTGCGCAAGCTGAACCGTCTGCACGTTCCCGTTCGCGTCCCTGACATAGGGATCGGGTGACGTGAGGGCGGCGACATCGCGCTCGTAGCGCCGGACCGTCGGATCCGTCCGGTCGGGCTGGCCGGTCAGATAGAAGGTCGGTGCGTCGTCGAAGTGGATGTCGTACTTGATGGTCTGGCCGGTCACGTTCTGGTCGGCAGCCGGCAGCAGTGCGTTCATGTTGGTCCCGATCTCACCGATCTGGTTCGTCGGGCACTGCGTCAGGACCGTGCAGTTCGTGTGGTTGTACAGCAGCCACGGCTGGCCAGACTGCGGGACGCCGACGCCGCCGGCGAAGTGATCGCCCTCGTCGACGGTGACGACGAACAGCGTGTTGTTCTTGTTGATCCCGTGGGCCTGGAGATTTGCGAAGAACGATGCGAATGCGTCGTCATACGCCTTGAGCTGCTGCTCGTGGCCTAGCTCGCCCGGGCCCGTTGCCGAGCTCGAGTACGAGTCGCTCGACGCGATCGGTGCATGGAGGTCATGCGCGTCGGAGATGTACCCGTAGGTGACGGGGACGCCGTTCTCCTGCATCTGCGCGACGTAGCCGAGCGTGTTCTTCGCGAGCATCCCGTCGAAGCCCGGGAACCCGCAGTACCCGTCCGGGTCGGTGATCGGGTCGCCGTTCGTGTCGTTGACGCACGCGTTCCCGCCGGTGATCGCCGGGTCGACGTTCTTCGCGCCGTAGAGCGCGTTGAAGCCGTTGTAGCCCTGCGGCTCGTCCGGAAGCGGGTCCGGCTTGGCGGCAGCGTCGCTGGCGCACACACTCGACGCCGACTGCGAGCAATGGATCGCGATGCCGACGAAGTCGGTCAGGGCCTGCTGCGAGTTGAGCTGGGCCTCCGTGAACTCGGGCGAGCCCGGCCCGAAGACGCGCGTGATGTCGCCGCTCGCGGAGGTCGACGCGTTCTCGAGCTCGATGTTCGCGGTTCCGACACCGCCGACGTCACAGCCTGCGCGGGTGAACGGGACCCACGGGGCCGGCGTCGTCTTGCCGGTGTCCGTGATCATGTTCGGGAGCAGGTTGAAGGTCGGGTCGCTCGCGCTCGTCGGCGGGTCGACGGCGGCCGTCCAGTACTTGAACGAGCTCGAGAACGTCGGGACCTTGTTCTGCTGGAAGTAGTCGTAGCTGTTCGACACCGTCTGGCCCTGGCGGTCCGGATAGAGCCCGGTGAGCGAGCTCAGGATCCCGCCGGCGGTGTGCGAAATGAGGATCGTGTGGTCGTTCGTGAAGAGCGTTCCGTTCTTCTGCAGGAAGTCGAGCAGGTGCGGCATCTGCTGCAGGTCGGACGCGACGCTCTGGTTGTTGTCGTCGCGGTTGTAATGCGTGTTGTCGAACTGCAGATAGATGACGTGCTTGATCGGTCCTGAGCCCTTCGTCCCGAGCGTGCAGCTCGACGAGTCGGCGGCGCTGGCCGACCCGCTCCCGGAACCGAGCTGAACCCCTGCGAGAGCGGCTACTGCAGCAGCGATCGCGACCAGCGCGAGCGCCGTCCTCTTGCCTCTCATTTGCCCTCCCCTTGTTGAAGTCCCCTGATTTCCGCAGAGAGCTTCTCCGACGCCAGCCCCCTGCTGGGCGTCAGAGTGGTGACCGCGTCGGGGCGGTCCGGGGGACCGTACTAGAGGCCGCGCGGTCGTGCAGCGCCGAAGAAACGGCCGGCCTCCACGCGCACGAATCCCATGCGCTCGTACATCAGCTCGAGCGTCGGCTCACTTGCACGGCGCGCTTTCTCGGCGCCGACGGCGAGCAGCCGTTGCAACTCGCGCTCGTCGGCGCGCACCGCCTCGAAGCGCTCGCGGATCGGGGAGAGGAGCGTGACAACGGACTCGCCGACAGCTTCCTTCAGCTCGCCGTAGCCCGAGCCGGCGAAACGCTGCTCGAGCGCCTCGATCGGCTCGTCGGTCGCGACGCTCATGATCTCGAGCAGGTTCGAGACGCCCGGCTTCGCGGCCGGGTCGTACCGGATCTCGCGCTCGGAGTCGGTGACCGCGCTCTTGAACTTCTTGCGGATCGCGTCGGCCGGGTCGGCGATGTAGACCGCGCCCTGCTCGCTCGACATCGTCGTCGACATCTTGTTCGTCGGCTCCTGCAGATCCATGATCCGGCCGCCGATCTTCGGATACTGGCCGTCCGGCACGCGGAAGGTCTCGCCGAAGCGGTAGTTGAAGCGCTCGGCGACGTCGCGCGAGAGCTCGAGGTGCTGGCGCTGGTCGTCGCCGATCGGCACGAGATCGGTCTGGTAGAGCAGGATGTCGCCCGCCATCAGCACCGGGTAGGTGAAGAGGCCCGCAGAGATGAACTCGTGCGCGGCCGACTTGTCCTTGAACTGCGTCATGCGGCCCAACTGGCCGTAGCTCGTCACGGCCGACAGCAGCCAGGCCGCCTCCGCGTGCGCGGTCACGTGGCTCTGGCAGAAGATCGTCGAGCGGTCCGCGTCGAGCCCGGTCGCGAAGAGCAACGCCGCGAGGTCGAGCGTCGAGCGGTTGAGCTCGGCGGGGTCGTAGTCGACCGTGATCGAGTGCAGGTCGACGATGCAGAAGAACCCGTCGCCCGTCTCCTGGGTCTCCGCGTACTGGCGGAAGCCGCCGCTGTAGTTGCCGAGCGTCTTCCGTCCGGTCGGCTGGATGCCGGAGAAGACGCGAAGCTTGGTTTGCGGCTCTTGCTCGGTTGCGGTCATGTCGGGCTCCAAGACGATACGAAAAGACCTCCCGGCGGGAGGTCTACGGACGAGCGGCACGGGCGTCTGCGCGCGCTACCGCTCGGACTGCCACCACCAGGAGTTGTGCGGGTTCGACTGCACTGGTCGGAGAATAGCTGGATCTAGACTGGGGGCAAATGGCAATCACGGGCGCACCTGAGCTTCTCATCGTCATGGGCGCCGCGGCGACCCAGGAGCAAGTCGACGACGTTGTTGCCCGCCTCGAGGAGGCCGGCTGCGCGGCGCTCGTCACGCCCGGCCGCGAGGCGACGGTGATCGGCGCCATCGGCGAGCGCGAGCTCCTCGCGGCGCTGCCACTCGAGGGGTACGCGGGCGTCGAGCAGGTGCTGCCGATCCTGAAGCCGTACAAGCTCGTCTCGCGCGAGCTGTCGCCGGATCCCACGGTGATCCAGGCGCGCGGGCGGAGGATCGGCGACGGCTACTTCGGCTTCATCGCGGGGCCGTGCAGCGTCGAGTCGCGCGAGCAGACGCTCGAGACTGCGCGGGCGGTCGCCGCCGAAGGCGTGACGATGCTTCGCGGCGGCGCGTTCAAGCCGCGTACGTCGCCGTACGCGTTCCAAGGTCTCGGCGCGGAGGCGCTCGACATTCTCCGCGAGGCGCGCGAGGAGACGGGACTGCCGCTCGTGACCGAGCTCATGGACCCCCGCCATGTCGAGGAGGTCGTCGAGACGACCGACGTGATCCAGATCGGCGCGCGCAACATGTCGAACTTCTCGCTGCTGGCTGAGGTCGGCCGCGCGACGAAGCCGGTGCTCCTGAAGCGCGGGCTCTCGGCGACTGTCGAGGACTTGTTGATGGCGGCGGAGTACATCGTCAAGGAGGGGAACCAGGAGGTCATCCTCTGCGAGCGCGGGATCAAGACGTTCGAGACCTCGACGCGCTTCACGCTCGACATCGGCGCGATCCCCGTGCTGAAGCAGGAGACGCATCTGCCGGTGATCGTCGATCCGTCGCATCCTGCGGGGCGGCGCGACCTCGTCTTGCCGCTCGCGCGCGCCGCTGTCGCGGCCGGTGCAGACGGGATCATCGTCGAGACGCATCCGCGTCCCGAGGAGGCGCTGAGCGACGGGCCGCAGCAGATCCCGACGGCCGATTTCCCCGACTTCGCCGCAGCGATTCGCGCGCTCGCGTCTCTCATGGGACGCACGATCGGCTAAGTGAAGGTCGAGCCCGCGGCGCATCTGACCGGGCACGTCGCCGTGCCGGGGGACAAGTCCATTTCGCACCGCGCCGTGCTGCTCGGCGCAGTAAGCGAGGGGGAGACAGTCGTGCGCGGGTTCGGTCGTGCGGGCGACACGGAGTCGACGATCGGGGCCGTACGCATGCTTGGTGCGGACGTTGACGAAATCGGCCACGACGAGCTTGTAGTCCACAAAATCGGGTTGTCCAGGTCCGAGAGCCATGTTGTCGACTGCGGCAACGCTGGAACCTTAATGCGGCTCCTTGCAGGGCTTCTGGTTGGTCAGACCGGCTTGACCAACCAGGCCGGACTGGTCGAGCTGACCGGCGATGAGTCGCTTTCGACACGTCCGATGGAGCGAATCGCCGAGCCGCTGCGCCGCATGGGCGCCGACGTCGCGACGACGGACGGCCACGCGCCGCTGATCATCCGGCCGACCGAGTCCATTCGGGGCATCGACTACGAGCTCCCGGTCGCAAGCGCGCAGGTCAAGTCGGCCGTGTTGCTCGCGGGCCTGTCCGCGTCGAGCCCGACGACTGTGGTCGAGCCCGTGCCGACGCGCGATCACACCGAGCTGATGCTCGAGTCGGCGGGCGTGCGCGTCCGGCAGCGCGCGACGTCGGTGACGATCGAGCCGGCGTCGTCGCTGCGGCTCGACGAGGTGGAGGTGCCGGGCGACTTCTCGTCCGCGGCACCGCTACTCGCGGCCGCCGCGCTGATCCCGGGGAGCGACCTCACGATCCACGATGTCGGCCTGAACCCGCGCCGCACCGGCTTCCTCGACGTGCTCGAACGGATGGGCGCACGGATCGCCGTCTTCAACCGGCGTCGGGCGGGACGCGAGCCCGTCGGCGACGTGCAGATCGAGCACGCAGAGCTCGTCGGGGTCGAGGTGCGGGCGGAAGAGGTGCCGCTCCTTGTCGATGAGCTCCCGCTCGTTGCTCTGCTCGCGTCACATGCGCGCGGCAAGAGCGTCGTGCGTGGTGCGAAGGAGCTGCGCGTCAAGGAGTCCGACCGGATCGACGCGGTCGCCGACGGGCTCCGCGCGTGCGGTGCGCACATCCGCGCGCGCGAGGACGGCTGGGAGATCACGGGCGTCCCGTCGCGTCTCCGCGGGGGCAAGATGGATGCGCGCGGCGACCACCGGATCGCGATGCTCGGCGCAATCGCGGGGCTCGCGTCCAGAGAAGGCGTGGAGGTTCAGGGCGTCGAGACGGTCGCTATAAGCTTCCCCGGCTTCTTCGAGCTTCTGGACTCTGTGACACGACGATGATCGTTGCGATCGATGGGCCGGCGGGCGCCGGCAAGAGCACGGTGGCGCGCGCGCTCGCCGAGCGGCTCGGCTTTCGCTACCTCGACACCGGGGCGATGTACCGCGCGCTCACCTGGCTCGGAATGCAGCGCGGCATGGATCTCAGCGCGGCGGAGGAGCTCGCGTCCGTCGCACGCGCGGAGCCGGTCACGTTCGACGACGACGGTCGCGTCTGGATTGCGGGAACCGACGTCACGTCGTCGATCCGCGGCACGCGCATCGACCGCATGGTTCCGGTCGTCGCCGCGCATCCGGCAGTGCGCGAGGTGATGCGCGAGCGGCAGCGAGAGCTCGGCCGCGAAGGCGACGTCGTGATCGAGGGTCGCGACATCGGAACCGTGGTCGCGCCGAACGCCGAGGTGAAGGTGTATCTCGTCGCCGACCGCGGCGAGCGTGCGAAGCGGCGCATGGCCGAGCGGCCGGGCATCGGCGCCGATGCGCTCGCGACCGATCTCCGGGCTCGGGATGAGAAGGACGCCGTGCGGATGCGGCCTGCGGAGGACGCGACGGAGATCGACACGACGAACCTCGAGGTCGAGCAAGTCGTCGAGCAGATCGAGCAGATGGTTCGCGCTCGCACGGCGGCGTGAACCGGATCGACGCAGCCTGGCCGTTCGGGCGCTGGTCGCTCGGTGCGCTTGCAGCCGTCTCCGCCCGCTTGCGCGTGTACGGCAAAGAACGGATGCCGCGGCACGGCGGCGTCGTCGTCGCGCTGAACCATTTGTCGTGGATCGACATCCCGCTCTTCGCGTTCGCGAATCCGCGCAACACGTACTTCGTGGCGAAGGTGGAGGCACACAAGATCCCGGGGCTCGGGCAGTTCATCCGCGCGTTCGGCTCATTCTCGGTTCGCCGTGGCGAGTCGGATCGCGACGCGGTGCGGCGCATGCGGGAAGTCGTGCGCGACGGGGGCACGCTCGGCGTCTTCGTCGAGGGAACGCGCCAGCGCTCGGGCGTCCCCGGCGTCGCGCAGCCCGGCGCGGCGATGGTCGCGTTGCAGGAGAACGTGCCGCTCGTCTGCGGCGCGATTTACGGGTCGTACGAGTGGAAGCTCGGCACCTTTGCACCGGTGTCGGTGGCGTGGAGCGAGCCGATGCGCTTCGACGGGCTCCCGCGCGGCGCGAAGGGGTACCGCGAGGCGTCCGCGGAGATCGAGCGCGAGATCAACCGTCAGTGGGAGTGGCTACGCGACATGCATGCCGCCGGCCGCCCCCGGAACGCCGTGCCGCCTCGCGCCCCTGAGGCGCTCAGGGCGCCCGTCACCCTCCCGTAGTTGCGCATCGCGCAACGATCCCGCCGCCGTGACGAGTCCTCGCTCATCGCATCCCTGCGCGCAGGCGACGAGCAGGCGTTCATGCGCCTCGTCGAGGAATACACGCCGGGGATGCGCCGGCTTGCGCTCACGTTCGTCCGCACGCCGGCGCTTGCCGACGATGTCGTGCAGGAAGCCTGGCTCGGCGTGCTCAAGGGCCTCGACCGCTTCGAGGGCCGCAGCTCGCTCAGGACGTGGATCTACACCATCGTCGCCAACCTCGCGCGCACGCGCGCCGTCCGCGAGGCGCGTAGCGTCCCGCTCTCGTCCCTTGCAACGGACGACGCAGACGACGACGAAGCATCCGTCGACCCCGACCGGTTCGTCGGTGAGGGGCACTGGTCGCGCCCGGTGGAGCCGTGGCGCCAAGTGCTCGACGCCGAGGCGCGCGCGGTGATCGACGCGGCGATCGCAACGCTCCCGCCGAACCAGGCGCAGGTGATCCAGCTCCGCGACATCGAGGGCTGGAGCTCGGAGGACGTTCGTAACGTCCTCGAGATCTCGGAGACCAATCAACGAGTGCTCCTACACCGCGCCCGCGCGAAGGTGCGTGCGGCGCTGGAGCAGTACCTAGGCGACGATGGCAACAGCTGAACTCACCTGCCAAGAGCTCGTCGAGCTCGTGACGGACTACCTCGAGGAAGCGCTCTCGCGGCGCGACCGCAAGCGTTTCGAGAAGCACATCTCGGGCTGCCCGAACTGCACCGAGTACGTCGCACAGTTCCGCGAGACGATCCGCCTCACGGGCACCCTGCGCGACGAGGACATCTCGAGGGAAGCGGCCAAGGAGCTGCTCGCCGTCTTTGCCGCCTGGAAGCACGACGGTTCGTAGAGATCAAGCACGATATGCCGGTGACTGAGACCATCGGCACCGTCGCGATCGTCGGCTTCCCGAATGTCGGGAAGTCCACGCTCGTCAACCGCCTGACCGGGACGCGCGCTGCGGTCGTCCACGAGACGCCGGGTGTCACGCGCGACCGCAAGGAGCTCGTCTGCGAGTGGCGCAACAAGGAGTTCCTGCTCATCGACACGGGCGGGGTCGACATCGCCGGCGACGACGCCATCACCCGCTCGATCGCCGACCAGGCGCGCGAGGCGGTCACCGACGCGGATCTCGTGCTGTTCGTCGTCGACGCGCAGATCGGCATCACGCCGGGCGACGAAGAGGTCGCACAGATCCTCCGCGAGTCGCGCAAGCCCGTCCTCGTGATCGGCAATAAGATCGACGACCCGCGACAGGAGGCCCTCGCACTCGAGCTGCACCGTCTCGGCCTCGGCGACCCGATCCCGATCTCCGGGTTGCACGGCCACGGCACCGGCGACCTGCTCGACGAGATCGTGGATTACCTCGAAGTGCACGGTGGCAGTGGAAGGCCGCAGCTGCCGGAAGACGCAATCCGCGTCGCGATCGTCGGTCGCCCGAACGTCGGTAAGTCGAGCCTCGTCAACAAGCTTCTCGGCCGCGAGCGCCTGATCGTCAGCGAGATCCCCGGCACGACGCGTGACGCGATCGACACCGTCTTGCAACGCGGCGACCGCACGTTCGTCCTCGTCGACACCGCGGGACTCCGCCGCAAGCGCCGCCACCGCCAAGGCATCGAGTACTACAGCGAGCTGCGTGCGCTCGAGGCGGCCGAGCGGGCCGACATCGCGCTCGTCCTCATCGACGCGTCGCAAGGAGTCGTCGACCAGGATCTCGCCGTCGCCGACGTCGCGCGCAAGGCGGACTGCGCAACGCTGATCGTCCTCTCGAAGTGGGACATCAGCGAGGTGAAGATCGAGGACGTGCGCGGCCACCTGCGCAGGCGACTGCGGCAGCGGCCGAGCTTCATCGCCGTCTCCGCGAAAAGCGGCCGCGGGCTCGACCGCCTGCTCGACACCATCGCGGAGCTCTTCGATCGCTACATCGTGAGGATCCCGACGCCTGAGCTCAACCGTGCCGTCGAGGAGCTGCGCGCGAAGCGCCAGCCACCGTCGCGCAACGGCCGCCGCCTGAATCTGCTCTACGCCGCGCAGATCCACCAGCGCCCGCCGCGCTTCCGCATCTTCGTCAACGACCCGAGTCTCGTGACGCGCGACTACGGCTACTGGGTCGAGAACGAGTTGCGCGACCGGTTCGAGCTCGAGGGTGTCCCGGTGTCGATCGACTTCGTCAAGCGCTCGTGAGGTTTCTCGTTGCCGGCGCGGGCGCATGGGGAACGGCCTTCACGCACGTCCTGCTCGAGCGCGGGCACGACGTCGTGCTCGCGTGCCACTCGCGCCAGCAGGCCGATGCGATTGCCGGCACAGGACGGAACCCGCGCTCGCTCCCGATCGTCGATCTCCACCAGGCCACGGCGGTTGCGCTCGAGGATGCGCCGGGAGACGTCGACGTCGCCGTCGTTGCGGTGCCGAGCCGAGCGTTCGCGAAGGTCGTCGCCACACTGCCCGGCGATTCGCCGATCCTCAGCCTGACGAAAGGGCTCGACCCGGAGACGGGCGAGCGCCTGTCGAGCTGCGTTCCGGGCCGGCCCGTGGCAGTGCTTTCCGGCCCGAACATGGCGGAGGAGATTGCGGTGGGTCTCCCGACGGCGGCCGTGATCGCGAGCGACGACGGCTACCTCGCCGGCCAGCTGCAGCACGCGATCAACTCGACGGTCTTTCGCGCCTACGTGAACCAGGACGTGGTCGGCGTCGAGCTGTGCGCAGCCGCGAAGAACGTGATCGCGCTCGCCGCGGGCGGCGTCGACGGGCTCGATCTCGGCGACAACGCGAAGGCGTCGCTGATCACGCGCGGGCTTGCGGAGATGGCGCGCCTTGGAGAGGCGGCCGGAGCCCGTCCGGAGACGTTTGCCGGCCTCGCGGGCATGGGCGACCTGATCGTCACGTGCTGGAGCCGCCACGGCCGGAACCGCCATGCCGGTGAGCTGATCGCGCAGGGACGGACGCCGGACGAGGCCATTGCGGACATCGGCCAGACGGTCGAGGGGATCACGACCGCGCCGGCGCTGCTCGGCCTTTCCCGGCGCCTCGGCGTGGAGTTGCCCATTACCGAAGGGGTCTGCGCGGTACTCTCAGGCGAGAGCCTCTCCGCCTTGGTCTCTGGGTTGATGGGGCGCGAGCCGACAGAGGAGTGACATGTCCCGGTGCCTGATCCCGGCGGCGGCTGTGGCGGCAGCGGCGGCAATCCTGACGGCCGGCTGCGCGAGCGCTGGGGCGAGCGACCCGGGCGCGCTCGACGGTGCGGCGGCGATCGTGCCCGCGAACGTCGTGTCGTTCGTGGCGGCGAGCGCGGATCTCACCGCGCCCGAGTGGCATGGCCTGGCGAAGCCGTTCCTCCAGGACGTGCAGCAGTACCAGCCGGCACTCGGCGACGAGGTCGACGTGGCAGAGCTTCCCGGCAAGCAGGTCGTCGTCCTCACGCAACCATCGGACCCGCAGAAGCTCGACGCGCTCGCGGCGAGGAAGGGCGAGCAGACGCGCAACATCGGCGGGTGGACCGCGATCGCAAAGACGAGCACCACGCTCGATGCAGTCGCGCACGCGACCTCGCATCTCTCGGGCTCACCCGCGTTCACCGACGCGATGGCGGGGCTGCCCGACAAGGCACTCGTCCGCGCATATGCAAACGGCGACGAGGCGGCGGAGCTGCTGTTCTCGATCCCGGGCGCGATGCAGAGCACGAGCGCGCCCGGCGGCATCCCGTTCCGGCAGGGCAGCACCCGCCGCGTCGGCGGCCAGAACATCGCGATGACCGCGATCAAGTGGCTCGCGGTCGCCGTGACGAGCGAGCACGACGGGTTGCGCGCGCAGGCGCTGATCAAGACGGGCGGACTTGTCGCTCCCGGCCCGCCGCGTTTCATCACGCGGCCGATGACGCCGTACCGCTCGTCGCTCGTCGACGAGATCCCGTCCGGCGCGCTCTTCGTCGCCGATTTCCAGGCGCCGCCCGCGATGTTCGAGTGGAACGGCGTGCCGAAGCCGCTGCAGCAGCTGCTCGGCACGAAGCTTCGAACAATCCTCTCCACCGAGCTCGATCAGATCTTCGGCGGCGAGACCGCAGTCTTCGTCACGCCCGGCTCGCCGATCCCGACGATCACCGTGGTGACGCAGCCACCGGTCGACACGGTCTCGGCGGGCGAGGCGCTCGACACGATCCTGCAGGCCGTCCCGGACTCGAGCCCGCTGCACGGCATGAAGCTCGTCCGCGCGACGATCGGCGGGCAATTCGTGATCTCGACCTCGCAGGCAGGCATCGACGCGTTTCGTGGGGGCGGCGCGAAGCTCTCGAGCGACTCGACCTTCGCCGACGCGGCGAAGCAGGCGGGCATGGGCGAGAGCTCGACGGGATTCGTGTACGCGAACGCAAAGGACGCGGTGCCGCTGCTCGAGCTCGCAGGCGTGAAGGTGCCGTCGGGCCTCCCGAGCCTGTCCACGTTCTTCGCGTACGGCAACGAGGGCAAGAACCAGTCGACCTTCACCGCGTTCCTCGGCGTCGGCTAGCCTGGCCGCCATGTCCAGTCGCTCCTTCACCTTCACGTCCGAGTCGGTCACCGAGGGCCACCCGGACAAGATCGCCGACCAGATCTCGGATTCCGTTCTCGACGCCGTGCTCACGGATGATCCTGCGAGCCGCGTCGCCTGCGAGACGCTGATCACGACGGGGCTCGTCGTGGTCGCGGGCGAGATCACGACCGACACGTACGTCGACATTCCGCGGCTCGTGCGCGAGCGGATCCGCGAGATCGGCTACACGCGCGCGAAGTACGGGTTCGACGCCGAGACCTGCGGCGTGATGGTCGCGTTGGACGAGCAGTCGCCCGACATCGCGCAGGGTGTCGACGCGTCGTTCGAGGTGCAGCACGGCGATAAGGACCCGCTCGACCAGGTCGGCGCCGGTGACCAGGGGATGATGTTCGGGTACGCCTCCAACGAGACGGAGGAGCTGATGCCGATGCCGATCATGCTCGCGCACCGTCTCGCGCGGCGGCTCGCAGCGGTGCGGAAGTCGGACGACCTGCTCTATCTGCGGCCGGACGGCAAGACGCAGGTCACGGTGCGCTACGAGGAGGACGCGCACGGTAGGCGACGCCCTGTCGAGATCGAGCGCGTGCTCATCTCGACGCAGCATCGCGAGGGCATCGACATCGAGTCGCTGCTCAAGCCCGACCTTGCCGCACACGTCGTCGAGCCGATCCTCCCGAAGGACCTCTACGACCCGAGGCGGCTCGAGGACAAGGACTTCTTCTACTGCAACCCGACGGGCAAGTTCGTGATCGGCGGTCCGATGGGCGACACCGGCCTGACCGGGCGAAAGATCATCGTCGACACCTATGGCGGCGCGGCGCCGCACGGCGGCGGCGCGTTCTCCGGCAAGGACCCGACGAAGGTCGACCGCTCCGCCGCGTACGCGGCGCGGTACGTCGCGAAGAACGTCGTTGCGGCCGGGCTTGCAGAGCGCTGCCAGATCCAGGTCGCGTACGCGATCGGCGTCGCGCATCCCATGTCGGTGCTCATCGAGACCTTCGGCACGGAGGCGGTCTCGGTCTCGCGCATCGAAGAGCTCGTGGACGAGCACTTCGACCTGCGCCCGGCGGCGATTCTCCGCGACCTCGACCTGCGGCGGCCCATCTACGCGAAGACTGCGGCGTACGGCCACTTCGGCCGGGACGACCGCGAGTTCACGTGGGAGCGCACGGACAAGGCCGACGCGCTTCGCGCGGCTGCCGGGCTCGCCGAGCCGGCAGGCGTCGACGCCTGAGACCGTCCTCATCACCGGCGGCGCGGGCTTCATCGGCTCGCATCTCGCCGACGAGCTGCTCGCACGCGGCGACCGCGTGCGGGCGCTGGACTCGCTCGTCGGGCAGGTGCACGCGGACGGTGCGCGTCCGCAGTACCTGAACGACGAGGTCGAGCTCCGTGTCGGCGACGTGCGCGATGCGAACGCGGTTCGCGCCGCACTCGACGACGTCGACTCGGTCGTGCATCTCGCAGCACGCGTCGGCGTCGGTCAGTCGATGTACGAGCTCACGGAGTACACATCGGCGAACTCGCTCGGGACGGCGGTGCTGCTGCAGGCGGTCGCCGAGCGTCCCGTGCGGAAGCTCGTCGTCGCGTCGAGCATGAGCGTCTACGGCGAGGGGCTCTATGTCGATAGCGACGGGCATATGGTCGAGCCGCCCGAGCGGACGCGCGAGCAGCTGGCGGCGCATCAATGGGACTACGCGGGGCTGACGCCGGTCGCCACGCCTGAGCGGAAGCGGCCGGGCTTGTCCTCTATCTATGCGCTCAACAAGTACGAGCAGGAGCGCGCCTGCCTCATCGCCGGGCCGGCGTACGGCGTGCCGACGGTGGCGCTCCGGCTCTTCAACACGTACGGCCCGAGACAGGCGCTCTCGAACCCGTACACGGGTGTCCTCGCGATCTTCGCATCGCGTCTGCTGAACCACAGCGCACCACGCATCTTCGAGGACGGCCTGCAGCGCCGCGACTTCGTCTGGGTCGGCGACGTCGCTCGCTCGTTTGCGTTCGCGCTCGAGCGGAACGGCGCAGACGGTGACGCCGTCAACGTCGGCAGCGGCGTGAGCGTCGACGTGCGCGAGATCGCGGAGGGCCTCGCGCGCATCCTCGACCGCGCGATCGAGCCGGAGATCACCGGCGAGTCGCGCGTCGGCGACATCCGGCATTGCTTCGCGGACATCTCGCTTGCCCGAGAGACACTTGGCTACGAGCCGGCGGTCGAGCTCGACGAGGGCATGCGGCGTCTCGGCGAGTGGCTGGCCGGCCAGGTCGCCGTCGACCGCGTCGAGGACGCGGCCGCGGAGCTCGCTCGCCGTGGGCTGTCGCTCTAGACGGCCGGCCGGACGAAGAGGCCGGCGGCCGCCTTCTCGCTCACCGCACGGTCGCCGCCGTCCAGCCGTACCGTGAACTGGTCGGCAGCGGGCTCGGCGGTGCTGACCTCGATCTCCTGGCCTGGGACAAGGCCCTGGTCGTAGAACCAGTGCAGCAGCTCGCCGTCGTGCTCGGCCAGGCGGACGATCGTCGCGCGCGTTCCAGGCGCGAGTGACGCGAGCGGTGCGAGGACCGCGTTCTCCTCCTGCTCGACGTCGGTGTCGACCGGCCAGCCGTGTGGGCAGCGCTCCGGATGGCCGAGCTTGTCGTCGATCCGCTCGACCATCTCGTCGCTGAACGTGTCGCCGAGCTCGTCGGCGCGCTCGTGCGCCTCGTAGGCGGTGTAGCCCATGAAGTCCGTGAGCAGCCGCTCGATGATGCGGTGCTTGCGGACGACGCGCTCGGCCCGCGCACGCCCGCTGGCGGTGAGCAGCGCCTCCTTGCGGGCGCCACGCTTGATCAAGCCCTCGGCCTCGAGCCGCTTGAGCATCTCGCCGGCCGACGCCCGCGAGACGTGGAGCATCTCGGCGACGCGGGACGCGAGCGGAGGCGACCCGGCGCCTTTTGGGGTGTACTCGCCGATCGGAAAGGCGAGGAAGTAGATCGTCTCCAGGTACTCGTCAACCGAGTGGCGGTCGGCCATGCAGCCATTCTGCCCAGTGGACGTATGTAAGGTGAGCCTTACACCATGAGTACCGGCCACGTTCTCATCCTCGGAGCGATCGCCGGCGCGACGATCTTCCTCGGGATGCCGATCGGGCGGATGCAGCTCGGCGCCGCGGCCCGCGCCGCGCTCAGTGCGTTCGCGACGGGAATCCTCATCTTCCTGATCTGGGACGTCCTTTCGGGCGCAGTCGACCCGATCGAACGTGCGCTCGACGCCCGGCACTGGGGCCGGTTCTCGTGGCTCGCGCTGCTCGGCGGCGTTGGGTTCGCGCTCGGGCTCATGGCGCTCGTCTACTACGCCGAATGGATGAAGGCGCGGGCCGGCCGGCGCGCGTCGACGCTCGTCGGCCCCGGGGCGGCCGCGGCAGACGAGTTCAACGCGCGGACGTGGCTCGACTCGCTCACACCCGGGAAGCAGCTTGCGCTGCTGATCGCCGTCGGCATCGGGGTGCACAACTTCGGCGAGGGTCTCGCGATCGGCCAGGCCGCGGCGGCGTCGCAGATCTCGCTCGCGGTGACGCTGATCATCGGTTTCGGCTTGCACAACGCGACCGAAGGCTTCGGCATCTGCGGGCCGATGGCGGGGGAGGGGACGCAGCCGACGTGGGGCTTTCTCGCTGCGCTCGGCCTGATCGGCGGGGGCCCGACCTTCCTCGGGACGGTGCTCGGGCAGGCATGGTCGAGCGAAGCGGTGTCGGTTGTGTTCTTCGCCGTCGCGGCGGGCTCGATCCTCTACGTGGTGCAGGAGCTCTTCGCCGTCAACCGCCGGTACGGGCATACGAAGCTCGTGATGTGGCTCGTCTTCGCAGGCATCGTCGCCGGTTTCGCGACGGACTTCGTCGTCAGCGCCAGCGGCGTCTAGCGGTAAAGACGGCGAGGTCCGTTCGGATCTGCGTCACCGTCGTCGTGAAGCCCGCCTCGTCGAGCCATTTGAGCTGCTCCGCGACGCTTGACGGCCTGTCGTAGACGCCGTCGATCTCGATCACCGCCTCCTCCGGGCGATCGGGCACGATCACGTCGCCCATGACGAAGTTGTGTGAAAGCTGTGCGACCCTCGTGAACAAATCGCGCTTACCGTCTCCATCGAGATGGTGGACTGCGAGCACGGACACAACGAGGTCGAACGGGCCATCGGGCAGCGGGTCCTCGAGGCGCGCTTGGCGCAGATCGGCATCCGGCAGCCGCTCACGCGCGCGGTCGAGCATCGCCCGGCTCGAGTCGATCCCGGTCCAGTGGGCACCGGGATGCTTCGCGAGGACGCGGACAGCCGTTTCGCCCGTGCCGGTCCCGAGCTCGAGCACACGCGCGACCTCGAGGCCATCCGTCGCGGCGGCGACGCCATCTTCGAGCTCCGCGTAGCCCGGGATCTCCTCGGCCATCTGCTCGAGGTACACGTCCGGGTTCCAGTCATAGTTAGCCACTGTGCTCGCTCCGGCACCGGCAAAGCCGGTACCTCCGTTGCTTTCGTGCTCCGTCCAGCCTACGCACATCTGGCGCTGACCATAGCCCCGGCTACGCTCGCTCGGTGAGCCGCCTCGCCTCCGTGTACCCGCTGGTGACCGCCCGTGCCGTCGCGCGGCCCTTCACCTACGAGGTGCCGGACGAGGCGGAAAAGGGCGCAATCGTCGAGGTGCGCTTCGGCAACGCGAAGCGGCGCGGCGTCGTCACGGAGGTGGGCGTCGAGGCGCCGGACGGGATCGCGACGGCTCCGGTCGACCGTGTGGCGGAGACGCTGCCGCCCGCGCTCGTCGACCTCGCGCTCTGGCTCGCGGAGTACTACGGGTCGACGCCGGCGCGCGCCCTCGCGCTCGTCGCCCCGTACAACGCGAAGCGCCGCGGCGAGCGGCGGGACGCCTCGGTCGCGGGTGCGCTCGCCGCGGAGGACCCTCCGGCAGCGCTGTCGGACTCGCAGGAGCATGCACTCGCGCGGATCGACGAGCTGTTGCGTGCAGGCGGCGGCAACGTCCTGCTCTACGGCGCCACCGGCAGCGGCAAGACGGAGGTGTACATCCGGGCGTGCGAGGCGGCGCTTGCCGAGGGGCGCGGCGCGATCGTCCTCGTCCCGGAGATCGCCCTGACGCCGCAGACGCTCGGCCGTTTCCGCGTGCGCTTCGGCGACGCGGTCGCCGTGCTCCACTCCGCGCTGAGCGAGGCTGAGCGGCGAGACGAGCGGGAACGCATCGCGTCCGGAGAGGCTCGCGTCGTCGTCGGCGCGCGGTCTGCAGTGTTTGCGCCCGTGCCCTCGCTCGGCGTGATCTGCGTCGACGAGGAGCACGATTCGTCGTACAAGCAGGAGTCGGATCCGCGCTACGACGCGCGCACCGTCGCTGCGAAGCGCGCCGCGCTCGAGGGCGCCGTCGCGGTCTTCGGCTCCGCGACGCCGAGGCCGGAGTCGTGGGAGACGCTCGAGCGTCTCGAGCTCGGCGGCCGCATCGCGGCGCCGCTACCGGCGGTGAAGGTCGTCGACCTGCGCCGCGAAGCCGGCTACCCGCTCTCGGCGCCGCTCCTCGCCGAGCTCGGCGGCATCGCCGAGCGGGGCGGGAAGGCGATCCTGCTCCTCAACCGGCGCGGCATCGCGCCGGCGATCCATTGTCGAGCGTGCGGAGCGACGCGCCGCTGCACGAACTGCGACGTCGCCTTGACACTGCATGGGGACGACTCGCTCCGGTGCCACCACTGCGGCCGCGTCGAGCGCCTGGGCGAGACATGCCCTTCGTGCGGCTCCGCAGAGCTCGCGCGCATCGGCGCCGGCACGCAGACGCTCGAACGCGAGCTTGCCAAGCAAGTGCCTGAGCTCGAGGTGATCCGTCTCGACGCCGACGCGGTCGAGAAGCCGGAGCAACTGCGCGACGTGCTCGAGCGGTTCGCGCGCGCGGAGCGCGCAGTGCTCGTCGGGACGCAGATGGTCGCGAAGGGTCATCACTTCCCGGGCGTCGAGCTCGCCGCCGTCGTCGACGCCGACACCGGTCTCGGTCTGCCGGACTTCCGCGCCGAGGAGCGGACGTTCCAGCTCCTGACTCAGCTCGCCGGCCGCAGCGGCCGCGACGCGCCGGGCCGGGTGCTCGTGCAGACGTTCCAGCCGGACGCGCGCGCGATTGCCTACGCGGCGCGGCACGACGTCCGCGGCTTCCTCGAAAGCGAGCTCGAGCGCCGCCGCGCGCTCGGCTATCCGCCGTATGCGCACCTCGTGCGGATCGTCGTCACCGGCCCGGAGCAGGGAGACGCGCTCCGCGCGCTCGAGGAGCTCCGCGACGGCCTCGGCGACGCAGAGCTTCTCGGTCCGGCACCGCTGCTCCGCCTACGCGCGCGCCACCGCGCGCAGCTCGTCGGCAAGACCGACCGTCCACGCGCGCTCGCGGCGCGGGCGGCACAGCTTCTCTCCGCAGCCGCCGTCCCGATGCGCCGCGCGGGTCTTGCGGCCGTTGTCGACGTCGACCCGCAGACGCTCTAGTCGTTCAACAGCTCGAACAGCTCGTGGTCGCGCCACGCGCCGTCGATCATCAAAAGACCGCGCGCCAGCCCGTACCGCGCAAAGCCGTTCTTCTCGAGTACGCGCTGTGACGCGCGATTGTCGGGCAGTGTCCCCGCCTCGAGCCGGTGCAGCCCGGCATCGTCGAATGCGAACCGCACCACGTCGGCGACCGCGCGCGTCGCAAGCCCGCGGCCGTTGTACTCCTGCGCGACGAAGTAGCCCACATTCGCCAGCTGCAACGACTCGCGAAGCACGTCGCCGAGCGTGATCACACCGACAATCCGTCCCTCCGCCTCGATCGCCCACCGCCACCGCTCGGCGCCGGTGCTCTCGATCCGCTGCCGCTGAAACTCGACGGTGAAGAACTCTTCCGGACGGGTGGGCTCGAACGGACGAAGAAACTCCCTGTTCCTTCGATAGACCTCGGCGAGCTCTTCGGCGTCGGCCGGCACGAGCGGCCGGATCACGCTGCGCGGCACGCCGCCTCGTGGTCGGCCGGCCAGCGCGCGAGGATCCACGCCGCATCGAGCGGCGTGCGCTCGTACGAGCGGCCGTTCACTCGTACGAAGTCCCTCGTCTTCGGGTCCATCGCGAGGCGTGCCTCCGCCGGAAAGTTGCGGTTGTGGCGCTCGATCAGCTCGTTCACCTCGGCGAAGCTCCACCGCTGCGCGCTCTCGCGCCAGAGACGCGCGAACTCCTCCGCATCCGCCACCTCCGCCGCAAGCTCGCGCCACGCGTTGGCGAGCTGCGCCTCGTGGCGATCGACCTCGTCCTCGATCGCGCGCAGACGCCGCATCCAGAACGCGGGACCTCCGAGGCCGCGGATCGCTGCGTCGGCGTCCGGCCGGAAGTTCCGCAGGCGTTGCGGGAGCGGCCGTCCCTTGAGCGGGCTCACTGCGATCTCCTCCGACAGCACGCGCCGTTCTTCGCGGTCGCGCGCGGTCTCGGGGCGGATCGCGCCCTCGCTCATGATCTCCTTTGCTTCTCGCGGATCCATCGCTGGGTAGTGTGCCGACTGCATGGCGCTGGACGACGACAACATCGAAGGGCAGGTGATCGACGAGCCGCTCGACCCCGAGCGCGAGGCTCGACGGCGGCTTGCACTCGCGCAGATCCGCCAGTACCCGGACGCAGCTTTGAGGATGCAAGCGCGTTCGGTCGAACACTTCGACGACGAGCTGCGGAGCCTCGTCGAGCGGATGAAGCTCTTGATGGTCGACGCGCACGGCATCGGCCTCGCGGCGACGCAGGTCGGCGTGTTGCGGCGTGTGTTCGTGTTCCAGCTCGACGAGGACGACGTGCGTGCGCTCATCAACCCGGAGATCGTCGAGCACGGGGAGGAGACCGAGGTCGCGGACGAAGGGTGCCTCTCGATTCAGGGTGTGACGGTCCCGGTGGAGCGTTCGCTGCATGTCGTGATCGAGGGCAAGGACGAGAACGGGGATGACGTCCGCTACGAGCTCGACAACTACGAGGCGCGCTGCGTGCAGCACGAGACGGATCACCTCGACGGCGTGCTGATGCTCGACCGCACGACGCCAGAGGCGCGGCGCGAGGCGCTCGGCGTGCTGCGGCCGCGTATCGTCCTCACCTAAGTGGCGCGGATCACCGTCGCCGCAACGGCGCCGTTCGGCGCCGACGTGCTCGAACGCCTCTCGGCCGCCCACGACGTCGAGCTGCTGCTCACACGCCCCGACAAGCCACGCGGCCGCGGCCGCAGCTTGCAGCCGACGGCCGCGAAGGCCGTCGCCGAGCGGCTCGGGATCGCGGTCGCGCAACCGGCGCGACTCGACGAAAGCGTCGAGCTCCCGACCGAGACAGTCGTCGTGGCTGCGTACGGCCTCTTCATTCCCGACTCGCTGCTCGAGCGCGCGCGCTGGCTGAACGTACACCCGTCGCTGCTGCCGCGCTGGCGCGGCGCGGCACCGGTCGAGCGGGCGCTGATGACCGGCGACACCCGGACCGGCGTGACGATCCACCGCACGACGCCCGAGCTCGACGCAGGGCCGATCGCTGCGCAGGAACAGTTCGACATCGCGCCCGACGACGACGCAGGCTCTGTCTACGCCCGGTCGGCGGAGATCGCCGCGCGACTGCTCAACGACGTCATCGACGCACCGCATTTCGAGCCGCAGCCGGACGACGGCGTGACGTATGCCGAGAAGATCACGGCGACCGACCGCGAGCTCGATCTGACGCGGCCCGCCGCGGAGCTCGTAAACGTCGTCCGTGCGCTCTCGCCCCACATCGGCGCCCGCGTCGAGCTCGACGGGCACCGGCTGCTCGTCTGGCGCGCGCGCGTGGGCGACGACGGCTCTTTCGAGCCGCTCGAGGTGCAGCCGGAGGGCGGCAGGCGTATGGCCTACGACGCATACCTGCGCGGCCTGCGCTGATGCCCGTCTCGCGGGCCCGCCGCGCGGCGTACGAGGTGCTGCTGCGCGTCTTCGAGCAGGACGCGTATGCCGATCGTGTCTTCCGCACCGCCGCACGCGATCTCGACGAACGCGACCGAGCGTTCGCGCAGCGACTCGCCTACGGCGCCGTCCAGCGGGTGCGCACGCTCGACCACGCAATCGACACGCTCGGCAGGCGGCCGACACGCAAGCTCGACCCGCCGGTCCGCGCGGCGCTTCGCCTCGGCGCGTACCAGCTCGGCTACACCGACACCGCACCGCATGCCGCCGCGAACGAAAGCGTCGAGCTCGTGCGCGGAGCGCGACTGGAGCGTGCGGTGCCCTTCACGAACGCCGTGATGCGCCGGCTGACCGAAGGGATCCGGCGGCTGCTCGACGAGCTCCCGGACGGCGCGCTCAAGGAGTCGTATCCCGACTGGGTCGCCGAGACGTTCGAACGCGAACTCGGCAGTGAGCAAGCCCTTGCGCTGATGCAGGCGATGAACGAGCCGCTCGAAACCGTCGTGCGTGTCGTCCGCGGAGCGCCGCCGCTCGGCGCCGAGCGCACGGACATCCCCGGCGCCTACCGTGTCGAGCGGGTCGACGACCTGGCGGTCGCGGAGGGACGCATCTGGCCGCAGAGCCGCGGCTCACAGCTCGCCGGCCTCGTCGTCGGCGCGCAGGACGGCGACCGCGTCCTCGACCTCTGTGCGGCGCCCGGCGGGAAGACGAGCCAGCTCGCCGGCGAGGTGACCGCGGTCGAGCTCGACCCGAACCGAGCACGGGAGCTGCGGGACAACCTGACGACGCTCGCGAGGACGAATGTCACCGTCGTCGAGGCCGACGGCACGGCGCTGCCGCCGGAGCTCACCGGCTTCGACCGCGCCCTCGTCGACGCCCCGTGCTCGGGGCTCGGCGTGCTCGCGCAGCGCCCGGATCTCCGCTGGCGCGCGTCGCCTCTGCCCGAGCTCCAGCTTGCGCTGCTCCGCTCCGCCGCCGGCCGCGTCAAGCCGGGCGGCACGATCGTCTACTCCGTCTGCACGATCAACGCCGACGAGAACGAGGCGGTCGTCGATGAGAGCGGGCTCGACGTCGTTCCGCTCGAAGAGGAATGGCCGCAGTTCGCACATCCACGGCGCCCCGAGTTCCTCCTCACGCAGCCGCACGTGCACCGGACGAGCGGCTTCTTCATCGCGCGCCTGCGAACATAAGGAATGGCCTGGCGCGACTGGATCAGGACGGTGGAGGTCGAGCCGTCGCTCTATGCGGCGGACTTCAACCGGCTCGGCGAGCAGATCGACGTGCTCCTCGAAGCGGGCACGCGCGTCTTCCACTTCGACGTCGGCGACGGACATTTCGTCGAGCCGGTGACGATCGGCCCCATCGTGCTGCAATCGATCGCGCCCCGGATCCACGTCGTCGACGGCGCCGTGATCGACTGCCATCTGATGGTCGACAACCCGACGCATCACTTCCCGCAGATCAAGAACGCCGGCGGAGACAGCGTCACGTTTCACTACGAGGCGGTCGACGACGTCGCGGCGACGATCGCAGAGGCGCGCATGCTCGGTCTCGGTGTCGGAATCGCATTCAACCCGGAATCAGATCCGGCGGACGTCGCGCGCGTTGCCGACGGCGCCGACATCGTGCTCTGCATGAGCATCCACCCCGGCTATTCGGGGCAAGCGTTCATGCCGGACGCACTCGAGCGCATCCGCACGCTGCGCGAGCGGCTGCCGGAAGAAATCGCGATTCAGGTCGACGGGGGCATCGACCAGGGCAACATCCGCGACGTCTACGACGCGGGCGCACGGCTGTTCGTCGCCGGGAACGCGATCTTCGCGCGCGACGACCTGCGCGAGGCGTACGACGGCGTCGTGCATGCATTGACGTGACGCATTTCGAACGCGCGCTCGAGCTCGCAGAACGCGGGCGCGGGAAGGTCGAGGATCATCCGCTCGTCGGCGCGGTCGTCGTGCGAGACGGCGAGGTCGTCGGCGAAGGCTGGTACGAGCACGCAAAGGTCGACCACGCGGAGCCGATCGCGCTCGCGCAGGCGGGCGAGCGTGCGCGCGGCGCAACGCTGTACGTGACGCTCGAGCCGTGCAATCACCAGGGGCGTACGCCGCCCTGCTCGCTCGCGGTGATCGAAGCGGGCATCGAGCACGTCGTCATCGGCGCACGAGACCCGAACCCGAAGGCGGCGGGCGGGATCGAGAGGCTGCTCGACGGGGGCGTCACCGTCGCACTGCTCGACGACCGGCGCGCGCTCGTGCAAAACGAGGCGTGGCGCACCTGGAAGGCACTCGGCCGCCCGTTCGTCACCTACAAGGTCGCGGTGTCGCTCGACGGCCGCGTCGCTGTGCCCGGACGCCGCTGGGTGTCGGGCGAGGAGTCGCGGCGCCGGGTACACGAGCTCCGCGCTGCGTCCGATGCCGTTGCAGTGGGGATGGGAACCGTCCGCGCCGACAATCCGCGGCTCGACGCCCGCGACGTCGGCGCAGCAAGGCAGCCCCGCAGGCTCGCGTTCGGGCACGGCGGGTCGGACCACCTCGAAGTGCGAAGCGGCTCACTCGACGAGGAGCTTCGTGCGCTCGCGGCCGAAGGGGTGCAGTCGCTCCTGCTCGAGGGCGGACCGACGCTCGCGACCGCGTTCCTGCGCGCAGGCCTCGTCGACAAGCTCCTCCTCTTCGTCGCGCCCGTGGTGTCAGGCACGGGGCCGCGGTGGATCGGCGACCTGCCGCTCATGCTCGAGCACATGACGGCAACAAGGATCGGCGGAGACGTGCTGGTCGAGGCGTACCCTGTCGCGGATGTTCACCGGGATCGTCCGTGACCTCGGCCGCGTCGCCTCTTTCGACGGGTCGCGGCTGATCGTCGACACCGAGATCGACGCGGGTCTCGGCGACTCCGTCTCGGTCAACGGCACCTGCCTCACAGTCGTCGCGAACGACGACGGCCTCTCGTTCGACGTCGTCACGGAGACGCTTTCGCGCACCACGCTCGGTGAGCTCGCCGCCGGCGACGCAGTGAACCTCGAGCCTGCGCTGCGCGCCGGCGAGCCGCTCGGCGGCCACATCGTGCAGGGACACGTCGACGCGGTGGGGCGCGTGCGCAGCACCGGCGAGCCGGTCTGGATCGACGCGCCGGCCGATGTGCTGCGGTACTGCGTCGGGAAAGGCTCGATCGCAGTCGACGGCGTCTCGCTCACGATCGCCGCGCTCGACGACACCGGTTTCGCAGTCGCCCTGGTGCCGCACACGCTCGCAGTCACGACACTGGGGCAGGCGCAGCCGGGAACGCCCGTCAACCTCGAGATCGACGTCCTGGCCAAATACGTGGAGCGCCTTACCATGGGGCGATGAGCGTCCCCGCGACGGCCTTCGCGACGATCGAGGAAGCGATCGAGGACATCCGTGCCGGGCGGATGGTCGTCGTCGTCGACGCGGCCGACCGCGAGAACGAAGGAGATCTGACGGTCGCGGCACAGTTCGCGACGCCGGAGGCGATCGCGTTCATGGCGAAGGAGGGCCGCGGGCTCATCTGCCTCTGCCTCACCGGCGAGCGCTGCGACGAGCTCGGCCTGCGGATGATGAGCGATCGCAACGAGACGCAGTTCGGCACCGCGTTCACCGTGTCCGTCGAGGCGCGCGAGGGCGTCAGCACGGGCATCTCGGCGCACGACCGCTCGCACACGATCCAGGTCGCGATCGACCCGTCGAAGGGTCGCGGCGATCTCGTCGAGCCCGGCCACGTGTTCCCCCTGCGCGCGCGCCGCGGCGGCGTGCTCGAGCGCGCGGGACAGACCGAAGCTGCCGTCGACCTCGCACGGCTCGCCGGTCTCAACTCCGCCGGCGTGATCTGCGAGGTGATGAAGGACGACGGGACGATGGCACGCGTCCCCGATCTGATCGAGTTCTGCGCCCACCACGAGCTGAAGCTCGTCACCGTCGCCGACCTGATCGAGTATCGACGCCGCCATGAGCGGCTCGTCGAGCGCGAGGTGTCCGTCCGCCTGCCGACGGCCTACGGCGAGTTCAACGCGGTGCTCTTCCGGGAGACGCTGACCGGCAAGCAGCACGTCGCGCTCGTGCACGGTGCGGTCGAGGGCGCGAAGGACGTCCTCGTGCGCGTGCACTCCGAGTGCCTGACCGGCGACGTCTTCCATTCGCTTCGCTGCGATTGCGGCGAGCAGCTCGATGCGGCACTCGCGCTGATCGCGGAGGAAGAGCGCGGTGTCCTCCTTTACATGGCGCAGGAAGGCCGCGGCATCGGGCTTCTGAACAAGCTGCGCTCCTACGAGCTGCAGGAGGACGGCCTCGACACGGTGGACGCGAACCTTGCGCTCGGCTTCGCCGCCGACGAGCGGGAGTGGGGGATCGGGAACCAGATCCTCGCCGACCTCGGCCTGACGACGATCCGGCTGCTCACGAACAACCCGAAGAAAGTGTCCGGTCTGCAGGCGTACGGCCTCGACGTGACGGAGCAAGTTCCGATCGAGGTGCAGCCGAACGACGAGAACCGCCGGTATCTGGCCGCCAAGCGGGATAAGCTCGGCCATCGTTTGCACCATCAGGGTCTGAAGTTCGAGTCGGAGGGCGAATGACGGAGCACGAGGTCTGGCCGGGCGAGCCGCCGGCAGAAGACGACGACGAGATCGACGAGCCCGAAGAGGCGGGGGAACCGGACGAGGACGAGCCGGCGGAGGACGACGCCGTCGCCGCCGACGAGGAAGCCACTCCCGAGCCGCAGCTCCGCGTCGCTCGACAGCACACCGAGGGCGAGCTCGACTTTCCGGACGACATCGACGTGCTCGAGGGCGAAGCGCGCAGCGCGCGCCGCGGCGTCGGCGTCGTCGTCTCGCGCTTCAACGGCGACATCGTGAACAAGCTGCTCGAGTCGGCGCTCGCCGAGCTCGACCGGGTCGGCGTTGGGAAGGACTCGATCACGGTGATGGCGGTGCCGGGCGCGTTCGAGCTGCCGATCGGCGCGATGGCGCTCGCGAAGACGCGCCGCTACTCGTGCATCGTCGCGCTCGGCTGCGTGATCCGCGGCGAGACCGCGCACTTCGACTATGTCGCCGGGGAGGCGGCGTCGGGGATCCAGCTCGCGGCGCTCGAAACGGGCGTGCCGGTCTCCTTCGGCGTGCTGACGGTCGACACGACCGAACAGGCGGAGGCGCGGATCGACAAGGGCGCGGAGGCCGTGCGGTCGGCGCTCGAGATGGCCGACCTCTTCTCGCAGCTGCGCTCGGCTGCCCAGGGCACCTAACCGCTTTCCGCTACCATCCGCCGCCGATGTCCAAGGTCTGCTCGGTCTGCGGGAAAAAGCCCGGTTTCGGCCACCATCGGAGCCACTCGATGGTCGCGACGAAGCGGCGTTTCGATCCCAATCTCCAGCGCGTGCGGGTGATCCTGCACGGCAAGGCGCAGCGTGCCTATGTCTGCACGCGCTGCCTCAAGGCCGGCAAGGTTCAGAAGGCCGTCTAGACCGGACACGGCCGGTGCCTGGCGCAAGGCGTGGCCGTCCGGGACACTGTCCCGCATGGGCCCGCTGAAGCGGATCCGCGAGTGGCGGATCGACCGCATGACCGACCGGATCGCGCGGCGCCCGCACGGCCGCACGGCACGGGAGACGTACGGCGCGCCTGACGTGCACGACTTCATGTGGCCGACGGTGCTCGAGTCGCTACAGCTCCAGCCCGACGACCGGCTGCTCGACGTCGGCTGCGGCGGCGGCGTCTTCCTCCGCCACGCGCGCGACACGACGGGCTGCGCCGTCCAGGGAATCGACCACAGCCGTGAGATGGTGCGGCTCGCGCGACCGCTGGCCGTCCTCGGCGAAGCCGACGGGCTGCCGTTCGCCGACGCCGAGTTCACGGCGGTCTCGTCGATCGCCGCATTCTTCTTCTTCCCGAATCCGGTCGACGCGCTGCGGGAGATGCGGCGCGTCCTCGATCCGCACGGAGGACGGATCGCGATTTGCACGACCTCGCCGGAGGCAAAGGGCTCGCCGGCGGCGCCGTACCCGCTCGCGACGCGAGGTCACTTCTACACCGATGACGAGCTCGTCCAGCTCGCACGAGACGCCGGCTTCACCACGGCGACCGTGACGCGCACCGATGAGTCCGGCTGGGCGCAGCTCCTGGCCGCGCAACCCTGATCGCAACCCGCCGGTCCAACGGACCGATGGACTCCGAGCACCTGCTGCCCTCGCCGCTCGGGCGCATCTCGATCTCGACCGACGCGATCGCGCACATCGTCGGCGAGACGGCCGCCGAGTGCTACGGCGTCGTCGCGATGGCCGGCCGCAAGTGGCTCCCGGGCCGTGCTGCGCGCGGCATCGAGATCGGCGGCAACGGCGTGGGCGTCACTGTCGACCTTCACGTCGTGGTCGAATACGGCTTGAATCTCGCCGAGGTGGCAAGCACGATCCGCAACAGGGTGAGCTACGAGGTCGAGCGGCTCACGGGCCTGCACGTCGAGGCCGTGGAGGTTCACATCGACGACGTGAGGACGACCGGGTGACAGGGCTGAACGGCGATCGAGAAGTCATCGAGAAGCTCGTCGACGCGGCGCTCGCGTCGCTCGAGGCGAACCGCGCGCGCATCGACGACCTGAACGTCTACCCGGTGCCCGACGGCGACACCGGCACGAACCTCACGATGACGATGCGCGCCGTCGCCGAGGCGGTCGACGGCACGACGGCTGCGAGCCGGCAGTCGCTCGCGCGCGCCGTCGCGCGCGGCGCGCTGATGGGCGCGCGCGGCAACTCGGGCGTCATCTTCTCGCAGATCGTGCGCGGTGCAGCCGACGTGCTCGGCCAGGAAGAGGACGCAGCGATCGACGCCGACGCGACGGCACGCGCCCTCAGAGGTGCGGCCGACGCCGCGTATCGCGCAGTCCGCCGTCCGGTCGAAGGAACGATGCTCTCGGTGATCCGCGAGCTCGCGGAGGAGGCCGAGGTCCGCGCGACCGAGCAGCCGGCCCTGCCCGCGCTGCTCATCGATCTCGTCCGCCGCGGCGAGGACGCGCTCGCGCGCACGCCCGAGCAGCTGCAGATCCTGAAGGACGCGGGCGTCGTCGATGCCGGCGGCGCGGGACTCGTCGAGCTCGTCCGCGGTGTCGCCGCTGCCGTGAGCGGTGAGCCGATCCCGGAGATCCCGCAGCTCCAGGAGTCGCTCGGCTTCGAGGCCGTGCACCAGGAGCTCTCGAAGTACAGGTACTGCACGGTCTTCCTGATCGAGGGAAAGGGGCTCGACCGCGAGCAGCTCGAGGGCGAGCTCGAGCAGCTCGGCGACTCGCTGCTCGTCGTGGGAGACGAGAGCGCGATCAAGGTGCATGTGCACACGGATGACCCAGGCGCCGCGCTGTCGATCGGTACGGGAGCGGGCACCATCGACCGGATCGAGATCGCGAACATGCATGAGCAGACGCACCAGCGGGAAGAGCGGCTGCTCGCCGTCGTTCCCGACGCACCTGCCGCGCAATCCGGTGTCGTCGCCGTCGTCGCGGGCGACGGCAACCGCGCGCTCTTCGAGAGCCTGGCGCTCGGCCCGGTGACGATCATCGAGGGTGGACAGACGATGAACCCGTCGACGGCCGACCTGCTGCGGGCGGTGCAGTCCCTGGACGCAGAGGAGGCGCTGATCCTCCCGAACAACTCGAACATCCTGCTCGCCGCGGAGCACGCAGCCGCGAACGCCGACCGCAACGTGGAGGTCGTCGCGTCGACGTCGATCCCCGCAGGCCTCGCGGCGATGGTCGCCTACGACGGAGCGCGAACCGCCGCGGACAACGCGGCCGAGATGCGCGAGGCGATCGCGAACGTCGCGACCGGCGAGGTCACACGCGCGTCGCGCAACGTGCAGATGAACGGCCTCGCAATCACGAAAGGCGACTGGCTCGGCCTTGCGGAAGGGGAGCCGATCGCGGGCGGTGACGATTTCGCCACCGTCACCGAGGCCGTCGTCGCACGGCTGCTCGCCGAGCCGAGGGGCCTGCTCACGCTCCTCGTCGGCAGCGACGGCGCCGACCTCGACGGCCTCTTGCAACACCTGGAACAGGCGCACCCCGACGTCGAGGTCGACGTCCAGCAGGGCGGCCAGCCCCACTACAACCTGCTTCTGTCGGCCGAGTAGAGTCGGTCCCCGTGCGTAGGCTCGACGGAGCACTCCTTAAGCGGAGGCGTCGGCTTTGCCGACGCCGGAGCAACTAAATGGGGAAGCCGGCGCGGATCCTCTTGGTCGAGGACAACCAGGTCTTCCGTGAGGCGCTCGAGCTCCTGCTCGGCCTGCGGGACGACGTCGAGGTCGTCGCCGCGATTGCGGACGGCAGCGACGCCGTCGCCGCCTGCGACAGGTACCGGCCGGACGTCGTCCTGATGGATTACCGGCTTCCCGGCATGGACGGAGTCCAGGCGACCGCTGCCGTCAAGCAGGCGCATCCCGAGATCGCGGTCGTCTGCCTCACAGCGTCGGCGAATGCGCGCGAGGTCGACGCGCTCTACGCGGCCGGCGCGACGACGTGCCTCACGAAGGATCAGGAGCTCGACGTGATCGTCGACGCGATCACGCGTGCGGCGGTCGGAGCCGGATGAACCTCACGGCCGACAACACCGCGATCGTCCTCGACTCGACCGCGGACTTCCCGGACGCGCAGCAGCACCATGCGAACTGGCGCGTCGTGCCGCTCTACGTCAACTTCGGCACGGAGAGCTACAAGGACGGCGTCGACCTGACAGCGCACGAGTTCTATGAGCGCCTCCGCACGTCGCCGGAGCTGCCGACGACCTCGCAGCCGACGCCGGGCGACTTCCTCGCCGTCTACGAAGAGCTTGCACAGCGTTACGAGCGGATCCTCTCGCTGCACATCGCCTCGAATCTCTCCGGCACGTTTCAGAGCGCCGGCACCGCGGCGGCGCAGCTCGGCGGCGACCACGTGCGGACGATCGACTCCGAGTCGGCGTCCGTCGCGATCTCGATGCTCGCGCTCGCAATCCAGCGACGCCTCGACCGCGGGACGACCGACGAGGAGATCGACGCGCTCGTCGCGCGCTATCTCGCCGAGCACGGGCTCCTCTTCACCGTCGACACGCTCGAGTTCCTTGCGCGCGGCGGTCGCATCGGCCGCGCGAAGGCGTTCGCGGGGCAGTTGATGAACGTCAAGCCGATTCTCTCGATCAGCGACGGCGAGGTTCTCCCGGTCAAACGCGTGCGCGGGAACCGCAAGGCGTTCCAGGAGTTCGTCGACGCGCTCCGCACGCAGACGACGGACTCGGCGTCGTTGCGGGTCGGCGTTGCGCACGCGGATGCGCCGGAGCGCATGGCAGAGCTCGAGAGGATGGTGCGTGACCTCCGCCCGAGTGCGCAGATCGAGATGGAGACCTCGCTCGGCGCAGTCATCGGAGCGCACGCGGGACCCGGCACCGTCGGCTTCTTCTGGTTCACCGACGACGTCTGACGCGCGTTCTACATTTCGGACGCTCTGGCGCCGAGCACGATGACACCGTCGCGACGACAGACGGCTTTCGCGGCCGTGGACCAGCCCACCGCGTGGCCGGCGACGCGTGGGCGGCCGCGGCCGGAACGGCTCGACATCGAGCTCGACGCGCTGCCGGGCGTCGGCGCCACGCTCAAGCGGAAGCTTGCGAAGCTCGGGCTTACGACCGTGCGCGACCTGCTCGAGCACCGGCCACGGCGATACGAGTCGGCGGCGGACGAGGTGGCGATCGCCGAGCTGCACGGGCGCGACGAGGTGGTGATCGTCGGCGAAGTCCTGAACGTGACGAAGCGCCCGCTGCGCGGCCGGCGCACGCTCGTGAACGCGCGCATCGACGACGGAACGGCGACGATCACTGCGTCGTGGTTCAACCAGCCGTGGGTCGCCGACCAGCTCAAGCCCGGCATGGAAATCCGGCTGCGCGGCAAGCAGGGGCGCTACGGCTTCGACGTCAAGTCGTACGGCGAGGCGTCGGCCGACTACGCGCCGGTCTATCCCGCGAGCGAGGAGGTGCCGCCAAAGCGCCTGCGCACGCTCGTCGGTCACGCGCTCGGCCACGTCACCGACTATCCGGATCCCCTGCCGGCCGAGCTTCGCGACACCGAGGCGATGCCGCTCAAGCGCGACGCGCTCTTCGCGCTGCACAAACCGGAGTCGGACGCCGAGGCTGAGGTCGCGCGCTCACGGCTCGCGTTCGAAGAGCTGCTGCTCCTGCAGATCGGCATCGCGCGTCGCGCCGCGGAGCGGGAGCGCACGCTCGCTCCGTCACTTGGTGCGCCCGGCGAGCTGATCGAGCGCTACCGCAAGGCGCTGCCGTTCGCACTCACGCCCTATCAGGAACAGGCGGTGCGCGAGGTCGACGGCGATCTCGCGCGTACCGTGCCGATGCAGCGGCTCCTGCAGGGCGACGTCGGCTCGGGCAAGACGGTCGTCGCGCTCTATGCGCTGCTGCGCGCGGTCGAGCACGGACGGCAGGGCGCGCTCATGGCGCCGACCGAGACGCTTGCCGAACAGCATTTCCTCACGCTTGAAGGGATCTGCGCAGAGCTCGGCGTCACGTGCGCGCTGCTCACGAGCGCGTCGCCGAAGAAGGTCCGTGACGCCGCGCTCAACGCGGACGTGGTCGTCGGCACGCACGCCCTCATCCAGGAAGGCGTCGAGTTGCGCGACCTCGCGGTCGCGGTCGTCGACGAGCAGCACCGCTTCGGCGTCGAGCAGCGCAAGGCGCTTGCGCAGGGCCGCGCGCCCCACGTCCTGCACATGACCGCGACGCCGATCCCGCGCACGCTCGCACTCACGGTCTACGGGGACCTCGCGGTCTCGGAGATCGCGAAGCCGCCGGCGTCGCGCAAGCCGATCGTCACGAGCTGGATCGAGGAGAGCCGCGCGTCCGAGGCGTACACGCGGCTGACGCGGCTGCTGCGTGAAGGTCGGCAGGCATACGTCGTGTGCCCGCTCGTCGAAGCCTCCGAGACGACCCTCGCACGCGCCGCCGAGGAGGAGGCTGAGCGCCTGAGGCGCGCCGAGCTCCGCGAGTTTCGCGTCGGCTGCCTGCACGGGCGCCTGAAGCCGGACCGGCGGCGCGAGGTGATGGTGAAGTTCAACGCGCGCGAGCTCGACGTGCTCGTTGCGACGACGGTGATCGAGGTGGGGGTCGACGTCGCGAACGCGACGGTGATGATCGTGCAGGAGGCCGACCGCTTCGGGCTCGCGCAGCTGCATCAGCTCCGCGGCCGCGTCGGGCGCGGCGCCGAGCAGTCGTATTGCCTCCTCGTCTCGCGGGCGAAAGAGGAGTTGACGGAGACGGCGACGGAGCGCCTCGAGGCGCTCGTGGCGACGACGGACGGCTTCGAGCTCGCCGAGGTCGACCTCGACCTGCGCGGCGGCGGCCAGTTGCTCGGTACGCGCCAGCACGGCGCGACCGATCTGCACTTCGCCCACATTCGGAATGATCGGCCGCTACTCGAGCGCGCGCGCGCCGTCGCGCGGGAGCTCGACGTGCAGGACGGCCCGCTCCAGGACGCCGTCGACGCGCTCTTCGCCGAGACGGACCCCGACGCCCTCGCCTGACGTATCTCCGGTATGGACCGGCGCAGCTTCCTGCTCGCCGCCGCGGCGGCTCCGCTCGCGCTGCGCGGCCACGCGTTCGCGTACGTCACCGCGGACACCGAGGCGCGCGTCGCGATCGTCGATCTTCGCTCGGGCGCCGTCCTCCACCGGATCGCCACGAAGCCGGGCCCGCGGAGCGTCGAGCGCGTCGGCGGCGTTGCGGTCGTTGCGCACACCGCAATCGGCGCGGTCAGCATCATCGACGAGCTCGGCGTCCGGCACGAGGTCGCCGGCTTCGAGGAGCCGCGGTACACCGCGGGCTCGCGCGACGGCCGCCACGCGTTCGTCACCGACGCGACGCGAGTCGAGCTCCTGACCGTCGATCTCGCGCGGGGGTCGATCGTGGGCGGTGTCAAGCTGAAGCTCTGGCCGCGGCACCTCTCGCTCGCACCCGACGGCCGGACGTTGCACGTCTCGCTCGGCACCGCGTCGCCGCAGCTGGCGATCGTCGACGTCCACGATCCGAGACGCCCCCGCCTCGAGCGCTACGTCACTCCCTCGTTCGCCGCACACGACGTCGGCGTCGCGCCGAGCGGACGCATCTGGGTCACCGCGGGCGAGGAGCGGAAGATCTCAGCACACGGCCGCCTGCTGCCGGCCGACGGCGCACCGCAGCACGTCACCTTCCTCGACGGCCGTGCGTTCGCGACGAGCGGCGCAGACGGGACGCTGCGCGTCTACGACGAGCGAACGGCGCGCCTGCTGCACACGGCGCGCATCCCGGTCGGCTCGTACAACGTGCAGTTCCGCGCCGGTCGCCTCCTGACACCGTCGCTGAACGAGGGCACGCTTTGCGTGCTCGACGTCGGCGGCGGGCTGCTACGCCGGACGCGCGTCGCGCCGTCCTGTCACGACGCAGCCTAGGCTTGCGTCACCCATGCGCATCATCGCGGGCACGCATCGCGGCCACACCATCTACGCGCCGAAAGGCCGCGACACCCGGCCGACCTCCGACCGCGTGCGCGAGAACGTCTTCAACATCCTCGGTGCGGTCGACGGCGCCGCGGTGCTCGACCTCTACGCGGGCTCGGGCGCGATGGGCCTCGAGGCGCTCTCGCGCGGCGCCGCGCGCGCCGTGTTCGTCGAGCGCGACGGCGACGCGGTTCGTGCGATCGAGCGCAACCTCGACAAGCTGCATCTCTCGGCGACCGTGCTCCGCCAGGACGCCGTCACGGCGCTCGCAAGCGAGGCGGCAGCCGGCAGGAAGTACGATCTCGTGCTGGTCGATCCTCCGTACGAGATGTACACCGACATCGAACCTCAGCTGGCCCGGTATCTCCCTGCGCTGCTTGCCGACGACGGGGTCGTCGTTGTCGAGACGGATGCGCGCGTCGAGCCGGGCCTGCCGCTCGAGCAGCGCACGTCGCGCAAGTACGGCGCCGCACGCGTCACGGTGTACGGATGATCACGGCGATCTGTCCCGGCTCGTACGACCCGGTGACGAACGGCCACGTCGACGTGATCACGCGCGCGGCCGGCATCTTCGACCGCGTCGTCGTGGGCGTCGTCGGCAATCCGGCGCACAAGCAGCCGATGTTCACGATCGAGGAGCGCGTGGAGTTCCTGCGCGTTGCCCTCGGCGAGCTCGACAACGTCGAGATCGATGTCTTCCGTGAGCTCGTCGTCGAGTTCGCGCGCAAATGGGATGCGAAGGCAATCGTCAAAGGGTTGCGCGTCATCTCGGACTTCGAATGGGAGTTCCAGATGAATCAGCTGAACCGCCATCTCGCACCGGATGTCGAGACGGTGTACGTGATGGCGAGCCCGAGCGTCAGCTTCGTCTCGTCGAGCGGCGTCAAGGAGATCGCCGCGTTCGGCGGCGACGTGTCGGCGCTCGTGCCGGAGCCGGTGGCGCGCCGGTTCAAGGAGCTTTTCCCGAACGGGCGGCCGGGGACGCCGGAGAACCCGGGCGAGTGATCCTCGAGACGCCCGACGGGCGCCTGCTGCGAATCCACGACGACGGCGATCCGCAGGGTGCACCGGTGATCGTGCATCACGGCACGCCCGGGGTCGGCGACCTCTACGCGCCGTGGCTCGAAGACGGCGTCCGCCTGATCGGCTTCGACCGTGCGGGCTACGGTGGCTCGACGCGCGACCGAGGACGCGACATCGCTGCGGTTGCAGCGGACGTGCGCGTGATCGCGGATGCGCTCGGCATCGAGTCGTTCGCGACGTGGGGGATCTCCGGCGGCGGCCCGCACGCGCTTGCGTGTGCCGCGCTGCTGCCCGACCGCGTCTACGCGGCAGCCGCAGTGGCGTCGCCTGCGCCGTACGAGGCTGACGGTCTCGACTGGCTGGCGGGCGGCGGCGAGCAGAACGTCGTCGAGTTCAACGCTGCCCTCCAGGGAGAGACCGCGGTTCGCCCCCTGCTCGAGCAGTGGCACGGCGCGATGAACGCCGGCGGCGCGGAAGGGATGCGGGACGAAATGGCCTCGCTGCTCGGCGGCGCCGACCTCGCTGCGCTGTCCGGCGACCTGGCCGAGTACCTCCACGCCGGCGTCGTCGAGACGGGCGGCGTGGACGGCTGGCTCGACGATGACCTCGCGTTCGTCGCGCCCTGGGGCTTCGGCCTCGAGACGATCGCCGTCCCGGTGCTCATCCGCCACGGCGAGGACGACCAGTTCGTCGCGGCCGACCACAGCCGCTGGCTCGGGGAGCACATCCCGGCGGCGGATGTGCGGATCACCGCGAACGACGGCCACCTGACGCTCTATGAGCGTGCGATTCCTGAGGTTCATGCCTGGCTCCTCGGGCATCGATCCGACGGGAGCCGAAGCTAGACTTCTGCGGCATGGACGTACTCGTTCTTATCGACAAGCTCGACGACCTCGTGCACAACGCGAAGGCCGTCCCCCTCACCGATCAGGTGCGCATCGACCGTGAGGAGATCTACGACATCCTCGACCAGATGCGCGCGACGATCCCCGAGGAGATCAAGCAGGCCCGCTGGATCGTGAAGGAGCGGCAGGAGATGCTTGCGGAGGCGAAGCGCGAGGTCGACCGGCTGCTCGCCGAAGCGCGCGAGCAGGCGGTGCGCGAGGCGTCCCAGACGGAGATCGTCAAGATCGCGGAGCGGCAGGCGCAGGACATCGTCGACGAGGCGCGGCGTGAGGCTCGCGAGGCCCGGCTCGAGATGGAGGACTGGGCCGACTCGATGCTCGCGTCGCTCGAGACGAACCTCGATCGCTTCCTCACCGCAGTACGACGCGGCCGCGAGCGGTTGCACGAGCGCTCACAGGAGAGCGTCGTCGGCGCCGGCATCGGCCCGAGCGGCGACGGGCTGAGCGACGAGCTGGGCTACTAGGCACCTCGGCTTTCTCCCGCCTGTGTGGCGCACGATCGTGGAGTGGCTGGTGACGCTTGCGGTCGCCGCGCTGTTCGTGCTCGCGTTCGAGGCGGAGGTCGCTCAGCCGTTTCGCGTTCCGACGTCATCGATGGAGCCGACACTCCTCTGCGCGAAGCCGGGTCTCGGCTGCACGGCGTCGCTCAACGACCGCGTCATCGTCGCGAAGGTCGTCTATCGCTTTCGCGACCCGCGGCGCTTCGAGATCGCGGTCTTCCATGCGCCTGCACTCGCGCGCTCGAGATGCAGCGAGGGCGGCACGTATCTCAAGCGCGTGATCGGGCTGCCCGGCGACGTGATCTCTGAACGCAATGGCGTGTTCTACGACAACGGGAAGAAGCTGAACGAGCCGTACCTCTCGTTCTACGAGCGCGACTCGGTCACGCACACGTGGCCGCGCGTGCCGCCGGATCACTACTTCATGATGGGCGACAACCGGCTCGGCTCGTGCGACTCGCGCACGTGGGGGACGGTCGCGCGCAGTGCGTTCATCGGGCCTGTGGTGGCTACGTATTGGCCGCCGACCCGTTGGACGATTCGCTGATCGCTTTCGCCAGCTCTGCGAACGCGATCGCGGCGTCGCTGCGGTAGCGGTCGCGATGCCAGACGATCGCAAGCCGCCGCGGCGGAATGCGGTTGCCGAACGGGAGCGCGACGTACGCCGGGTTGCGCGGGTTGACGACGAGCTGCGGGACGACGGCGACGCCGAGGCCCTCCGCGACGAGCCCGACGAGCGTCCCGTTGTCGTCGCTCCGGAAGACGATGTTGAGGTCGGGCACGCGCCCCCGCAGAAATGTTTCCGGCTCGCCGACATGGCGCCACGTGACGAGCGGCTTGCCGCCGAGCTCGCGGAGTGACGGCGCGCTCTCGCGCCCCGCGAGATCCGAGCCGGACTGCACGAGCAGGACGTACGGGTCGGTCAGCACTTCCTCCGACTCGAACGGCCCTTCCGGCAGCGGAAGGTCGGCGAACGTGAGGTCGAGCTCGCCGTGCTCGAGCAGGCGGAGCAGGTCGGCGGCGTCGGTCTCCTCGCGCACGCTCACTTCGACGCGCGGCCAGTCCTGCTTGAAGCGGCGGAGGAGGCCGGGGAGGATGCGCGCGCCGACGCTCTGGAAGATGCCGACGCGCAGCGGGCCGGCGGCGCCCTCGGCGAAGGCGTCCATGTCGGCGCGGGCGGCGTCGAGCTGGGCGACGATCGCGTCGGCGTGGCGTAGGAGGAGGCGTCCGGCGTCTGTCAGGTCGACCGGCCTCGGGCCGCCGGGGCGCTCGACGAGCCGCTGGCCGACCGCCCGCTCGAGCTGGGCCACTTGCTGGCTCACCGCGGACTGCGTGTAGCCGAGCTCGCGTGCGGCGCGCCCGAACGAGCGGGTGCGCCCAACACCTTCGAGCGCAGCGAAATGCCTGAGTTCCACCCCCGGCCATCTATCACGTTCCATAATCAACATGAACAGTAGCTGGATTTGTGCTAATAGCAGCCGCCAGGCACGCTTTACCAAATGAAGCTCGCTGCCGCCCTCGGAATCGTCTATGTCGTCTGGGGATCGACGTACCTCGCGATCGCGGTCGCCGACCGCTCGCTGCCGCCGTTCCTCATGCTCTCGGTGCGCTTCCTGCTCGCGGGAGCGCTCATGTGGGCGTGGTCCGCGCGCCGCGGGGAGATCGCAGCCGAACGCCCGGGACGCCGCCAGTGGGCCGCCGCGGCCGTCGTGGGGGGCGCGCTGCTCGTCCTCGACACGGGCGGGGTCGCCTGGGCGGAGCTCCGCGTCAGCTCGGGCATCGCGGCGCTCCTCATCGCAAGCGTCCCGCTCTTCATGGCGATCCTCGACCGGACGTTCTTCGGCATCCGCATGCCCGTCGGCGGGGCGGCAGGCATCGCGACCGGCCTGCTCGGGGTCGGGATCCTCGTCGGGCCGAGCGCGTCGATCGACGCACTCGGCTCTGCCGTGCTGCTGCTTGCGTCGTTCGCCTGGGCGGCGGGCTCCGCGTATGCGCGCATCGCGCCGCTGCCGCGGTCGCCGTTTGTGTCGGCTGCGATGCAGATGCTGTGTGCCGGTGCGATGCTCGGCGTGGTCGGGATCGCGCGGGGTGAGCGTGTCGATTTCGGTGCGATCTCCGCAGCGTCGCTCGCCGCCGTGGCGTTCCTCATCGTCTTCGGCTCGCTGATCGCGTTCACCGCCTACGGCTGGCTCCTCAAGCACGCGCCGACGACGCTGCTCTCGACGTACGCCTACGTGAATCCAGCCGTCGCCGTGTTCCTCGGCTGGGGGCTCGCGGGCGAGCATGTCGGCGGCCGCGAGATCTCGGCCGGTCTCGTGATCCTCTCGTCGGTGGCGATGCTCGTCTTCGCGCGCGAGCCGAAGGAAGGCCCGGCACCGATCGCGGAGGCGCTGCCCTCGTACATCCGCGAGCAGGAGGCGCGCCGCGCGCCGATGCCGACCGTGCCGCGGCTCGTGGACTTGCATCGCATCGCCTAGCCGCCGCTACCGTGACGGCATGACGACGTTCAGTCTCAGGAACGTCAAGCTTCGGGGCGGTGAGCAGTTTCGCGACACGGTCACGGTGCAGCTCGAGCCGCTCGTCCTCGGCGGCCAGGAGTACGCGCCCGTGCCGGCCGAGGTGCCCGCGGAGCTGACGATCACAAAGGCGATGACCGGCAGCGTCTATCAGTTGTCGTTCCGTGCCGAGCTCCACGGGCCGTGCTTCCGCTGCCTGCGCGACACCGTCGTCGCGGAGTCCGTCGAGGCGCAGGAGTATCAGGCGACGAATCCGAACGGCGACGAGGAGCTCGAGACGCCGTACCTCGCAGAGGACGCGCTCGACCTCTCTGCCTGGGCGCGCGATGCGCTGGCGCTCGGGCTGCCGGACAAGATCCTGCACAGCCCCGACTGCGCCGGCCTCTGCCCGGTGTGCGGCAAGGATCTGAACGACGAGCCGCACACGCACGAGGAGCTCGGCGGCGACCCGCGCTGGGCCGCTCTCGAAGACTTGAAGGGCCAGCTCTGATGCCCGCGCGCGTCGTCGCTCCGGAGGGGCTCGAATGGATCACGCGGCCGCACGAGCCGGGCGAGCCGGCCCGCCACGTCGCAGAGCTCAGCGAGCGAGCGGGCTTCGCGCACACGCGCGCGAACATCTGGCGCTACGAGCCGGGCGCAGCAGGACGCCGTCATCGCCATCCGTTCCAGGAGGAGACGTTCGTCGTCCTACGCGGCACGCTGTCGATGTACGTCGGCGAGCCGCCCATCCGGCACGACGTGCCGACAGGCGGCCTCATCCACATCGACGCCGAGACGCCGCTCCAGACCGTGAACCACGGCGACGACGAGTTGCTGCTGTACGTCTACGGCACGCCGCCCGAGACCGAGCACGCCGAGATTCTCGACTCCGCGGTCTAAGAGCGGGGTCTGACACCCGCTTCGTGGGACTCAGACCCCGTCGATAGCCGACATGTCCGCGTACCGGTCCCCCGCCGCGACATCCGGCGGGAAGATCGCGTCGAGATCCGCCAGCTCGTCCGCCGTCAGCTCGACGCCGTCGGCCGCCGCGTTCTCCTCGAGATACGACCGCCGCTTCGTTCCGGGAATCGGCACGACGTCGTCCCCGCGCGACAGCACCCACGCGAGTGCGAGCTGGCCCGGCGTGCAGCCCTTCGCCGCCGCGAGCTCCTGCACCCGCTCGACGAGGTCGAGGTTTCGCTGGAAGTTCTCGCCGGTGAACCGCGGATGAGTCCGGCGGAAGTCGCCCTCCTCGAAGTCGCCCGGCGACTGGAACCGTCCCGTCAGGAACCCGCGGCCGAGCGGCGAGTAGGCGACGAAGCCGATGCCGAGCTCGCGGATGGTCTCGAGCACGCCGTTCGTCTCGGGATTGCGCGTCCACAGCGACCACTCCGACTGCAGCGCGGTCACCGGATGCACCGCATGTGCGCGGCGGATCGTCTCTGCCGACGCCTCCGAGAGCCCGATGTGCTTCACCTTGCCCGCGTCGACAAGCTCCTTGAGCGCGCCGGCCGTCTCCTCGATCGGCACCGTTTTGTCGACGCGATGCTGGTAGTAGAGATCGACGTGCTCGACGCCGAGCCGCTCGAGCGACCGGTCGATCGCCCGCCGGATGTACTCCGGCTTGCCGTTGATCTCGCGGCTGCCGTCCTCGTTCCGGACGTTGCCGAACTTCGTCGCGAGGACGAGCTCGTCGCGGCGGCCCGCGATCGCGCGGCCGACGAGCCGCTCGTTGTCGCCCATCTCGTGCCCGTAGATGTCGGCGGTGTCGAGGAAGACGATCCCGAGCTCGAAGGCCCGGTGGATCGTCGCGATCGACTCCTCCTCGTCCGTGGCGCCGTACCAGGCCGACATCCCCATGCAGCCGAGCCCCTGCGCCGAGACCTGCAATCCCTGCCCGAGTGTGCGTGTTCTCATCGTCCGACGCTACCCTCAGCGGGCCTCGCTATGCGTCCGGCTATAGTGGCCGGTCGCAGATGGCTGTCCCGAAGAGAAAAACGTCCAAGGCACGGCGTGACAAGCGTCGCGCGACGCATGCGATCAGCGCGCCGAAGGTGAACGTCTGCCCCCGGTGCGGGCAGCCAAAGCGCCCGCATCGCGTCTGCCCGACCTGCGGTACCTATAAGGGCCGCGAGGTCGAGCCGCTCCGTATCGACGCCCCGTAGCAATGGCCCGCATCGCGGTCGACGCGATGGGAGGCGACCGAGGCCCCGACGAGATTGTCGCGGGTGCGCTCGAGGCGCGCGGTGACGGCGTCGAGCCGGTGATCGTCGGCGACCCCGGCCTCGACACGCACGGCCTCGAGTTGATCCCCGCAGCGGACGTGATCGAGATGCACGAGAAGCCGGCGGAGGCGGCCCGCGCCAAGCCGGACAGCTCGCTCGTCACGGCCGTGCGCACCGTCGCCGAGGGGCAGACGGACGCTGTCGTCTCCGCCGGGAACACGGGCGCAGTTCTCGCTGCCGGGCTCCTCGAGCTGCGACGGATACCCGGTGTCATGCGACCGGCGATCGCCGTGCCGATCCCCGCCGAGCGCGGGCCGTCCGTCCTGCTCGACGCCGGCGCGAATGCCGACGCGCGCCCCGAGCACCTGCTGCAGTTCGCGACGATGGGCGCTGTCTTCGCCGCCGAGATCCTCGGCATCGAGCGTCCGACCATCCGGCTCCTCTCGATCGGCGAGGAGCGCGAGAAGGGGAATCAGCTCACACTCGAGGCGCACGAGCTGCTCGCCGCGAGCGACCTCGACTTCGCCGGCAACACCGAGGGCCGAGACATCCTGCGCGGTGCCGCCGACGTCGTCGTCACCGACGGCTTCACGGGCAACGTCGTCCTGAAGACCCTCGAAGGCACGATCCGCACGATCCTCGAGGCGCTGCGCGCCGAGATCACCGCGACGCCGCGCGGCAAGCTCGGCGGGCTGTTCATCCGCCCGGCTGCGCGGCGACTCAGGCACCGGCTCGATCCCGACACCTACGGCGGCGCATACCTCCTCGGGCTGTGCGGTCTGGCGGTCATCGCCCACGGCAACTCCAGTCGCCGGGCGATCGCGAACGCGATCCGGCTCGGCGCCCGCGGCGTCGAGCACGGGGTGGTCGAACGGCTCGCAGAGCGAATGCCGGAGCGCGTGGTAGCATCGGCGCGCTCTCAGGCCCCTACAAGTGAATGAGGTGACATGGCAGCG
>DATAOK010000016.1:0-22867 GCA_036265735.1 Gaiellaceae bacterium
CAAAGAGCACCTCCGCATTCGCCGGATACCGCGCGCAACACGCTGCGTACGGGTTCGGGCCGATGCGACCGCTCTGCACCCAGCTTGCGACGGCAGTCAGGTGGTACGTCAGCGCGTCATAGGCGAAGGGCGGCAGTACCAGAGCGAGCACGCATCGCCACGCCACCGCGCCAGCCGCAGCGACAACGAGGACGAACTGCCAGGGGCGAAGCTCACGGATCGTCGCGCGCACCGCAAGGCGTGGCGTGCGACGCACCCCAAGCCGCAGCGCAGCCGCCACGAGCAGAACATCGAAGACGACAACACCGGCGAACAGCCACCACCGGTCGAAGCGATGGAGCATCGCACCGACGACGATGGAGACGAGGACGACCTGCGCCGGCGCGAGAACGAGCGCAGCGAGCAGTCGATCGAGCGGCGAACCCAGGCGCAGCAGCCGCGAGGCCAGAGCCGCCCCGAGAGCAACCGCGGCCGTCGCCGCGACGAGCAGGAACCAGCCCGTCATCGGACGGCGCGCCGAACCAGCCGAGCACCGAGCTTTGCGGCGGCGAGCGGCTCAGCCCGAGCGGCGCGAACAAGGCGTTGCGCCGCGAGCCGCGGTGCGCCGGACGCGGCGTAGGCCGCAGCGCGGTCGAGATCGGCCGCAGCACGCACCGAGCGCTCGAGCCGCGTGCCGCGCTGGTCCGGATGGCGATCGAAGTAGCCGTCGAGCACGCGATGCCGGTCACGCTCGCCGTCCGCGACGCTGACCGTGCGGCTCTGCGAGCTCGCATGCCGCCGGTAGTACGTGGCGGCCGCGGAGTCCGAGCGGACGTGCGCGTGCTCGACCGCGCGGAGAACGAAGTCCCAGTCAGGGCTCACCGCGTACCCATCGGCCCACGGCCCGGCGAGCTCCACCACGCGCCGCGGAAAGACCATCGACACGTGGCGGACGTGGAACTCTCCTAGGAGGCACGGCACGACCACGTCGCCTTCGAGCTCCGAGGCGATCGTTCGCACCGGGCGAAGCTCCTCGTCACATACGACGGTTGCGCCGTATGCGATGGCGTCGCCCGCGAGCGACGCAAGCCTCGCGGTGCTTTCGGGAGCGACGACGTCGTCGGCGTCGAGAAAGCGGATCATGCCGCCGCGCGCGTGCTCAACGCCCGCGTTGCGCGCAGCCGCCGTTCCCGCGTGGTCGATTCGCACAACGCGGAGCCGCGGGTCTGCAACGTCGGAGAGAAGCTCCTCGACCGGCTCCGGGCTGCCGTCGTCGACGACGAGGAGCTCGATCGAGCAGCCGTGATTGTCGAGCGCGCTGTGCACGGCTTCCAGTAGCCACGTGCGCTCGGGCCGCCACGCGGCCATCGTGAGCGTTACGTCCGGTTCCACGCCAGCAGCTCGCTCACGGTGACGAGCCGGTAGCCTCGGGCCCTCAGCTCCGGAACCATCTGTGAGAGCGCGTCGACCGTGGGCTGCCTGCTCGGACGCTCGCGTGGAAGGTTGCCGTCGTGCAGGCAGACGATTGCCCCCGGTCGCGCCTGCTCGAGCACATGCGCGGCAATCGTGGATGCCTCGGTCTCGTTCCAGTCGGCGGGGTCGATCGACCGCAGCACCGTGCGCTCGAGCCCGGCACTGCGCGCGACGTCGGCGACGCGATAGTTCGTCGCGGCGTACGGCGGCCTGAAGTGCATCGGACGCCGGCCGACGAGCGACTCGAGCAGCGAGCCGGCTCGCTCGAGCTCGTCACGGAGCACGTCGTCCGCGAGCTGTTCCGGATCCGGATGGCTGAATGTGTGATTGCCGATCTCATGGCCCTCCGCCGCCGCCCTGCGCACGATGTCCTCACGGCCGTCCGTCGAGGCTCCGAGGACGAAGAACGTCGCTCGTGCACCGTGCGCCTTGAAGAGATCGAGGATCAGCGGCGTCCACTCCGACGGACCGTCGTCGAACGTCAAGGCGATCTCCCGTCGCCCGATTCGGCGCGGGGCTGCGTAGACGATCCCGTGGCGGGCCGCTCGAGCCGCGCGCAGCCACTCAGCGACGTTCACGGAGCCACCAACGAGTGGAGCCGACGAGAATGCCGGCGACGTACGCCACGTCGCCGGCCGCGAGCGATGGACGACGGATCAGCTGCCGCGGGAACCGGCGCAGTCGATGCGTGACGTCGCGGACGGCGCGGCGGCGCAGCTGCGCCGGATGCTTGGCGTAGAAGCCGCCCTTGCCGCGACCGTAGGAGAAGCGGACAAGCGGGTACCGCCAGCCCGCGCGCCACGCGCGGTGATGCAGAACGGCGTCCGCGACGTAGGCAATGCGGTAGCCCGCCTCGAGGAGGCGGAAGCCGAGATCGTTGTCCTCGGCGGCGGGATAGGCGGCTCCCGGCCCGAGGCGCGGGTCGAATCCGCCGACTTCGTCGAGCGCAGACCGCGTGATCGCCATATGACCGCCCGCGAGGACGTCGCGGTCGAGCCTCCCTTCGAACACGGCTCCCGGCGCGTGCGACTGCGTCGCCGGAAAGAAGCTCCGCCACGACTCGCCCGGCCCGGCTTCGACCGCACCTGTCACGACCGTTTTCGGCCCGGCGCCGGCGAGCGCACGAATGAGGCTCCCGAACCACTCCCGGTCGGCGACCATGTCGTCGTCGACGAACACGAGCAATTCGCTGCTCGCCGCCATGGCACCCTCATTCCGCGCTCGCGACAGACCCGGCTCCGAAGCGGGGAGGACGCGGATGACGCAATCCTCACGAGAGAGCTCGGCGAGGACGAACGATGGTTCGTCGCTCTGATCGACCACGACGATCTCCGCGGGCACTTCGTTGCCGGCAAGCACCGACTCGATCGTGGCCCGGAGCAGGGCTGGACGATTCCGTGTGCCGACAACGAGGGTCGCCTGCGGCAAGTCGGCCTGGCTCACGCCTTCACCGCGCGCACAGCAACGACGAGCGGGAACGACGGATCGTGCATGTCGAGCCGTGACTGTGGCAGCTCCTCGACGGCGAGCCCGGCGAGAAACGCGGTGCACGTGAGCGCGTTGCCGTATGCACGAACGAGCGGCGCACGATCGCCGAACTCACGTCGCACGAGCTCGAGACAGGAGTCTTCGGTGAACCGCCAGTAGTCGCGAAGGTCTGCGATCTCGGTCGTCATGCGCGTTACCGACGGAACCGTCGCGAGCAGCACCCCTCCGTTCCGGAGGATCCTTCGGACGTGGCGCAACGCTGCACCCACGTCGAAGATGTACTGCAGCGTCTGCGTGAGCACGACGCAATCGAATGACTCGTCCGGCACGGTGTCGGCAGTCGCGAGGTCGGCGACGATCGTCGCCTTCGGGTTGCTCGAGTCGATGTCGAGCACGTCGACATCCGTAACGCCCTCACCGAAGCGGCGTGCGTAATCGTCCGACTTGACCTCGAGGACTCGTCCGGTGACGTCGGAACGGTGCTCCTCGAGGAACCGCTCGATGTAATAGCGGTCGACCGGGCGGCCGCGGTCGTAGCCCCACCGGTAGCTGACCGGACGGCCTCGTGCGAGGTGCGCGAGGAGCGCGGGCGCCGCAAAAAGCTGCCGAAACATGACTCATCTATAGCCCTCGCGCGAGACAGTGCCTCTATGCGTGCGGGCGACGTCGGCCAGCCATGCGTCGAGGTCACCGTCGACGCGCCTGCCGTCACGAAGGGCGCGCAGGATCGGGCAACGGCGTCGCGCCGGTGCAGCGGCAACACGTCTCGCGGTCGCGGCCGGCCTGACCAGCGCGCCGACGAGCTTGCGGAGGTCGAACGACCGCTCGAGCGCCGAGCTCGCGACGCCTTGCGCCCGCGGCGAGATGCTCCGGTAGCCCTCCGCCCCGACCGTCGCGTCGGCCGTCAGCTCGGCGGCCCGGAGGACGGGCGTCCCATGCAGGAGCCGGTAGTCGATGACGTCGACCTGCTCGAGCAGCGCCGGCGCGCCGGGCTCGACGGCGACGATCACGAGCGTCCCCTCGATGTGGCTGCAGGTGAGCACCGGTCCGCGTGCCCAGCCGGAGACCGCGTCGACCAGCGCCGGCCATTCCGACGCCGGCGCGAACGAGTCGATGTCGCCGCCGCTCTTCCAGAGCGCCCAGTGCGGCGCCGCGGCTGTCAGACGTCGCAGGAGATCGAGCCGGTCGTCGCCCATGCGTCAGCGGAGCAACTGCTCGAGCGCCTTCCAGTTCGCCTCACGGTCTCGGCCCATCGTCAGCTCCCACACGTGCGCATGCCGCAGGCCCGCGGTACACGCACGTGCACGCGTCGACATCGGGCCGACCCGGTGGCGTAGATCGCGCAGCCCGTGCCGGAGCAGAAACTCGGCGCCCTGGAAGAAGCCGAAGCCGACGACCGTGTCGCGCAGAAGGCTCGGCATCGCCGCTCGGCGCGGCAGCGGGCGAAGCTCCGAGTGCTCGCCGAGGGAGCGCCGACCGAGCACGATGTGCGCAAGCGGGTGCGGGCCGCGCGCGATCCGGTCATCGAACGCCTCGAGCTCGAGGATGCGCGGGTCCGACAGCTCGCCGCCGACGCGCCGCACGTGCTCGAGCGGAAGCTGCGCAGCCTCCGGCGCACGGTCGCGCACCCAAAGCGGGAACGGCAGCGGGTGCAGGTCCCCGCGGCGGTCGATGATCGGACTGCCCTCGGACAGGAACCCGATCCCGTCCTCGCGAAGCGCGCGCAGGGCGAGTGTCGTCTTGCCGCCACCCGAGGGAAGGACGACGACGACGGCACCCGCTCCGCCGACGAGCCCGAGACCGTGGAGCCGCGGCATCCCCAGCTCGTCGAGGTGCCTGCTGATCTGCGAGAGCGCGTAGTCGAAGCCGGCGCGCCGCGCCACGGGCTCGTCCGTCCCGGTCACGCGGGCCTCGCCGTTCTCGCCGATGACCGAGAGCGCGAGCCCGAGATAGTCGATCACCGTCTCGCCGCCGACGTGGTAGACGACGTTCCGCTCGGTGACGAAGGACGCGGCGACCTCGCCGAACGGCGCGAGATTGGGCTCGTCATGCTCGACGTGGATCGCGACGTCAGCCTTGTCGGCATCCGGCTCGACCTCGAACCAGGCGAGGTCGCGGCGAAGGGCCTCCACGACGGGCTCCCAGCCTCCGTCCACCGCCAGGCGCAGGCCGTAGATGTCGAAGCGCCGCGCCGTCACCGAGAACGGACTGTAACCGGCGCCCCGGCTCAAGCCTCAGGGCCCGAAAGCCGACCTATCATCGAGCGATGGAGCAAATTGCTGCGGACAGGGCGGCGCCGCGGATCGCCCGTGCGGCGCGAAGCGCATGGCACATCGACGTGCTGCGGGCGCTCACGGCCGCCGACCTCCGAGCCCGCTACGGGCGCGGCCCGATCCGCATGCTGCGCTGGCTCGTCGACCCGTTCGCGCTCGTCGGCGTCTACCTGCTCCTCGTCACGTTCATCGTCAACCGGCCGGGGTTCGCGCCCGGGCTGAGCCTCGCGTGCGCGGTCGTGCCGTTCCAGCTCGTGATGTCGACGGTCATGAACGCGATGTCGGCGGTGACGACGCGGCGCTCGATCATCCTCAACATGGCCTTTCCACGAACACTGCTGCCCGTCTCGTCGGCGCTCACGGAGGCCGTCGGGTTCCTGGCGAGCTTCTCGCTCTTCGTGATCATGATGGCGGCCTACCAGGTCACACCGACGGTCAACGTCCTCTGGCTTCCCGTCCTCGTCGTCACGTCGACGATCTTCGCGGCCGCGATCGCGTTTCCGTCGCTGCTCTTCGGCCTCTGGTTCCGCGAGCTTCGGCCGTTCGCGCTCAGCTTCGTCCGCACGTTGTTCTTCCTCGGCTCCGGGCTCGTGCCGCTGGCGGCGACGCACGGCAACGTCGACACGACGCTGCGCCTGAATCCGCTCACCGCGATCTTCGAGTCGTTCCGCGAGGTGCTGCTCTTCGGCAAGCCGCCGCAGGCCTGGCAGATCGTGTATCCGCTCGTGCTGGCCGCCGCGACGATGGCGATCTTCTATCCGCTCTACGCCCGCGAGCAGCGCCAGTTCGCAAAGGTCGTCGAGTGAGCACCTCGGTCACCGCATCCGATATCGGCATCCACTTCCAGTTCGACCACGAGCGCCGCGTCGTGACGCCGACGCTCGCGCGCATCCGCAGGCGCGGGGCCGACACGTGGGGCCTCCGCAACGTCAACCTCGAGCTCCGGCCGGGCGAAGGCGTCGCGCTGCTCGGCCCGAGCGGGTCGGGGAAGACGACGCTGCTCCGCGTCCTCGCCGGGATCTACTACCCGGACGAGGGCACGCTGACGGTGAACGGCCGCATCGGCTCGCTGCTCTCCGTCGATGCCGGCCTCCTGACGTTGCTGACCGGGCGCGAAAACGCGCAGCTGCTCGGCGTCCTCGCGGGCGAGTCGCGGTCCGCGACGCAGGCCGCGCTCGACGACATCTGCACGCGCAGCAAGCTCGGAGCGAGCTTCGACCGGCCTGTCTCGAGCTACTCGCAGGGCATGCGGGCCCGGCTCGGGTTCACGGTCGCGGAGCGCTCGAACCCGTCGATCCTCCTCCTCGACGAGGTGCATGAAGCGTTCGACCACGAGTGGCGCGAGATCGTCAGGCAGCGCGCGGAGTCGATCCTCGCCGCCGGCGGAATCGTCGTGGCCGCCGGTCACGATCATGCGCTGCTCGAGAAGATCTGCACGCGGGCGATCTATCTCGAGAGCGGAGAGGTCCGCGCCGACGGGCGGTTTGCCGAGGTGCAGCGCTCGTATCTCGACGCGTTTTAGATGGCGCTCTCCGTCGTCGTCGTGACGTTCCAGTCGCGTGACGTCATCGCGGAGTGCCTCGAGTCGCTCCGGGTTCCCGTCGTCGTCGTCGACAACGCCTCGGAAGACGGGACGGCCGCGTTCGTGCGCGAGCGGTTCCCCGAGGTGCGGGTGCTCGAGCTCGAGCGGAACGTCGGATTCGGTGCTGCTGCGAACGCCGGCGTCGACGCGGTCGACAGCGAGTTCGTGCTCGTGCTCAACCCTGATGCGCGCCCGCTCGGCGACGGGCTCTCGTCGTTGCACGCGTGCGCGGAGGCGAACCCCAGGGCGGCGATCGCGGTCCCGGCGCTCGTCGACGAGGCCGGGGAGCCGCAGCCGTCCCGGATCGGGTATCCGACGTGGCGCTGGACGGGCTCGCCCGCGGTCACGTCGTTCCCGGGTCGCCGCCTCGAGAACGGCGATCAGGGCTTCGCGGTCGGCGCGGCCCTGCTGTTCCGGCGAGAGGCGTTCCGGTCGGTCGGCGGCTTCGACCCGGACTACTTCCTCTTCTACGAGGAGGTCGACCTGTGCCTGCGCCTCGAGCAGGCGGGCTGGGCGATCGTCTCCTGCCCAGCGGCGACGTTCTCCCATGCCGGCGGCGCGTCGACCAAGCGAGATTGGGCCGCGTCGTACCGGCGGCAGCTGGCCGGGCACCTCCGGTTCATCCGGAAGCACCACGGCGTTGCCGCAGCCGAGCGGTCACGGCGGATCCTGATCGCCGCGGTCGCGCTTCGCGCAGTGCTCTCGCGGGGCGTCGTGCGAACCGCAGCCCGCGAGGCGGTGCCGTGGCTTCGCGGCCACGGCCTGTCGCAGCTCCTCGACTGACGAAAAGTCCGCTATTTGCGACGGCCTAGTCCGCTCGGCCTATGGGAATTCGCGGTCGCTCCGCAGTAAGTTCGACCCTCCTGTTGCTCGTTCGACCCAGGGGAGGCAGCGTTCTATGAGCACGATGGCCGCAACGTTCCGGGAGTCGTTCCTGGAACGGCGGTTCCAGTTCGCCGCGCACGGGACGACGCTCGTGCGCGACACGATGGCCGGCGCGACGACGTTCATCGTCATGTCGTACATCATCTTCCTGAACCCGATCATCCTCACGAGCGTCAAGCCGAAGACGGGTGCGCCGCTTCCGTTCGAGGGCGTCGTGACCGCGACCTGCGTCGTCGCGGCCGTGATGACGATCCTGATGGGGCTCTACTCGAACAAGGCCTATGCCCTTGCACCGGGGCTCGGCATCAATGCGATCGTCGCGTTCCAGCTCGTCGGGCAGAACGGCCTCTCGTTCGCGTCCGCGATGGGGCTGATCGTGCTCGAGGGCATCGTCGTCACGGCGCTCGTCCTGACCGGCCTGCGCGAGCAGATCATGCGGGCGATCCCGCTCGAGCTGAAGAAGGCGATCGCGATCGGCATCGGCCTCTTCATCGCCTTCATCGGGCTCTACAACTCGGGAATCGTCGTGACGGGCGCCGGCGAGCCGGTGACCCTCGGCCGCTTCACGACGTGGCCGATCTTCGTCACGTTCGTCGGGATCATCATCACGCTGATGCTCCGGGCCCGCGGCTTCCGCGGTGATCTCTTCGTCGGGATCATCGGCACGACGATCGTCGCGACGATCGTCAACCACGCGACGAACCACCACGCGTTCGGCACGTCGACGGCGACCTTCCCCGGCTGGCACCACGTCGCGGGCTGGGGCAACTGGTCGCTCTTCGGCAACTTCGACTTCCACGCCTTCGGGAAGCTCGGAGTCGTCTCGGCGCTCGTCTGGGTGTTCGCGCTCTTCCTGTCGGACTTCTTCGACACGATGGGCACGCTCGTGGGCGTCGGCAAGCCGGCCGGCTACCTCGACGACGAGGGTCACATGCCGGACATCCGCAAGCCGCTGCTGATCGACTCGCTCGCCGCGATCGCGGGCGGCGCGTCGTCCACCTCATCGGCGACGACGTACATCGAGTCGGGCTCCGGCGTTGCCGCCGGCGGCCGCACCGGCTGGGTGTCGGTCGTCGCGGGCTCGCTCTTCATCCCGTTCCTGTTCTTTGCACCGCTGATCGGGATGGTGCCCGCGCAGGCGACCGCGGCCGCGCTGATCATCGTCGGGTACCTGATGGTGAGCGCGCTCACCGAGGCCGAGGACGAGGCGGAGGTTGAGGAAGGCATCGCGGCGCGCAAGGGCGCGCGCTTCGCCGGGATCGACTTCCACGACATCGCGATCGGCCTTCCGGCGGCGCTCGTGATCATGCTCATGCCGTTCAGCTACTCGATCACGAACGGCATCGGGTTCGGCTTCATCGCGTACGTCCTGATCCGGGCGACGCAGGGACGGTGGCGCGACGTGCATCCGCTCATGTGGGCGGTGTCGGCGGCGTTCGCGCTCTACTTCTTCGTCCCGCTGCTGCAGGACCACCTGAGCTGGATCTAACGCAGTAGAGCCCCCAATGACGCTGACGCGTTGTTGGGGGCTCTGCAGGCGTCCGGACCGGTGCAACCGTGTCGCGAACTCCTGTCGCTCGGACACTAGCTCAGGGGACGTCGATCTGCAGCAGCAATTCGCTCCCCTCTTCGACGCCGAGAAGATCGGCCGCACTGCCGCGGGTGACCGCCACCGCGACGTTGCGGTAGCTGTCCTCGTAGAGGATCAGCTCGCCGGGCGTCGCGTCCGCGAACGTGCGGGCGGCGACGGCGTAATAGCGATTCCCGCGCGCGGCGATCTCGACGCGCATGCCCGGAACGATGCCCGCGGAGTCGAGGTGGTCGCGGTGGAGGTTGAGCGCGATGTTCCCGAAGCGGTCGACGCCGAGCACGGCCGCGCGGATCCGCGCCTGCCCGATCTCCGGCTGCGGCACGTCGAGCCGGACGAGCGCGTCTGGATCGATCGGCGGCCCGAGCTCACCGAGATCGACCCCGTTCGCGAGGTGCGCGGCCGCAGGCGAGAAGAGGTCGCGGCCGTGGAATGTCCGTGAGACGGAATCGAGCGCGTACTCCGGGCTGGCGAGCTCGTGCGCTGCGGCGACGCCGCCGAAGCGGTCGGCCGCCGGGAGGAGCAGGCCGTTGTCGGGGCCGACGTAGAAGCGGCCCTCGGCGTCGCGGAGGGCGAGCGGCCGCCGGGCGCCGCCGACGCCCGGGTCGACGACCGCGAGGTGCACGCCCGCAGGCATGTACGGGAGCGTGTTCGCGAGCATGAGCGACGCCTGCAGCACGTGGCCGGGCCGGATGCCGTGCGTGATGTCGATGATCTGCGCCTCGGGAGCGATCCGCTTCATCACGCCGTGGCACGTGCCGACGAAGTCGTCCGCAAGTCCGAAGTCGGTCAGGAATGTGATGAACATCAGAGCGACTGTATGACGTCCACGAGGCCGTCGAGGTCGTGTGACGTCGCCGTGGCGGCGACGTCCAGCCCGTGCTCGCGCGCCTCGGCCTCCGTCTGCGGGCCGATCGCGACGACCGGGAGCCGCGCACCGGTCGCGGCGAGCGCCCGTGCCGCGGACGGCGACGCGACGACCGCGAGGTCTCCGCGCGGCGCCGGCGGCTGCAGCTCAACGGTGCGGTAGAGGGGCAGGAAGTCCGCGTTCAGGACATCTTGCCGGGCACTCTCGGCCGCCGCGAGCAGCGCCCGCCCCGGCGGCAGGTCGTCGCGAAGGCCCTCCTGTGTGTGCGTCTGCGCGACGAGATCGACCCGCAGACCGTGTGCGCGCAGCGCCTCGGCCGTGCCCGGGCCGATCGCGGCGAGGTGCCGCGCCGGCGAGGCGAGCCTGCGCGCGACCTCGTGCGCGCCGTTCGGGCTCGTAACGATGAGCCAGTCGTAGGCGGAGGCGTCGATCGGGTCGTCTCCGAGCGGCTCGATGCGGATCAGCGGGCAGCGCACGACCTCGTGGCCGAGCGCCTCGAGGCGTTCGGCGAGCTCGTCCGCCTGGGCCTCCGCGCGCGTGACGACGACCTTCATCGGACGAGTGACAGAAGCTCGCGGCCGAGCGCTTCCGGGTCGTCGCCGGTGCGCCGCTCGAGCCACGACCCGTCCTCGGCCGCGACGAGGCCGGTGAGCGTCCTGCCGTCGTGGTGCGCGGCGACCGGCGCGAGGCAGCCCCCGCCGACGGCCGCGACGGCGGCGCGCTCGGCCTCGACGCGGCGGCGCGTCTCCTCGTGGTCTGCGGCGAGGACGAGATGCTCCTCGCCCCCGCGCACCTGGAGCGCGAGCGCGCCCTGCGCTGCCTCCGGCAAGAGCTCCTCCGGGTCGAAGCGCTTGCCGATCTCATGTGCGAGGCCGAGGCGGTCGAGCCCGCATGCGGCGAGGACGACGGCGTCGAGCCCTCGCTCCGCGCGTTTGCGCAGGCGCGTGTCGATGTTCCCGCGGAGCGGCTCGATCGAGAGCGACGGCTCGGCAGCGAGCAACTGCGCGCGGCGGCGCACCGACGCCGTGCCGATACGCATGCCGGGGCGGATCGCGTCCGCGCCGCAGAGCGCATCGCGCGGATCGTCGCGCTCGAGGTACGCACCGACGACGAGTCCCGACGGATCGGTCGACGTCATGTCCTTGGCCGAGTGGACGGCAACGTCGATGCGGTGCTCGAGCAGCGCCTCCTCGAGCTCCTTCACGAAGACGCCTCGCGAGCCGATCTCGCCGAACGGCTTTGTGCGGTCGCGGTCGCCGGCGGTCGTGATCGGGATCAGCGCAATCTCGATCCCCGGCGCACGCAGCCGCGCAGACGCAAGCTCCGCCTGCGTGAGCGCGAGCCTACTGCCGCGGCTGCCGACGCGGATCAGCACAGTGCGTCCTCTTGCGCACCGGCTGCCCGCACCGGCCGATCCCGCGGGGCCGGACCCGAACGAATGCGGTCGGGGCCTGCAGCGGCAGGGGCCGCCCGGTGAGCTTGCCGACCTTCAGCGCTCGTCCTCACCGAGACCGAAGAGGTGACGCACGGCCTCAGCATAAATCACCCCGTCGGCCGACACGGCCGCCTGTTTCATGCGCACGGTCGGCAGGTGCAGCAGCTTGTTGACGATCTGGGACGTCAGCGACTCGACGGCCCGGCGCTGGGTCTCGTCGAGGCGGCCGAGCACGCTGTCCGCCTTCCGCAGCTCGGCCTCGCGGATCTCCTCGGCGCGCGCGCGGAGCGACGCAATCGCCGGGACGACGTCGAGCGACGCGTGCCACTCGCGGAACTTCTCGGCCTCGACGGCGACGATCGCCTCGGCCCGCGCAGCCTCGCCGCGGCGGCCGGCCAGCGTTTCGGAGACGATCGCCTCGAGGTCGTCGATGTCGTAGAGGTAACAGCCGTCGAGCTCGTGAATCGCGGGATCGAGGTCGCGCGGGACCGCCAGGTCGATGAAGAGCAGCTGCCTTCCGTGGCGGGCGCGCTCGACGGTCGGCGCGTCGAGCACGAGCTCATGGGAGCTCGTCGACGAGACGACCACGTCGCTGCGCGCAAGCTCTGCCTCGAGGTCGTCGCGGCTTGTCTTCGTGTTCGCGGTCAGCACGATCTCGGCGCCGCGCGTGCGCAGGCTGCGTGCAGCTTGCTCGCCGACCTTGCCGGTGCCGATCAAGAGGATCCGGCAGCCGTCGAGGTCGCCGAACACCTGCTCCGCAAGCGCGGCGGCAGCCGACGACACCGATGCCGGGCTCTCGCCGATCGCCGTCTGCGCGCGCACCTTGCGGCCCGCATGAAGCGCCTGGCGGAAGACGCGGTCGAGCAGGAAGCCGGGCGTGCCGATCTCGTGCGCGACGCGCACCTGGCCGAGGATCTCGCCCTCGCCGGGAACGAGCGAGTCGAGCCCGGCGGCGACGCGGAAGAGATGGAGTGCGGCTGCCTCGTCGCGCAGTCGGTAGAGGGCAGGCTCGACGTCTGCGAGGGCTGCGACTGCTCGCGCCTCCGTTCCGTCGGCGTCCTCGGTCGCGATGTAGACCTCGGTGCGGTTGCAGGTCGAGAGGACAACGGCCTCGCCGAGCCGCTCCGCGAGCGCGGCAGCCTGGTCGCGGTCGAGCGCGACCCGCTCGCGCAGCTCGACGGGCGCGTGATGGTGCGAGGTGCCGACGAGAACGAGATGCGTCATGCGAAATGGCTCGCGGGCAGCGCGAGGCGGACGAGGATGACGAGCACGAAGCCTGCAAGCGCGACGTACGCGGCACGCCTCCCCGACCAGCCGAAGCCGCGCAGGACGAGATACGCGCACCAGGCGACCCAGGTGACGAGCGTCGCGACGACGAGCGCATCGATGTGGTCGCCACGGTGCACGAGCCGCACGACGCCGACCGCGATCCCGAGGGTCAGCGGCGGCACAGACCACGCAGCGGTCCGCGCGGCGACGCGGTCGAGCGTTGCAAGCGACGGCGCGGGCCGTCGGAAGATCGTCGTCTCGCGGCGTTTGAGGCGGCGCTCCTGCCAGAGGTAGAGCGCGGACAGCGCCGCGGAGAGCGTCAGCCCTGCGAACGCAAGCAGGACGAAGCCGACGTGCAGGATCAGGAAGAGGTTCGAGTAGTGACTCCGCGCGCCGACACTTGTGCCGCCTCCCGCTCGCGCGACGATGAGCAGCACCGCGGCGAGCGGCATCACGGCGAGCCCGAGCAGGCGGTACGCGCCGCGGCAGCCCCAGATGAGATACGCACCGACGACGAGCCAGACGAAGAGATTGAGCGAGCCGGCCCACGTCGCCCACGGGAAGCCGTCCTCCCGCGCGGCCTGCACCGCGAGCAGGCCCGTTTGCACGAGCCAGCCGAGCCGCACGCCCCACGTCGCCGCGCGGCCCGTCGAACCGGGACGGCGCGCGTCGCCGAAGTAGCCGACGGCGGCTTCTCCGTACAGCAGCAACGCCGGCCAGAAGAGGAGCTCAGCCAACCTGCACCGGCTCGCGCTCGTCCTCTTGCGCCGGCTCCGGTCGCGCGGTGAGCGCATCCACTTCACGCTCGAGCCGGCGGAGCTTCAGCGCGATGATCACGACGTAGAGCAGCACGAGCCCGAAGACGACGCAGTAGGCCGCGGTGACGTACTTCTCGGCTGTCGTCATGCGTAGGCCCGCTTGAGCTCGCGGAGTCGGAGATCGAGGCGCTTGCCGGCGAGCTCGACACGGTAGAGCGTGTACGCGAGTGTGAGCAGCGCGACCTGCGAGACGCAGTACGTCACGAGGATCCACCCGTGGAAGTTCGGCCCGTGCCGCGTGAAGACGACCGGGTGGATGAACCGCGTCGCAAGCCGGATCGCGAGGAAGCTCACCGGGATCAGGATCACGCCGAAGAGCGCGTACACGGCGCACATGTTCGCGCGCTGCGGCCCGTCGTCAAGCGAGTAGCGCAGCATGAAATAGGCGCAATAGAAGAGGAAGAGGACAAGGAACAGGACAAGCTGGTTCTCGCTCCAGAGCCACCAGTGGCCCCAGGAGATCTTCGCCCAGATGGAGCCTGTGAGTAGAACGAGGCAGCCGAAGATCACGCCCTGGTGCACGGCGACGTAGCTCTCGAGGTCGGCGCGCGGCTCGCGCTTCCAGAGATGCAGCAGCGCCTTCCATGCGCCGCCGATGAAGCACGCGTACGCCGTGAACGCGATCGAGACGTGGAAATAGAAGATGCGCTGCGAGAAGCCCTGGTCGGCGTCGGTCGGCGCGACGAAGAAGACGAGCGCGAGCGCGGTCGTGATCAGTGCGAATGAGGCAGCCGCGAGCGCCGGCAGTGAGATCCGCGCCATCTGGGGTGCATTGTGCCCTGGACGGCTTACTCGGTGACGATGTACTCGAACGACGCCCAGCAGACGAGTGCGAACAGGGCGTCGTAGAGCGCGAGGAATCCGAGATAGCGCCCGGGGGCACTAACGACGGACGCGCCGACGCCGCCGATCACGATCGGAACCGCGAGCGGCAAGAAGAGGAGCGGTAGGAGCAGGTCTCTGGCGCGGGTCGCGACGGCCATCGCGCCGACGAACGTCCCGACGGCGCAGATCCCGAGGTCGGCGAGCGCGAAGGCGCCGACGGTCGCTGCGTCGACGCCGTGGAAGAAGAGCGCGAAGAGCGGCAGCGCGACGAGCTCCGCGGCGGCGAGGAACGCGAGCGTGGCGATCGTCTTCGCAACCCAGATCGTGCTGCGGTCGCCCGGCGCCAGCACGAGCGCATCGAGCACGCGCTGCTCTCGCTCGGGGACGAACGCCCGGCCGAGCGCGAGCAGGGCGGTGAACATGATCGCGACCCAGAGGAGCCCGCGCGCTGCGAGATCCGAGGCGTGCGCGGGCAGCGCGAAGTGGAAGACGACGAAGACGGCGACGACGAACAGGAGCATCGCGGGCAGCGTGTCGCGCGCACGCAGCTCCAGCAGGAGATCCTTGCGTGCAAGTGCGCGGACGTCGGCGACGTAGTTCATGCGAGTGCGAGCTGTGTCGTTGCGTAGGGCTCGACACGCTGTGGTTCGTGTGTCGAGACGAGGAATGTGCGGGTTGCGCGCAGCTCCTGCAGCTGCTCGTCCAGGAGCTCTGCACCCTGCGCGTCGAGGGCGGTGTACGGCTCGTCGAGGATCAGCAGTTGCGGATCGTGCAACAGCACGCGGCAGAGCGCGAGGCGTTGCGTCATCCCGCGCGAGTACGACGCGACGCGGTCGTGCCGTACGTCCCAGAGGCCGAAGCGCTCGAGCAGCATCCCGATGCGCTCGCGGCGTTCGGCGACGCGGTACAGGCGGCCGTACAGCTCGAGGTTCTCGAGCGCGGTCAGCTCGCGGTAGACGAGCGGCTCGTGCGCGAGAAAGCCGATGTGCGCGCGCTCGGCGTCGACGCGGAGTGTCCCCTCGGTCGGAATCGCGAGGCCGGCGCAGATCCTGAGCAACGTCGTCTTCCCCGACCCGTTCGGGCCGGTGACGAGGGCGAAGCCGCCGCGCGGCACGTCGAGGTCGACGTCGTGCAGCACGCGCTTCTCGCCGAAGCGCCGGCCGAGCTTGCGGGCCTCGATCACGGGAGCAGTCTAGGAGTAGCATCGTTCGCGATGGGGATCACGGTCGAGGAGCTGCAGCTCGCGGCGCGGAATCACGCAATGCCCCTCGAGATCCTGCGTGAGCCGATCACGCCGGCGGGGCTGCATTACCTGCTCATCCACTTCGACATCCCTGCGGTCGACGCGGGCGCGTATCGGTTGTCGATCGATGGGCTCGTCGAGCGCCCCGTCTCGCTCTCTTTGCCGGACTTGCAGGCGCGACCGGCGGTGACGTTCCCCGTGACGCTCGAGTGCGCGGGCAACGGCCGCGCGCTGCTCGAGCCGCGGTGGCAGAGCCAGCCGTGGTTGACCGAGGCCGTCGGCACGGCTGAGTGGACGGGCACACCGCTTCGACCGCTGCTCGACGAGGCGGGCGTATCGCCGTCTGCTCTCGAGGTCGTGTTCACCGGACTCGATCGCGGCGTGCAAGGCGACGTTGAGCACGATTACGCGCGCAGTCTCTCGCTCGAGGATGCGCTGCGCGACGAGGTGCTCGTCGTGTACGCAATGAACGGCGCTCCGCTTCTGCCTCAGCACGGGTACCCGGTGCGGCTGATCGTCCCGGGCTGGTACGGGATGACGCACGTGAAATGGCTGCGTTCGATCACCGTCGTCGACACGCCGTTCCTCGGCTGGCAGCAGGACTACGGCTACAAGCTGCGGCAATCCGAGGACGACGCCGACGCGGCACCGGTCACACGGATGCTGCCGCGGTCGTTGATGGCGCCTCCGGGCATCCCCGTGTTCTTCGGGCGCGATCGGGTGCTGAAGCCCGGCCCGTGCGAGCTCGTCGGTCGCGCGTGGTCGGGGTGGGGATCGATCGAACGGGTCGAGGTCTCGACCGACGGCGGCTCGACCTGGGCCGATGCGCAGCTCGACCCGGACGCGCCCGCCTACGCGTGGCGCGGCTGGCGGTTCATGTGGGACGCGCCGACCGGCGAGCACGTGCTGATGTGCCGCGCAACCGACGGCGCCGGGAACGTGCAGCCGCTCGAGGCTGAGTGGAACCTCGAGGGCTACTGCAACAACAGCGTGCAGCGCGTGAACGTGACCGTCAGCTGACGGCGTCCGCGATCACGAAGACGGCGAACGCGACGCTGATCACGCCGTTCATCGTGAAGAACGCCGCGTCGAGGCGGCGCAGGTCGTTCGGGCGGACGAGCGCGTGCTCGTACACGAGCAGCGCCCCGACCGCGGCGACGCCGATCCAGTAGAGCGAGCCGACATCGAGCCCCGCGCCGGCGGCGGCGAGGCAGGCGACGGTCGCAATGTGCGAGATGCGCGCGCCGGCGAACGCGCCGCGCACGCCGAAGCGCGTCGCGATCGAGTGGAGGCGCTGCTCGCGGTCGATGTCGGTGTCGAAGAGCGCGTAGAAGCAGTCGAAGCCGGCGACCCAGAGCGCCACCGCGGCGCCGAGCAGCCATGCCTGCCACGGGAGGTGGTTCGTGATCGCCACCCACGCGCCGACGGGCGCGAGCCCGTCCACGGCGCCGAGCCAGAAGTGGCAGAGCCAGGTGAAGCGCTTGAGGTACGGGTAAATGACGAAGCCGGCGAGCGGGATCGGCCAGAGCCAGTGCGTCTTCGGCGCGAGCTGCCAGACTGCGATGAGGAAGAGCGCGAGCGACGCGGCGCAGAAGAGGGCGACCTGCACGCGCGACAGCTGGCCGCTCGGGAGCTCGCGGCCCGCGGTGCGCGGATTGCGCGCGTCGATCGCCGCGTCGATCAGCCGGTTGAGCGCCATGGCGAGCGACCGCGCACCGACCATGGCGAGCGTGATCCAGACGAGATCGTGTGCAGACGGCGTGCCGTTGACCGCGAGGAACGCGCCGACGTAAGCGAACGGCAACGCAAAAACGGTGTGCTCGATCTTGACGAGCCGAGCGAACCGAGCCGGCAGCGGCGCAAGCGTCGTCGGAGCGGAAGCAGTCACGCCGCCATGCTATGCCGTGTCCGAATTGGCTCCGCCACGGCTTCGTCACGACTTCCGCACGAAACTGCCACGTCTGACACCAGGCCGTGTCCGCTCGGCCGCGTGAGCGCCCGAACAACGGATCCGGCCGAACCCCGTGTCTGACACCAGGAGATGCCCGTTCCGGTCAGTCGCTCTGCTTGTGCGAGACGTGGACCTTGCCGCCGAGCAGCTCGAGGGCATGCGGCAGCACCGGCCGCAGCACTTCGTAGCCGTCGCGGCAGCCGCCGGTTGAGCCGGGCAGGTTCACGATCAGCGTCGAGCCGAGCAGGCCTGCGACGCCTCGGGAAAGCAGGGCATACGGCGTCTTGTGCAGGCCTTCGACCCGCAGGGCCTGCGCGATGCCAGGCGCCTCGCGCTCGAGCACGTCCTGGGTCGCCTCCGGCGTCACGTCGCGCGGCGCGAGACCCGTGCCACCCGTTGTCAGGATGATCTGGCTGCCGTCCGCCAGCTCGCGGAGCGCCGCCGAGATGTCTGCACGCTCGTCCGCGACGAGACGACGCTCGACCTCAAACCCGTCCTCGCGCAGCAGGCTCTCCAGCAGATCGCCGCTGCCGTCCTCCGCCTCACCGCGCGACACGCGGTCGGACACGGTCAGCACCGCGACCTTCACACCGGCTCCTTCATCTTCTCGAGCAGCCGCACGTCGCCGATCGTGATCGCCTTGTCGATCGCCTTGCACATGTCGTAGATCGTCAGCGCAGCGACCGTCACCGCCGTCAGCGCCTCCATCTCCACCCCGGTCTGCGCGGTCGTCTCCACGACGGAGGTGATCTCCACCGAGTCCTCACCCGTCTCGATCGTCACCTCGATGTGCGACAGCGGCAGCGGATGACACAGCGGGATCAGGTCGCTCGTCCGCTTCGCCGCCATGATCCCTGCGAGCTGCGCGGTCGTCAGCGCATCGCCTTTCGGCAGCTCGTGCAGGCGACGAAGGGTCGCCGACGACATCTGCACGCGCGCTGACGCAACTGCGCGTCGGTGCGACAGCGGCTTGGCGCCGACGTCCACCATCTGCACCGAGCCTGACTCGTCGACGTGGCTCAGCTCGCTCATCGCGACCGCCTCACGAGGTGCATCAGATCACGCCGCGCGCGCCACGCGGCGCGCCACCGGTCAAAACCCTCGCCGTAGAGCACGTCGAGCGCCGCTCGGAGCGCGCGCTCCGTCTCGTCGTCATACGGGAACCACCACGCCGGCCGCAGCCGCCCGCGATCAGAGTCGACGTACTTCACGCGCACCCGCTCGTACAACCCGTGCTTCGAGCTCGTCCGACCGAAGCCCGACGACTTCACTCCACCCCACGCGGCCTGCCCGGTCGAGAACGAGTAGCCGAAGTCGTTCACCCACACCATGCCGGTCTCGATCTGGCGCGCCACCCGGTCGGCCTTCGCAAGATCGCGCGTCCACACGCTCGCCGCGAGGCCGAACTCCGTGTCGTTCGCGCGCGCAACCGCCTCCGCCTCGCCGTCGAACGGCTCGACACTCACCGCCGGCCCGAAGAGCTCCTCGTCCGGTAGCGCACGTTCCACGACGACCGGCTCGAGGAACCACCCCTCGCGCTCGGGACGCGTTGCGTCGACGCGCTGCTCAACGCGGTCGCGCTGCGCCTCGGAGATGAGCGGCCCTAGGTCCAGCCCGTGCGCACGCTCGCGCAGCCGGCTCGTGAACTCCTCGTACACCGGCCGCTCGACATAGATGCGCTCCGTGCTGACGCACGCCTGGCCGGAGTTGAGAAACGACGCGAACGTTGCACCGTCGACCGCGCGGTCGAGGTCGGCGTCGGCGAAGACGACCATCGGGTCGCGCCCGCCGAGCTCGAGCACGACGGGGCAGCCGCGCGCGCCGGCAGCCGCTGCGATGCGCCGCCCGACCCCGACGGAGCCGGTGAAGAAGATCTTCGCCACGCCAGGATCGGCGACGAGCGCCTCGCCGACGTCGGCTTCGCCCTGCACGACCTGCACGAGCCCGGCGGGCATGCCTGCCTCCTCGAGCACGCGCTGCACCCACACCGCCGTCAGCGGCGTGAGCTCGGACGGCTTCAGCACAACGCCGTTTCCGGCTGCGACCGACGCCGCGACCTGCACGAACGGGATCCCGAAGGGGATGTTCCACGGCGTGATTGCCGCCACAACGCCGAGCGGCTCGTAGATGAGCCAGGCCTTCTTCGTCTTCAGGTGCAGTTGCGAGAAGCGCACGCGCTCGTCACGCAGGACGCGCGGCGCCTCCCGCGCGAGCCAGCGCGCCTGGTCGACCGCCGTGTAGAGCTCGTTTGCGATCGCCTCCGTGCGGGGCTTTGCCGTCTCGGCGACGATCGAGTCCGCAATCGCGTCGGCGTGCTCACGCACAACTGCGGCGGCACGGCGCAACACTGCCGCACGCGCGGCTGCGTCGACGTTCGCCCAGCGCGCCTGCACAGACCGAGACCGCTCGACGGCGGCGTGCACGTCCCTCGGATCGGTCCGCGGAACTGAGCCGACAGCCTCGAGCGTCGCGGGGCTGACGGAGACGAGCTCGGAAGCAGACGTCGTCGTCGCCACGGTCAAATGCTACGCGCCTACAGCGAGTCGAGATCGGCGAGCTGGGCCGCGATCCAGGCTGCGAGATCGTGCGCGCGCACATGAGCACGCAGCGCCTCGAGCCGCCGACGCCGCTCGCCCGCGTCCATCGAGAGCGCCTCGCCGATCGCCTGCGCCTGCCCGTAGACGTCGAACGGATTGACGGTCAGCACCCATTCGCCGAGCTCCTCGTGTGAGCCCGCGTTCTCCGACAGGATCAGGACGCCGTCGCGTCCGTTCAGCAACGGCGCTTCCTTCGAGACGAGGTTCAACCCGTCGAACACCGGGTTGACGAGCAACGCGTCGTACTGCTTGTACGCCGCGACCGACTGATGGAATCTGTCGCCGATCTGCAGGTCGATCGGCAGCCAGCCTTCATGCTGGAAGCGGTCGTTCACCGAGCGCGCTTCGCGCTGAATCGCGGCGAGGTACTCCGAGTACTCGGGAATGTCCTGGCGCGAGGGATCGAGAAGCGCAAGCATCGTGACGCGACCGTGCAGCTCCGGGTGCAGGTCGAGGAATAACGCGTACGCGCGAAACCCCCGCACGACGTTCTTCGACGGATCCGTGCGATCGACGCGTACCACGAGAAACTCCGGTCGCCGCTCGACGATCTCGCGTTCCTGCTCGAGCACCGACGGGTGCTCGCGCAGCTCGTCGAACTCGGCGGGATCGATGCCGATGGGATGGCTCGTCACTGTCGTCGTGCGTCCGTCGTGCATCACGGTCGATGCGGTGTGGTCGACATCGGCGCCCAGGATGTCCTCGCAGGCACGGAGAAAGTTGTGTCGCCAGCGGTGCGTGTGCAGACCGACGATGTCGTTCGCGAGCACACCCTCGTGAACCGCGATGCGGAGATGCTCCGGGAGCACGTGCCAGTAGTCGGTCTCCGGCCACGGGATGTGGATGAAATGCGCCATCAACGCGTCCGGCTTCTCCGCACGCACGAGCTTCGGCGCGAGATACAGGTGATAGTCGTGGAAGAAGACTGCAGCGCCGGGGTCTCGCTCGAGCTCTGCGACAACTGCGCGTGCAAAGCCTTCGTTCACCGGGACGTAGCCGTTGAACCACGCGTTGTGCAACCCGAGGTCGAAGTCGGGCGCGTACGGCAGCCCCCACATGTAGTGCTGCAGGAACCAGAGCGTCGGGTTCGCCGCGACGTTGTAGTACCAGTCGAAGGCAGCTTCCTCATGCGGAACCAGCTGCACCCGGTACGGCGAGCCGTCGCGCCACGTCTCGTCGAACGGCGCGCCGCCGTGCTCTGACGCGATCGCGCGGTCCTCGTCGGTGACCGCACTCGCGATCCACGTGACGTCGTGATGCAGCACAAGGCTTCGCAATGCCGTGACGAGCCCGCCGCCGCCGCGGCGCGTCGTTCGCCCGCCGTCCGGCGCGCGGTCATACGACACCGGACCGCGGTTCGAGACGACGATGAGCTTGCGTCGAGTCGCGGTCACGCGCGGAGACTACGACGACAGACGCTTGACGAAGCGCAGTCGCGAGCCCCGTCGGCCCGGTGCGGAGTCGATCTCGAACTCGTCGGCAATCGAGCGGATGATCGCGATGCCGAGGCCGCCCTCCGAGAGGTCGTCGCCTTCGAACGACGGCGCCTCGTCGGGATCGAAGCCCTCGCCGTCGTCGACAACCTCGATACCGATCCGGTCCTGTCCGAGCTCGTACGTCACGTCGACGTGACCGCCGCCGCTCGCGCCGTATGCGTGGCGCACGGAGTTCGACACCGCCTCGGTCAGCGCGAGCTTCAAGTCCGCCATCGTGCCGTCACCGATCGCGCGCACCTGGCCGAGCCCTGTGAGCGCAAGCCGGCAGAGCGTGATGTATTCGGCCTTGGCAGGAATGCGAAGGCTGACCGTGCGGGCCCCTTCGAGCCCCGGGCGCTGCGACATGACGGCGTCCCTCACCAACCTCACGGATCCTCATTTCCCGATGTTGGTAACAACTAAACCCGCCGATTTCTACCGAATCCTGCATTCGGTACGCCCGGCCACCTTCGGGCTACCCCACGAAGCGCCGGATCTAACCAGGGCGGGACACAAGCGGTCACGGCGATCGACCGGCGGCGGCCGGCCTGCCCGGCGTCACGCGGTCGACGAGCGCCCCGCGGCGCACGGGCAACTTGAGCTCGGCGGCGAGCGCGGGCGTGACGTCCTCGGACTGGACGCCGGTGTAGGCGTATCGTATATGCCCTTTTGTCAACAGTTCCTGGCGGGAGCGACGCGCCGAGTCGATCGGCACCGCGAAGCCGACGGCAGCCGAGCCCCCCGGATCGCTTCGAAGCTGTGCGTTGATGCCGATCGCCGGGCCGGCGGCATCGAGCAGCGGCCCCACCGGAGGAGCCGTGCGCGATCGGCGCGTCCGTCTGAATCGCATCGAGCAGCGAGAAGGAGGGCGCCGTGAGGGCGGAGATCGAGCGGCGGCGCGAGCGCGGCGCAGGTGAGCGCAAGGGCGGCGGCGCGCACTAGTGGACTGGAGCCACCACCTCGTTTTCCCGTGAAAACGCCGGCAGCCGCAGCGTGAAGGCTGTCCGCCCGGGCGCCGACTCGAGCTCGAGCGTGCCGCCCATCCGTTCCGAGAGCTCCCGGGCGATTGCGAGACCGAGGCCCGTCCCGGATGCGCGGGAGCCGTCGAGCCTGCTGAA
>DATAOK010000017.1:0-85559 GCA_036265735.1 Gaiellaceae bacterium
CTGGGCCGTGTCTCAGTCCCAGTGTGGCTGATCGTCCTCTCAGACCAGCTACGGATCGTCGCCTTGGTGGGCCTTTACCCCGCCAACAAGCTAATCCGCCGCGAGCTCGTCCCCGGTCGGAGGCCGAAGCTACCTTTTCCATCAAATTCCGAAGAACAGATGGGCCATCCGGCATTAATCCGGGTTTCCCCGGGCTATTCCGGTACCGAGGGTGGATTACTCACGTGTTACTCACCCGTTCGCCGCTGTCCCCAGCCCCGAAGGACTGGTTCTCGCTCGACTTGCATGTGTTAAGCGCGCCGCCAGCGTTCGTCCTGAGCCAGGATCAAACTCTCCGTGAAGATGTGTAGGCCGGCAAAGCCGGCCAAAGTCAACACAGTGAGCTTGTGCTCAAAGTGCCGCCTCCCGAAGGGAGGCGAGACAGGTTGATTCCTCGCCCAGCCTGACGGCCGGCCGAGGTCTCGACGTAAACGCACGCTGCTGAGTTTTCAAAGACCAGGCCGTTGCTGCGACGGCGTAAAAAAGGCCCCGATCACGCCCGAGGCCTCAGAACCGTGGAACTGTTTGGGTTCCGGATTCGTGTCTGAGGCTACTCCGTTGTGGTCGTTTGCAGGGACTTTCCAACGCCGCCCGCTCGGGCAGCCGGCGAATAGTAGCAGGGTGGAACCGTGTGTCAAACGGAATGGAGGCGAACGAACTGCCGCTTGCCGGCCTGGAGAACCGCCCCCTCGAGCGAGCCGGCCGCCAGCTCGTACTCGGACACGGGCTCGCCGTTCAGCTTGACCCCGCCCTGGTCGATCTGGCGCCGCCAGTGGCTGCCCGACTGGCCGAAGCTTTCCTGCAGAAGCGCCGGCAGATACACGACGCCGTTCGCCGGCGAAAACCGCGCCTCCGGCATCTCCTCTGGCGCCTCGTGCCGGCGCACGACGCGGGTGAAATGCGCCTCGCCCGAACGCGCTCCCTCCTCGCCGTGCCAGCGCGCGGTGACGCGCCGCGCGAGCTCGAGCTTCCAGTCCATCGGCGACTCCGGATGCTCGCCGCCGCCGGCGACGAGCTCCCACCACTGCGGCAGCGCCTCATCCGGAATCGACATCGTCTTCCCGAACATCTCCTCCGGCGGATCCTCGATCCCGATGTAGTTGCCGCGCGACTTCGACATCTTCTCCGCGCCGTCGAGCCCGACGAGCAGCGGATACGTGACGACGAGCTGCGCCGGCTTGCCGTAGCGCTCCATCACGTCGCGGCCGGTCAGCAGGTTGTAGAGCTGGTCGGTGCCGCCGATCTCGACGTCGGCGTCGATCGCGACGGAGTCGTAGGCCTGCATCGGCGGATACAGGAGCTCCGACAGCGAGATCGGCTCCTGCGCGGCGAACCGCTTGGCGAAGTCGTCGCGCTCGAGCAGCCGCGAGACGGTGAGGATCCGTGTCAGCCGGACGACCTCCGCGAACGACAGGGTTGCGAGCCACTCGCCGTTGAACCGCACCTCGGTCTTGTCGCGGTCGAGCACGCGGAACGCCTGGTCGGCGAACCGGGTCGCGTTCGCATCGAGCTCCTCGTCCGGCAGCACCGGCCGCTCCGAGGAGCGGCCCGACGGATCGCCGATCCGCGCGGTGTAGTCGCCGACGATCAGGACGACGGTGTGGCCTGCGTCCTGCCACTCGCGCAGGCGGTCGAGGACGACCGCAAAACCGAGGTGGACATCCGGCGAGGTCGGGTCGACGCCGAGCTTCACGCGCAGCGGCCGCCCGAGCGCGAGCTTGCGTTCGAGCTCCCCCTCTGGGAGAACGTGAACCGCATGCCGCGTTGGAGCGAATGCTTTCACGGTGGAAGACTCTAGGTGAACCGCGAGCTGGCACATCTGTCCGACGAGGCGCTGGTCGCGCTCGCCGCGCGCTCGGAGCAATCTGCGCTCGCCGAGCTGTACGACCGCTTCGGCCGGCCCGCGTACGGTCTTGCGCTCCGGATTCTCCGCGACGAGTCGCTCGCGGAGGATGCCGTGCAGGACGCGTTTCTCGCGGTCTGGCGGACGGCGCCGCGCTTCCTCCCCGAGCGCGGCAAAGCGAGCACTTGGATCCTCACCCTCGTGCACCGGCGCGCCGTCGATCTCGTTCGCCGCGAAGAGCGGCGGCGCACCGACGCGCTCGACCCGGAGACCGAGCCGGGCGACCGCTCGCCGCCGGTCGACGAAGAAGCCTGGTTGCGGCTGCAGCGCGAGCGCGTCCAGAGCGCGCTTCGCCAGCTTCCGGACCAGCAGCGCGAGGCGATCGAGCTCGCGTACTACGGCGGGTTCACGCAGTCCGAGCTCGCGGAGCGGCTCGGCCAACCGCTTGGAACGATCAAGAGCAGGATGTTTCTCGGGCTCGGGCGACTGCGCGAGCTGCTCGGCGACCCTGGACTGGAGATGTCATGGACGTCCACGACCTGACCGCGGCGTACGCACTCGACGCGCTCGACGCCGACGAGCGCGATCGGTACGAGGCGCATCTCGCACAGTGCGAGCGCTGCCGCGGCGAGCTCGCGACGCTCGGCGAGGCGACGACCGCCCTCGCTCTGGCCGTCCCGGCACCGGCTCCGCCTGCACGGCTGCGGAGCCGCATTCTCGACGCGGCTGCGGCTGAGCGCGCGAACGTCGTGCCACTGCCCATGCGGCGGGTGTGGCTCACGCGCGCCACCGCGGCCGCGGCGAGCGTCGCCGCGTGCGCGGCGATCGGGCTCGGTGTCTGGGGAGCGACGCTGTCGAACGATCTCGCAAACCAGAAGGCGCTGAATGCGCAGACCGAGCGCGCGACGCAGATCCTGCTCGACCCGACGTCGCAGAAGACGAGCCTGCGCGGCGGACGCGGCACGGTCGCGGTCGACGCGACCGGGCGTGGCGTGCTCGTCGTCGACCGGCTGCCCGCAGCGCCGTCGGGCAAGACCTACGAGGCGTGGGTGATCCCGCCGGGCGGCGAGCCGCAGCGCGCCGGCCTCTTCAAGGGCGGCGGGACGATGACGATGGTGCCGCTCGAGAAGGACGTCCCGGCCGGATCGGTCGTGGCCGCCACCGTTGAGCGCTCCGGCGGCGCGTCCAAGCCGACCGCGTCGCCGATCTTCAGCGCTCAGACCTAGAGGTGACGACTTCGAGCGGCTCGAGCTCGTCCGCGGGCTCGAATCCGAAGAGCTGCCCGATGAACGAGAGCGTCGCCTCCTTCGAGCGGCGGATGTTCTCCTGCCGGCGGAACCCGTGTCCTTCACCTTCGAACGCGAGATACGCGTACGGAACGCCTTTGCGCTCGAGCACGGCGACCATCGCCTCCGCCTGCGCCGGCGGGACGACCTCGTCGTCCAGCCCTTGCAGCAGAAGCAGCGGTCGTTCGAGCTGATCCACGAAGTGGACGGGTGACCGCGCGCGATAGAGGTCGGCGCGCTCCGGATACGGACCGATGAGCGAGTCGAGGTAGCGGGACTCGAACTTGTGCGTGTCGAGCGCCAGAGCTTCGGCATCGGCGACGCCGAAGTAGCTGACGCCCGCGGCGAACGCCTCCGGCTCGAACGTGAGCGCGCACAGCACGACGTAGCCGCCGGCGCTGCCTCCCTCGACCCATGTCCGGTTGCCGTCGATCTCGCCCGTCTCGGCGAGATGTCGCGCAGCCGAGACGCAGTCCTGCCAGTCGATCTCTCCCCAGCGGCCGTTGAGCGACCGGCGGTACTCGCGACCGAAGCCGGTGCTCCCGCGGTAGTTCACGTCCACGACGCCGATGCCGCGCTGCGTGAAGAAGAGGATGTCGAGGCTGAACCAGGGAGGCCGGACACCTGTCGGGCCGCCGTGACAGATCACGCGGAGCGGCGGCAGTTCGTCCGCAGGCCCCTCGGAGTCGGCGCTCGTCGGCGGGTAATAGAACGCGTGCGCGCGGCCGCCGTCGTGCGACGTGAACTCGATCGCGCGCGGCTGTGAAACCGCAGCCGGATCGATCTCGACATCGAGCGAGCGGCGAATCGTCGTCAGCTCGGTGCCGTCGTGGACGAAAAGCGCTGGCGGCGCGGTCGGCGACGACCCGATGAACGCCACACGCCCGTCATGCGCGGCGACGCTGTCGATGTATGTCCATTCCGGCAAGAACGGCTCGAACGAGCCGCGCACGGGATCGAGCACGTGCATGGTGTCGGCGCCCTGCCGCACGACGATGCACACGATTCGTCCGTCGCCGAGGAACGCGTAGTGGGAAATGCCGAACACCCACGCGGGAAAGCCGGTCTCGGCATCGTCCAGCGCAGTCAGCGCGGTCCCGTCGCGGTAGAGGTTCCACCACCCGCTCCGATCCGACTGCCAGTGCAGCGCGCCGTCGGCTGACCACGCGACGTCGATCACCGACTCGCCGGCCCCGCCCGTGACCTTCTCGGGCTGACCGCCGTCGAGATCCGCGACCCAGAGCTCGGTCCCGTCCCACGGCATGTTCGGGTGATCCCAGCTGACCCAGGCCAGTCGCCGCCCCGCCGGATCGACCCGGGGCCACATGTAGAAATCGTGACCCTGCGCGATGACGGACGGCTCGGCCGAGCCGTCCGCCGGGAGCACAACGATCTCGTTCATGACTTCGTCGGGCTCGTGACGCTCGCGCACGCAATAGATCGAGCTGCCGTCCGGCGTGACGACGCCGTCCGCGTAGCGGTGCGCGTGAGGAGGTGACAGCTCGGACGTGATCGGCACGGGCTCGCCGCCCTCCGTGCGATAGACCCGGCCGTCGCTGAAGTCCGAGTAGAACGTGGTCGGGCCGTGAAACCAGAACGCGCCGCCGCCGTACTCGTGCGCGCGGGTGCGCGCATTGGCGCCCACCGGGATCAGGTCGCGGACGCCGCCCGGCCCGAGCTCGCAGACAACGGTCCGCCCGCCCTCGCCCGTTCGGACCTCGGCCCAGCGCAGGATCCCGTCCTGGAGCGAGACGCTGTCCAGCTCCCGGCCCGCGCCGCCGGCGACCATGTCGACGCCGATCTGCGCAGGCCACGTCCCATACGGGCGGACGACCATGCGGCCTTGTACCGGTTTCCGAGGCACGTGTCCACCGAGAGGAGGGCGGTACAATCCGGCGGCTTCCGTGCCCCTCCGCAAGAAACGCACCGAGCCGACGTCTCCGCGCCGGCGACGGCGCCGGATCCGCAAGCTCCGCCTTCTCGCGCTCATCGGCGTCCTGGGCCTGCTCGGACTGGCGGCGTTCTCGTACGGGATGATCCTCGCGGTCAGCCAGCAGCTGAGCGACCTCGATCCGTTCGCGCACGTCGGCACGCAGCAGGTCGACGGCTATGTCTACGCCGGCGACGGCCACACGATCCTCGCCGTGCTGCGCGGCAGCCAGAGCCGCGTGCTCGTGCCGAGCGAACGCATCAGCCCGTGGGTGAAGCAGGCGATTGTCGCCACCGAGGACAAGCGCTTCTACGAGCACCGCGGCATCGACATCCGCGGCATGGGGCGCGCTCTTTGGGCCGACATCCGCCACAAGGGAACGGTGCAGGGCGGCTCGACGATCACGCAGCAGTTCGTCAAGAACCAGCTGACCGGCAGCGCGCGTTCGGTCACGCGAAAGCTGAAAGAGGCGGCGCTTGCGTGGCAGCTCGAGCAGCAGTGGCCGAAGGACAAGATCCTGACGGCATACCTGAACACGATCTACTTCGGGAACGGCGCATATGGCATCGAGCGTGCGGCGCGGACGTATTTCGGGCACAACGCGCTCAAGTTGACGCTGCCCGAGTCAGCGCTGCTCGCAGGCATTCCCGAGGATCCGAGCCTCTACGACCCGGTGGCGCATCCGCAGGCCGCGAAGGCGCGGCGGCAGGTCGTGCTGTCGCTGATGCTGCAGCAGAAGGTGATCACGGCGGGCGAGTACCGCAGCGCGCTGCGCTCGCCGATGCCGCGGCCGCAGAACGTGCACCTCTCCGGCGTGATGGGACAGTCGCCGTACTTCGGCGAGTACGTGAAGCAGCAGCTGCTCGCCGACAAGCGCATCGGGCCGAAGCGCGTGTACGGCGGCGGCTTCCGCGTGTACACGACGATCGACCTGCGGCTGCAGATGCTCGCGCGCAAGGCGATCGACAAGTGGCTGCCGAGCCCGGACGGACCGCAGGCCGCGCTCGTCGCGTTGAATCCGTCGACGGGCGACGTGCTCGCGATGTACGGCGGTCGCAGCTTCCATGCGTCACAGTTCAACCTCGCGGTACAAGGCGAGCGGCAGCCGGGCTCGTCGTTCAAGCCGTTCGTGCTCGCGACGGCGCTGAAGGAAGGCATCTCGCCGCTCTCGGTGTTCGACTCGCACCCAGTGTCGATCTTCCTCGGCAACAAATACTGGTCGCCGTCGAACTACGAAGGCGAGTACCTCGGGCCGATCAATCTCGTGAAGGCGATCGCGGTCTCGGACAACTCCGTGTTCGCGCAGCTGACGAAGGACGTCGGGCCGTCGAACGTCGCGCGCGAAGCGCACACACTCGGGATCACGAGCCCGCTCGAGGGCCTGTTCTCGATCGGGCTCGGGACGCAGGCCGTGAACCCGCTCGAGATGGCGCGCGCGTACGGCACGTTCGCGAACGGCGGGGTGCGAGTCGACGGCAAGGTGTTCGGGAACGAACCTCGCGCGATCACGCAGATCAAGGACGTGAGCGGCAACGTCGTCTACAACAACGTGCCCGTCGGTCGCCGCGTGATGTCGACGACCGACGCCGAGGTCCTGACCCAGCTCCTGCAGGGCGTCGTGACCGGCGGCACCGGCACGGCGGCCGCGCTGCCGGACCGGCCGGTGGCGGGCAAGACCGGGACGACGGAGAACTACGGGGACGCGTGGTTCGTCGGCTACACACCGCAGCTCGTGACGGCCGTGTGGGTCGGCTATCCGAAGGGGCTGCGCCCCATGCTGAGCGAGTGGCACGGCGGCCCCGTCGTCGGTGGCACGTTCCCGGCATCGATCTGGAAGTCGTTCATGGAGTCCGCGTTGAAGCTGCTCGGCGCACAGCCCGAGAGCTTTGCCGCTCCGCCGTACTTGTCGGTCGACTCGAGGCGCGTGACGTACCGCAACGGGCGGATCGAGCTCGACAACGGCCGCTGCAAAAGCGTGGCGCTCCTGGTCTACTTCGTGGGCGAAGGCCCCACGCGGACGGCGAACTGCAAGGTGAACGAGGTCGAGGTGCCGAGCGTCGTCGGGTACCACCTTGCGGCCGCGCGTACTCGGCTTTCCGCGCAGCCGCTGACGGCGCAGGTGATCTACCGGCCGGCGACTGCCGGGGAGCGTGTCGGCGTCGTCGTGAAGCAGATCCCGCGCACCGGGACGATGTCCTCGTTCGGGCGCGTCACGATCGTGCTCGCGAAGCCGCTGCACGGGACCGTGCCGAAGATCGTCGGTCTCTCGTGGTCGCGCGCGAGCGCGAAGCTGCGCCGGCTGAAGCTCCATGTGCACGTGCAGCGTTCAAAGGGAGCGCCGGGACGCGTCGTCGACCAGAAGCCTCGCGCGGGTGTCGCCGCCGCGCCGGGCATGAAGGTCACGGTGACGGTGGGAAGCGCCGGCTGAGGTACGGCGAGCCCGCGACGCCGTAGCGCCATTCGAGGTCGGCGGCGCGCGTGATCCCGATCCGCGGGCCGGTCGCGATCTCCGGTTCCTTCGTGCGGGTGAGCAGCTCGAACGGCGGCGCGTCGAGCGCGTGACCGTCGAGCTCCCGCGTGATCGCGAGCGCCTGGCAGAGCTTCCCGGGACCTGAGCAGAGCGCGCGCTCTGCGTCGACGCCGCGACGCTCGCGCATCTGGTCGAGCCCGTGCGTCGGCTCGAGCGCGCGGATGAGCACCGCGTCCGCGCGGCCGCGCTCCGCGCACACGAAGTTGAGGCACCAGTGGATGCCATACGAGCGATAGACGTACGCGTGGCCGGGCGGGCCGAACATCGCCGCGTTGCGCGCCGTCTCGCCGCGGAAGCCGTGACTCGCCGGATCTTCCTGGTCGTACGCCTCGAGCTCGACGATCACGCCGCCGACACCGGCGACGAGCAGGGTCGCGCCCACGAGCTCCGGCGCGATGGCGTGCACCGGGCGCGCGAAAAAGTCGCGCGTCAGTCTCAGAAGAGCTGCTCGGCGTTCGGTTGACGCGTGGTCTTCTCGAGCACGCGGCGTGCGCGGCGACCGAGGTCGCCGAGGTCGACGCGACCTTCCTCGACCGCGGTGGCGAGACGCTCGGCGAGATCGAGCGCGTCGTCGAGCACGGGGTTCAGCTGGCTCGTGTCGTGGCCCATCTCCGCGAGGATCGTGCGCTCGGTGCGCGAGGCGACGATCGGCTCGGCGAGGCCTTCGACCCAGACCCGGGTGCGGCGTCCGTGGCCACGGTCATCGCCTTCGAGAGGCTCGAGCGCGTAGATGCGGTCGGCGCGCGCCCATTTGCCGAAGCCGAGGAACACCATGCGCGGCGACGTGACCGCCATGCGAAGAAGCTACTCGAAGAACGTGTCGTCGTGCGAGTACGGCGGGCTGCAGCAGCAGAGGATCCGGAGCTCCGAAGAGCCGTTGTTCTCGAGCGTGTGCCACGCGCCCGGCGGGATGAGCACGGCGTCGCCCGGACGCACGGTGCGTGTGTCGCCGTCGACCTCCATCCGCCCGGAACCTTTGAGGACGAAGTAGATCTCCTCGGTCGAGCGGTGATAATGCCGCTCTGTCGCCTGGTCAGGCTCGAGCGTCGCCTCGGCGAGGCTCTGCTCGGCGGTGTGGTGGAGTTCGCGAATCGTCGAGCCGTCCTTGGTGACGAACGGATCGGCCTTCTCGATGTTCGTGATGTCCACTTAGAGCGCCGCAACGAGCGCTTCGGCAACGCGCTCCTGCGCGTCCCGGCCGAGCGCGGTGAAGAACGGCAGCGCCATGCTCCGTGAGCTCACGTCCTCGGAGACCGGGCACAGGCCCTCGCTGAAGCCGAAGCGCTCGCGCATGTACGGCTGCAAGTGGACCGAAGGCAGGTACCGGTTGTAGCCGATGGCCTCGCGCTCGAAGTGCGCGATCACGCGCTCGCGGTCGGCGTTCGACGGCAGCAGCACGACATAGACGAACCACGACCGCAGGTGATCCGCGTCGTCCGCGAGCGGGAGCTCGACGCCGTCGATGTCGCGCAGCAGCTCGCCGTACCGCGCGGCGACGTCGCGCCGCAGCCCGAGGATCTCGTCGAGCTTCTCGATCTGCCCGATGCCGAGCGCCGCGCGCACGTCGTCGAGGCGATAGTTGTAACCCAGCCGCACGTGCTCGAGCCAGCCGCCGGAGTCGCCGCGGCCCTGGTTGCGGAGCGAGCGCAGCACGCGCCACTCCTCCTCCGAGTGCGTCGTCACCACGCCGCCCTCACCGGTCGTCATCTGCTTGTTCGGATAGAACGCGAAGACCGCGCTCGGCCCGTGCGACCCGATCGGAGCGCCGCGGTACTCGGCACCGAGCGCTTCGCACGAGTCCTGAATCAGCGCGAGCCCGTGGCGGTCTGCGATCGCGCGCAGCTCGTCGAGCTCGCACGGATAACCGTAGATGTCGACGGCGACGATCGCCTTCGTCCGCGGTGTCACCGCCGCCTCGACAGCGGCCGGGTCCATGTTCAGCGTCGCACGGTCGATGTCCGCGAAAACCGGAACGCCGCCTTCGTACAGGAAGCAGTTCGCGCTTGCCGCGAACGAGTACGGCGTCGTGATCACCTCGTCGCCGGCGGAGATACCCGCGGTCACGCAGAGGAGATGCAGCCCGGTCGTCCCCGACGAGACGGCCGCGGCGTACGGCGCGCCGACCTTCGCCGCGACGAGCTCCTCGAACGTGTCGATCGTCGGCCCGAGCGACAGCCGTCCCGAGCGCAGCACCTCGATGACGAGCTGCTCCTCGCGCTCGTCGAGATACGGCCCCGAGAGCGGGACGCCCGACTGCTCGAGCTTCACGCTTGCGTCTTGGCCGCGGGCGCGTACTCGAGCCACTGCGCCCACCGCTCGGTGCGGCCGTGAACCGTGTCGAGGTACGCCTCCTGGATCTCGAGCGTCACCGGCCCGGGCGGCCCGATCAGCTGGTCGTCGACCTCGCGAATCGGTGTCACCTCGGCGGCGGTGCCGCACATGAACACCTCGTCGGCGAGATAGAGGTCGGTGCGAATCAGCGGCTTCTCGACGACGCGATGGCCGAGATCCTGCGCGATCTGGATCAGCGCGTCGCGCGTGATCCCGGGCAGGATCGATGCGGAGAGATCCGGCGTGTAGAGGACGCCGTCCTTGACGATGAAGATGTTCTCGCCCGAGCCGTCCGCGACGTAGCCCTCCTGCGTCAGGAGGATCGCCTCCTCGTAGCCGGCACGGTTCGCCTCCGCGACCGCGAGCATCGAGTTGAGATAGATGCCGGTCGCCTTCGCGACATGCGGGATCACGTTCGGCCCGATGCGCTGCCAGCTCGAGATCTTCGCGCGGATGCCGTTCCGCAAGGCCTCTTCGCCGAGATACGTGCCCCACGGCCACGACATGATCGCGACGTCGACGGGGTTGCCCCGCGACGACACGCCGAGCTGCCCGTAGCCGAAGTACGCGATCGGACGCAGGTAGCACTCCGGCAGGCCGTTCGCGCCGATGAGATCCCAGACGGCGGTCTTCAGCTCGTCGCGCGTGTACGGGAGCTCCATGTAGAGGAGCTGCGCCGAATTCGCGAGCCGGTCGATGTGCTCGGTCAGCCGGAAGACCGCCGAGCCGCGCGGCGTCTCATACGCGCGGATTCCCTCGAAGACGCCGGAGCCGTAATGGAGGCCGTGCGCGCCGACGTGAACGGTCGCGTCCGCCCAGTCGACGAGCTCGCCGTTCATCCAGATCTTCGCGGTCTCCTGCATCTCGGTGTCTCCTCTATCGGGGATCGAACGCCGACGCATGGTAGCCCCGGCGCATCCGGTCAAGCCTCCGTCAGATCGGTGATCTCCGCATTCGTTAACCGCACAATGTCGGCGGATGCAAGCCCGACGACATGCCGCGGCGAGCCCGCACCCGCCCAGATCGTCGAGACGAGCAGGAGCTCGCGATCGCAAAAGACTCGCGTCACGTTCGGCGCCGGGAACGGCGCGACCGCCCCCGGTGCGAAACCGGTCGCCGACTCGACCTCTTCCGGGCGAGCCGAGCGCGCGTAGCCGGCGCCGGCGGCGGCAGCGACCTTCGACGCGTCGGCGCGCTTGTGGCCGGGCACGAGCACGAGGTACGGCAGCCCGTCGCAGATGAAGACGAGCGACTTGACGATCTCCTCCAGCGCACAGCCGATCGCCTCGGCCGCTCCGGCGGCGGTCGGCGCGCTCTCGAGGAACTCCTCGAGCCGCGAGTCGATCCCGCGGTCGCGGAGATACGCGGCGACGCGCTCGACAGGCTCCGGCCAGCTCTTCATCAGGCGAGCGTAACCCCATGCGAGGCTCGAACGTTCTTCCGCCGGGAGACGATGGACGAGAAGGTTCAGCGAGCACACACCGAGGCCGTGTTCCGCGACGTCAACGAGCGCATCGCGGAAACGGCCGAGCGCTTCGACGCGCAGAGCACGGAGTTCGTCTGCGAGTGCGCCGATCCGAACTGCGCGCACCGCGTCGAGGCGACGCTCGAAGAGTACGAAGAGGTGCGGACCGACGCGACGACGTTCATGCTCGTCCCCGGGCATGCGCATGGCGACATCGAGCGCGTCGTCGCGGACAGGGGACGGTTTCAGGTCGTCGAGAAGATGCACGGGGTCGTCCGCGCGACCGTGAAGCGGCTCGACCCGCGGGCGGAACCTGCGTAGTCGCGCTAGCGCTTACAGAGCGCTCCGAGATCGACGACCTGGATCCCACCGGGGACGATCTTGCACCCGATGTGCGGCGAGAAGTAGCCCAGGCCCCCGTCGTGCCAGGTGCCGTACACCGCAAGCGGAGCCGCGCGCAGCAGCTCGCGCTCGATCTGCCGGAACGCTGTCGCCCGGGTCTCGCCTGTCGCGGCCTTCGCACGTTGCAGGCGAGCGAGAAACTGCGGATCAGTCCAAAGCCCCTGCCCGAGGGCCCCGCCGAGCTCCGTCCCGGGCATCACAGCATCCACGAACTGGGCCGGATCGTGGATCGGGCTGAAGAGGGAGACAAGAATCAGATCCGCGCGCTTGCTGTTGCGGTCGTACTCGTTCTTCGGGCCGCAACGTGGCGCCGTGATCGACACGACGATTCCGATGCGTGCGAGCTGCGCTCTGATCGCCTGCGCAGGCTGCGTCTGCGCATTCCCGCCGAAGGGGCCGTTCGTGCACAGGTAGAGCGTCGCGTGATGTGATCCCGTGCCCGCGAGACGGCGCGCCGCGGCAAGATTTCCGCGGAGGGGGTACGCGTGCTCAGTCCCGAATCCCGGAACCGCAGCGGGAATGATCGAGTCGTTCGGATAGTCGTCGAACTGCCGCGCGAGCGCGACGCGGTCGAGCGCAAGCTCGACCGCCCGCCGCATGCGCACACTTCGGAAGAGCGGCCTGGACGCGTTGAGCACGATTGCATCGACCGCCGGCGTCGGAACGTGCAGGTAGCGCTGATCGCCGCGCCGCGCCGCGGGGCTGCCAGGCCCATACCGTCGATCGAGAGCTCCGCCGATATCGAGCAACGAGCTGCCCTGGAAGTTGGGAGGCAGGTAGTCGAGCGCGCCGCGATTTGTCAGCGCAATGGCTTCCGGCGTCGGCGTTCCGCCTTGGAAGACGATGCGCACCGGCCGTCGGAGACGGTGGCCGCCGTAGTTCGGGTTTCGAAGCAGGACGACCTGGTCTGCCGTGACAGACGCGACGTAATACGGCCCGTCTCGCGGTATTGCACCCGTCGCCGACTCCGGCTTCACCGGCGTCCCGATCGGAACGGGACAGAACGACGGCTGAGAGACGAGCAGCGGGAGGCTGCCGTCGGGACGGCGCAGCGTGATCCGGAGCGTGTCTCCGCGGGCGACGATGCCCGAGACGTGCTTCGCCCTGCCGGCGCGATAGGCATCGAGGCCGACGACGTCGCCCAGATTGTTCGACCATCCGATAGCTCGGCTGAGCGCGCGTTCGAACGTGAAACGAAAGGTTTGCGCCGTCACCGGCTCGTTGGAAGGCGGCGAGAAGCGGAACCCCGGCCGGATGTGGAACGTGTAGGTACGACCGCCGTTCGACACCGCCGGCAGCGAGGACGCCACCTCTGGCCGCAGCACCGCTCCGGCAGCGCCCGGACGGTCGGGGTAGGTGAGGAGGTTCGCACAGGTGGCATAGCTCAATTCCGCGTCATGGAGGTCGTGCGGACGGGCCGGATCGACGTCGAGCAGCGGCGGCATCAGCGTGTGAACAGGCTGCGGCGTCGAGATGCGGATCTCCTCACCCGCCACCGGCGCAAGCACGGGTGTCCGCAGACCAACCGTGAGCACGAGGCCGCGGACGAGCAGCGCCGTTGCCGGCTGTGCGCTGAGTGCGATCGTGCGACGCCCGCCCGAGTCGGCCGAAACAGCTGTGATCCGTGCCGCTGCGGAATTCGCAGCCCAGATCCGCCCGCCGGGGCCGATGGAGATGCGCTTCGGATCGGGGCCGACCTTGATCGTCTTGTCGAGAACGAGAGCATCCTCCGACAGACGCTCGACGACGCCGCCTGATTCCGCCGACACCCACACGTCATTGTCGGCGACGGCGAGGTCTCCGATCCAGCCTGCACTCGTGTTCGCGGTCGCGAGAATTCTGCCGGCGACCGGGTCGAATTTGCGCACGACTCCGCTTCCCGCGCTCGCACTCCAAAGCCAGCCGTCGGCGAAGGTGAGCCACTCGGTTCCACCCCGCTGCCCCGGCCGTTCCACGATCTTTCGCGCGACCTGTCCTGTCCTTGGCTCGATGCCCACGACATCCGCGCCTTGTGCGAGCCAGACGAGGCCATTGCCGAAGGCGATCCCGCTTCCGTTTCCACCGGCCACGGTGAACCGGCGAACGACCCGACCCGTTCTGCCGTCAACGCCGATGAGACCCGGCCCCTCCTCCTGACTCACCCAAACGAAGCCGCCGCCGACGGCGATGCGTCCGGCCGGAACCCACGGAAGCGCTGTCGTCTTCAGGACCCGGCGCGACGCAAGGTCGACCTTCAGCAGACGCTGCTTCGCCGCGACGAGCACCCAGGCCGCCCCGTCTGACGCGACGACGTCCAACGCGGCACTCGAGCCGCCGGCGGTCTGCCCGAGTCCGACGCGACCGACGACTTTCCGGGCCGAGACGTCGACGAAGTTGAGTGCGTTCGCCTGCAAGTGCAGCGGCGGCGGCCCAGACGCCGCGACGTGCTCCTTGCCGTCCCGAAGTGCGAGCACCGAAGCACTGACAGCGATTCCCGCGAGCACCGCGATCACGACGGCGGCACGCACGAGCCGCCGGCGCCGACCGGACCGGAATACCTCGCCGGTGAGCGCTGCCTGCGCGGCTTTCGCGAGCTCCGTGGTTGTCGAGTACCGGTGCGCCGGGTCCTTGGCGAGCGCAGTGTCGATGAGGTCGTCGAACGCAGCCGGCAGCTCGGGGCGGAGCTCAGTCGGATGGGGCGGCGGCTCGTTGAGATGGGCGAAGACGACGGACAGCTCCGAGTCGCGATCGAACGGACGGCTGCCCGTCAGACACTCGAAGAGGACACATCCCAGCGAGTAGACGTCGGCGCGGGCATCGACGCCGGTGCCTTCGATCTGCTCGGGAGGGACGTAGTCGATCGTCCCGACGAAGCCTCGGTCACCCGTGAGGCTGGAGACGCTCGTGACGTGGCGGGCGAGCCCGAAGTCGCACACGTACGCCTTGCCGTCGCGATCGATGAGGATGTTGCCGGGCTTGACGTCGCGGTGGACGAGACCCGCTCGGTGGGCTGCGTCGAGGGCGTCGCCGACCTCGCTGACGATCTCAACGGCGCGTTCGGGATCGAGCCGACCGTGTTCGCGGAGCTGCCTGCGCAGGTCGATCCCATCGACGAGCTCCATCGCGAGATAGAGGAGCCCGGAGTCCTCGCCCGAGTCGAGCGTGCGGACGACGTTCGGATGCTCGATCTCTGCGGCGATTTGCGACTCGCGCAGGAAGCGACTTCGAAAGCGCCCGTCGCGGGCGTAGGACCGTTCCAGCACCTTCAGCGCGACCCCGTCGCCTGAACCGCTGCGTGCTCGGTAGACCTCGGCCATCGCGCCGCGGCCGAGGAACGACTCGATCGCGTAACCCGCGACGACGGCGCCCGGAGCCAGCTCGGTCGACATCCTGCGCCTTCAGCATCGCACCCGCACCGAGACGGGACAAGGTGCGGGCAGTGACTTAGTCGCCGCCGAGCTCGATCACACGCGCGTCGTCGAAGCCTTCCGCGCGGATGCGCTCGACGAGCTCGTCGGGCGGCATCGAGTCGACCGTCAAGACCATCAGAGCCTTCTCGCCTCGGCGCGTGCGCGAGACCGTCATGTTCGCGATGTTCACGCCCGCTTCGCCGAAGAGCGTGCCGACGCGACCGATCACGCCGGGCACGTCGTCGTAGCGGAACAGCACGAGCAGCGGCGCCAGCTCGAGGTCGAGCTCGAAGCCGAGCGTGTGGACGAGCCACGGTCGGTTGTCACGTCCGATCAGCGTGCCCGCGACACGCAGCTGGTGCCCGTCCGAGTGCACCTCGACGCGCACCAGATTGGTGTAGTCGCGCGCCGACTGCGACCGTTCCTCGCGCACCTCGATCCCGCGCTCGCGCGCGATCAACGGTGCGTTCACGTAGTTCACCGGCCGGTCTGCGCGCCCCTGGAAGGCGCCGTTCAACACGGCGACCGTCAGTAATCGCGTGTCGTAGTCGGCGAGACCGCCGTACGTCGTCACGACGATCTCGTCGGCACGTCCCTCCGCGAGCTCCATTGCGAGCCGGCCGAGCTTCGCGGCGAGCGGGACGTACGGGCCTAGCGCCTCGAGCTCCTCCGCGCCGATCACGGGAATGTTCACCGCGTTCGTGACGAGGCCGCCCTCGAGCGCAGCCGCGACCTGCTCCGCCACGATCAGACCGGCGCGATCCTGCGCTTCGTCCGTCGATGCGGCGAGATGCGGCGTCGCGACGACGTTGTCGAGCTCGAGCAGCGGCCCCGAGTACGGCTCCTCGCTGTAGACGTCGAGCGCGGCACCGGCGACCTTGCCGGACTGAAGCGCCTCGAGCAGCGCCGTCTCGTCGACGAGCTCGCCGCGCGCGGCATTGATCAGCCGCACACCGTCGCGCATCTGCGCGAACGCCGACGCATTCAGGCTGCGCCGCGTCTCGTTCGTCAGCGGTAGATGCAAGGTCACGAACTCCGCCACTGCGTACACCTCGTCGCATGTCTCGACACGCTCGGCACCGAGCTCGCGGAACCGCTCCGGCGCGACATACGGGTCGTACGCGACGACGCGCATCCCAAGGCCCCCTGCGCGCCGCGCCACCTGCTGGCCGATGCGTCCGAAGCCGAGCACGCCGAGCGTCTTGCCGGCGAGCTCGACGCCGCCGTACGCCTTGCGCTCCCAGCGGCCCTGCTTCAGCGCAGCGTGCGCCTGCGGGATGTTCCGCGCGAGCGCAACGAGGAGCCCGATCGTGTGCTCCGCGGCCGAGACGACGGTCGACTCCGGAGCGTTCGCGACCACGATGCCGCGGCGAGTCGCCGCATCGACGTCGACGTTGTCGACACCGACGCCCGCGCGGCCGATCACCTTCAGCCGCGCGGCGCGGTCGATCAGATCAGCGGTGAGCTTCGTCGCCGAGCGCACGACGATCGCGTCGTAGCGATCGATGATCTCGGCGAGATCGCTCTCAGCGTCGACATCGACGTCGAAATGCTCGCGCAGGAGCTCGACGCCCGCAGGCGCGATCGTCTCGCGAACCAAGACTCGCGCTGTCATTTTGTTCCCGCCGTCACGCGCCGAAAGCGCGTGACGGCGCAAGGGGGAACCCTAGGGTTCCCCCGAGCCCCCCTCCGTCGTGACATGAGCAAGCTCATGTCACGCCACGTTCTGGTGCTCGTACGCCTCGAGCGCCGCCGTGACGGCAACCCCGCGCTCGACGTCCGCGCCGAGATCCGCAAGCGCGAGCTCGACCGCAGCGAGCATCGTCGCGATGTCGAACACGTCGAACCAGCCGATGTGGCCCAGGCGGAAGATCGCGCCCTGCAGCTCGCCCTGGCCGCCGGCGATCGTCATGCCGAAGCGATCGCGCAGCGCCTTCACGACATCGCCCGCATCCACGCCGTCCGGCGAGCGCACCGCCGTGACCACAGCGCTGCGATCCTCATCCGGCGAAAACAGCTCGAGGCCCATCGCCTTCGCGCCGGCCCGCGCCGCGCGGCCCAATCGCACATGCCGGTCGAACGCGGCTTCGAGCCCTTCGTCGAGGAGCAAACCGAGCGCGACGTCCAATCCCGCGATCAGTGAGACCGCCGGGGTAAACGCAGCGTCGAGCTTCTGCTGCGCCGTCCGCGTGCGCTCCCAGTCGAAGACGAACCGTGGCGAACTCCCCGTTGCGGCATGTGCCGCGTCGCTGACGGCGCAGAGCCCAAGCCCGGGCGGCGTCATCAGCGCCTTCTGCGACCCCGACACGACGACGTCGAGGCCCCACGCATCCGTCTCGCACGGGACGGCGCCCAACGAGGAAACAGCGTCGACGACGATCAGCGCCCCGGCCTCCTTCGCGACGCGCGCCAAGGCCTGAACGTCCGCGACGACACCCGTCGACGTCTCCGAGTGCACCACCCACACGGCCTTCGCCTCGCGCCCGCGCAGCCTCGCCCGGACGTCGTCGGGATCGGGCGTCTCGCCCCAGGCGTACCGCAAATGGTCGACGTCCGCGCCGTAGGCCTTCGTCAGCGCGGCCCAGCGCTCGCCGAAGTTCCCGGACGAGACGACGAGATGCGGCTCGCCGGGAGAGACGAGGTTCGCCGCCGCGGATTCGAACGCGCCGGTGCCGGAGGACGTGAACAGCAAGACCTCACTCGACGTTCGGCACACCTCACGCAGCCGCGCGAGGCAGCGCTCGTACACCGGGCGAAAGTCCGGGCTGCGGTGATGGATCACCGGCTCGGCGAGCGCGGCGAGCACCTGCGGGGGCACCGGTGTGGGGCCCGGCGTGAAGAGGTAGCGCTTTCCGCTCACCCGAGCGAGACTAGCGAGTCGAGCGGCGGTCTCATCGCGGCGTTCTGCGAGCCTACGTGCCGATGAGCGTCATCGCCTTCGCCGCAGCCCTCGTCGCACTGCGGTTGACCGGTTTGCTCGTGCGCCGCTGGCGCGTCACGCGGCGCCCCGAGCTCGTCGCGTGGGCGTGGGCGCTCGCCGCGTACGCCGTCGCCGCGGGCGCGATCGCGTGGGGCGAGGCGGCGCAGTGGGACGAGCGGGCTTTCCGTGTCTATTACGCGGCGGGTGCGCTGCTGACGGCGCCGCTGCTCGGCGTCGGGTCACTGCTCCTCTCGGGCGTCCGCCGCGCTGCGCCGGTCGGGCTCGCCTATAGCGGGCTTGCGATCGGCGTCGCGATCGCGATGCCGATCCACGGCGCGTTCGCGGCGCACGGGCTCCCGCCGGCGCAGGATCACCTCGCGTTCGTCCCGGGCCGCCTGCTTGCGATCGTTGCGAACTCGCTCGGGACGCTCGCCGTCGTCGCGATCGCGATTCGCTCCCTGCGCAGGCGACCCCTCGGCAACACACTGATCGTGCTCGGCGTTGCGGCTGCCGCGATCGGGAGCGGCGTCGCCGGGCTCGGAGCGGGCGGAGCTGCGATCGGGATCGCGGTCGGCGCCGCGCTGCTCTACGCGGGCTTCACCGCGCGCTCGGCGCCGCGAGCGTCACCGTCAGCGTCTGAGTCGTGACGTCACCGGCGAGCCCGGTCGCCTGCACCGTCAACTGGTGCGTGCCAGACGCGTAGCTCGCGGCATCCCAGTCATACGCATACGGCCCACGATCGAGCGTCAACTGCGGCAGGCCGTCGATCGAGAACACGACGCTCGTCACCGAGCCGCTCGTCGCGACAAGCCAGTGCTGCGGGCCGGACACCGTCTGCCCGTCGACGAGCGAGTCGGACACGATCTTGGCCGGCTGCGCTGTCGTGTTCACGACATCGACCTGCACCCGCGATCGCACGACGCGATGGTCACGCGCTACGCCCGCGAGCGTCAGCGTGTGCAGCCCGTCCTTCGCGCGCAGCGTGTCCCAGTGCAAGCCGAACGGCGCGGCAGTGTCGTGCGCGACGAGGCGACCGTCGACATACAACAACACGCGCGACGGCGTGACCCCGGTGAAGAGCGCCGGCACCGAGACGACACCGGCGACTTGCTGCTTCGCCTTCAGGCTGACGGGAGCAATCGTGAACGGCTCGTTGCGCACGCGGATCGTGAAGCGGTGCCGCGTCCACGACTTCGAGCCGTACGCGCGCACTTCGAGGCGGTGTTTTCCGTTCCGCAAGCCGAACGTGTCAAAGAGCCGCCCGCCCGCGAATGCGAACGGCGCCACCCGGTCGGTCCAGCGCACGCGGCCGTCGACGAGGTACGCGACACGGTGAACCGGCCCGCTCACCTTCGTCCGCCACGGCACGCGACCGGCGACGCGCTGCTTGTTCGTGAGCGTGCTCGAGTCGATCTGCAGGCCCACGTGCTTGTGCGCGAGCGCGTGCGCCGGATACGCGAAGTCGCGCACGAGCCGCATGAAGTACCCCCAGTTCCAGTACCGGCCGGGGTCGGTGTGGTTGTCCATGCCGCCGCCCTGCAGCGGGTCGTTCGGGTCGGGCACCTGGTAGTGGCCGATGATGTGATGGCGGTCGATCGGGATCAGCGAGCGGCGCGCGATCACTCCGGCGAGCCGCGCGCTCGAGCGGTACTCGGCGCGCGTGAAGCCTGACGGGCTCCCGGTGATGCCCTCGTTCTCGATCCCGACGGAGCGGAGGTTGTACGCCCAGTTGCCCGCCTGCCAGGCGATGTCGTGGAGCGGCACGAGCTCTTGCACCTCGCCCGCACGGCCGACGACGAAGTTCGCCGAGGCGTGGGCGTCGGGATTGCGAAGCCACGAGACGGTCCCGAGGAACGACCCCTCGCTCACGTGGATGACGATGAAGCGGATCGCACTCGGCTTCCGGTCTGCCTGCGTGAAGTTGGACGCCGCCGCGAGCCGGCTCGACGGCGGCTGCGCGGCTGCGACACCCGCGAGCGCGAGCGAAAGACAGAGCGCGATGACGATTCGGCAGACGACCCGCATGACCCTCCGAAGCGCCCCGTTGTAGCGGAAAACCAGGGTTTCGGTGCCCCTCAGAACTCCTTGACACAGATTTCACAAACTCTTGACAAGACCAGGTCGTCTACATTGGCCGTACGCACGGCATAGCCGCGCCGGACGGTGTTGCCCTCCTCGGGCTCCCCACCCGTCCGGCCTACGACTAGCAAGCGATCCCTGGGGGGTGTGTTTTTTGCGGCGATTCATCCTGGCCTTCGCCGGCCTGCTCGCGTGTTGCTGCGCGGCTGCAGGAGGCGTCACGAAGGCCATTGCGGCAGGACAATCGAGCACGCAGGCACGGCAGGAAAAGGCCCGCCTGGCTGCGATCACCTGGCTCGGCGGGCAGATCCGCGGCTACCAGCACACGACTTGGCGCTGGGAGCACGTGATGGGGACCCGCCTGACCCCGGCGGCGGGCCGCGTGCTGACGGAGATGAGCATCCCGGACGTGAAGCGGGCGGTCGTCCTCTGGAAGAACCGGGCGCATGTCGCCCACCGGAAGGCCGAGCACCCGCCGCATCTGCGGGCGTTTCTTTGTATCCATCATTACGAGGCCAGCTGGACGGACACCGGCGCGCCGTACTACGGAGGCCTCCAGATGGACCTCGGTTTCCAGCACGCGTATGCGCCCTGGCTGCTGAACAGGAAGGGAACGGCCGACCACTGGACGCCGCTCGAGCAGATCTGGGCGGCAGAGAAAGCCCTCAAGACCAGGGGTTTTTGGCCCTGGCCGAACACCGCGAGGGATTGCGGCCTGCTCTGACGGCGCGATAGCGTCGCTTTAGCGTCGCGATGACTTGACAGTGATGTCATTGTGATGTCATACTGCCGTCATGCAGATCGACGGCTACGTCCAGGCGCTCCGGGAAGACCTCGCACGCGTCGCGGCAATCGGCGACGAGTCGACCGCCCGCGCAGCTGAGCTCCTCGCGGTCGCCCTCGAGTCGGCCATCGGCCGGCGCCTCCTCGAGGCGCTCGGCGAGGCCGCTCTGGAACTGAACTCCCAGCTCGAAGACGGACGCGTCGAGGTCAGGTTCGCCGGCGGCGACCCGGAGCTCGTGCTCGTCCGCGACGAGGCGGAAGCGGCCGTCGAGCCGGCCGATGAGGCTTTCACGGCGAGGATCACCCTCCGCTTGCCGGAGAGCCTGAAGGCCCGGCTCGACACCGCCGCCGCCAACCACGGCATGTCCGTGAACACCTGGCTCGTGCAGGTGCTCCAGCGCCAGCTCGAGTCGCGCCCATCATCCGGCGGCTCCGCGTCCGCATCGCGGCGCCGCCTGACCGGCTACGGCCGGAGCTGAAAGGAGCCGAGATGCACCTTCTGCCGCCACCCACCACCGTGCACTGGGTCTACGACGATCCGTCGGGCGTCGACCAGCGGCTCGCGTCGACCCCAATGCCGCTGCCGAAGCCGAAGCCGAAGCGCGGGACGATCATCCCGTTCCCGACGCGGCACACCCCCGCGACCCCGAAGGCCGCCTGAGATGGCAGAGCAGCGCTTCCACACGCCGGAGCCGGTCGAGCTCGAGGTGAAGATCCCGAGCGGCGACATCGACGTCGAGACGATCGACGGTGACGAGTCGACGATCGAGCTCGACGGCGACGAGAAGCTCATCGAGCTGACGGAGGTGCGGCAGGAAGGCCGCCGGATCATCGTCGAGCTCAAGGGCAAGAAGCCGTTCGGCATCACGATCTCGATCGGCGACTTCAGCTTCGGCAGCTCGTCGCTCCGCGTCCGCGCCCGCATCCCGCACTCGAGCCGAGTCGAGCTCGCGACCGCGTCGGCCGACATGAAGCTGCGCGGCCGCATCAACATGCTCGACGTCAAGTCGGCGTCGGGCGACCTCTCCCACTTCGGCGAGATCGAGGGCGATGCCGTTGTGAAGACGGTCAGCGGCGATGCACGTCTCGAGCGGGTCGGCGGCGAGCTCCGCGTCCAGACCGTGTCGGGCGACGTCAACGCGTCATACGTCGGCGGCTCGGTCGTCTCCAAGAGCGTCTCCGGTGACGTCCGCGTCGACTCCGTGCGCGAGGGGAGCGTGAGCGTGCAAAGCGTGTCAGGCGACATCGAGATCGGCGTCGCCCCCGGCACGAAGCTCGACGTGGACGCCGGCTCGGTGTCGGGCGACCTCATGTCCGAGGTCCCACTCGGCAGCGATCCCGGCGGCTTCGACGATGGCGAAGGACCGATGCTCGTCGTGCGCGGCAAGACCGTCAGCGGCGACTTCCGCGTCTTCCGCGGCGTCACGAACTGATGCGCGCGATCCTGTCACGCCCTGACGTCCGACTGCTGCTCGCAGGACAGACGCTCTCCATGTTCGGCGACTGGGCGATGATCATCGTCCTCGCCGTCTGGATGAAGGTGCTGACAGGATCGTCGAGCGCAGCGGGGCTCGTCTTCTTCGTGTTCGCGATCGTGAGCCTCGCGGCGCCGCTCGGCGGACTCGTCGTCGACCGGCTGCCGAAGCGCCGGCTCATGATCGCGACCCACGTCGCGCTCGCAGGCGTCATGTGCCTGCTGCTCTTCGTGCACGGTCGCAGCGACGCCTGGCTGATCTACGTCGTGATCGCGCTGTACGGCCTCGGAGGCGACATCTTCGCTGCAGCGCGCTCGGCGATGCTGAAGGCGATGCTGCCGGACGAGCTGCTCGGCGACGCGAACAGCGCGTATCAGTCGATCCGCGAAGGTCTGCGCATCATCGCCCCGCTCGCCGGCGCTGGGCTCTTCGCGCTCGCAGGCGGGAGTGCGGTCGCGCTCGTCAACGCCGGCACGTTTCTCGTCTCAGCGGCCACGCTCGTCGCGCTGCCGTTCAACGAGCCGCCCCCCGCTCCGAAGGAGCATCATTTCCTGCGCGAGCTCTCCGCCGGCGTCGACCACATCATGCGCACGCGCGTGCTCCGGCAGCTGACTATCGGCCTCGGCGGGGCGCTGCTCTTCATCGGCTTCAGCGAGACGCTGATCTTCGCGGTCAACGCGAACAGCCTGCACCGGCCGCCGTCGTTCATCGGCGTGCTGTCCGCCTTCCAGGGCGTCGGCGCAATCCTCGGCGGCGTCACCGCATCTGCGCTGCTCAAGCGCGTCGGCGATCTCCGCCTGACCGGATTCGGGATACTCACCTTCGCACTCGGCGACGGCGCGCTGCTCGTCCCCCGCCTTGCGGTCATCGCACCCGCCGCAGCGGTCGCAGGGGTCGGCGTCGTCTGGGCCGTCATCTCGCTCGCGACGGCCTACCAGCGCCGCAGCCCCGAGAGTGTCCAGGGCCGCGTCGCCGCCGCGGCGAACATGCTTTTCAGCGTTCCGCAGACGATCTCGATCGCCGTCGGCGCCGTGCTCGTGACGGTCATCGACTACCGGCTCGAGATCGCGATCATGACGATCGCGACGCTCGCCTCGGGCGTGTATCTGTTGACGCGCCAGCGCGAGGACGCAGCCGAAGTCGAGCTTGCGGCCGCCGCCTAAGAGGCGATGATCCCGGAGTGACGCCGCTCCGGAAGAACCGCGACTTCGTCCTCCTCCAGCTCGGTCAAGGCTTTTCGACCGCGGGGTCGTCGGCGACTGCGGTCGCGTATCCGCTGCTCGTCCTCGGCCTGACGCACTCCCCCGCGCGCGCAGGTGTCGTCGGGTTCGCGAACATCGCGCCGTACGCGCTCTTCGGCCTCTTCGCCGGCGTCGCGGCAGACCGCATGAACCGCAAGCTGGTCATGCTCGCCGCGGACGGGGTGCGCGTCCTCGCGATCGGCAGCCTCGTCGCCGTCCTGGCCGTGCATCACCTGACCTTTGCGCAGATCGCAGTCGTCGCCTTCGTCGAGGGCACCGCGTTCGTGTTCTTCAACATTGCCGAGGTCGGTGCGCTGCGCTCGGTCGTCCCGGCGCGTCAGCTCCCGGACGCGGCTGCGGCCGAGCAGGTGCGGATGGCAACGGTGACGCTTGTCGGGCCTTCGGCCGGCGGTGCGCTCTTCGGGATCGGCCGTTCGCTTCCGTTCATCGCGGACGTCGCGTCGTACGCGTTCTCGATCTTCTCGCTGCTCGCGATGCGGACGCCGTTCCAGGAGGAGCGAACGAGCGAACGATCGAACATGCGCGCCGAGATCCGTGAAGGCATCGCGTTTCTCTGGGATCGACCGTTCCTTCGCACGAGCGCCCTGATCTTCGCCTGTGACAACCTCGTCTTCCAGGGGCTCTTCCTCGTCTTCATCGTCGTCGCCAAGCGCCAAGGGCTGTCGAGCGGAGTGATCGGCGCATCGATTGCGACCTTCGGCGGCGCAACGCTGCTCGGCGCGCTCGCGGCACCGCGTGCCACCAAGTTCCTCTCGATGAGAAAGATCCTCCTCGTGAACCAGTGGCTGGACGTCTGCTTCGTCCTCTTCCTCCTCTTTCCGAACGCCTACGTCCTGCTCGCGCTGATGCTCCCGATCGCGTTCGCATCGCCGGCGCTGTACTCGGTCGTGGTCGGATATCGCACCGCGGTGACGCCTGACCATCTGATCGGGCGTGTGAGCGGCGTGGCGCGCAACATCGCGTTGCTCGCGATGCCGCTTGGTCCGCTTGCCGCGGGCTTCCTGCTCGGAACGGTCTCGAGCCGCGAGACGATCATCGTCTTCGCCGCAATCTCTGGCGCTGCGGCAATCTGGAGCTCGCTCAGCCCGTCGATCCGGAATGCGCCGAGCCTCGCCGAGCTCGACGAGCTCTCCCCCGCGTCCGCGTGATCCCGCTCCGCAAGAACCGCGACTTCATCCTGCTGCAGGTCGGGCAGACGCTCTCGACGATCGGGTCGCAGTCGACGCAGATCGCCTACCCGCTGCTCGTGCTCGCGCTGACACACTCCCCCGCGCGCGCGGGCATCGTCGGCTTCGCCGTCGTCGTGCCATGGGCGATCTTCGGCTTCGGCGCGGGCGTGCTCGCCGACCGCGCGCCGCGGCGGCGCGTGATGGTGACGAGCGACGCCGTTCGCATCGTGGCGGTCACGAGTGTGATCGTCGCGATCGCGGTGCATCACCTGACGTTCGCGCACGTTGCGCTGGTTGCGTTCCTCGAAGGGACCATGTTCGTGTTTTTCAACGTCGCCGAGTTCGGCGCGCTCCGGTCGGTCGTGTCGACGGTGCAGCTGCCGCGCGCCGTCGCCGCGGAGCAGGCGCGCTACTCGACGGTGCAGCTCGTCGGGCCGCCGCTCGGCGGCGCGCTCTTCGGCCTCGGGCGCGCGCTGCCGTTCGTCGCGAACGCGACGTCGGTGCTGTTCTCGCTTGGCTCGATCCTGTCGATCCGTACGCCGTTCCAAGAGGCGCGTGAGGCGACGGCGGCAGAACCGCTGCGCTCGCAGCTCGCGGAGGGGCTGCGCTGGCTGTGGGGCCGTCCGTTCCTGCGCACGTGCGCACTGCTCTTCACCACGACGAACCTCATTTACGAGGGGCTCATCCTCGTGATGGTCGTCGTCGGCCGCAAGCAAGGCCTCTCGAGCGGCGAGATCGGGGGATTGATCGCGGCGTTCGGCGCGTGCTCGCTCGTCGGTTCGGCGATCGCGCCGACGCTTCAGCGTCTGCTCTCTATGCGCGCGATCATCATCGCGTCGGTCTGGGTGCCGCTCAGCATCGCGTTCTTCCTGCTCGCGCCGAGCGTGTACGTGCTGCTCGCGGTGATCCTGCCGATGATGCTCTTCATACCGACCACGAGCGCCACCGTGATCGGCTACCGCGTCGCCGTCGTCCCCGACCGCCTGACGGGACGCGTGAACAGCGCCGCACGCACGATCGCGCTGTGCGGCGCGCCGCTCGGGCCGCTCTCGGCAGGGCTTCTGCTCTCCGCGACGTCGCCGCGGGTCACGATCGCGGTGTATTCGCTCTTCCTCGTCGTGCCGGCGCTGATCGGCACCTGGAGCCCCTCGATCCGGAACGCGCCGAGCCTCGATGAGCTCGGCGAGCTGCCTACGCCTGAAGTCTCTCCCGCAGCAATCGGTTGACGACCTTCGGGTCGGCCTTGCCGCCCGTCTCGCGCATCACCTGCCCGACGAAGAAGCCGAGCACGCCTTCTTTCCCACCGCGGTACGTCTCGACCTGACCGGGGTTCGCGGCGATGATCGCGTCGATCACCGGGACGAGCTGCGACTCGTCGCTCACCGCGGTGCGCGCGAGGTACTCGTCCGCCGAGATCGGCGAGGTCGCCGCGGCGGTGAACGCCTCGTCGAGCGCCTCGCGCGTGACGTTCGCCTGCACGATCGCCGCGAGCGCCGCAGCGTTCTCGCGCAGGAAGTCCCCGCGGTTCATCGCGACGGCGGCCGCAGCCTTCCACTCGACGCCCTCGGCGGCGAGCGCCTCCGCCTTCCAGTCGTTGCCCGTCGACACGAGCTCCGCGGCCGACTCGACGCCAACGTGCTCCGCATACCGCCGGATTCGATCTGCGGGCAGCTCGCCGATCTCGCCGCGCAGCCGCTCGACGAGTTCGCGCGGCGGCTCGACCGGGACGAGATCCGGCTCGGGGAAGTAGCGGTAGTCGTCCGCCTCTTCCTTCGACCGGTGCACGGTGAGCGTGTCGGTGTCGGCGTCGTAGTCGTACGTCGACTGCTCGATCTCCTCGCCGCGCTCGTACGCCGCGATCTGCTCGCGGATCGCTGCGTCGATTCCGCGGCGGATGAACGTGAAGCTGTTCATGTTCTTGAGCTCCCAGCGCGGGCGGTAGTCCTCCTCCCCGCGCTTGCGCACGGAGACGTTGACGTCCGCGCGCAGGGTGCCCTTCTCCATCTCCGCGTCCGACACACCGAGCTCGACGATCGTCTGCCGCAGCAGGCGGAGGTAGCGGTCGGCCTCGTCCGCCGAGCGGAGGTCCGGCTCGCTGACGATCTCGATCAGCGGCGTGCCGCCGCGGTTGAAGTCGACGAGCGAGTAATCGGCGCCGACACTTCGGCCCGTCGCGCCGCCGGCGTGCACCGTCTTCGCAGCGTCCTCTTCGAGGTGCGCGCGCACGATGCCGACGCGCTCGTCGCCGTCGGGCGCCGGGACGAGTAGCGCGCCCGGCCCGCACAGCGGGGCCTCGTACTGGCTGATCTGGTAGCCCTTCGGAAGGTCGGGATAGAAGTAGTTCTTGCGCGCAAACACCGCGTGCTCGGCGATCTCGCAGCCGAGCGCGAGCCCGAGCTTGATCGTGTGCTCGATCGCGCGCGCGTTCGGCACCGGCAGCGCGCCGGGATGCGCGAGACAGACCGGGCATGTCTGCGTGTTCTCGCCCGCGCCGTATTCGAGCGCGCAGCGGCAGAACATCTTCGTGCGCGTCTTCAGGTGCGCGTGCACCTCGAGCCCGATGACGGCTTCCCACTCAGCGGTCATCGTCGAGCTTCTCCTTTGCCTCGCGCACCGCGGCCTCGATGTCGAGGTCGACCTCGACCATCCCGAGCCGGTGCTCGAGCGGGCCGTTCGTCTCGATCAGCCAGAGCTCGCGCTCGCCGGCCTCGAGCTGCAGCTTCACGCCGCCGACGACCACGGCACGCGACCCGTCGAGGACGCGCGGCTCGAAGCCGAACACACGCTCGACCGCTGGAATGAAATCCGCTGCGGGATCGTCGAATCTCACGCCAGCCTCGTGGGCACCGGGTCGAAGCCGATCGCCTGCTCGAGCGCGTAGCCCGCGGCGAACAGGGTGTTCTCGGAGAACTGCGGGCCGATCAGCTGCACGCCGACCGGCAGCCCCTCGGACAATCCGCACGGCACGTTGAGGCCGGGCAGGCCGGCCATGCACGAGGGGATCGTCAGCAGGTCGTTGAGATACATCGCGAGCGGGTTCGCCGACTTCGCGCCGAGCTCGAACGCAACCGTCGGCGACGTCGGCGTCAGCAGGAGGTCGAAGCGCTCAAAGGCCTCCGCGTGCTCGCGGATCAGGATTGTGCGCACCTTCTGCGCCTGTCCGTAGTACGCGTCGTAGTAGCCCGCCGAGAGTGCGTACGTGCCGACCATGATGCGGCGCTTCGGCTCGTCCCCGAAGCCCTCGTCACGCGTCCGCGTGTACATCTCGTACCGGTCGCCCGCATGCGGCGTGCGGTAGCCGTAACGCACGCCGTCGTAGCGCGCGAGATTCGACGATGCCTCGGCCGGCGCGATCAGGTAGTAGCACGGCACGCCGTAGTCGAGCGAGCGAGGCAGCGAGCATTCGCCCACTTCCGCGCCGAGCTCGCGGCAGAGCGCGATCGTCTTCTCCACGAGCTCGCGCACGCCGGGCTCGATCGCCTCGTGCGCGGTGAACTCGGTCGGCACGCCGATCCGCAGGCCCTTCAGGTCGACGCGTTCCGGCAACTCGATGTCGTTCGGCAGCTCGACTGTCGTCGTGTCGCACGGATCGCGCCCGGCCAGAATCGAGTACAGCCACGCGCAGTCACGCACGGTGCGCGCGACCGGGCCAACCTGGTCGAGGCTCGACGCGAACGCGACGACGCCGTAGCGCGACACGGTGCCGTACGTCGGACGCAGGCCGACGTTGCCGCACAACGCCGCCGGCTGCTTGATGGAGCCGCCGGTGTCGGAGCCGAGTGCCCACGGCGCGAGACCCGCAGCGACTGCTGCAGCGCTGCCGCCGCCGGAACCGCCTGGGACGCGCGTCGGGTCCCACGGATTGCGCGTCGGGCCGTACGCAGAGTTCTCCGTCGACGAGCCCATCGCGAACTCGTCGGTGTTCGTCTTGCCGAGCACGCGCAAGCCGTGGCTCTTGCAGCGCTCGATCACGGTCGCGTCGTAGACCGGGACGTAGTGCTCGAGGATCTTCGAGCCGGCCGTCGTCGGAATGCCCTTCGTCCCGATCACGTCCTTCACCGCGATCGGCAGCCCTTCGCCGCCGCCGTCGTCGCAGACATGGAGGAACGCGTGCAGCTCCGGATCGTGCTTGTCGATCGCGGCGCGGTACGCGGCGTACACCTCAGCGGAGCTGACCTCCTTGTCCCGGATCAGGCGCGCCGCTTCCTCGGCTGACGTGCGAAGCGTGTCGATCATGACCCTCCCGGCGGCACCTTGAAGTAGTTGCCGTCGCGCTCAGGCGCGTTCGCAAGCGCTTCCTCGACCGGGAGGCACGGCCGCGGCTCGTCGTCGGCCCAGACGTTCACGACGTCGAGCGGATGCGACGTCGCAGGCACGTCGGACAGGTCGAGCTCCGACACCTTCGAGACAGCGTCGATGATGTCGTTCAGCTGCGCGCCGAGCCGCTCGAGCTCGTCGTCCGAGAGCTCGAGGCGCGCAAGGTGCGCGACGTGGCGGAGTTGTTCGCGGTCGATCGCCATTTCCGTCTCCGATTCTCCTTACGAGAAGAGGCCCCTGTCGGGGCCTCTTCAACACTGGGGTCCGACAGGTTCTCTAGATCGCCATGACGTTCGCGGCCTGTGCGCCCTTCGGGCCTTGCACAACCTCGAACGACACTTTTTGGCCCTCGGTCAGCGACTTGTAGCCGTCCATGCCGATCGCCGAGAAGTGGACGAAGACGTCGTCGCCGCCCTCGCGCTCGATGAAGCCGTAGCCCTTCTCGTTCGAGAACCATTTCACGGTGCCCTCTGCCAACTGTGGTGCCTCCTACTGCTGATGGAAAACGACGGCCCGGAGTGTAGCTCAGTAAACGCGCGATACAAGCCCCCGCTTAGCACGTGCAGCGCTGACCGTGTTCTTGAGGACCATCGCAACGGTCATCGGTCCGACGCCGCCGGGCACCGGCGTCATGTGCCCGGCGATCTCCATCGCGCTCGGGTCGACGTCGCCGAAGAGGCCGTCCTCGGTGCGGTTCATGCCGACGTCGATCACCGTCGCGCCGGCCTTGACCATGTCGGCGCCCACGAGATGGAGTTGCCCGACGGCAGCGACGAGGACGTCGGCATCGAGCGTATGCCGCTCGATGTCGACCGTGCGCGAGTGGCAGACCGTCACGGTCGCGTTCGCCTGCAACAGCAGATGCGCCATCGGCTTGCCGACGATCGCCGACCGCCCGATCACGACGGCGCGCGCGCCGCGGAGCTCGATGTCGTACTCGGCGAGCATGCGCATGATCCCGAGCGGCGTGCCCGGCACGAGCCGCGGTCGGCCGAGGTAGAGCATCCCCGCGTTGAACGGGTGGATGCCGTCGATGTCCTTCGCCGGGTCGATCGCCTCGATCACGCGGCTCTCGTCCAGGTGATCCGGGAGCGGCAGCTGGACGAGGAGGCCGTCGACGGAGTCGTCGGAGTTCAGCTCCTCGATCGTCGCGATCAGGTCGTCCTGCGTCGTGTCGGCCGGGAGCTTGAGGTCGCGCGCCTCGATGCCGGCGGCGCGCGCGTGCTTCTGCTTGAGGTTGATGTAGACGTGCGAGGCGGGATCGTCGCCGACGAGGACGGTCGCCAGGCCGACGTGGCCGAGCTCCTCGACCTCGGCCGCGACTTCCTCGCGCACCTTGGCGGCGAGGGCCTTGCCGTCGATCAGTTGTGCGGGCATCGGCGGCAGCGTACGCCAGAATGCTGCCGTGGCGGAACGGCTACCCCGCAAGAACGACGCGGCGTCGATCGCAGCGCGGCGTGACGCGCTCGGGCTGAACGGCGACGTCGACCTCGCGCCGTACGCGAAGGCGGCCGAGTCGGTGACGGGCGTCGCGACCATCCCGGTGTCGGTCGCGCAGCTGCGCGTGTCGCTGGGCGCGTACGCGTTGTCGGACGACGGTGACGTTGTCGAGTCGGCGCGCGAGGTCGAGGATGTCGTCGTCCCGCTTGCGCATACGGAGGGCGGCTTGACCGCGTCGGTGCAGCGCGGTGCGAAGGCGGTCGAGCTGTCCGGCGGCTTCGTGACGCACGTCGTCGCCGATCGCATCACGCGGGCGTCGTGCTTCGTGTGCCGTGACGCGAGCGATGCGCTCACGCTTGCCCGCTGGATCGGCTCGCAGGTGGACGACATGCGTTCGTTCCTGCGCGCGTCGGAGTCGTCGGAGCTGTCGCGTTACGCCGTGTTGCGCGAGGCGAAGACGCACGTCGTCGGACCGATGTGTCACGTGTTGTGGCGTTGGACGACCGGCGACGCGGTCGGGCCGAACATGATGACGCGCAACTCGTACGCGCTGAACATGGCGTACGTGTTGCCGAACGCGCCGGTGCCGATCGAGCGTGCGCTCCTGGAGGCGAACATGGGCGGCGACAAGAAGCCGTCATTCGAGTTCTTTCAGTCCGGCCATGGGAAGACGGTGATCGCGGAGGCGACGCTGACAGACGAGGCGATCGAGCGCGTGCTCCGGACGACGGCGGCCGACCTCGACGCGCTCTCCTGGGCGGGAACGCACGGCGCGGTCGCGTCCGGGATGCAATCGGTTGCGTTCACGCCGGCGTCCGCGATCGCGGCCGTGTTCGCGGCGACGGGGCAAGACCTGGGGATGGTCGGGACGTCGTCGATGGCGCACGGGACCGGGCGGCGCGTCGACGGTGGATTGCATGCGTCGATCCGCTTCCCGGGCCTCGAGGTCGGAACGGTCGGCGGCGGGACGGGGCTGCCGACGGCGCACGAATGGCTCACGCTGATGGATTGCGCCGGGCCGGGGAAGGTCTATCGCTTCGCGCAGCTCGTCGCGGCGACGGCGCTGGCGCTCGAGATCAGCGCGTCAGCCGCGATGGCAACCGCAGGCTCCGAGAATTTCTTCCGGGCCCACTTCGAGCGCGGGGGCTTACGGCACTGAACCTACGGCAATGTCTGCTTTGAGATGACGTTCCCGCCTGCGTCGAGCGTGACGAGGTACGCCGCCTGTCCGTGCTCGAACCGCTGGTCGGAGACAAAGAGGTTGTTCGTCACCGGGGTCGAGTCGAGCACTGCGCCGTTCTCGTCCTGGAACTCGACCGTCGCGACGCCGTCCGCTGCAACACCCTGCAGGCTCCCGGGGAACGTGATTGCCTGCACGTTCGGCGAGGGGAAGTTGTCGGTGTTCCAGTCGCAGAGGACGCCCTTCTCGTACTGCTGCGTGTAGTGGTCGATCGCGAAGCAGAACTTCCCGCCTGCGGTCCGCTGGGCGTAGAACTTCACGCCGTCGAGCGCGCCGAGGTACTGCATCGTCGAGCCGACCTGCATCTCCTGTAGCGCCTGGTCGAGCTGTGACTGCCCCGGCAGCACGGACGTGACCGGCACCGAGGAGCCCTCGTTCGAGATCCCGAGCACGCCGGCGAGCCGGCTGCCGAACGCGACTGCCGGTACCGCGATGGCGGCCATGACGACCGCGGCCACGGCGAGGCGGCGGGCACGCAAGGGCTCGTGCACCGGCGCAGGCCCCGGCACGGGGTTCGCAGCAGCTAGCCGCGCGACCATGTCGTTTCTCATCTCGTCACTCCTCTCGGTTCGGGTCGAAAGGACGCAGCGGCGGCGAGGCGCGACGCAAGCCGCGACTTCGCGCGGTGGTAGCGAACCCGGCACGCGACCGGCGAGCACTCGAGCACCCGGGCGGCCTCGCGCAACGACAGTCCCTCCCATGCGACGAGGCGGAGGATCTCTCGGTCGGCGTCGCTCAGAGCCGCGAACGCGGCCGCGAGCTGGGAATCGCCGACCGGCTCCGGCTCGTATGAGACCTCCGGTGTAAGAGGGATCGTCCGAGACTGCTTGCGCCGTTCGTTCGCGAGTGTCTTCCGCGCGACGGCGTACAGCCACGGAAGCGCGTTGCGCGGGACGTCGTCGATCCGCCGAAGCGCGACGACGAAGACGTCCGCAACCACGTCGTCGACGAGCGACTCCGGCGCACGGCGCCGAACGTACACACGGACCGCGTCCACGTGCTCGGCGTAGATCTCGTCGAACCGCTGCATCCATAAAGCATCTGTCAAGACGGGAGCGGTTGTTACAGCGAGGTCAGATACCGCGCTTCGCGCGGAGTCAGACGCCAGGTCCGTCGCGGCGACCGACCTGCGCGGGCGCGGCCCACAAACGATCGAGTCTCAGGCGCGCGAGCAGGAAAGCACAGCGGCGCGAAGCGCCGCGAAGCAAATCAAAACGGCACCGCGACGTCGCGCACGTCGAGCCCGAGCGACGCGGCGAGCCGCACGCCGTGGTTCAGCTCGAGCTTCAGGCGCTCGCGGTCGCGCGCCTCCATGAGCGAGCCGACGAACTCGCGGGCCTTCGGTCGCCACAGGGCATGCTTGGCGAACTCGGGCAGCATGCGGTTCGCCGCCTCGATCAAGTGCGACTTCACGTTCGGCGTCGCGTTCTCGAGCAAGATGCGCTCGTACGCCATCCCCGACCCGTGATGGATCCCGTCGTCGATCGCGAGCCGGTTGCAGATTTCCTCGAGCACCGTTCCGCGCGACGAGCGCGCGATCAGACGGAAGCGCGGGATGATCAGCCGCTCGAAGAAGACCTGCATGAGGAACACCTTCTCTTCCAGCAGATCCGCGTCGAGGAACATCCGGCCGAGCTGGTCGAGATGCGGGTCGCGCTCGCCTTCGCCGCCGACCTGGCCGATCAGCTTCAGCCAGCCTTCGGTGTGCCGTGACTCGTCCTGCACCATCGTGGAGTAATAGAGCCGGGCTTCCGGGTCGGGCGCGGCGTTCAGGAGCTGCGCCGACATCTCGCAGGCGATGATGTCCGCCTGCAGCTGCTGCATCACGACGCTGCGCCAGATGTCGCGGCGCCGTGCCCGCCGTTCCGGCGTTCCCCTTCCTTCGGGGACCGGCGGCAGCTCGCCCCACGGCAGGTCCCGCACCTGCCACTCGACCCGCTTCGCGAGGTCGTAGAACCGGAGGACGCCCGCGTACTTCGCGCGGTCGTCGGTCTCGGCGATCGGCTCGGCGCTCACGGAGCGGGACCTTATCCTGCGGGCGGTGATCGCCCTCGTCTTCAGCTACGACGTTCGGGAACCGGCCGCGTTCGAGCGGGTCTACGGCCCGGACGGCGACTGGTCGCAGTTCTTCTCCGGCGCGCACGGCTACATCGGCACCGAGCTCCTGCGGGACGTCGAGACGCCCGGCCGCTACCTCGTGATCGACCGCTGGGAGTCGGCAGAGGCCTACAACACCTTCGCAACCGAGCACCGCGAGGACTACATGCGGCGGGTGGACGACACCCGCTTCCTCTATGACCAGGAGCTCCGCTTCGGCACGTTCGAGAACGTCTGGGTCAAGCCGGACGCCTGAAACGCCGATACAGGCCTCTCTACGACTCCGGTGTGGCAGGCCCGGATGCGGAGGCCGCAATGCTCATCAGAATCGTCGCAACGGGTGCATGCATCTTCCTCTTGATGCTGGTCATCAAGGACGGCCGCCTGCTGCGGACGACCGGCCTCACCGGCTCGTGCTCCGTCGTCCAGACGCTCTCCGACTCCTCAGAGCTCGTCACCTGCTCGGCCGGGAAGCTCGAGGGCAAGCCCGATCTCTCGCACCGAGGCTGCAACACCGTCGGCGTCTCCGGGAAGAAGGACGTCTGGCGCTGCCCCGCCGGGTTCGACATCAGCGATCTCGCGCGCTGAGCAAAACCGGACAGTCACTCGCTGCGTAAGAACCGGTGGGCTGCGCCATACCCGGCGGGCTCCCTGTGTCGCCGGCCGCCACGGAGACACGCACCGCCGGGTTTGACGCAGCCCACTCGCTCAGAGGAGCCGAGCCAGCGCGTCGACAAGCCGGTCGTCGGCATCCGGCCGGTGCACCGTGATGCGCAGCGCGCCCGGTGACGGACGCACTGCAATCCCGCGGTCGAGCAGCGATTCGTACAGCTCCGGCGCGCGCTCGTTCGGCACGCAGAGGAAGTTCGTGTACGACGGCAGCGGGTCAAGGCCGATCGAGCGCAACGCTGCCGTCAGACGTTCGCGTTCCTCGATCGTCGCCGAAACGTCGGGCGGTCCCGCCTCGAGCCCTGCGAGCGCGAGCGCCGCCGACAGCGTCGACACCGGCGCCGGCTGCTGCCGTTCGTTCAGCTCAGCTGCGATCTCCTTGTCGGCGAGCCCGTAGCCGACGCGTGCGGACGCGAGGCCGAACGCCTTCGAGAACGTCCGCACGACGATCACATCGTTCGACCCGAGCAGCGCCAGGGCCGTCTCTCCCCCGTACTCGAAGTACGCCTCGTCGACGACGAGCGGCCGCGCGGCCGGGATGTCGACCATCGCCCCGGTCGGGTTGTGCGGCCGGCAGACGAACGTCAGCGCTGGATCGCCGTCGCCGACGTCCGCGCCGGTCACCCATGCAGCGACGCGATACAAGGGGTACGACGGCTCGTCCGCGATCGCGACGACGTCACCCGCGCCTGCATAGGCGCGGGCGCACAGCATGAGGATGTCGTCCGCGCCTGCGCCGAGCACGACGTTCTCCGGCTCGAGCCCGTTGTAGTCGGCGATCGCCTGCAGGAGCTCGGGAAACCCGCCGTGACGGTACGACTGGATCCGCTCGAGCGCGGCGGCGATCGTCTCGGGCCGTGCCGTCGGCGGCGCGTCCGGCGGCGTGTTCCCGTCGAAGCGGAGCACGTCCTCGGGCGCGATCCCGGCACGGCGGGCGATGTCGGCCGCCGAGAGCGCCCACCCGTACGGTCGGAACTGGGGCGAGAGCGGCCGCACCCGCGCGAGCCTACAGCGCTGCGCATTGCGTGGGTAAACGACCCCATTTGCCTCGCATTGCGTAAGTGCGATACTCACGCGATGCGGCTCGAGGAACGGGCTTCGACGAGCGACGTCCGCAAAGGCCGGGAGCGGTACGTCCCGCGCGGGGTCGCGACCACCGACCTCGTCGTCACGCGTGCCTGGGGCGCCCGCATCTGGGACGCCGAGGGGAACGAGTATCTCGACTTCGGCGGCGGCATTGCGTGCCAGAACCTCGGCCACGGCAATGCCTCGGTCGTCCGCGCCGTCCACGAGCAGATCGATCGCTACCTCCACCAGTGCTTCATGGTCGGGATGTACGAGCCGTACGTCGCCGTCGCCGAGAAGCTCGACGAGATCTGGCCCGGCCAGAGCGCGACGAAGACCCTGCTCGTCAACTCGGGCGCCGAGGCGATCGAGAACGCCGTCAAGATCGCACGCGCCGCGACCGGCCGCGCAGGCGTGATCGTCTTCGACCGCGCGTTCCACGGCCGCACGAACCTGACGATGGCGATGACGTCGAAGCTCGTCTACAAGCAGGGCTTCGGGCCGCTGGGCACGGACATCCACCGTGCCCCGGCGCCGTACCCGTACCACGGGATCTCGACCCCCGACGCGCTCCACGGATTGGAACTGCTCTTCAAACAGGACGTCGATCCGAAAGAGGTCGCGTGCATCGTGCTGGAGCCGGTGCAGGGCGAGGGCGGCTTCATCCCGATGCCCGAGGACTTCATTCGCACACTGCGCGAGCTATGCGACCAGCACGGCATCGTCTATGTCGACGACGAGGTGCAGTCCGGCTGTGGACGCACCGGCACTGTGTGGGCGATCGAGCGCTACGGGATCGAGCCTGACCTGCTCGTCTCCGGCAAGACGCTCGGCGGCGGCCTGCCGCTCGCCGGCGTCACCGGAAAGGTCGAGCTCATGGACGCGCCGCACCCAGGCGGGCTCGGCGGGACGTTCGGCGGCAATCCGGTCTCGTGTGCGGCGGCGCTCGCCGTGCTCGACGAGCTGACCGCACCGGGCTTCCGCGAGCGCGCAGAGCAGATCGCAACGCTGCTGCGCACGCGGCTCGACGAGATCGCAGCGAAGTACCCGGCGGTCGTCGGCGAGGTGCGCGGCCTCGGCGCGATGCTCGCGCTCGAGCTCACCGAGCGGAGCGGCGACGCGGCGAAGGCGCTCACGACGCGGGCGCGGGAGAACGGCCTCGTGCTCCTCTCGTGCGGGCTCTACGGCAACGTGATCCGGCTCCTGCCACCGCTCTCCGCAACCGACGAGGAGCTGGAGCGCGGGCTCTCGATCCTGGAGGAGGCGATTGGCGACACAAGCACCGGCTGAGCCGGCGCTCGAACGCCCGGCCGCCGCGCCGGCCGTGCGACTCAGCGGCATCCGCCGCACGTACGGCGACGTGGTGGCGATCGACGAGCTTGACCTCGAGATCGCCGACGGCGAGTTCTTCACGCTGCTCGGCCCGTCCGGCTCCGGGAAGACGACGACGCTGCGCGTGATCGCAGGCTTCGAGCAGCCCGACCGCGGGCTCGTCGAGCTGCACGGCGCGGATGTCACGCGCGTGCCGCCGTCCGAGCGCGACGTCAACACGGTGTTTCAGGACTACGCGCTCTTTCCGCACATGACCGTGCAGCAGAACGTCGAGTACGGGCTCCGCGTCAAAGGCATCGGGCGGAAGCAGCGCCGCATCAAGGCGGAGGACGTGCTCGAGCGCGTGCGTCTCCCCCACGTCGGCGGGCGCCGGCCCGTGCAGCTCTCGGGCGGGCAGCGGCAGCGCGTCGCGCTTGCGCGCGCGATCGTCAACTCGCCGAGCGTGCTCCTGCTCGACGAGCCGCTCGGCGCACTCGACCTGAAGCTCCGACAGGAGATGCAGGTCTTCCTGAAGGCGCTGCAGCGCGACCTCGGCATCACCTTCATCTACGTCACCCACGACCAGGAAGAGGCGCTCACGATGAGTGACCGCATGGCCGTGTTCAACGATGGACGCATCGAGCAGATCGGCTCGCCGGCGGACGTGTACGAGCATCCGCAGACGGAGTTCGTCGCGGGCTTCGTCGGCGTCTCGAACGTGCTCGAGCGCGACGGGCGTCGCATCACGATCCGCCCGGAGAAGATCCACATCGTCGACGACGACGGACGTGCCGAAGGCGAGCCTGGGGTCGTCAAAGAGGTGGTCTATGTCGGGATGGTCACCCGCTACATCGTCGACCTGGATTCCGGCGGCGAGCTCGTTGTCGTCCGCCAGAACCTCGAGACGTCCTCACAGCAGGCGGTCGAGGACCGTGGCAAGCGTGTCCGGCTGCATTGGAAGCCGGAGCACACCTACGAAATACCGAAGGAGGGTCCGTGATTCGCATCAAGAGGGCACACGTGCTCGCGGCCGTGGTCGCAGCCGCGCTGTGCGTTCCCGCCGCGGGAATCGGCGCCGGACACGGCGTGCCGACGAAGGTCGGTAAAGGCGAAGGCGCGCTGAACGTGATCGAGTGGGCGGCCTACACCGATCCGTCGTTCGCGAAGGCATTCCAGAAACAGACGGGCTGCGTCATCCATCGCAAGGACGCAGGCTCGTCGAACGAGATGGTCGCGTTGATGCGGAGCGGCGGCGGCGGAGGCGGCGGTCAATACGACCTCGTGTCGGCGTCGGGCGACGCAAGCCTCCGCCTGATCTACGGAGGCGACGTCCAGCCGGTCAACGTGAATCTGATCCCGAGCTGGAAGCAGTTCCTCCCCATCTTCAAGTCACCGGCGCACAACACGGTGGGCGGCGTCCACTACGGCGTCTCTGTGCAGTGGGGGCCGAACACGCTCATCTACAACACGAAGAGCGTCAAGCCGGCGCCGACGACGTGGGGGGCGATCTACAGCTCGAAATACAAGGGCAAGATCACCGTCCCGAACAACCCGATCCAGATCGCGGATGCGGCGCTGTATCTCATGAAGACGCAGCCGAAGCTCGGGATCAAGGATCCGTACGAGCTGACGAAGTCGCAGCTCGATTCGGCGACGAGCCTGCTCAAGAAGCAGAAGCCGCTGCTGAAGCGGTACTGGAACTCGGCGACGGACGAGATCTCCGACTTCAAGAACGGCGACGTCTTGATCGGGGCGGGCTGGCCGTATCAGACACTGCAGCTCAAGGCCGCGAAGGCGCCGGTCGCCGAGACGATCCCGCGCGAAGGCGCGACGGGCTGGGCGGACACGTGGATGCTCGCCAAGCGGGCTCCGCATCCGAACTGCGCGTACAAGTGGATGGCGTACGTCACGCAACCGCAGATCGAGGCGAAGCAGGCGCTCGTGTTCGGCGAGACGCCCGTCAACCCGAAGGCCTGCCCATACATGAACAAGCTGCAGAAGGGCTCGTGCGCGGCGTACCACCTGAACCAGCCGCTTTCGTACTACAGCACGATCCATTTCTGGAAGACCCCGGTCGCGAAGTGCGGCTGGCAGAAGTCGGACTCCTGCATGGACTACAACGCCTGGCAGCAAGCCTGGACGCAAGTCACCGGGTGACGCTTGGCGGTTGACGCACCGGCACTGGCGGGCCCGTCCCAGCGACGGGCCCGTCGCCGCCTGACTGCAGTGCTCTGGCGGCGGCCGTGGTTGAAGGCACTCGGATTGCTCACGCCACCGATGGCGGCGTTCCTGCTCGTCTACGTCGGCGCGCTCGTCGTGCTCTTCGTGTCGTCGTTCTGGACCGTCGACTCCTTCACCGGGAAGGTCATCCATCACTGGGGGTTGAGCAATTACCGGCAGATCTTCGACACATCGCAGCCGTACCTGCGAATCGCCGGTCGCACGATCGGGATCGCAGCGGCCGTCACCGTGACGGATGCCGTCCTTGCCTTCCCGCTCGGGTACTTCATGGCGCGCCTTGCGAAGCCGCGGATGCGTGCGCTGCTCTTCGTGATGGTGCTGCTCCCGCTCTGGTCGAGCTACCTCGTCCGCATCTACGCTTGGCGCACGATCCTCTCGCATGACGGCGCAATCAACTGGGCGCTCAACGGGATCGGGCTGCCGGATCAGAACATCGCCTACACGAATTGGGCGATGTGGATCGTCTTCTCATACGTCTGGCTGCCGTTCATGGTGGTGCCGGTGTACGCGGCGCTCGAGCGGATCCCCAACTCCTATCTCGAAGCGTCGGCAGATATGGGCGCGCGGGGATCGCGCACGCTCCGGTCGATCATCGTTCCGCTGGCGCTGCCCGGGATCGTCGCCGGTTCGATCTTCACGTTCTCGCTGACGCTCGGCGACTTCATCACGCCGCTGCTCGTCGGCGGACCGAGCTCGAGCTTCATCGGGAACGTCGTCTATGACTTCATCGGGATCAACGCGAATATCCCGTTCGCGGCGGCCTTTGCCGTCGTGCCCGTGCTCGTGATGGGCATCTACCTGACGATCGCGCGCCGGCTCGGCGCATTCGAGGCGTTCTGATGGAGACCCGCGCAACCCGCATCGGGCTGGCGACGTGGTCCGTGCTCGTGATCCTGTTCCTCTGGATCCCGCTCGTCATCATCGCGATCTACGCGTTCAACAGCTCGAACGTGCAGAGCTGGCCGATCCCGGGCTGGACGTTCCACTGGTTCCGGGTGGCTTGGCACAACGACGACGCACGCAACTCGTTGCTGCTGTCGGTCAAGGTCGGCGCGGCGACGACCGGGATCGCGATCGTCCTCGGCACCATGGCGGCGACCGCGATCGCCCGCTTCAACTTCTTCGGCCGGGAGTCGGTGTCGTTCCTGCTCGTCCTGCCGATCGCCCTCCCCGGGATCATCACCGGCATGGCGCTGAACTCGTTCTACGTCTTCGCCGGCCTCGGCTTCTCGATGTGGACGATCGTCATCGGCCACGCGACGTTCTGCGTCGTCATCGTCTACAACAACGTGCTGGCGCGGCTCCGCCGCTCGTCAACCTCGCTGCTCGAGGCGTCGTCCGACCTCGGCGCCGACGGCTGGCAGACGTTCTGGTTCGTGGTCTGGCCCGTCCTCTCGGTGGCGCTGGTCGCCGGCGGACTGCTGGCGTTCGCCCTTTCCTTCGACGAGGTTGTCGTCACGACCTTTACGGCGGGAGCACAGCAGACACTCCCGATCTTCATCCTCGACAACCTTCGACAGGGACAGCAGCTCCCGATCATCAACGTGGTCGCATTCGTCGTCATCGTCTTGACGGTGTTCCCGGTCGCGCTCGCCCAGCGGCTGACGCAGGACACCGGAGTCATACGCCGGGGCGGAACCGCCGCGGTCGTCGCCAAGGAGGCATGAAATGAGCGCAACAACGACGTCGTACCAGGCCTTCATCGGCGGCGGATGGGCCGACAGCGCATCGGGAGACACGATGGAAGTGATCGCGCCGGCGACCGGCGAGGTGATCGCCGAGGTGCCGAACTGCTCGGCCGACGACGTCGACCGGGCCATCGACGCCGCGAAGGCGGCGCTCCCGGATTGGCTCGACAAGACGCCGAAGGACCGGTCGGAGCTCCTGCACAAGCTCGCCGACGTCATGGAGGAGCACGTGGAAGAGCTCGCGCAACTCGAGTCGCTGAACGTCGGCAAGCCGCTCATGGCGTCGCGCGACGAGATGCCGTTCTCCGCCGACAACCTCCGCTTCTTCGCCGGCGCCGCGCGCCAGCTCGAGGGCAAGTCCGCGGGCGAGTACATCGCCGGGTACACGTCGATCATCCGGCGCGAGCCGCTCGGGATCGTCGGCGGAATTTGCCCGTGGAACTACCCGCTGATGATGGCCGTCTGGAAGATGGGACCGGCGCTCGCAGCCGGCAACGTGCAGATCCTGAAGCCGTCGGAGCAGACGCCGTTGTCGCTGCTGCGATTCGTGCAGCTCGCGGAAGAGGTCATTCCGGCCGGCGTCCTGCAGGTCGTCACCGGTGACGGCGTGCCGACGGGCGAGCGGATCGTCTCGCACCCGGACGTGCGGCTCGTGTCGCTGACCGGCGACGTCGCGACGGGCAAGATCATCGCGCGCACTGCGGCCGACACGCTCAAGCGTGTGCACCTCGAGCTCGGCGGCAAGGCGCCGATGGTGATCTTCGACGACGCCGATCCGAAGGCCGTCGCGGAGGGCATTCGCCTCGCCGCGTTCTGGAACTCGGGGCAAGACTGCACCGCCGGTTCCCGTGTGATCGCGGGACCGAAGATCTACGACTCGCTCCTCGAGGAGCTCGTGCCGCAGGTCGAGTCGCTGAAGGTCGGCGACCCGATGGAGTCGGACGAGATCGAGATGGGCTCAGTGATCTCGCAGTCGCAGCAGGAGCGAATCCTCGGCTTCCTCGAGCGCGCGAAGAGCGCGACGGTGCTGACCGGCGGAGGCACGAACGGCTCCCGCGGCTTCTTCGTGCAGCCGACCGTCGTCACCGACGTGAAGCAGACCGACGAGATCGTGCAGAAGGAGGTCTTCGGGCCGGTCGTGACGGTGCAGCGCTTTGCGGACGACGACGAGGCGATCCGGTGGGCGAACGACGTGCCGTACGGCCTGGCCGCGTCAGTCTGGACGCGCGATGTCGGCCGCGCGATGAACGCGGTGCGCCTGCTCCAATTCGGAACCGTGTGGGTGAACGACCACCTGCTGCCGATCTCGAGCGAGCTGCCGCACGGCGGCTACAAGCAATCCGGCTACGGCAAGGACATGTCGATGTACTCGATGGAGGAGTACACGCAGATCAAGCACGCTGCGTTCAAGATCGACTGAGCGCCTCGAGGAGGGCACCGATCTCGTAGCCCATCTGGGCGGAGTGCCGCATCGCGTGGTCGCGATCGACGGTGTATCGGTTCCGGCGCCCGACGCGGTCGGCCTTCACGTACCCCGCGTCGACAAGCTCCGCCAGGATGCGCTGCGTTGCCCGTTCCGTGATGCCGACGCGCTCGGCGACGTCTCGCAGCCGAATGTCCGGGCTCTCGGCAAGGCAGAGCAGGACTTGCGCGTGGTTCGTGAGGAACGTCCAGGTCTTCGGTTCGCTTGGGCTTGACATACGATATTAGAGTCGTGTATATTTTTTCGCGTATCCTCTTTCGTGACACTATAGCGCACGGAGGCGAACGATGGAACCGCAGGGAGCGTTTGGTCACGTCAACGACTCGATCCGGAGCCTCGCACCCGAGGAGCCGGACCACGAGACGTGGGACTTCTTCTGCGAGTGCTCCAACGTCGACTGTCACTCGTTGGTGAGCCTCACGCTGATCGAGTTCGACGAACGCCGCGCGGGCACGCCGCCGGTCCCGATCCTCGCGTCGCACCACGACTGATTCGCGCGCGGATTACGAGACTCGTCGCGAGCGTTTGCGTCTCATGTGGATGCTGGTCTGCTCTCGCTCGCCCAGGCAACGGAAAGACTGCGGCCGTCTCGGCGCCGCTACCTCGGAGTCATGCCGATCGATGTCGCCAACATCATCGGGACAGCCGATCGAGAGCGCGATTTCAACCGTGAGTTCACCGCGCTTCAGCCGCGCTTGCGTGAGCGTCAGCGGCGGCTTGCCCGTGCATTCCCCGACGGCGCCTTTGCACCAATCGTCGTCGAGAAGCTGGGCGATGCCTACTTCGTCGTCGACGGCCATCATCGAGTGGCGGTCGCCCGACTGCGCGGCATGGCGACGATCGACGCCGAGGTCACCGAGCTAACGGCGCGCTGGCACCTCAGCGGCTCCGCCGACGCCGGCGAGCTGCTCCACGCGCAGCAGGAGCGCCTCTTCATGTCGGAGAGCGGCCTGGCCGACGTCCGGCCGGATGCGCGCCTGCGCTTCACGCGCGCCGTCGGCTATCGGCAGCTGCTCGAGGCCGTGCAAATTCACGGGTACACGATGATGCTCGGCGCGCGACGACCGCTCGACCCGGTCGAAGTTGCGCGCGACTGGTATGCGAACGTCTACCGGCCGACGGTCGACCTGATCGCCGCCGCCCCGATGGAGCTGTGCGCCGGCGCCACCGAGGCGGACGCCTTCCTCACGCTGTGGGACCACCGTCGCGAGCTCAGCGTCGAGCATGCCGGCCTTCAGCTCCCCGACGCGCTCCGGATGCCGATCGAGATCGGCAAGGGACGGCGGCGCCGTAGGAGATTGCAGCGCAGGCGATGAGTCCGGCCGCCGAAGGCGGTCTAAGCGGTGATACCCATCCTCCGCTTCGAAAGGACTCGATATGCCGAACCTTGTCCTCTATACCCTCGTGTCGCTCGACGGGGCGACCGAGGACCCGCACCGCTACTTCCCGGAGACCGGCGAAGGCCCCGGAGCGCCCGTCTTCGACGAAGAGCTGGCCCGCCTCGAAGAGGAGATGATCGCGCGGCAAGACGCCGTCCTCCTCGGACGGCGTACGTACGACGAGTGGTCGCGCTATTGGCCCACCTCGAACGAGCAACCGTTCGCCGACTTCATCAACGCCGTTCCGAAGTACGTGGTCACGTCGACGCCGCTCGCCGGGGGCTGGAACAACGCGCAGGCGGCCTCGGGCCCGCTGGCGGAGGTCGTTGCGGACGTGAAGGCGCGCGCCGGCGCAGACGTCGGCGTCCACGCAAGCATCACCCTCGCGCAGTCCCTGCTCGCCGAGGGTTTGGTCGACGAGCTGTGCCTTGCCGTCGGGCGCGTCCTCGACCCCGTCGGCCCCAGGCTCTTCGCAGGGCTGCCCGAGCGTCGAGAGATGGCGCTCGTCGAGGCTGCATCGACGCCGAGCGGCAGCGTGTGGCTGCGCTACCGGTTGACCTCATAGTGCGTGCCTCCCGCCCAGATCCCGACCGTCTCCTTTTCGGGGTACTCGACGATGCCGAACTCGTTTTGCGTCGAGACGATCGCCAGACGCGCGAGGTCCTCGCCTGCGTTTCGGATCTGGTGGGCGCCGGCCGGGCCGGTCGGAAAGCACACCATGTCTCCGGGCTCCAGCGTTTGGTCGCCCTCGGGGCCCCGGAACGCGACCTTCCCGGCCAGGGCGATCAGCCACTCCTCGTCGGTCCACTCGAAGTGGTACGGGCCGATCGCCTCACCCGGCGGCAGCTCATAGATGCTCATTCCGAGCCTCGACGCTTTGAGCTTCGAGCCGACGCGTGCGGCCCGGCCCCGGTCGCCTGGCGCCCCCGGCGGAACCTCGTCGGTCTCGCCGTCGAAGAGATTGAACGTTTGCAGCGCCAACCCTGCCTCCTTGGTTCGGGGGTCTCTACAGACGGAACAGACTCTCCGAGGTCGCAAAACTCATCGGCGCCGGGCTAGTTTCTGCCCGATGCAGGTGACCGCCGACGCTGCGCGCCGTTTCCTCGTCGCGCGGCACTTCCTCGTACCGGCCCGGTCGGTGAAGGGCGGCAAGAGGGGCGTCCTCAAAGTCCTCGACAAGCTCGGCTCGATCCAGTTCGACCCGCTCGCGATCGCGGGCCGCAACCACGACCTCGTGCTGCACGCACGTGTCGCGGGCTACAAGCCCGACTGGACCGACGGTCTCTACGAGCGCCGCGAGCTCTTCGAGGCATACAACAAGGGGCTCTCGTTCGTGCCGTCGAGCGCGTTCCCCTGGTTCCGCGCGCGAGCCGGCCGTGGGGCAGCCCAGACGCTTGCGGCTAACGCCGACGTCGCGGCACGGGTCCTCGACCGGATTCGCGCAGACGGCCCCCTCTCGACGCGTGACTTCGACCGCGAGCAGGGCCCGACGACGGATTGGTTCGGCATGCCGGAGAACACCGTGCGCGCAGTGCTGGAGGCGTACGTGCTCACAAGCGTGCTCGGGCTCGCGCGACGCGACGCCAACCGCCGCTACTACGACCTGATCGAACGCCTGCTGCCCGCGGAGCTGCTCGCGCAACAACCGTCGCTCGTCGAGCAGCTGCGGCACCGGATGCTGTCGCGGTACCGCGCCCATGGGCTGCTCGGCCCGGGCGGCGGGAACGACATCTTCAGCGGTCTTGGTGCGGCAAAGCCGGACCCGCGGTTCCCGGGGAGTCCCGGCCGGCACGCTTTGCGCGACGACCTGATCGAGGCCGGCGAGATCGTCCCGGTTCAGGTCGAGGGCGTGGGCAAGCGGTTCGTGCTGAAGGACGAGGTTGGCGCACTCGAAGCGCCGCCGGAGCCACTGCCGAGCGTCGCGTTCCTCCCGCCCTTCGACGCGCTCGTGTGGGATCGGCCGTTCCTGAAGAAGCTCTTCGACTTCGAGTACGTCTGGGAGCTCTTCATTCCGCCGGCGAAGCGGCGCTGGGGCTGGTACGTGCTGCCGATCCTCTTCCGCGATCGCTTCGTCGGCCGGATCGAACCGCGCATCAACCGAGCAGAGGGACGGGTCGAGATCCTCAACGCGTGGTGGGAAGCGCGGTTCGTGCCTGCGCGCGCCGACGGCTTCGTCGAGGCGATGCGCGACGCGCTCGCCGCATATCTGCGCTTCGCCGGCGCCGGCGAGCTTCAGTGGGCGTCGCAACTCGGGAAGGAGAAGCGGCTCTTCCGATGACTGCGCCTCACGTGTCTGCCGAATCCGCGCGCCGATTCCTCGTCGCGCGTCACTTTCTCTCGCCCGCACGATCCGTGAAGGGCGGCAAGAAGGGCGTCATGAAGGTCCTGGCCCGCCTTGGCTCGATCCAGTTCGATCCGCTCGCGATCGCAGGCCGCAACCACGATCTCGTGCTCCACGCGCGCGTCGTGGGGTACAAGCCCGAGTGGACCGACGCGCTCTACGAGCGCCGCGAGATCTTCGAGACGACGAACAAGGCGCTGTCGTTCATCCCGGCGAGCGAGTTCCCGTGGTACCGGGTGAACGCGGGGCGCAAGGGACCGAGGTTCCACGCCGCGGCCCTCGCCGACAACGCCGCGGTCGCCAAGCAGGTGCTGGAGCGCATCCGAGCGGACGGGCCGCTCTCCTCGGGTGACTTCGAGCGGGAGAGCGGCGCGACCAGGAACTGGTTCGGGCTGCCCGAGAACGCGGTGCGGTCGGTCCTCGAGGCCTACACCGTCTCGGGCGCGATCGGCCTTGCGCGGCGCGAGGGGAACGTTCGGTACTACGACCTCATCGAACGGCTGCTGCCCGCGGAGCTGCTCGGGCGGGACGTGCCGGAGCACGAGCAGCTTCGGCACAAGCTCCTGTCGCGGTACCGCGCGCACGGGCTGCTCGGCCCCGGCGGGGCCGGCGGCACGTTCGCCCGGATCGCCAATCCGCCGGAGCGCAACGAGTTGCGCAAGGAGCTCGTCGAGTCCGGCGCGCTCGTGCAGGTCGAGGTCGAGGGCGTTCGCGGCAAGCGTCTCGTCCTCGAGGAGGAGCTGAAGCTGCTCCAGACGCCACCGGAGCCGACTCCCTCCGTCGCGTTCATCGCGCCGTTCGACTCGCTGCTCTGGGACACCGACCTCCTCGCGAGCCTGTTCGCCTTCGAGTTCGTCTGGGAGGGGTTCTTCCCGCCGGCGAAGCGCCGCTGGGGCTGGTACGTCCTGCCGATTCTGTTCGGCGATCGCTTCGTCGGCCGGATCGAGCCGCGGATCGACCGAGACGGAAACTGCGTCGAGATCCTCAACCTGTGGTGGGAGGACCGGTTCGCGCCGGGTCGCGCGGACGGCTTCGTCGACGCGATGCGCGACGCGCTCGACGCGTATCAGCGTTTCGCTGCCGTCGGCCGAATCGAGTGGGCGCGACAGCTCCGGAAGGAATCACGCCTCTTTCCCGCGCGCGGGTAAATCCGACTCGTCCCGAATCACGTACGGGGTCGCATGATGCGCCGGAACGACGAGCTCCGACTTCGCGTGCAGTTCCTGCTCGACCAGCTCGAAGGCCGACTGGCGACCGAGTGTGCTCATGGAAAGCGCCGGCGCGAGCGGCTGCGCCGCATGACGTTCGGGCTGCTCCCCCACTCCCGGCCGACGTGTAGCGAGCCTCGCTGAGGCGAGTAGGCGGGCGGTTCACTCAGCGGTGTCAGACACCGCGCTTCGCCCGCAGTCAGACCCTAACGGAGCGCCTGCACGAGCAACGCGATTGCGAGCCCGCCGACCGCGGCGAGCACGATCACGTTCACAACGAGCAACCGCTCGACGAGTCGACGACTTCCCCGCCGCTGCTTCGGAGCGGAGGACTGCTCCCGCGGCTTGCCGACGGTCTGCGCGAGCGTGTCGGTGATGTAGGCGTTGAGACTGACGCCGGCGCGATCCGCGGCCCGCGCGAGATCCGCATGCAGCTCCTCGGGCATGCGCAAGAGCAGGCGTCCGCTATGCGACCCCGTGCGGCGGCGAGTCGACGAGCGGGTCGTGCCGGATTCCTGCGGCGCCCCGGCGGCCTCCATACGCCTGAGTCTAGGTGGCTTTACCGCGCTGGACAATCGCGCGGCAACTTCGATCGCCTAGGCGGACCGGCGAAGCTCCGGCTCCAAGGACGCGCGGAGCTTCGCGAGCGCCGTCGTCAGCAGCCGGGAGACACTGCTCTGCGAGGTGCCGAGCCGCTGCGCGATCTCGCTCTGGGACAGATCGCCGGCGAACCGGAGACGCACGACGGCACGCTCGCCCGGGTCGAGGGCGTCGAGCAGCTCTTCCACGAGCGCACGCTGCTCACACGACTCGATCTCCGCCTCGGCGTCAGGGCTCGCGCGGCGTTCGAGAACGTCGAGCGGCGCGATCGCGAGCGTCGCGGCAATCGCCATGTGCGCCTGCTCGCGAGAAAGGCCCGCCTGGGCCGCCGTCTCGTCGAACGACGCTTCACGGCCGAGTCGCTGCGCCGCGTCCGTCGCCGCACGTCGGAGCGCCGCCGCAAGCTCCTGCTCACGCCGCGGGACGCGCACCGACGAGCAGCGGTCGCGCAGATAGCGACGCAACTCGCCGTCGATCGTCGGTACGGCGTAGGCGACGAACGGCACGCCGCGCGTCGGGTCGTACCGCCGCGCCGCGGCAACGAGGCCGACTGACGCGACCTGCACGAGGTCATCGAGGCTTTCCCCGCGTCCTGCATAGCGGCGGGCGAGGCTGCGAACGAGCGGGAGGTGCCGAGCGACCAGGTCCGCCGCAGGATCTGCCGCCGCATGCATAGCTCGATGTTGCACACTAAGAACACAAAGCGCAAGTGAAATGTGAAAACGAATCAGCGAATTAGGCAGTGGGTATTTCATCAAGTGAATCGACATCGACAGCGGGGGCACAGCCATCCTCTTCACCTGGTCTCGGGGTCGGGCAGCAGGCGTTGGCGCGGCCGTCATCGCGGCCGCGCTCGGCTTTGCGCACCCCGCGCGCGCGGACACGCCCGGCGCACCGGACACGTCGACAGTCGCGACTGTCACGACGCCGGATCCTTCAGCGCTCGCGGATGCAGCAGCTGCCGCCGTACAGGGCGGCGCGACGAACATCTCTGTGTCGGTTCGCATCGGGAGCCCCGGCGACGACGGCGATGTCTCGCAGACGATCTCGGTCTCCACGGGCGCGACGGCCGGCTCTGACAGCCCACAAAACACCGGCTCGCAGGCTCAGTCGACGCAAAGCACGTCGTCCAACATCTCGATCTCCGTGCGCATCGACAGCCCCGGCTCGAACGGCGCCGTCACGCAGACGACATCGGACGCCGCGAGCGCTGCGCCGTCGACGACGCAGTATCAGCAGCCGGCAACGCAGTATCCCGCCTCGTCGACGCCGACGGCGCCGACACCGCAGCCCGATCCACCGCCGGCGGCGCCGCAGCCGGATCCGAGCCCTGCGCCTGCTCCCGCGCCCGTGCAGCCGGTGACGTCGACACCCTCGTCCTGGGTGTGGAACCTGACGGTGTCCGGCTGCGGTGATACCAGCGGGAGCGATATCACGAAGGCGATTGATACTGGTATCCAGGGATGGATCTGGAACTGGAACCTCGGGACGATCTGCCAGGCTCACGCGCCGATCTCGTCGCTTAATAACACGGAATCCGGAAGCGGCATTTCGCTCCCCTCCATCTCGATGCCGGATCCGCCGACACCGCCCACGATCGCATCGCCGGAGCCGCCTGCCTTGCCCTACGTAGCGCAACCGGTGATCGCGGCGGCAGCGCCCGCCGCGATCGTCGTGCCCGTGCTCGGGCGGATCGAGCTCCCCGTCGAGCTCACACCGGTCGGCACGCAGGATCCGTTGACGCTGCCGCAAGCGCTCGGGCTCCTCTCCCCCGCCCAGTCGCACCACGCGCGACATCACATTCGCGCCACGCCCAAGCCGCGCACCGGCGTACTCGCCGCGACGGTGACGCTCGAGGCGCTGCCGCGCCTCGTCACCGTGCAGCCGGTGCGCGACTCCCACCCGGCGTCCCGCCGGACGACCTCGCACAAGGCACCGCCACCGTGGGAGACGCTCTCACTCATCCTCGACTCCTCGTTCGTACCCGCAGCCGCCGGTGCGAGCGCCGGCGGTGCGGCCGGCGGCGCGTCAGGCGGCGCTGCCGCAGTCCTCTCCCTTTGGCTTCTTCTCCAACTCCCCGGATTCGCGTACCTGCGACTCCCTGCGCGTCAACGCAGGCCGCGCAGCCGGGTGGACGACAAGCACACACGCCCTGGGTAGTGCGGAGCTCCTGACTTCCTATGCGCTATCGCGCGTAGTACCAGCGATATCAAAGGAGTTTTCGCATATGAGACGATTGATCACGACGCTCGTTGTCGCACTCGCGGTGCTCGCCGCGACATGCGGCAAGGCGCTCGCGGATCCAGTCCAGTCGTCGACCCAAGGGTCGTCGACGGACCAGACTGCGGCCGCCGCTTCGAGCGCCACCCAAATCCAGCCGTCGAACCAAAACATCTCGGTTCGCGTGCTGAGTCCAGGGAGCGACGGCAGCGTCACACAGTCGAACGACGCGACGTCGAACGCTGACGCGACGAACACCGCGACCACCACGCAGAGCTCGAGCCAGACGCTGGCCGGCGGCTGCGGGTGCGCGGTACCGACCGTCACCTCCGGCTCGATCGGCGACGTCCTCGGCACCGCCATGCAGGCGGCGGCCCCGTCGACGTCCGCGGCGCCCGCTCCGGCGGCGTCGCAGCAGTCCAACGACGCTGCGTCGACCGGCGCAGCGACGAACACCGCTCCGACGACGCAGACCCAGACGCAGGCTGCGCCGTCCGGTGGGAGCGGCGTCCAGTCGGCGACGCAGGGGTCGTCGACGGATCAGACCGCGGTCGCAGCCTCGTCCGCCAAGCAGGTCGACCCGAGCAACTCGAACATCTCGGTGCGCGTCCTGAGCCCCGGCAACGACGGCAACGTGACGCAGTCGAACGACGCAACCTCGCATGCCGACGCCACGAATTCGGCGACCACGACGCAGAGCGCCTCCCAGACCGGGGGCGGCGGCGGCGTGCAGTCGTCGAAGCAGGACGCCGACACGAGCCAGGGCGCGCTCGGCCTGTCGTCCGCGACGCAGTACAACCCGAGCAACTCGAACACCTCCGTTCGGGTGCTGAGCCCCGGGAACGGCGGCAACGTGAACCAGTCGAACACGGCGGACTCGTCCGCCCACGCGACGAACACGGCGCCGGTCACCCAGACCTCGACGCAGACGCAGAGCGGTTCCTCCTGCGGCTGCGACGGTAAGGGTTCCGCGGTCCAGTCGGGCATCCAGAAGAGCGACGTCGACCAGGGCGCGATCGCGGCCTCGTCGGCGACGCAGATTCATCCGTCGAACTCCAGCGAGTCGATCCGCATCGGCAGCTGGGGCAACGACGGGAACGTCACGCAGTCGAATAACGCGACGTCGACTGCCGACGCGACGAACACGGCGGTACCGACGCAGACCACGACGCAGACACAGGGAGGCTCGTCGTGCGGCTGCTCGTCCGCCCCGGCAGTTCAGGCAACCGGACAGACGAGCGACGTCGGCCAGCTCGGTGTGGCGGCGTCCTCGGCGAAGCAGATCGGCGCCTCGAACTCGTCCGACCCGGTGCGCATCTGGAGCCCGGGCAACGACGGGAACGTGACGCAGTCAAACGACGCAACGTCGTCCGCCGACGCGACGAACACCGCGCCGGTGACGCAGAAGACCACGCAGACGCAGAGCGGCTCGGGCGTCCAGGCCATCGGCCAGGAGTCCAAGGTCGGCCAGGGCGCGATCGCCCTGTCCTCCGCGCTGCAGGCGCCGGGCGAGTCCCGGTGCGGGTGCGGCGGCTCGTCCTTCGGCAACACCGCAGACCCCGTCCGGATCGGGAGCTACGGGAACGGCGGCAGCGTCACGCAGTCGAATGACGCGACGTCGTCCGCCGACGCGACGAACACGGCAACCCCGACGCAGACCGGCACGCAAACGCAGTCCGGCTCGTCGTGCGGCTGCTCGTCCCGCCCGGCCGTCCAGGCGATCGGCCAGGAGTCGAAAGTCGGACAGCTCGGCTTCGCCGCATCGTCCGCCGACCAGATCGGCGCGACGAACAGCGCGGACCCGGTCCGCGTGTGGAGCCCCGGCAACGACGGAAGCGTCAGGCAGTCGAACGACGCGACCTCGTCCGCCGACGCGACCAACACCGCGGTGCCGACCCAGACCGGGACGCAGACGCAGTCCGGCTCGTCCTGCGGCTGCTCCGGACCCGCCGTCCAGGCGCTGGGCCAGGAGTCGAAGGTCGGCCAGCTGAGCGCGGCGCTCTCGTCCGCGAAGCAGATCGGTGCCGGCAACTCGGCCGATCCGGTTCGCGTGTGGAGCCCGGGCAACGGCGGCAGCGTCACGCAGTCGAACGACGCGACGTCGTCGGCTGACGCGACGAACACCGCAGTGCCGACCCAGACCGGCACGCAGACGCAAAGCGGCCCCGGCGTCCAGGCCATCGGCCAGGAGTCGAAGGTCGGCCAGGCCGCGTTTGCGCTGTCGTCCGCGCTGCAGGCGCCGGGCAAGTCCCGGTGCGGGTGCGGCGGCTCGTCGTTCGGCAACACCGCAGATCCCGTCCGGATCGGGAGCTGGGGGAACGACGGCTCCGTGTACCAGTCGAACGACGCGACCTCGACGGCCGACGCGACGAACACCGCCGTGCCGAGCCAGTCGGGGACGCAGACCCAGGCCGGTTCGAAGTGCGGGTGCGGCGGCCTCGGCGTCCAGGCGCTGGGCCAGTCCTCGCACGTCCACCAGCTCGCGGTTGGCCTCAGTGACGCGCTCCAGATCGGAGCGCACAACGCAAGCGACCCGATCCGCATCTGGAGCTACGGCGGTGGCGGTCGCACGAATCAGTCAAACGATGCGACGAGCGAGGGCGACTCCTCGAACGTCGCCAGGATCCTCCAGCCCGGACAGCAACTGCTGATCTGAGACTGGAGGTGGCCGGGGGCCCCGTCGTGCCGCAGCGCGGGGCCCCCGGCCTAACGACGTGGATGAGTCTTCCCTAGCCGAAAGGGGGTGCGCAGCGGGCGTGAACGGCGTAGCGTTCAAGCAGCAATTGCAGCGAAGGGGAGGTCGGGAGAGCCGATGATCCGGCACCTGTCGTTGCTGCGGCCCATCGCCGCCGCGAGCGCCGTCCTCGTGCTCGGGTCGGCGACGCCTGCCTTCGCGGCCTCTTCTTCGCCCGCCACCGCCGGGCCTGACCCGAGCCCGGGCGCCTCTTCACCGGCGCCGGCGCCGGATCCCTATCCGGGCGTCACGCCGCGTGTCACGGTCAACCCGCGGCCGGTCGTCACCGCGCCGGTCGCGCCGCGACGAGTGACGCCGCGCGTTCACCACGCAGTCAAGGCGGCGCACCACACCGTGACGAAGCGCGTCGTTCCGGTGCAGGCGCGCATCCGCCGTCCGGAGCCGCCGGCGCCGAGCCTCGGTGAGCGGATCTTCGGCGTCGTGAAGAGCGCTCCGCGCGTCCCGACCGGGGCGGCGCTTGCGGTCGCGCTGCTCGTGCTCGTGAGCGGCGCGTTCCTTGCCCGGGTCGCCCGCGAGGCGGCGAGATGAGATTCGCAGTCATTGCTGCGGCGCTGGCGGCGATCGCGCTTGCGGTGCCTGCTGCGGCGCGCACAGACACCGGAATCGTCGCGACCTGCAACGGCGGAGGGTGCAGCTCGGGCTGGTACCGCGTCGACGTCCACGTCTCGTTCACGCTCCCCGGCGGCTCGAGCAACCCGCAGGGATGCGGCGACCAGGATGTGTCGTCGGACACCTCCGGTGTGACGTTCACCTGCACCGTGACCGTGAGCGGCTCGCAGTGCTGCCGCCTGGACGTGACGATCAAGCGCGACGCGACACCGCCGAGCGTGAACACGGTCTCACTTGCGCGCGCCTCCGACGCGAACGGGTGGTACAACCACGCCGTCGGCTACACGGCTTCTGGATCGGACGCGATGTCCGGCATCAGCTCGTGCACGTCCGCGACGTATTCGGGACCCGACTCGGGCTCTGCATCGGTGAACGCGACCTGTACGGACGTCGCCGGCAATGTCTCCGCACCGAAGGCGACGACGTTCGAGTACGACGCGACACCGCCCTCCGTGTCGCCGTCACCCGCGCGCGCCGCGGACGCGAACGATTGGTACAACCACGCCGTCGCGGTCAGCTTCTCGGGCAGCGACAGCGTGTCGGGACTCGCCGGCTGCACCTCGGCGACGTACTCCGGCCCCGACAGCGGCTCGGCGTCCGTCTCCGGCAGCTGCACGGACAAGGCCGGCAACACGGGCTCCGCACCCTTCGGCCTGAAGTACGACGCGACGCCGCCGGCGGTCACCGGCGAGACACCGGACCGCCAGCCCGACGCGAACGGCTTCTACAACCACAAGCTCACGATCACGTTCGCCGGGTCGGACGCAACCTCAGGGATCGCCTCCTGCGACACCCCGAGCTACGACAAGCCGAACGACTCGACCGCCGCCGTGTCCGGGCGCTGCACGGACAACGCGGGCAACCAGAGTGCGCCCGCATCCTTCTCCTTTAAATACGACTCGTCACCGCCGAAGCTCAGCGGGCTCCAGGTGACGTCCCTCGACAAGTCGGCGACGCTGAGCTGGCAGGCGTCCGCGGACGTCACGAAGGTGACAGTCACGCGAACAGGCGGTGGCAAGGCGGATACCGTCTACTCGGGCAAGCGCGTGACGACCGTCACGGACAAGAAGGTCCGAAACGGCGACCGCTACACGTACGTCGTGACGGCCTTCGACGCGGCCGGTAACTCCGTCGTCCTCAAGGGACTTGCGACGCCGTCCGCCTCGCTGCTCGCCCCGCGGGCCGCGGCGCACGTGCGAGGCGGCGTCACGCTGCGCTGGCGGGTCGTCCGCGGTGCGACGTATTACAACGTGCAGCTATGGCTGAAGGGCCGCAAGGTGTTGTCGACCTGGCCCACCGGCGCCACCCTCCACATCGACAGCCTCGCGCCTGGCGCGTACACCTGGCTCGTCTGGCCGGGCAAGGGCGCCCGATCGAGCAACCGCTACGGACCGAAGATCGGCACGAGCACGTTCGTCGTCACCCGCTGACCACATACTGTTTGCAAAGCGGGTTCCGGTGGTGCGCAACCCGTTGTGCAATCCAAATGACGGCGGGAACGTCTAAGTCACCAATGCGTCATAGGCTGTCGGTCAACCCCTGCCCTCCGGAGGTCACGCGTGTCCCCTGACGAGCTCGGCTCTGCGAACCAGATCGCCGAGCGCTTCCTCGACAACATCGAAACCGTTGTGCACGGCAAGCGCGAGCAGATCAAGCTCGTCGTCGGTGCACTCATGTGCGGCGGCCATGCATTGCTCGAGGACGTTCCCGGCACCGCGAAAACGGTGCTCGCACGCGCGATCGCCGGCTCGATCGAAGGGTCGAAGTCGAGCCGCATCCAGTGCACACCCGACCTGCAGCCGACCGACGTCACCGGTCTCTCGATCTTCGACCAGAAGCAGCGCGACTTCGAGTTCCGGCCGGGGCCGGTCTTCGCGAACGTCGTCCTCGTGGACGAGATCAACCGCGCGATGCCGAAGACGCAGTCCGCGCTGCTCGAGGCGATGGCGGAGCAGCAGGTGACGGTCGACGGCGAGACGCGGAGGCTCGGCGACCCGTTCCTCGTCATGGCGACGCAGAACCCGATCGAGTACGAAGGGACGTTCCCGCTGCCCGAGGCGCAGCTCGACCGGTTCTTCGTGAAGACGACGCTTGGTTATCCGGAGAAGGACGACGAGGCGCGCATCGTCGAGGAGCAGCTCGGCGGGCATCCGCTCGGACGCCTCACGCCGGTGATCGGGCTCGACGACATCGCCGTGCTGCGCGCATCCGTCGCGGAGGTGTTCGTGCACGAGGCGGTCGCAAGCTGGATCGTCGACCTCGTGCGGGCGACGCGCGAGCTCGATCTCGTCGCGATCGGCAGCTCCGTCCGCGGCACGCTCGCACTCAACCGCGCAGCACGCGCCTGGGCCGTGCTCCACTCACGCCGCTACGTCACGCCGGAGGACGTCGAGCAGCTGTTCGTGCCGGTGCTGCTGCACCGCATTCTCTTCCGCCCGAGCTTCCTCGCGGAGATTCGAGATCGCGGCTGGGCGGCTTCCGCCGAGGACGTCCGCGAGCGCTGTTTCGAGGTGGCGCCCAAGCCTGGCTTCGACATCGACCTCGACGTCCCGGCGGCAAGCGCAGGCTAAGGGCGTTAATGGCGACAGTCTTTCCACTCGTTCCACGACGACGAGTGGTCGGCCTCGCGTTCGGCGGCGTGCGCAGTGTGCGCCGCGGCGTCGGCTCCGACGTCGCGAGCACGCGCGAGTACCGCCCCGGCGACGACGTCGCGTGGATGGACTGGGCCGCGTCGGCGCGCCTCTCGGCCGCGCGCGGCAGCGACGAGTTCATCGTCAAGGAGCGCTTCGCGGACGAAGCGCCGCGCGTCGTCGTCGTCGCGGACCGTCGCCCGTCGATGGCGATCGAGGCGTCGACATTCCGCCGGCTCGACAAGCCGAAGGCGCTGCTCGCGGCCATCGACCTGATCGGGCAGAGCGCAACCGCCGCGCGCAGCCTCACCGGCTACCTCGACTACGCCGAGGGCGAGCCGCATTGGCGCGCGCCGCGCACCGAGACACGCGCGGACGCGAGCTCGTTCGAGCGCGCGTTCCACGCGCCGGAGGACACGGTGTCGCGCGGGCTCGACTTCCTTGCCGAACATCGTCGTGACCTGCCGACGCAGGCGTTCGTGTTCGTGCTCTCCGACTTTCTCGTCCCGCCCGACGTTCCGGTCTGGCAGCGCGCGCTCGAGCACCGCTGGGAGCTCGTGCCGGTGGTGATCCAGGACCGCACGTGGGAGCGCAGCTTCCCCGACATCGGGGGCATCACCGTCCCGTACGCCGAGCCGGAGACGGGCCGCGTGAATCCGATCTATCTCACGCGGCGCGAAGCGCGGCGGCTCTGCGTACTGCACGAGCACCGGTGGGACGGCCTCGTGCGCACGTTCAGGTCACTCGGCCTCGAGCCCGTTGTCGCCCACTCACACGACCTCGGCGACATGCTCGCGGCGTTCCTGCGCTGGGCCGACCTCCGTCAGATGTGGCGGGGCGCGGCGTGAAACGCGGGCTCTTCATCCTGCTCGTCACGCTCGCGTTCGTGCCTTCGGCCGCAGGCGCGCTGCCCGTATACAAGGGCTCGTCGGTCGGCGAAGGGCTGCCGTTCAAGGCGTACGCGTCGATCACGCCAACGGTCCACCTGTTCGGCGACTCAATCACCGCAAAGCTCGCAGTCGTCGCCGACACGCACCTCGTCGACACGTCGCGGCTCAAGGTGACCGCGGTGTTCACGCCGTACACGGAGACGAAGCCGCCGACCGTGATCCGCCTGCAGATCGGCCGCTTCGCGCAGGTGACGTGGACGTGGACGATCCGCTGCATCACGTCGCCCTGCGTTCCCCGCCTCCCGCCGGACGACCGCTTCCACGTCTTCCGCTTCCGCCCCGCGCACATCGAGTACCTGAAGGCCAACCGCTCGCCGGCGTACAGCATCGACGCGAGCTGGCCGCCTGTACAGGTCGACTCCCAGATCAGCCCGGGCGTCGTCGCGTTCTTGCAGAAGACGAACCACCTCAACTGGCGCCTCGGGATGACGCCCGTCGCCGCGCCGACATATCGCGTCTCGCCGAGGCTCATCTACTGGCTCGCGCTGGGGCTCGCCGCGGTCTTCGGCGCCGGCGCGCTCGCCCTCGCGACCCGCTGGTTCCTGATCGTGCATCCGCGCCGCGGCGCCGTTGACGCCGCCGAGGTGGGCACACCGCTCGAGCGCGCAATCGCCGTCCTTCGCTACGCGCATGAGCAAGGCGACGAGACGCTGCAGCGGAAAGCCTTCGAACGGGTGGCGGGAGAGCTCGGCATCGAGCGCGCCGACGAGCTGACGCTGATCGCGCGCGAGCTCGCCTGGTCAGCTCGCACGCCGGAGGACGAAGAGGTCGAAGAGTTCGCCGAGCAGGCGCGCAGCAAGACGGACGACGAATGAGACTGCCGACCGTCCGGAAGCAAGGCGCAGTCCCGTTCGCCGACTTGCCGCAGGTGCACGGGCTCGCACAACGTACGGGCGCGATCCGGATCGTGCTTGCGCTCGCGCTTGCCGGGACGATCGCGCTCCTCTTCAACGTCTCGAAGTCCGCGGGCGCCGGGCGCGCGGCCGTCTTCCCGCAGGGAGTCTGCACCGGCGTCGTCGCCCTCGACATGTCGGCGAGCATCTCGGGCCCGACCTACGCGCGTGTCGCGACGACGTTGCGCGGCATCGTCAATGCAAACGAGTCGATTGGGTTCGTGATGTTCTCCGACACGGCGTACGAGCTTCTGCCGCCCAACTCGCCGCCGGCAGCACTGCAGCAGTTCATCCCGTTCTTCACGCCGATCCGGTACTACGGGACGACCCCGATCTTCGGGCAGACGCCGTGGGACACCTTCATGGGCGGCACGCAGATCGCGCCGGGCCTCGACATGGCGCGGATCTCGCTTCGCCGCGCGCACATCTCATGCGGCGCGATCCTCCTCGTCAGCGACCTCGACGACTCGAACTCGGATCAGGGGCGGCTCGAACAGGAAGCGCTGCTTCTCCGCTCGAAGCACATCCCCGTTCGCATCGTCCCGCTCTTCGCCGCCGCCTCGAACATCCAACTCTTCGGCGCGCTCTTCGGCAGAGACGCGTTCGTCGACCCGACTGTCTTCACGCACACGGCGAAGCGGCGAGCCGAGCCGGTGCGCGCGCCCTCGCCGTGGCTGCTGATCCTGGTCGGCGCCGTGCTCGTCGTCCTGCTCGCGGGGAACGAGCGCTGGAACGCCCGGCTGCAAGCGAAGGCGTCGCTCGCATGAGGCGCGCGCTGAGACGGCATCGGCTCGCGATCCTCGCAGCGCTTGCCGGCGGCGTTGCGGTCGTCCTCGTCCTGCTTGCGCTCGATGCGAATGCCTGGAAGTCGACGATCTCGCGTGACGATCTCCGCTTCCGCGCGCTGCCGACGCACACGCACCTCTGGAAGCCGGAGACGAGCCTGCCCGGGGACCCGGCGTCGCTGCTGATCGGCACCGGCTCCACTCTGCAGTTCCGGCATGCGCTGCAGTACTTCTGGTTCAGTCACGTCGGCAACAACCCGGAGGTGCGTCAAGACGCGCCGACGCTGCGGGCGGATGCGCAGGACCGGCTTCAGGCGCTGATGAAGACCGGCGCGAACCTGCGCCAGCGGTCGGCCGCTGCCAACCTGCTCGGCGTCCTCGTCGTGACGACGCCGTCGATCGCGAACGACCCGAGCGCGATCACGCAAACGCTTACGCGCTCGGCCGAGTACTTCCAGCAGGCAATTGCGCTCAATCCGGGTAACAACGACGCGAAGGAGAACCTCGAGCTCGTCCTGCGGCTGACGAGGCCGGGTAAGGGCAAGATCGGGAACGACGCCCGCAGCGGTTACGGCTTCGGCAAGGGCCAGGGCATCGGCAACCAGGGCGGCGGCTACTGATGCTCGCTGTCCTCGGTGTGTCGTTCCTCACACCGATTGACGCGCTCTTCGTGCTCGCGGCGGCAGTGCCGCTCGCCGCGCTCCTGCGGACGGAGCAGCGCGCCGCGCACGTTCGCCGTCTGCTGCGCATCAGCGGGCCGTCGCGCCGGAATCTCATTCCCGTCGTTGTGGCGCTCGTGCTGCTGCCGGCGCTGATCGCGGTCGCGGCAGCGCAGCCGGTCGTCGTGCGCCAGCAGCTCGTGAACGAGCGCGCCGACGCGCAGGGCTTCATCCTCATCGACACCTCGCTGTCGATGACCGCCTCGGACGGCTTCGGCAAGCCGACGCGAATCGAGCGCGCGAAGCGGCTCGCAACGCGGCTGCAGCAGGCGCTCTCGGACGTGCCGATGGGCGTCGCATCGATGACGGACCGCTCGCTGCCGAATCTCCTCCCGACGACCGACCGCACATTGTTCGAGCGGACGATCGGCCAGTCGGTGCAGATCGACTCTCCGCCGCCGAGCCAGTTGTACAAGGACCGCGCGACGACGTGGGACGCGCTCATCCCGCTTGTCGAGTCGCACTTCTACACGCAGGGCGTACAGCGCCGGCTCCTGATCGTGCTCACGGACGGCGAAGCGACGAAGATCTCGCCGCTCTTGCAGGCGAGCATCCAGCGGCGCGTCACGCCGGTGTTCGTGCACGTGTGGGAGCCCGGCGAGCGGATCTACCACCAGGGCGGCAAGGTCGACCAGAAGTACCTCGCCGACCCGACGAGCACCGAGGCGCTGAACGAGGTCGCGCGCATCACCGGTGGGTCGCAGGCGTATTCGGAGTCCGACTTCGGCGCGATCGTGCACGCCTCACGCGACGCGGTCGGCCGGGCGGGAACACAGGCGCACATCGGCGCGTACGCGCGCGTGGCGCTCGCGCCGTGGTTCGTGCTCGGCGGCATCCTGCCGCTCGCCTTCCTGCTGTGGCGGCGGAACCTCTAGTAGGACTAGGCGTACTTGAGCCGGACGGCCTTGGCGAGCGCGTTGTAGACGTGCTGGTAGCGCGCGAGACACGAGCCGTGCACCTGGACGCGCAACGGCCCGACACGAACGAACGTCGACGCGACGTCCGGCAGCGCATCCGGGCACTGGTTCATCGGCCGGAGCCGCTCGAAGCCGTTTGTCGCGACGACGCGGTTCAGGTCCGCAACCTCCAGCCGTGTGAGCTTCTTGCGCATGACGGCGACGGGGCCGGTGACGTGCACGCTGCCGTTGTTCTCGATCGACACCGTGAACGGCAGGATGTTGCCGCCCGTCCGGCCGAACGCGAACCCGCGCTGCGCCGACGCGCCGACGGCCGACGGCAGAGCCGCGGCCAGCAGCAGCACTGCAACGAGCGCCCTCATCGAACGAGAGCCTACTCCGAGCAACTACCCTGACGCCCGTGCTTCGCGCCCCGCTGCTATTCGTGCTCGCGTCCTGCGCCCTGCTCGCCGCGGGGTGCGGCGGCGGCGGCAGCTCGTCCTCGAAACCGCCCTCGGAGCTGCTCCATCCCGAGAAGCTGACGGCGAAGTCACCGCAGCTCTACACGGTGACGTTCAAGACGACGAAGGGGACCTTCAAGATCGGCGTGCACCGCACATGGGCGCCGCAGGCGGCCGACCGCTTCTACAACCTCGTCAAGGCGCATTTCTTCGACGGCGCCGAGTTCTTCCGTGTCGTGCCGAACTTCGTCGTGCAGTTCGGGATCAGCCCGTTCCCGAGTGTCTCCAAGGCCTGGGAGCACGCGACGATCCCGGACGACACGCCGGTCGGCGTGTCGAACGGGCGCGGCGGCGTCTCGTTTGCGTCGGCAGGGCCGAACACCCGCACGACGCAGGTCTTCATCGACACCGGCAACAACCAGGGACTCGACTCGCAGGGGTTCACCCCGTTCGGCGCGGTCGACTCCGGCCTCGATGTCGTCGACAAGCTGTTCAGCGGCTACGGCGACAAGCCGACGCCGCAGCAGAGCCAGATGATGAGCCAGGGCAACGCGTTCCTGCAGAAGCACTACCCGAAGCTCGACTACATCAAGAGCGCCCGGGTAACGCAGGAATCGAACCCGGCGCTGCCCTAGCGCCTAGAACTCGGCCGGCGTGAGGATGAGCGACGGCTCGTCCGGGACGAGGTCGTAGCCCGCGCTTTCGACGACAGGATGCGCACGCATGCGCTCCGGGCGCGGCCCCGTGCGCGGACGCGGATGCGGGCGCTGCGCCCAGACTGCGAGGATGCGGTCGCCGTTGACGACCACGCCGCAGACGACGAGCGCGATGAGCGTCGTGATCACGCCCTGCGTGATCACCGTGACGGTGGCGACGAACGCGATGAGTCCGGCGAGGTAGCGCTGCACAGGCTGCTTCATTGCTACGTGTTCTCCTTCGGGTTGCGTCAGTGCGACGAGTTGTTGAGTTCCTTCGCAGCGGCTTGCGCGCGTGCCGCTTCTTGCGCGAGCGCCGTCGCCGCCTGTTCCGCAGCGCCTGCAGACGACTGGAGGTATTTCACCTGCGCCGCGATGAAGGCCGGGTCGACGCCCGTCGCGGTCGCGGCCGTCAGGTAGGTCTGAATCGTCGAGAGCTCGGAGCTCAGCTTCGAGAGCTGGTGCTGAAGCGTGCCGCCGTTGCCGACAAGCGAGCCGATCGGCGCGCTGAGGCGCGCGGCCGCGCGCGTGTTCTGCTTGCGGAGCGCGGTGCGCTGGGTCTGCGCGACGTGAAGCTGCGCGCGCACGCGGCGCGTCGCCGTGTTCGCAGCGAGTAGCTGGGCGCTTGCGGCCTTCAGCTGCGCCTGGACGCTGCGCAGCTGCTGCTTCGTCGCAAGCTGCGCCGCGCGGGCGGCATCGCCCTCGGTCGCGGTGTGGCGCCAGACTCCGACGAAGAGCAGGCCGGCGAGCACGGCGCCGAGCAGGAGTGCGGCCACGATCAGCACGAGCTGCGCGCGCAGCGAGGGCGGCCCGCTGCGCTCTCTCAGCGGGCGCGCGAGCCGTTGCGCAAGGCTGGTGCGCACCGCGGTGATCTCGGTGATCTCCACATCGGGGAGTTCCACGGACGGGGCCGGGTCTCCTCCCCCGAGTTGCGGTGGTAGCGTCGGACCGGTGGACGCGAGCCTGCTCGACCTCCGGAACCGCACCTACGCGGCGTTCGTGGAGCTCGGCCGCGCGCCCTCCGCCGCCGACCTCGGTGACGAGGACGAGGTGCGTGCAGGCTGGCGTCAGCTGCACGACGCGCACGCGCTCGTGCTCAATCCGGCAACGGACGAGATCCGGATGGCGAACCCGTTCTCCGCGGTGCCGAGCGCTTACCGCGTGCAGGCGGACGGGCGGTGGTGGTACGCGAACTGCGCGTGGGACGCCCTCGGGATCCTCGCCGCGCTCGCCGTCGACGGCCGGGTCGAGTCCTCGTGTCCAGACTGCGGCGAGCCGTACGCGGTCGAGATTCGCGACCGCTCCGTCGATCGCCCGGATCTGCTCTTCCACTGCCTCGTCCCCGCCGCGCACTGGTGGGACGACATCGTCTTCACCTGAAGCACGATGAATCTCTTCCGGTCGGAAGAGCACATCGCCCGCTGGCTCGGTTCGAAGACGCCGGGCGCCACGATTCCGGCGCAGACGCTGTGCGACCTCGCGCATGCGTGGTGGGATACGCGCCTTGCACCGGACTGGCGTCCGCGAACCCGCGACGAGAACCAGTCGATCCTCGAACGGCTCGGTTTGGCCGGGCCGTTCTGGACCCTGCCCTAGCTAGACGCTCGCCTCCCAGCCGTCGTAGTCCGCGCCGTGGCGGTCGGCGAGCGCTTGGAAGAAGTCGTCGGCTTCGCGGACGAAGTCCGGCGACGTGACGGCATGCGTCTCGGCGACGACGGCCCACTGGCCCGGAGCCTGAGGCAGCGGCTCGCGGATCTCCGCCGTGTAGCTGCCCGCCTCGATGTCGGCCTTCAGCGCCTGCCCGACTTGCTCGCTCGGCGCGTACGAATAGAACACGACGTGTCGTGGCTGCGTGAGGTCGGCTCCGGCCTTCATCAACTGACCGAGAACGGCCAGATCCTTGTACTTGAGGCCGAGCTCTGGTGAACGCTCGTTCAGATCGACGGGCTCGTCGTCGTCGTCCTTCTTTCGGGAGAAGAGGCGCATCTCGTCCGATCCTACGGCGCGGCCAGCCGATCGGCAGCCTCGAGCATCTCCCTCGCGACCGGTTGTAGCCCGACGCGCGTGCCGAGCAGCCCGGTGGACACGCGCTCGACCACGCCCCACTCCCAGATCGCCTCGGCGTCGAGACCGCTCACCGCGGCGAGCCGGCGGGCCCGTTCGTGCAGATCGCCCTCGAGCGGATCCTCGCGCATGATGATGCCGAGGTCGTACTCCGGCTCTGCGAGCAGGCCGTCCGGGTCGACGAGCTTGAAGCCGCCGCCTGCCTCGAGCGCGTTCCACTGGTGCACATCACCGTGCACGAGTCGCGCGGTCTCGTCACGGTGCGCGTCGCCGCGGCGCCTCGCACACGCGAGTGCGTGCTCGACGGTGCGCTCGCTGCACGGCCGGTCGAGCTCGTCCCACATCGCCGTAATGAAGTCCGTGAGCCACTGGGCTTTCACGGCGCCGGTCGGCAGCCCGCAGTCGGGCGCCGGGCGCCAGATCCGCGCTGCGGCGGCGACCAGGATCTCGTGTCGCCGGCGCACCGGCAGCTGAAGCTCGAACAGCCCGCGGCCGAGCCGCTCGAGCAAGAGCGCGCCGCGCGCGACGTCGGCTCGCAGCAGCTGCGGGCAGCCGTCACCCGCCGCGAGCCGCAGCGCGGTGGCCTCATGCGCAGCGGCATCGCCGTCACGCGGGACGATCAGCTTGAGCACGGCGCGCGTGCCGTCGCTTTGGGCCGCCTCGGCGACGAACGCCTCCGTCGACTCGCGGAACGAGCGGCCGACCGTGATCTCCCACTCCGCCTCGAGCGACCGAATGAGCGACGGAAGCTCCTCGATCCACTCGCCGGCGCCGGCAGCCAGCGCCTTCTCGCGCACAACTGGAGGGAGCAAGAGGCGCCTAGCGGAGTCGAACCGCTGTAAACGGCTTTGCAGGCCGCTGCCTAACCACTCGGCCAAGGCGCCTTGGCGGCGCCCATGGTACCCGCCTACGCCGCGAGCACTCGCTCGAGGAAGGCGGTCATCCGCGTGAACGTCTCGATCCGGTTCCCGAGCTTCTCGACGGTGTGCCCTTCGTCCTCGAAGATCAAAAGCTCGCACGGAATGCCCTTCTCGGTCAGCACGCCGTGGATGTGCTCCGACTCCGACACCGGGACGCGCGGGTCGTTCCGTCCGTGCTGAATGAAGAGCGGCGCACGAATCGCGTCGATGTGCGTCATCGGCGACGCACGCTCGAGGAAGTCGAGGTCGTGCGCGAGTGAGCCGTACTCGCGCTCGCGCGCGGCGCGCCGATACGGCGACGTGTTCTGCAGGAACGTGACGAGACTCGAGATCCCCACTGCCTCGAGGCCGGCCGCCCAAAGTTCCGGCTGGAACGCGAGAGCGGCCAGCACCATATAGCCGCCGTAGGAGCGGCCGTACACGACCGCGCGCGAACCGTCGATCGACGGCCGCGCGCTCAGCCACTCGTGCAGCGATGCGAGATCGTGCACGGAGTCGAGCCGCTTCTCGACGTCGTCGAGCGCCTGGTAGCGCTTGCCGTAACCGCTCGACCCGCGGACATTCGGCGCCGCGACGGCGTACCCGCGCGACACGAGATGCTGCGTGAGCGGGGCGAAGCTCGGCGAAAACCATGGGAGCCACTGCGACTCGGGGCCGCCGTGCACCGTCACGACAATCGGGAATGGGCCTTCCCCCGGCGGCTCGAACAGGAAGACGGGAATCGACTCGCCGTCGAAGCTCTCGAAGCGGTGCAGTGTCGGCTCGACGAGCTGCGACGGCTCGACCGCCCGCGGGCTCGTCGTCAGGCGCGAGAGCTCCGAGGACGCGAGATCGTAGAGATAGACGTCGCGTGCCTCGGCCGGGCTCGAGAACGAGAATGCAAGCAGCGATCCGTCCGGCGAGAACACCGGGTACTCGACGAGCCCACGCCCGGGAAGCGGCACGTCGCCGCGCGAGTCGAAGGTCGCCGGATCGAGCAAGGTGAGCCGCGAGTAGCCGTCCTCGTTCGCGATCACGAGCAGGTTGCGCCCCGCGTCGTCCGCGGCGCACGCAAGATCCCACTCGGACTCGCAGACCGGCCGGCCGTCGCGAACGATTGCGAATGTGTCGCGCCCCTCGTTCGACGCGAACACGAGCGAGCCGTCGATCCACACGGGGGCGTAGAACTCCGCCGGGTCCTCGTGCGGCGTCGCGTGCTCGATCGCGCCGGTCTCGACGTTGCAGAGGTAGAGGTCGTTGTCGCCGCTGCGGTCGCCGACGCGTTCGACCGCGATCCAGCGCCCGTCCGGCGAGATCGCCTCCACGCCGATGTTCCCGCCGAGCTCGAACGTCCGCTCCTCTCCGGTCGAGAGGCTGCGCGCGACGACGTCGAAGTCGACGCCGTTCCGGCGGTTCGTCGCGTACGCGAGCAGGTCGCCGTGAGCGTGCGGCGTGCGGTGGATGAAGCGCGCGTCGACGACAAGGGGCTCGAACGCACCGCCGTCGAGGACATGAAGCTGCGTGCGCTCGTTGCCGCCCTCGTCGATCTCGACGAGGACGCGCCCGTCGGGCAGGAACTGCCCCTCGACCGGCTCCCCGAGGTCGGTCAGCTGCTCGAGCCCACCGCCGCGCGCAGGCACGACGAAGAGCTGCAGCGTTCCGGGGACGTTCGAGGCAACGAGAAGCCGCTCGCCGTCCGGCGAGAACGAAAGCGGAAGCGCCTGCCGGATCTCGAGCAAGGAGCGGAGATCGAGCACCTGAGCGAGGATAGAGGTATGGACGAGGCGTTCGCGCGGCACTACGGGGACGGCGTCGAACGCGACCGGCTGATCGCGGGCGGCGACTCGCTCGAGCTCGTGCGCACGCTTTCCCTGCTACAAGCGGCGTTGCCGCCGCCACCCGCGCGCGTCCTCGACATCGGCGGCGGGCCGGGGGTCTACGCGGCGCGGCTGGCCGAAGCCGGCTATGACGTGCGCCTCGTCGACGTGCATCCTCTCCACGTCGAGCAGGCTGCAGGACACGGCACGTTCGAGGCCGCGCTCGGCGACGCGCGGCAGCTCGACGATCCGGACGAGAGCGCCGACGCGGCGCTGCTGCTCGGGCCGCTCTACCACCTCACCGAACGCGACGAGCGCGTGCAGACGTTGCGCGAGGCGCGGCGGGTCGTGCGCCCGGGGGGCCTCGTCGCCGCCGCAGCGATCTGCCGCTTCGCATCGGTCATCGACGGAACGCTCCGCGGGTATCTGGCCGACCCGCGCTTCGTCGAGATCGTGAAGCGCGACCTCCGCGAGGGGCAGCATCGCAACCCCGAGAACGTCGAGGGCTGGTTCACGACAGCGTATTTCCACCTCCCGCACGAGATCTGCGAGGAAGTCGAGGACGCCGGACTGACCGTTGAGCGGCTCGTCGGCGTCGAGGGACCCGGCGGCTGGTTCGACGCACCGCACGACGTCGCGCTGACGGCAGCGGGGCTCGCCGAGGAGATCCCGGCGCTGAGCCCGCACATGCTGTGTCTCGCTAGGCGGTGACGCCGGCGAGCTCGGGAATGACCTCGTCGCCGTATGCCTGCAACGTCTCCTCCTGCCCGTGCGTCATGAGGTAGATGTTGAACTGGTCGACGCCGACGGCTTCGAGCTCGCGCAGCTTCGTCTTGATCTGCTCGGTCGACCCGAGCACGCAGAAGCGGTCGCAGATCTCGTCCGTGACGAACTCGCCGTGCTTCGCGCCGACGCGCGAGTGCTCGTTGTAGTCGTAGAACTTGCGCGCCTGCACGTAGTCGGTGAGCGCCTTGGGCACCGCGCTGCCGTCGGTGCCGTACCGGTCGATGAGATCCATGACGTGATTCGACACCATCGCCGGGAACCAGCGAACCTGGTCGCGCGCGTCGGCGAGGTCGTCGGTGACGTGCGACGGCGCGCCGACGATGCACTTCAGCTGCGACGGATCGCGACCCGCCTCCTCGGCCGCCTTTCGCGCGGTGTCCATGATCCAGCTGATGATCTCCGGGTCTGCGAGCTGGATGATCACGCCGTCCGCGACGCGGCCCGCGACCGCGAGCGCCTTCGGCCCGTAGCCAGCGACCCACATCGGGATCTCCGGCAGCTCAGGACGGACCCACTTCAGCTGGAGATCCTTGTCGTTCCAGTGCACCTCACGCCCGTTCATGAAGTCCTTGACCATCGCGCACGAGCGCTCGAACTCCGCGACCTTCATCGGCTGGCGGCCGATGAAGCGAACGGCGGAGTCACCGCGGCCGACACCCATCGCCATACGGCCGTCGGAGAGGTCGTGCAGGGTCGCGTACGCGCTCGCGAGCACGGTCGGATCGCGCGTCGCCGGGTTCGTCACGAAGTGACCGAGCTTGATCTTCGACGTCTCGCGTCCCGCGATCGCGAGCATCGGGATCGACTCCTGCCAGAGGACGTGCGAGTCGTATGTCCACGCGTAGCCGAAGCCGTGGCGCTCGGCGAGCTGGATCAGCTCGAGCCAGCGCGAAAACGGCGGATCAGGAAGAACGGTGACGCCGAAATCCATCTCTTGAGCCCTCCTCGCTCGACGCTGAGAGCCTATCGCGGCGTCGCGAGAGCGGCGAGCCCCGCGAGCACGCCGATCGTGACGAAGCCGATGCGCCCGTCGCCCGGCAGCGAGAACGTCAACCCCACGAGCGGCGTGCCGGCGACGATCACGAGCGAGGCCCACGCGTTGATGAAGCCGACGGCGGCGCCGGGCGCGTCGGGGCGCGCACGTGCGGCGCCGGTGAACGCCATCGCGAACGGCAGACCCGCTGCGAGCCCGACGGCGGCTGCTGCGACGACGAGCAATGCGTACGGGATGGGCAGCGCGAGGACGATCGCGCCCGCTCCTCCGAGCACGAGGCTCGCGGCGACCCACGAGCGCGCGTCCGCGCGTCGGAGCAGCGGGCCGCCCGCTGCGCGGGTGAAGAAGCCGAGGAGCAGCGTCAGCGAGCCCGCGACGGCGGCGCTCGACTTCGAATGCCCATGATGCTCGAGCAGCGTCACGACCGTGTTCCCGACGACGACGCTGAAGCCGAACGACATTGCGTGGATCGCAGCGAGGCGATACAGCCTGCGATCGCGGAAGAACCTCGCGTCGAGCCGCTCGCCCGCATGCCTCGCGCTGCGGTCGGTCGGAGGCGCGAGCGCGAGGAGCCCCGCGCAGATTGCGCCGACGACGATTGCGCTGAAGTACGGCGCGCGCCAGCCGATGTGATCGGTCAGGGTCGGAATGAGGGCCACCGCGACGCCCGGTGCGAGGACGGAGCCCCCGCCGTACAGGCCCTGCAGGAACGGCGAGCCGCCGCGCGCGCGGATGTAGTCGCTGCCGCCGACGAAGGCAAAGCCCGTCCCGATGCCGACGACGGCGCGGCCGAGGAAGCCGAGCACCGGATGCGGCGCCGGCAGCGAGAGCGCGTTGCCGGCGATGATGAGGCACAGGCCGAGCAGCGCACTCGTGCGTGCGCCGATGCGATCCGCGGCGCGACCGCCGGGCAGCTGCATCAGCATGTGCATGACGAACTGCACGGTCACGAACAGCAGGACGACCGTCAGGCTGACGCCGTAAACGTGCGACAGCCGGGTCGCTACCGGCCCGATGACGGCGATGTTCCAGCCGACGGCTACGCCGACGCCGATGCCGCCGATGCGGTCCACCGAGCGACGCTAACAGCGGGGTCAGACCCCGTTCGGGGTCTGACCCCTTAAACGCGCTCGAGCACGACGACCGGGATCAGCCGATCTGTCCGCTCCGCGTACTCGTCGTAGTGGGGCCAGATCTCGTTCATCATGCGCCACAGCCGCTCGCGCTCTTCCCCCTCCGCGGTGCGCGCGCGGGCACGGAACTGCTCGCCGAGGATCTGCACGCCGACCTCGGGATCCTTCGAGAGGTTGCGGTACCAGCCCGGGTGCTTCGGCGCCCCGCCTTGCGACGCGACGATCACCGGGTTGTCGCCGTCCATTCCGTAGATGAGCGGCGTCGTCGTCTCCTTGCCGGTGTTCCGCCCGGTCGTCGTGAGCAGGAGGATCGTCGATCCCTCTTTCCAGATGTGTCCTTCCTCGCCGTCCGTCTCGCGATAGCGGCGAACGTGCTCCTGCCCGAACAAGGTGGTGCTCATGCAAAAGCCTCCAACGTCTTCGTGGTCAACCGGTCCAAGGCTTGTACCGACATCTCGAGGTGCTCAACCTTCGTGTCCTCGAGCTTCGTGTGCGACAGGCCTCGTAGTGATTGAACGAAGAGCATCACCGTCGGGATTCCCGCGCGTGACACCTCGGCCGCGTCGTGCAGTGGGCCGCTCGGCAGGTGGTGCGCTGTTCCGCTGATCTCGCGGATCGACTCGTCCGCAAGCTCGACAAGCCGCTCGTCGAAGAGGATCGGCTCGATCGACCAGATCTTCTGCCACTCGACGTCGATGTTCTCCTCGTGCGCGAAGCGCCGTGAGGCCGCCTCGGCGTTGCTCAGCAGCTCGGCGAGCTGCGTCGCATCGAGATGTCGCTGGTCGAGCAGGCACTCGGCGGTCTCGACAACCGACGTGACGATTCCCGGCTTGCACACGACGCCGCCCATCGTGCAGACCGCTCCGTCGCCGACGCGTCGCGCGATCTCCCGGAGCTCGAGCTCGAGCTTCGCCGCGCCCGCGAGCGCGTCGCGCCGCTTGTCCATCGGCGTCGAGCCCGCGTGCGCGGCCTGGCCGCGGAACGTGATCTGATGCCGTTCCACGCCGAACGTCCCGAGCACGACGCCGAGTGGGAAATCCATCGACTCGAGCACCGGGCCTTGCTCGATATGCAACTCGAGGTACGCGACGGCGCCTTCGAGCTGCGAGCGCGCGTCGAGCGCACGGTCAAGATCGACGCCGTGCTCGCGCAACGCGTCCGGCAGCGCGATTCCGTTCGCGTCGTGCCGTTGCCGCAGCTCGTCCTGATCCGCCATCGAGCCGGCGGCGGCTGACGAGCCGAACAACGAGCGTCCGAAGCGCGCACCCTCCTCATCGGCCCAGTTGACGAGCCGCATGGTGAGCGGCGGCGTGCCGTCCGCAGCGACGCGTCGCAGCACCTCGACGCCGGCCATGACGTTGAGGCAGCCGTCGAGCCAGCCGCCGTTCGGGACGGAGTCGATGTGCCCGCCGATCAGCAGCGCCTTCTCCGAGGCGCCTGCGAGCGTGAACCATTGGTTCCCGGCCTCGTCGACCTCCTCCACCGCACCGGTCTCCGCGACCTTCCCGCGCAGCCACTCCCGGGCGCTCTCCCACGTGTCGGTCCACGCGACCCGCTGGGCGCCGTTCTCGTCTCCCGTCAACTCCCGGAGCTCCTCGAGCTCCGCCACGGTTCGCTTCGGTTCCAGGCCCATGGCGCGAGCCTAACCACTGTGTTAGAACGGAGCGGTGGCGTCAGTCGCAGTTGAACGACCCGTGGTCCGGGCCGTGGGGGTCAACCGAGCGGGCAAGCGCGTGGGGCTCCTGTTCGTCGTTCTCGCCGTGCTCTGGGGGCTCTGGGAAGCCGTTCGTGCGCTCGGGATCCACTTCGGCTGGACATGGCCGTTCACCGTCGACGCGACGTCGATGCCGCACATCCACGACATGATCCGGGCGCTCTTCCAACACCCCAACACGGCATCCCCGATGCTGATCGTCACCCTTCTGAAGGCGGCGGCGTTCACCGCGAAGGAAGCCGCGCTCGGGTTCGCGATGGGCGCGGTCGGCGGCTTCGTGATCGGCGCGATCCTCGCGCACTCCCGCGTCCTGCAACGCGGCTTCCTGCCGTACGTCGTCGCGTCGCAGACCGTTCCCATCCTCGCGATCGCGCCGATGGTCGTGATCTGGTTCGGCTCGGTGCACGTGACCGCGTGGGTCTCCGTCGCAGTGATCGCGTCGTACCTGACGTTCTTCCCCGTCGCGATCGCGACGCTCCGCGGCTTGCAGGCCGCAGATCACCGCGCGCTCGAGCTGATGCGGTCGTACGCCGCGAGCAAGTGGACGGTGCTCTGGAAGCTGCGCTTCCCCACCGCGCTGCCGTACCTCTTCAGCGCGCTCAAGGTCTCGGCGACGGCGAGCATCGTCGGCGCGATCATCGGCGAGTCACCGTCCTCGATTCAGGGGGGCCTCGGCGGCGCGATCCTCAACTTCGCGCAGTACTACACGTTCCAGCCGCAGAATCTCTGGGCGACGAACATCATCGCTGCGTTGCTCGGGATCTCGTTCTTCCTCGTTGTCGTGCTCGCAGAGAAGATCGTCGTCAGATCGGCGCCGGAGCACGTCGCATGAGCGTCGTCGATATCAAGAACGTCACGAAGGAGTTCAAGGGCGGCACGGTCGCCCTGCAGGACATCGAGCTCGAGATCGACCAGGGCGAGTTCATCTCGCTGATCGGCCCCTCCGGCTGCGGCAAGTCGACCCTCCTGCGGGTCATCGGCGACCTGATCGAGCCGTCGAGCGGCAGCGTCACGGTGAACGGAAAGACCGCGCGGCAGGCGCGGCGCGACCACGACTACGGCATCGTCTTCCAGGACTCGGTTCTCTACAACTGGCGCACCGTCGCGAAAAACGTCGGGCTCCCGCTCGAGCTTGCCGGCTGGAACCGAGAGCGCAGAAGCAAGCGCGTCGAGGAGATGCTCGACCTCGTCGAGCTCCGCGGCTTCGGCGATCACCATCCATGGCAACTCTCCGGGGGCATGCAGCAGCGCGTCTCGATCGCCCGCGCGCTCTCGTTCGAGCCTGCGTTGCTGCTGATGGACGAGCCGTTCGGCGCGCTTGACGAGATGACGCGCGAACGGTTGAACGCAGAGCTGCTGCAGATTTGGGAGGCAAGCGGATCCACCGTCGTGTTCGTCACGCACTCGATTGCCGAGGCGGTGTTCCTCTCGACGCGCGTCGTCGTGATGTCGCCGCGTCCCGGCCGGATCTCGAAGATGATCTCGATCGACCTGCCGCAGCCGCGCACGGCGGCGACGCGCGAGGAGCCGCGCTTCTTCGAGCTCGCGACCGAGGTGCGCGAGGCGCTGCACCTCGGCGGGATCGAGGTGGTCGCGTGAGCCTCGCCGTCGGACGCAGGGTGGTCGACTGGGTGCCCGCTGGGGTCGTCCTCATCGCGTTTCTCGGGCTCTGGGAGGGCATCGTCAAGGGCGCGCACATTCAGCGCTTCCTCCTGCCTGCGCCGGACGCGATCTGGCGCGCGTTCCGTGACAACCAGCCTGCCCTCTGGCACGAAGGCTGGTTCACCTTCCAGGAGGCGCTGGGCGGCTTCGCGCTCGGCTGCGGCGTTGCGATCCTCTTCGCGGTCGTCGTCGCCCGCTGGGAAGGGCTCGGCAGCGCGCTCATGCCGTACGCAATTGCGGCAAATGCGATCCCGATCATCGCCTTCGCGCCGATCACGAATGCGTGGTTCAACCCGCTGAACAAGACCTCGAAGATGGTGATCGCCGCCGTGCTCTGCTTCTTCCCGGTGTTCGTCAACGTCGTGCGCGGACTGCGATCGGTCAAGCCGCAGCAGATCGAGCTCATGCGCTCCTACGCGGTCGGCGAGTTCACCGTGTTCCGGCTCGTCCGCGTACCGACGGCGCTGCCGTTCCTGTTCACGGCACTGCGTGTCGCGAGTGTGCTGGCGATGATCGGCGCGATCGTCGGCGAGTACTACGGCGGGTCGCTCAACTCGCTCGGTGCGAACATCGAGCAGGACGCGGCGCTCTTCCAGTTCGAGAAAGCGTGGGCGGAGATCGCAATCGCCTGCATCTTCGGCATCGGCTTCTACCTCGCGGTTGCGCTTGCCGAGCGCTTCGCCACTCGCTGGCAGCCGCGGACGGAGACAGTTGGGGGATGACAACGCGCGTAGGCTCGACGGAGCGCGCAAGGAGCGGAGGCGCCGGCTTTGCCGGCGCCGATAGCGGAAACAGAAAGGGGCACGGGATGGGTCGGAAGCACTGGGTGATCGCCGGCTTGGCGGCGGCGGTCCTGCTCAGCGTCGGCATGGGCACCGCGGCCGCGAAGCCACAGGCACGGAAGCTCGACAACGTCACGCTGCAGCTGAAGTGGGTGACGCAATCGCAGTTCGCGGGCTACTACGCCGCCGTCACAAACGGGTACTACAAGGACTTCGGCCTCAATGTGACGCTGAAGGTCGGCGGCCCGAGCATCACGCCGGAGACCGTCGTTGCGAGCGGTCAGGCGCAGATCGGCGTCGACTGGGTGCCGAGCCTGCTCGCAACGCGCGACACGGGCACGAGCCTCGTGAGCATCGCGCAGATGTTCTCCAAGTCCGGCATGACGGAGATCAGCTTCAAGTCGAGCGGGATCACCTCGGTCGCGAAGATGAAGGGCAAGAAGGTCGGTGTCTGGTGCTGCGGCAACCAGTTCGAGCTGTTCGCGGCGCTCACGAAAAACGGCATCGATCCGAACAACAAGAGCGACATTACGATCTTCAATCAGCCGTTCACGATGACGGACTTCCTCAGCCACCGCATCGCTGCGGCGGCCGCGATGACGTACAACGAGCTCGCGCAGGTGCTGGAGTCCAAGAACCCGGCGACCGGCAAGCTCTACACGCTCAAGGACCTCAACGTCCTTCCCATGCAGAAGCAGGGCACGGGGATGCTCGAGGACAACCTGTTCACGACGCAGAGCTGGCTGAACGGTCACCGCGACATCGCGATGCGCTTCATCGCCGCGAGTGAGCGTGGCTGGATCTACTGCCGTGACCACGTCCAGCAGTGCACGGACATCGTGGTCAAGAACGGAACAGCGCTGCCCGCGGGCCATCAGCTCTGGCAGATGAACGAGATCAACAAGCTCATCTGGCCGAGCAAGCTCGGGATCGGGATCACCGACCCGGCCGCGTTCAAGACGACGGCGGCGATCGCCCTCAAGTACAAAGTGATCAAGAAGGCGGCGTCGGCAAAGGCGTATGACCCGGCCATCGAGAAGGCGGCGCTGCAGTACCTGAAGAACCACGTCAAGGGCGTCGACGTGCTCGGCAAGAGCTACAAGCCGATCTCGGTGACGCTCCAGGCGGGCGGGAAGTAAGGAATCGAAACCGAGAAGGGAGATTCGCAATGTCGTTGCTCATCAAAGGCGGCCGCGTCGTCACTGCAGCCGATGACTACGTCGCCGACGTCTATGTCGACGACGAGCGAATCTCCCTGATCGGGCTCGATCTCGACCTGAACGCGGACCGCGTCATCGACGCGACCGGGAAGTACGTCCTCCCAGGCTGCGTCGATCCGCACACGCATCTCGACATGCCGTTCGGCGGCACCGTCACGATCGACGACGTGGAGTCCGGGCAGACGTCGGCGGCGTTCGGCGGGACGACCTGCCATGTCGACTTCATCATCCAGCCGCAGGGCGAGACCTTCGCGTCTGCGCTCGACCTGTGGCGCGCGAAGGCAAACGGCAAGCAGGTGATCGACATGGGCTACCACATGGCGGTCACCGACCTCGAGCACGGAGGCTCGCTCGAGGAGCTCGCCACGCTGCCCGACCAGGGCATCACGTCGTACAAGCTCTTCATGGCGTATAAGGGCGCGCTGATGGTCGACGACCTGACGCTCTTCCGGACGATGCAGGTCGCGTCGCAGACCGGCGCGCTCGTGATGGTGCACGCCGAGAACGGCGACGTGATCGACCAGCTCGTGCGCGAAGCGCTCGAGGCCGGCAACACCGAGCCGCTCTACCACGCGCTCACACGGCCGCCGGAGGCCGAGGGCGAGGCGACGAACCGGGCGATCCAGCTCGCACGACTGGCCGGTTCGCCACTGTACGTCGTCCACGTCACCTGCGAGCAGGCCGTCGAGCCGATCGCGCTCGCGCGCGAACGGGGCTGGGACGTCTGGGGCGAGACGTGCACGCAGTACTTCTTCAACTCGCTCGACGACATCGCGAAGCCGAACTTCGAAGGCGCGAAGTACGTCTACTCCCCACCGGTGCGCGACAGCTCGAACTGGGACGTGCTCTGGAACGCAGTTCGCACCGATTCGCTGTCCGTCATCTCGACCGACCACTGCGCCTTCCTGTGGGAGGGCCAGAAGACGCTCGGGAAGGACGACTTCTCGAAGATCCCGAACGGCGGCCCAGGCCTCGAAGACCGGCTCAAGATGATCCACGAGTTCGGCGTGCGCGCCGGGCGGCTCTCGCTCAACCGCATGGTCGAGCTCCTCGCGACGAATCCGGCCAAGCTCTTCGGCCTCTATCCGCGCAAGGGAACGGTCGCCGTCGGCTCCGATGCCGATCTCGTCGTCTTCGACCCGGAGAAAGAGGTGACGATCTCGGCGTCGTCCCACCACTCGAAGTCCGACTACAGCCTCTACGAGGGGACGACCGTGACGGGGGCGCCGGAGGTCGTGCTGCTGCGCGGGCACGTCCTCGTCGAGAACGACGAGCTGGTGGCTTCGCCGGGAGTCGGGCAGTTCGTGAAGCGGGCACGCTTCGGCGAGGAGCTACGGCCGGCGGCCGAAACCGCGCACGCCTGACAGTTCAGCATCAGCCTGCAGAGGAAACCGCGCGCACCCCAGCCCCGTATGGACGGGTATGCGTATTCGCCTTTTCCTGCTTGCCCTGCCGGTGCTGGTCCTCGTGCTCACGCTCGTCGCCTGCGGCGGCAAAGGCGGCGGGGGCTACTAGCCCTCGTCCACGCAGCTTCGTAGACTCCCGGGCATCTCTGGCCCTCTCACCGTGGGGTGACGCAGATGTCCGAGCACCATCGGGAAGAGATCGCTCACGACGTGGACGAAATCCGTCGCGATCTCGCCTTCGAGCGCGCATCGCTCGACGAGTCGATCAGCCACGACTACTCCACCGCCGAGACCGGCATCGTGCCGCTCGATAAGCGACGGCCGATGTGGCACTTCATGGGACTGTGGACGACGTTTGTCGCCGGATTCTCGTACATGTTCCTCGGCTTTGAGATTCACGACGGCGGCCACAGCCTCGCGTCGACGATCGCGATCACGCTCATCGGCTACGGCATGTACGTCGCCTATGCCATGGCAGGGTCGTACCTCGGCTCGCGCACAGGCCAGACGCACGCGCTGCTCACACGCTCGGTCTTCGGACGCTACGGGTCGTGGATCGTCTCGGCGTTCATCCTCGTCGCGCCGCTCGGCTGGGTCGGGTATCAGGCGAACCTGCTCGCCGTGCTCTGGGACGGCTTCTACGGCTGGGGCGCGATCTTCACCCTGACGCTGCTCCTGGCCGGGATCATGATCCTGAACAACCTGCTCGGCTTCACAGGCATCAGCGTGTTCGCCCGCTATCTCGTCACGCCGATCCTGATCCTCTGGTGCATCTACATGGTGCTGCGTGCGGTGATCGGGCACCACGGCGAGCTCGGCGGGACTCCCCATGGCAGCGGTCTGCCGTTCTGGGTCGCCGTCGTAGCGGTGATCGGCTTCTCGATGTGGGGCAACGAGCCGGACTTCTGGCGCTACGGACGGCCGCGCTTCTCATGGCCGCTGCCGACGTACCTGTTCTCGGCTTTCTGGTTCACGCTCTTCGTCATCGCCGGCTGGATGATGGAGCAACTCGCGAAGACCAGCGACACCGCGGCGGTGTTCCGCTACACCGTGCACTTCTCGCTCTTCGGCGCGTTCTGGCTCGCCTGGATCATCGCGACGATCAGCCAGTTCGCAATCAACGACGGCAACTACTACGAGTCGGTGAACGCCGGCCAGAACCTCGTCGGCGGGATCAGGCGGTGGCCGCGTGTCCTCACCTGCTTGATCGTCGCGGGCGGCGGCGTGATCGCCGCCGATCTCGTGAACTTCCACTTCCTGAACGGCTGGTTCAAGGTGTCGAGCTTCCTCGCCGTGAGCGTCCCGTCCGCGACGGTGATCATGTGCGTCGACCACTTCCTGCTGCCGCGACTCTTCCGGATCTCGCGGCCGCTGACAGCTGTGCCGAAGTGGGAGGAGACGGGGCTCATCAACTGGCCTGCGACGATCGCGCTCCTCGCCGCCGTGTTCTTCGGCGTCACCGGGACTGCGAGCTGGCCGCACGAGTGGCTCGAGTCATCCGCCCCGAACTCGTGGGGCCCGGTGCCGCTCGAGGCGTGGGCGATCGCGGGCTTTGCGTATGTCGGGCTCGTCGCCGTCGCGCGCGCTGTTGCGCCTGTGCGCTCGGCGCTCGGGTTCGCGAAGACGATTCCCGACTCGGCGATCGCGAGCGACGCGATCCTCGACGTGGCAAGCGAGGCCGAAGGGCCGCCGATCGCGGCGACTAGGGCCGTGCCTGCATAGCCCGTAGCGACAGCAACTCGTACGCGACGGTCGCGCCGGCGAGCGCCGTGACCTGCCCTGGTCCGTCGTAGGACGGCGAGACCTCGACAACGTCCGCGCCGACGAGGTTCACACCGTGCAGCGCGCGCACGAACGCGAGCGCCTCGGCTGTCGTGAAGCCGCCGACCTCAGGCGTGCCGGTGCCCGGTGCGAACGCCGGGTCGAGGAAGTCGATGTCGAAGGAGACGAACACGGGCCTCTCCCCCACGCGCGCGCGCACGAGGTCGCCGTACGCGCCCGGCCCGGTGTCGCGCAGCTCGTCGGTCGAGAGCACTGTGAAGCCGAAGTCGCGAGCGACGGCAATGTCCTCCGCGCCGTACAGCGAGCCGCGCATGCCGGCCTGCACCGACGCGTGAGCCTCGATCACGCCCTCTTCCGCGGCGCGCTTGAACGTCGTGCCGTGGAAGTAGCGCTGACCGAAGTACTGCTCCCACACGTCGCCGTGCGAGTCGAGCTGCACGAGCGCCATCGCGCCGTGCCTGCTCGCCAGCGCGCGCAGTTCCGCGAGCGTGATCGAGTGGTCGCCGCCGAGCGCGAGCGGGAAGCAGCCGGCATCGACGATCGGCGCGAGCGCCTCTTCGATCTGTGTATACGTCCGCTCGGTGTCGCCCGGTGACACCGGGACGTCGCCGTAGTCGACGATCGACAAGCGCTCCACGACGTTCACGTCCTGTGCAGGGTTGTACGGGCGGAGGAGCGACGATGCGGAGCGGATCGCCTCGGGGCCGAAGCGCACGCCGGTGCGGTAGCTCGTCGCCGTGTCGAACGGGATGCCGTAGACGACGGCGTCGACGCCGTGCAAGTCCGTGACGTGAGGCGCACGCATGAACGTCCGAATCCCCGCGAAACGCGGGATCACCTGCGCGTCGAGCGGCCTGTACGGCGGTTCCACGGAGAGACTTTACGTCTTCCTCACAGCGCCTTCTCTAGGCTCGGTGCGATGAGGTCGCGTCGAGGGGCGCTCATTGGCATGCTCGCCGTCGCCGCATTGGTGGGTGCAGCACGAGGAAACGCCGCGACGTACGCGCTCGGCGTCGACGTCTCGCACTATCAGGGCGCGATCAACTGGCCGCAGGTCGCAGGATCGTCGACGTTCGCATTCGAGAAGGCGACCGAAGGCAAGACGCTCGTCGACATGACGTACCCGGTGAACCGGATGGGCGCCGAGAGCGTCGGGATCAAGGTCGGGGCGTATCACTTCGCACGCCCCGTGGGGAGCGGCGACTCGGCGCTCACCGCGGACGCGATCACGCAGGCCGACTTCTTCCTCTCGATCGCGCAGCCGCAGGCGGGTGAGCTCCCGCCCGTGCTCGACCTCGAGGTGACCGGCGGGCTGAAGCCGCCCGACCTGCTCACGTGGACGTCGGCGTGGCTCGAGGAGATCTACGCGCGCACCGGCGTGCGCGCACTCGTCTATACCTCGCCGAACTTCTGGAAGAACTCGCTCGCTGACAGCGGCGTGCCCGCGCTCGATGGAACGCCGCTCTGGGTCGCGCACTGGACGACCGCGGGCGCACCGCTCGTCCCCGGCGGCAACTGGGGCGGCGCCGGCTGGTCGTTTTGGCAGTACTCGAGTCACGCGACGGTCACCGGCATCACGACGCAGGTCGATCGCGACCGTTTCCACCTCGCGTCGGTCACCGGTGCTGTGATCAAGGCGTACCCGGGCGGACTGCCCGTGTCGAGCACGCCGCCGACGATCGTCGGAGCAGCGCAGTCGGGGAAGCGCGTCACGGCGGTGCCCGGGGAATGGAGCGGCGGCAAGCCGCTGACGTTCTCGTTCCAGTGGCAGCGGTGCGATGCGAGCGGGCTGAACTGCGTGCCGATCCCCGGCGCGACGACGAACACGTATCTCCCGACGACGGACGATCTCGGTCACGCGCTTACCGTCGCTGTGTCTGCACAGGCGACGGCGGGCGTCGCGAGCGCCGTCTCGCCCGCCACGCTCGCCGTCGTGACCGCGGGCTCAGGCGCAGCGCGGCCTGCGGCGACGACGGCGCCGTCGGTAACCGGCGTCACGGAGGCCGGCCAGACGCTGACGGCGTCGGTCGGCTCGTGGAGCGGGGCGCCCACGGCGTTCGCCTACCAGTGGCAGCGCTGCCACTCGGCGGGTGCGGATTGTGCTGCCATCCTCGGCGCGACCGCGTCGACGTATCAGCTCAGCGCCGCCGACATCGGCGCGTACGTCGCGACGGTCGTGACGGCAACCGGCAAGGGCGGCTCCGCCTCCGCAACTGCGGTGGTGCCCACCGCGGTCACGGCGGCGCCCGTCCCCGCCGCAGTGCCGAGCCCGGCCGTCGTGTCGCAGGGAGTCGCGGGCGCGGTGTCGACGGCGGACGGCGCGGCGACGCTCGTCTGGCAGCCGGGGTCCCTCCCGGTGGCCTCGAACGTCACGCTGACCCACACCGGGCAGACAGTCACGTTCAGCGTCGATCCTGCGCTCGCGAGGCTCACCTGGCCGGTCGAGCTGACGTACAGCGCACCGACGACCGACGTCATCGGCTACTCGACCGACGGCAAGGTCTGGCTGCCGGCGACACCGCTCAAGGCGGACGCGCTGCCGGTCGGAGCCTCCGTCGGCACGTTCCTGGATGCAACCGGACTGCCGCACGTGCTGCTCGGCATCACCGCGCGCATTCGCCTATTCACGCCGGGCAAATGGGGAGATCCGCGGCTCGTCGCGGCCGCACCGCCGCAGCCGCGCCTCGTGGGCAGCCTGCACGCGAAGCGGCTGAGAAGCGGCGTCGTCGTCTTGACGGGGCGGGTTCTGGTGCCGTCGCAGGCGCTCTTGACGATGAACGTCCCCGGCCGGACGAGCAACCGCCGCCTGCAGCTGTTGAAACCCGGCGGCGTGCCCGTCCGCATCACGTTGCACATTCCGCGTGGCGCCACCGGGACGCTGCGCGTCGCGGCGCGCGACCCGTGGGGCCGCAGGGCTCAGCTTCTCGCGCGGTTCCACGGGCCGTAGAGTCCTCCTGTGGATCTCGTGGTGCGCAACGCCCGTCTCCTCGACGGGCGTCTCGTTGATCTTGCGGCGGAGGACGGGCGCTGGGTGCGCATCGGCGAGTCGCTCGAGCTGGACGGCACGGCGGTCGTCGACGCGGAGGCGCGGCTCGTCACGGCGCCGCTCGTCGACTGCCACCTCCATCTCGACGCGTCGTTGACCGCGGGCCGTCCGCGCTGGAACGAGTCCGGCACGCTCATCGAAGGCATTCACGTGTGGGGCGAGCTGAAGCCGTCGCTCACCGAAGACGACGTCGTCGCGCGGGCGCGCGAGATCGTGCGGTGGTCGGTCGCGCAGGGAACGCTCTTCATCCGGGCGCACGCGGATGTCTCCGGCGAGAACGAGGCGATGGTCCGCGGGCTGTTGCGGGTGCGCGACGAGGTTGCCGAGCTCTGCACGCTGCAAGTGACGGCGTTCCCGCAGGACGGCATCTTCGCGCACGACGGGGACGAGGAGCGGCTCGAGAACGCGCTCCGCCTCGGCGTCGACTGCGTCGGCGGCATCCCGCATTACGAGCCGACCTCCGAGCTCGGCCTGCGCGAGGTGCACCGCGTGTTCCAGCTCGCGAAGCAGTACTCGCGGCGCATCGACGTGCACTGCGACGAGACGGACGATCCGGAGTCGCGCTTCCTCGAGGTGATGGCGGACGACACCGTCAAGCACGGTCTCGGCGGTCGCGTGACGGCGTCGCACTGCACCGCGATGGGGTCGTACGAGCCGTATTACTCGTCGAAGCTCCACGGGTTCCTGCGGCGGGCGGGGATCAACATCGTCGTCAATCCGTTCGCGAACTCGCTGATCCAGGGACGGCTCGACGCGTATCCGAAGCGGCGGGGGTTTGCGCAGCTGAAGGAGTTGCTCGCAGCCGACGTCAACGTGTCGCTCGGCAACGACGTGATCATGGATCCGTGGTACTCGCTCGGCCGCGCCGACATGGTCGAGGCCGCGTCGCTCGCCTTGCACTTCACCTACATGAGCGGGCGCGACGAGATCGTCGAGATGCTGCGCTGCGCGACCGAGCGCGGCGCGCGGACGCTCGGCGTCGAGGACGAGTACGGGATCGAGGAGGGCAAGCCGGCGGATCTCGTCGTCTACGAGGCGCCAAGTGCGCTCGAGGTCATGCGGCTGCATCCGCCGCGGCGTTGGGTGATCCGGCGCGGGCGCGTCGTCGCGGAGACGATGCCGGCGTGGACGACGCTGCTCGGCGAGCCGGTGACGTTCGCACCGTGAACGTCGGTCTTTTGCATCCGGGCGAGATGGGTGCTGCCGTCGGCGCGGCGTTGGCTGCCGCGGGCCATACGGTGCTCTGGGCGTCCGACGGGCGAAGCGAGGCGACGCAGGCTCGCGCTGCCGCGCTCGACGACGCCGGCACCGTCGCCCATGTCGTCGCGCGTTCCGGCGTCGTCTTCTCGGTGGTGCCGCCGCACGCAGCGCTCGGGCTGGCGCGGTCGCTGCCGCCCTTCGACGGGATCTACGTCGATGCGAACGCGGTGTCGCCGGAGACCGCGCGTGCCGTCGGCGCCTCGGTCGCCCGGTTCGTCGACGGCGGCATCGTCGGCGGGCCGCCGGCGCCGCGGCTCTATCTGTCGGGCGGCGAGGCGGCTGCGGTTGCCGCGCTGTTCGAGGGCTCGCCGATCGAGACGGAGCTCGTCGCGAACGCGTCGGCACTCAAGTGCGCCTACGCCGCGTGGTCGAAGGGAACGGCCGCGCTCGTCCTTGCGATCCGCGACTTCGCCCGGGCTGAAGGAGTCGAGGACGCGCTCGTCGCCGAGTGGGCACGCTCGCTGCCGGACCTCGCCGCCCGACTCGCGGCGGCCGAGCGCTCCGCGGCGAAGAAGGGCTGGCGATGGGTCGGCGAGATGGAGGAGATCGCGAGCGCGTTCGCCGCGGACGGGCTGCCTGCGGGCTTTCACCAGGCGGCCGCAGAGATCTATCGGCGCCCCTAACCGGAAGGCGAAGTCGTGATCTCCACGACGCGGAGGCTGGCACCGGTCATGTCCTGAGCGGCGAAATGCCCTGCAAAGCGGGGACGTCTGAGTGCCTGCCTCCGTGACGGAAGACGCACGGCATCTCGCCCGTCTTGTGGGCATGACGAAGCCGCTCCTCATCGGAATCGCCTGTGCCGCGCTCCTCGTGCTCGCCCTCGGCGGCTGGACCGTCCGTGGCGTGCGCGGCGTGCTGAAGCCGGCCTAGCCCTCGATCGGGCGGCCGACCGTCAGCTCGTCCCGCAGCTCCGGGTCGAGCTCGCCGTACACGGCATCCGGCAGCGCGCCGAGGCCGTCGAGTGTCTTCGCGAAGAACGACCGCAGTGCCGCCGCGAGGACGACGTCGGTGATCTCCGCGTCGCTGAGCCCGAGCCCGCGCAACCGCTCAACATCGTCGCGTGTGACTGTCGACGCATCGTCGGCAACCTTCTCGGCGAACGCCATGATCGCCGCATCCGTCTCGTCGAGCCCGCCCGGCAGGTTCAGCACCTCCTCCGCGGCGTAGAACCGGTCGACGAGCATCTTCCCGTGCGCGAGCGAGCAGTAGCTCGAGCGCAGCCGCTTCGCCGCGGCCAGCGTCGCGAGCTCGTACCGGCGCGGATCCGACGCGCTCTGAACCGCGCCGACGAGCCCGCGCCACGCGCGGTAGACCTCCGGCCGGTGCGAGAACGCGCGGACGTAGTTCGGCACATAGCCCACGCGTTCCCGCTCCGACTCGTACAGCTCGTCGGCAGGCGCCGGCTCGATGAACATCGTCAACGCGTCTGCGGGAACCCGAGATCGACCTTCGACGTCGCGGGATCCGGCCACCGCGACGTGACCACTTTCCCGCGCGTGTAGAAGTCGATGCCCTCCGGCCCGTAGACGTGACGGTCGCCGAAGAGCGATGCCTTCCAGCCGCCGAACGAGTAGTACGCCACCGGCACGGGGATCGGGACGTTGATCCCGACCATGCCCGCCTGCACGTCGAACTGGAACTGGCGGGAGACGCCGCCGTCACGCGTGAAGATCGCCGTGCCGTTGCCGTACGGGTTCTCGTTCACGAGGCGAATCGCCTCGTCGTACGTCGCGACACGCGTGATGCCGAGCACCGGCCCGAAGATCTCGTCGTCGTACGCGCGCATCCCGGGCTCGAGGCCGTCGATTAGCGACGGCGCGAGGAAGAAGCCGACGTCGGGGCACCCGTCGCGACCGTCGACCAGCACGTCTCCGCCGCCGTCCTCGAGGTACGAGGCGACCTTGTCGCGATGCTCGCGCGTGATCAGCGGCCCCATCTCGCTCGACGCGTCCATGCCGTCGCCGACCTTCACGTTCGGGATGCGCGCCTTGATCGCCTCGATCAGTGGATCGGCGACGTCGCCGACCGCGACGAGCATCGACACGGCCATGCATCGCTCGCCCGCGGAGCCGTAGGCGGCAGAGACGGCAGCATCGGCCGCCATGTCGATGTCGGCGTCCGGCAGCACGATCATGTGGTTCTTCGCGCCGCCGAGCGCCTGACAGCGCTTGCCGTTCGCGGTCGCCGTCTCGTAGACGTACTTCGCGATCGGCGTCGAGCCGACGAACGAGACCGCGGCGATGTCGCGGTGCTCGAGGATCGCGTCGACCGCGACCTTGTCACCGTGGATGACGTTGAAGACGCCGTCCGGGACACCGGCTTCCTTGAGCAGCTGCGCCGTGTAGACCGACGCGGACGGATCCTTCTCGGACGGCTTCAGGACGAAGGTGTTCCCGCACGCGATCGCCGGCGCCCACATCCACATCGGGACCATCGCCGGGAAGTTGAACGGCGTGATGCCGGCGACGACGCCGAGCGGCTGGCGGATCGAGTAGACGTCGACGCCCGTCGAGGCCTGCTCGGTCATGCCGCCCTTCAGGAGATGCGGGATGCCGCAGCAGAACTCGATCACCTCGAGGCCGCGCGTGACCTCCCCGATCGCGTCAGAGAGCACCTTGCCGTGCTCGGCCGTCAGGTGCTTCGCGATCTCCTCGCGCCGCTCGTGGACGAGCTCGCGGATCGCGAACAGGATCTCGGCGCGCTTCGCGATCGAGAGCGCGCGCCACGCCGGGAACGCCGTCTTCGCCGCCTGCACGGCGCGGTCGACTTCCTCGACGGTCGCGAAGTCCACCGCGCCCGACTGCTGCCCGGTCGCAGGGTTGAACACGGGACCGCTGCGGCCGGACGTGCCGGCGTAGGGCGCGCCGGAGATCCAGTGGTTGATCGGCTTGACGGCTGCGGGGGCGTCGATGACGTCGGTCACGGTGATCCCTCCTTGGAAAGCTCGCCTGGGAGACTAGCGCCGTGGAACCGACGGTCGCAGAGCTCGCGGAGGAGACGCAGACGTACCTGCCTGCCGTCGCGGATGCGGAGATCGTCGTTCGACCGGGCTTCACGTACATCGCCACCGCGCACCTCGCCACGGTGCACCGAATCCGCCAGATCGACATCGCGTGGGTACGCGCGGAGACGCGTCGCCGGGGCCTCGACCGCGTCGAGTGGTGGGTCGGGTGGACGGCGCCACCCGGAACGGCCGAGCGGCTCGTCGAAGCCGGCTTCGTCCCGGACGAGGTGCCGGTGCTCACCGGCATGACGTGCACCACCGAGCCGCCCGCCAACGACGTCGAGGTGACGCGGGTCGAGACGCTCGACGACCTCTTCGCCGCGCTCGAGGTGGACTGGGACGTCTGGCAGATCGACGACCTCGAGCGCGCCAAGCGGCGGGTGTCGCAGACGAAG
>DATAOK010000018.1:0-26532 GCA_036265735.1 Gaiellaceae bacterium
CCACGCGTCTCGTCCTGCAGCTCGCGGATGCGGCGCATGTGCTCGACGCGCTCCTCGAGCGACTCGACGTGACCGTACATCATCGTCGCGGTCGTCGAGATGCCGAGCCGGTGCGCATGCCGCATCACGCCGAGCCACTCCGACGTCTTCGTCTTCTTCGGAGCGATGATCTCGCGCACGCGATCGACGAGCACCTCGCCGCCGCCGCCCGGGATCGAGTCGAGGCCCGCGTCGCGCAGCCGCGTGAGCGTCTCCGGGATCGTCAGCCTCGACCGGCGCGAGATGTGCTGGATCTCAGGTGGTGACAGCGCATGCAGATGGATCCGGTACCGCGACTTGATCGAGCGGAAGAGATCCTCGTAGTAGTCGATGCCGAGATCGGGATGGTGGCCGCCCTGCATGAGCAGCCCCGTGCCGCCCAGCGCCAGCGTCTCCTCGATCTTCTTGAAGATCACCGGCTTCGGCAGCAGGTACCCCTCGCGCACGTCGCCGGGCCGGCGATAGAACGCGCAGAAGTCGCAGTCCGTGACGCAGATGTTCGTGTAGTTCAGGTTGCGGTCGATGATGAACGTCACCCGGTCCGGGTCGTGCTTCCGATTCCGCACCGCGTTCGCCGCTCGGCCGACCGCGACGAGGTCGCGCGAGCGCAAGAGCTCGACCGCGTCCTCGTCGGAGATGCGCTCGCCGTCGTACGCCTTTTCGAGGATCTCCCTCATGCCACGGCGGCGCCGGTCGTCTGCACGAACCGCAGCTCCGGAACCGTCTCGAGCAGCCCCGCATCACGGCACAGCTCGAGGAACGTGTACAGCCCCGCGCGCTCGCGCGGCCCGAACCGGTAGCGCAACTTCTCGAAGTAGCGCGCAAGGAACCCCGCCGGATAGCCGTAGAGCTCCGCCGCCTCGCGTGCGAGCTGCTCCGGCTCCGCGCGCGCCTGCCGAACGGACGACACAAGCGCGTCCTCGAGCTCCGCGAGCCCGTCGACGACCGGCTCGGGGCACGCCCAGACCGCGAACACCATCGGCAGCCCCGTGCGCTCGAGCCACAGCCGGCCGAGGTCGTGGTGCGGCGTCGGGTCCTCGAACGCGGACTTCAACGCTGCATCGCCGATCAGCAGCTTCGCGTCCGCGTCCTCGCCGAGCGGCACCTGCTCCGCCTCAGGCAGGAGCACCTTCGTCAGCGCGACGGACGTCGCAGACTCGGGCGTGACGGCGACGACTCGCACCTGCTCGAGCGGCTTGCGCGAAACGAGCTGGATCGAGTCGACCGCACCTTCCGACGCAACGCACAGACGCGGCAACAGCCGCAGCCGGTCGGCGTTGCGCGCGTACTCGATCGACGAGATCGGCGCGGTGTCGAGCTCGCCGTCGAGCAGCTTCCGGTTGAGGTCGGTCGGGACGCCCTGCACCTCCTCGACCTCGGCGTCGACGCGGTAGAAGACCGGCGCCATGTTCACGTACGAGATGCGGCCGAGCCTTACCATCGGGTCAGCTCGTTGTAGAGCGTGTCGCGCTGCACCGGGATCTTCCCCGCCTCCTTGATCACGCGCACGAGCTCCGGGACTTTCTGCTCCGTCCCGCTCGTCGCACCCGCTGCCTGGAAGATCTTCTCGCGCACGACGGTTCCCTGCACGTCGTTCGCGCCGAAGCTCAGCGCGATCTGCGCCATCGGCAGGCCCATCATGATCCAGTACGCCTTGATGTTCGGGATGTTGTCGAGCAGCAGGCGGCCGACCGCCATCATCTTCAGGTCGTCGGCGCCGGTCGTGAACTTGAAGCCGCGGCGCTCGAACACCGTGTTCTCGGGATGGAACGCGAGCGGGATGAACGCGAGGAACCCGCCGGTCTGGTCCTGCTGATCGCGTAGGCGGAGCATGTGGTCGACGCGCTCCTCGTAGGTCTCGACGTGCCCGTAGAGCAGCGTGCAGTGCGTCGGGATCCCCATGCGGTGCGCCGTGTCGTGCACGTCGAACCACTCCTCGGCCGCCTCCTTGCCAGGCGCGATCAGGCCGCGCACGCGGGCGGCGAAAATCTCAGCGCCGCCGCCCGGCAGCGAGCCGAGGCCCGCGTCCTTCAGCACGCGCAGCACCTCCTCGTGCGAGCAGCCCTCGAGCTTCGACATGTGGTGGATCTCGGACGCCGTGTAGAACTTGAGATGCACGTCCGGCAGCGCGGCTTTCAGCTTGCGGAGGACGTCCGCGTAGAACTCGAGGTCGACGTGCGGGTTCTCGCCGTTCACGCAGTGGATCTCGGTGAATCTCGAGTGCGCGTACTGCGCGACCGCATCCTCGACGAGCTCGTCGGCGCTGATCGTGTACGAGTCCTCCTGCTTTTGCGTCTTCGCGAACGCGCAGAACTTGCACTTCACGCGGCAGACGTTCGTCTGGTTCAAGTAGAGGTTCTGGACGAAGTAGACCTCGTCGTTCCCCCCGCGGCGCCGGCGCGCGAGGTCGGCGAGCTCGCCGAGTGCGAGCAGGTCTTCGGTCTCCATCAACGCGAGACCGTCCTCGAAATCGAGCCGCTCGCCGGCGTCGACCTTCTCTCGAATCGGGGCGAGGACGTCGAGTGTGTCGAGAACCGCCACCTGCCGCTACCTCTCTCTGTTGACGACGGCGTGCGTCAGGGCTTCGAGCTCGTCGCGGTGCAGCTCGCCGTTGAGGCACACCCGGGCCCGCGAAGCGTAGTCCAGCGCTACTTCGCGAGAGCGCTCCAACGCGCCGGTTGCGGCAACGCGCACGAGCGCGCCGTCCATCGGTCCGCCGGCGAGCGCGGCGCGCACGACGTCGTCCTTTTGCGCGGCGAGGAGGAGCGGCAGCGTCGGCGTCCCGTCGCGGAGATCGGTACCGGCGATCTTGCCGGTCTCGATCGTTGCGCCCGAGCAGTCGAGCACGTCGTCCGCGATCTGGAACGCGATGCCGAGCGCCGTCCCGTACTCGGGCGCCCCGCCACCGAGCCGGCAGGCGGCCTCGAAGAGCGCGCCGGTCTTCAGCGCGCACCGTTCGATGTAGGCCTCCACCGTCGTCGACGGATCATGCGTCTGCGTCCGCTGCATCGCCTCGCCGCGCGCGAGCGCGAGCGTCGCCTCGGCGAGGATCTGCACCTTCGCGGAGTCGCCCGTCGCGGTCAGCTCGGCAAACGCACGCGCAAAGAGATAGTCGCCGGTCGCACGCGCTGCGTCGGCGCCGTACACCGACCAGGCGGCCGCCTTGCCTCGCCGGAAATGCGCGCGGTCGATCAGATCGTCGTGCACGAGCGTCGCCATGTGCACGAGCTCGACCGCGACGCCCGCAGCAAGCGACGGCTCGCTCCCCGGCGGCGTGGAGAGAAAGACGAGCAGCGGGCGCAGCCGCTTGCCGCCGGCGGCCAGCGCCTCGTTCCCGACGGCGGCGACGAGGCCCGGATGGCTCGCTACCGAGCGGGCCAGACGCTCCTCGAGCGCATCGAGGTACTCCTCGAGACCCTCCGTCTCGCGAATCGCGGTCAGAGACCCGGTCAGCGGGCGTCACCCACGTGCAAGGCGACGATACCCCCGGCGAAGAGCCGGAACCGTACCGCGGCGAAGCCGCTCCGCTCGAGTAGCGCACTCAACTCCTCGGGTGGCGGGAACCGCCGGACACTGGCGGGGAGGTACGTGTACGCGTCGCCGCCCGGCAGCACCTTGCCGAGGAGCGGCACGACCTTGTCGAACCAGAGGCGGTAGAACGGACGAAGCCAGCCGCGCGGCGTCGTGATCTCGAGGATCCCCACGCGCCCGCCGACGCGGAGCACACGACGCAGCTCGTGCAGGCCCGCTTCGAGATCCGTGACGTTGCGCACGCCGAAACCGACGGTCACCGCGTCGAACGATCCATCCTCGAACGGCAGCGCGAGCATGTCGCCCTGCACCCACGTGATCGACGGCGCCTTCTTGCGCGCGCGCTCGAGCATCGGCTCCGAGAAGTCGAGCCCGGTCACGTCCGCGCCGCGCTTCTGCGCCGCGATCGCGAGATCGCCCGTCCCACAGCACGCGTCGAGCACGCGGTCGCCCTCGTGAACCGCCTCCGCGACCGTGATCCGCCGCCATCGCTGATCGAGGCCCGCCGTCATGACGCGGTTCATCGCGTCGTAGACGGGCGCGATCCGATCGAACATCCGCCGGACGCCGTCGGCCGGCAGCGTTCCCGCTTCGAAGCTCACTGACCCCACCGCTTCGCAAGCGTGTTCTCGAGCCCGAGCTGGTCGAGCGCGCGCGCGACGATGAAGTCGACGAGATCGTCGACCGACTCCGCGCCGTGGTAGAAGCCCGGCGCGAGGAACAGGATTGTCGCGCCCGCCTCGCGCAGCGTAAGCATGTTGCGGAGGTGGATCGCCGAGAGCGGCGTCTCCCGAGGCATCAAGACCAGGCGCCGTTCCTCCTTCAGCGCGACCGACGCCGCGCGATGGATGAGGTTCTGCATCGCGCCGGAGGCGAGCGTGCCGAGCGTCCCCATCGAGCACGGGCAGATGACGTACGCGTCGACCTTCGCCGAGCCCGAGGCGTACGGCGCCTTCCAGTCGTTCGGGTCGTAGACCGTCGCGCCGGGCGCGTGCTCGAGCAGGCGCGCGGTCGTCTCGTCGCGCGAGAGGCGCGCGTTCCCGTACAGCTCGGTCGCGAGCACCTCGATCGCGGCGCCGGACGCGCACACCCCGACCTCGCAGTCGGCGGCGGCCAGCGCCTCGAGCAGCCTGGCGGCATAGGGCGCGCCGGAGGCCCCGGTGATGCCGAGGAAGATGTGCATCACCGAGATTGTGACGTCTACGTGACGATCGGCGGTGCACACCGGGGCTCGTGCACCTCGGCGAGGCGCAGGAGCAGGGCGTGCAGGGTCTCGCGGTCCTCGTCAGAGAGGGGCGCGAGGTACGAGTCGTCGAGCTTCTGCGAGAGCGCGCGCAGCTTCGTCAGGGCGCGCCTGCCCGCAGGAGTCATGGTGACGACGTGCCGCCGGCGGTCGTTCGGGTCGCGCTTGCGCTCGATCAGGCCGCGCTCCTCGAGCTCGTCGAGGATGCCCACGAGCTGGCCGCGGTCGTAGCCGAGCACGTCGGCGATCTCGCCCTGCGTCTCGCGCGCGCCCTCCTCGAGGACGAGGAGCGCCGCGTGCTGATACGGCGTGAAGCCCGCCGCGTCGTAGGCGGCGAAGCCCCGCTCCTTCGCGAGCATGCCGAGGCGCTTGAGCAGGAACGACGTCGAATCGATCAGCTCGCTCGGTAGACGTCCGGTTGCGATTTGGGTTGTTGCTGGAGTCACGGGATTAGTGTAGCGCGCTTAACCGTTGTCTTGCTATATTGTTGTCATCGTCAACGATTTAGGAGGACAATGTCCCGGGAAACCTTCACTGCTCCATCCGCCCGGCGGTGGCTCATCCTCGCCGTCACGGTTCTTGCCCAGTTCATGGTCATCTTGGACATCGCGGTGGTCAACGTCGCGCTGCCGTCCATCAAGCATGACCTCCACTTCTCGCAGTCGAGCCTCGAGTGGGTCATCACCGCCTACTCCATCCTCTTCGGCGGCACGCTGCTCCTCGGCGGCCGCCTCGCCGACCTCCTCGGCCGGCGCAGGCTCTTCCTCGTCGGGGTCACGGTCTTCACGATCAGCTCGCTCCTGTCCGGGCTCGCCTGGTCCGAAGGGTCGCTGATCGCCTTCCGGGGCCTCCAGGGCCTCGGCGGCGCGCTGCTCTCGCCGGCCGCGCTCTCCATCGTCGTCACGACGTTCCCCGAGGGGCGCGAACGCAACACCGCGCTCGGCATCTGGGGCGCCGCGTCCGGCAGCGGGGGAGCCGCGGGCGTGCTGCTCGGCGGCATCCTCACGAGCTACGCAGGCTGGTCGTGGATCTTCTTCGTCAACCTGCCGATCGGTGCGGCCGTCCTCGCAGCGACGCCGCTCCTCATCGCCGAAGGCCGCGGAGCCCTGTCGCACCGCCACTTCGACTTCGCCGGCGCCGTCTCGAGCACCGGCGGGCTGATGCTGCTCGCCTACGGGATCGCGCGCGCCGCGACCCACGGCTGGGCCAACGCGACGACGATCGGCATGCTCGCCGGCTCGGCGCTCCTCATCGCGGCGTTCGTTGCGATCGAGGGCCGGTCACCCGCACCGCTGCTGCCGCTGCGGATCTTCCGCTCGCGCACGGTCTCGGCAGCGAACGCAACGATGCTGACCGTCGGTACGGTCGGGTTCGCGCAGTTCTTCCTGCTGACGCTGTATCTGCAGCAGGTGCTGCACTACTCGGCGATCAAGACGGGAGTCGCATTCCTCGCCATCACGGTGGTGATCGCCGTCGCGTCGAACTTCGCGCAGCTGCTGACCACGCGTTACGGCGCCCAGCGCGTCCTCGTCGCCGGCATGCTCCTCTCGGCGGCCGCCGGGCTCATCTATGCGCGCACTCCCGTCGGCGGCCACTACTTCTGGGACGTCTTCCCCGGCTTCCTCGTCGGAGGGATCGGGCTTGCGTTCTCGTTCGTCCCGGTCACGATCGCCGGCATGTCCGGGGTCGCTCCCGCCGACGCGGGCGTCGCGTCCGGGCTCATCAACACGTCGCGCCAGGTCGGCGGATCCGTCGGGCTCGCGGCCGTCACGACAATCGCAACCACCGTTGCGGGCCACAGCGCCGGGATCGACGGACTGAACCACGGCTTCCACGTCGCGCTCTACACGCTCGTCGGCATCTCCGTGCTCGGCGCCGTCTTCGCGGCGGCGATCGGGCGACCGCGCCCGGTCGTCGCGGCAGAGCCCGAGCCCGCCTACGTCCTGAAGGAGGCAGCATGATCGATCGCCGTTCGTATCAGCTCGAGGTCGAGCGGTTGCTCTCGCAGATCGACACCGGCATGCACGACCTGCGGCTGCTGAAGGTCAGCGGTGTGCGGGGCGCAGCGCTGCGTGAGCGCAAGAACGAAGTTCGCGAGACGCGTGCCCGCCTGGCATCGCTCGTGAGTGCCGGGCCTCAGCCTCAGGCGCTCGCCGCCTAGAGAACAGCGGGGTCAGACCCGTTCGGGGTCTGACCCCAAAGTCACTTCCCGCCCTTCGACGCCTCCAAGAAGACCGCCAGGTCATGCAGGCGCTTGTCCCCCAGCGATGCGAACTTCGGCATCGGGGACCCCGGGTTCACGCACGACGGGCACTGCAGGTGCCGGACCTGGAAGGAGATGCCGAGGTTCCGCGACCCGATCGAGGTGAGGTCGGGCGCGCCGAGGTTCGATGAGCCGGCGCCGAGATACGTGTGGCACGCGGTACAGCCGGCGACGGCGAAGAGCTTCGCCCCCGGCACCGCAGACTGCGGCAGGTTCTGCGCCTTGACCCAGTGCGGCACGTCGGCGATCACCTCGGACGCGAGGGCTTCCTTCGCGGTCGCGCCCTTCCAGGTGAGGATCGCCATCGACAGGATCGTCAGCACCGCGCCGACGACCGCGACCGGCCGCCGAGACAGCCGGCGCTCGCGTCGCAGGTCGTAGAACGGCAGCGAGATCAGCAGGATCAGCGCGATCGTCGGAACGCCGACCGTTCCGAGGAACACCGAGTCCGGCCACTTGAAGATGCGCAGCAAGTAGAAGAGGAAGTAGAAGTACCAGTCCGGCCGCGGGACGAAGCTCGTCGTCCCCGGATCGGCCGGCGCCGTGTACTCGGGCCCGAGGAGACCCTGGTGCGTGCCGTCGTGATGCGGCGCCCAGGACGTCCACTTCCAGATCGTCGCGAGCCCGACGATCACGGACACGACGACCATGCTCATCACCGTGTCGTGGAACATCGCGTACGGGTAGAAGGGCTTCCCGCGCTCTTTGACGTCTTCCTTGTAGCGGGCGAACTGCGCACGCTTTTCGTCGCGTCTCGTCGCGAGCGCCATTACTTCGAGCCTCCTGCGCCACGCGCGACCGGCTTCGTCAGCCCCTGCGGAAGTTGCCCCGAGCCGTTCGTCTCAGGACGGTCTGCGCCGGCCTCTTCCTTCGACCACGGTGGCGACGTCACGCCGAGGCGAATGACGAGATAGAGGTGGAGCAGGATCAGCCCGATGATCGCGCCGGGAATCAGCAGCATGTGCATCGAGTAGAAGCGTGTGAGCGTATCCGCGCCGATCTCCTGACCGCCGCGTAAGAACTGCGCGAGCCACGGGCCCAGGAACGGCGCCGTGCCGTTGAGATTGATGCCGACGACGGTCGCCCAGTACGCCGTCTGGTCCCACGGCAGCAGGTAGCCGGTGAAGCCCTCGAGCATGCCCATGAGCAGCAGGAGCACGCCGACGATCCAGTTCAGCTCGCGCGGGTACTTGTACGCACCGAACAGGAACACGCGCCCCATGTGCAGGAACATGAGGATGATGAAGACGCTTGCACCCCACTTGTGCATGCCGCGGACGAGCCAGCCCATCGTCACGTGGTCGGTGATGTTCTGGATCGACGAGTACGCATCTCCCGGCGTCGGCTTGTAGTACATCGCGAGGATCACGCCGGTCACCGCCTGCACGATGAAAGCGGTCAGCGTCGCCGACCCGAGCGTCTGCATCCAGTTCGTGTCGGCCGGGACCTTCCGGAAGAGGAAGTACTTGACGCCGCCGACGAGGCCCGAGCGCTCTTCCAGCCAGTCGAGCGGGAAGTTGATCGCAGCGATCATCTGCTGCTTGCGGAGCTCCGCCTTCGTCGGTGGCCTGCGTGTGATCGCCATTAGTGGTGTGGCGGGTTGAGCGGGTAGAGGATCTGCTCCCAGCCGTCGACGTGCTCGCCTGGGCCGACCGACTTGTACTTGTGGATCTTCGCCTGCGCGCCGGTGCCGTCGACCTTCGCCACCGAGAACGTGCTGAGCAGGATCAGGCGGCCGTCCTTGATCTCGAACGCGTACCGGTCGAGCCCACGCACGGGCGGACCGGCGGTGCGGTTGCCCTCGGTGTCGTACTGGCCGCCGTGGCACGGGCAGCCGAAGCCGGCGGGCACGACGGGCTCGAGCTTGATCTCACCGGCCGACGTCTTCTCGGTGATCGTCTTCATGCCGAGGATCGCGCCGGTCGGGCCGTTCGCCTGCACCGGGCAGCCGAGGTGCGCGCAGCGGTTCGAGATGATCGTGAAGCTCGGCTGGGGCTTCCCGCCGACCGTCAGCGTGCCGTTGTTGCGAATGAACGCGGTACGCCGCGAGACCTCGCCCTCGGCCGGGTCGATCATGAACGTGCTGATGTACCACTGCCCCTCCGCGAAGTCGCTGACGGGGCCGAGATCCGCGCGGTGGTGCTTCTGGCCGAGGAACGGCGGCAGGAGCGCGAAGCCTGCGACGGGGACGGTGACGACGCCGCCGATCAGGCCGCCGATGCCGAGCGTCGAGAACTCGAGGAACTTCGAGCGCGGGAAGCGCTCGCCGGCCGCCGGTGCCCCTGCGGTCGCCGGCGCTGCGGCCGCCTCGCGCCTCTCAGGCTCGACCGCGACAGCGTGCCCGCGCAGGTCGGCGGTGGCGTCGCGTGCCCAGATGACGCCGAAGACGATGGCGATCCCGCCGCCGATCGTGGCGATCCACAGCGGGTTGACGATCAGCCCAACGAGAACGACGGCGATGCCGATGGCGAATCCGATCGGCCACACGGTCGGCTTCGGCAGGTGATCCTGCTCGGGCATCTCCTCTGGATTCAAACGACCGCCCCTCCCAGGCGTCAACGTCGTAGCAGTTGGCGCAACGAGCGCTCAGTCTGACCGACTCCGCCGTTCGGCGCTACGGGAACCGACGGGATCCCATATTCACTCCACCGGCGGTCGACGAGCTCCCGGATCTCCGGCGACATCGCGATCTCCTCGGGCCACGGCCGAGCCCCTTCCTCGACCCACTTCGCAGTTGCGTCGATCCCGAGCTTCCCCCCGATGAATTGCCGCTCCGGCGCGTGGTCGAGATGGTCGAGCGGGCCTTCGGCAAGGACAACGTCGCGCGCGGGATCGACGTTCGCCCCCGCGTAGAACATCACCTGCTCGTAGTCGTGCACGTTGACGTGCTCGTCGACGACGATCACGCATTTCGTCAGCGAGAGCATGCCGAGTCCCCAGATCGAGTGCATCACCTTGCTCGCGTGTCCGGGGAACGCCTTCTTGATCGAGACGATGCAGCAGTTGTGGAATGCGCCCGCGACGGGCAGGTCGTAGTCGACGATCTCCGGCACCGTCGCGCGAACGGCCGGCAGGAAGATCCGCTCGGTCGCCTTGCCGAGCCACGCGTCCTCCTGCGGCGGCTTGCCGACGACGATCGACGGATAGATCGCGTCCTTCCGCATCGTCATAGCGGTGAGGTGAAACACCGGAAACGGCTCCGGCGCCGTGTAGTACCCGGTGTGATCGCCGAAGGGGCCCTCCTCGCCCAGCTCGTCGTGCTCGATGTATCCCTCGAGGACGATCTCGGCGTGCGCCGGCACCTCGATGTCGACGGTCACGCCTTTCACGAGCTCGACGGGGTCGCCGCGGAGAAACCCCGCCATCATGAACTCGTCGATGTGCTTCGGCAGCGGCGCGCTCGCGGAGTACGCCGTGATCGGGTCGAGCCCCAGCGCGACGGCGACGGGGATGCGCCCGTCGGTCGCGAGCCAGTCAGCGCGGCCGTCCTTGTGCATCTGCCAGTGCATGAACGTCGTCCTGCGGTCGATCACCTGCATGCGATACATGCCAACGTTGCGCGTGCCGCTACGCGGGTCATGCGTGAGCACCGCGGGCAGCGTGATGAACGGCGCAGGGTCGCCCGGCCAGCAGCGCTGCACAGGCAGTTGCGAGAGATCGATGTCATCTCCCTGGAGCACGACGTCGTGCACCGGGCCTTTGCGAACCGAGCGCGGACGCGAGTCGGCGACCGACTTGAGCTTCTGCAGGCCGCGCACCTTGTCCATCAACCCGGCCGGAGGCTGCATCTCGAGGATGTCGCTCACCTTGCGCGCGACGTCGTCGAGCCGCTCGACGCCGAATGCAAGGCACATCCGACGCTCCGTCCCGAACTGGTTGATCAGGAGCGGATGCTGCGCACCCTTCGGGTTCTCGAACAGGAGCGCGGGACCGCCCGCCTTCACGGTTCGGTCGACGATCTCGGTGATCTCGAGATCCGGATCGACCTCGGCGGCGACGCGCACGAGCTCGCCCTCGCGCTCGAGGAGGGCGATCCAGTCGCGCAGGTCGCGCATCAGTGTTGCTTGTTACGCGAGCGCAGCCAGTGCGTCAGCTCGCCGAGCGCGATCACCGACAGGAAGACGAGCCCGACGACGAGCATCGAGAGAACGGTCTTCCGGCCTTCTTCCGCCGCGGTCTCTGCGAGCAGGTGGATCATCGGCGTGAATCTACCTCACCCGTCCGGCGTGGGCAGCGAGAGCGCTGTCCACAGCTGCGTCACCTGCGGCGGCGCGTGCGGCCACCTCGAGCAGTGCGGGATCGCCGTGCAGCCGGAGCGCCGTGCGCGGCCCGTCGAGGGCGCGCCGGCCGAGCTGCGCCGCGGTCGCCGCCCAGAGCGCGCCGTCGCCTTCCGCGTCCTCGGCGCGCAGCTGTGAGCAGAGCGAGATGAGCTCCGACAGGTCGGCCACGGCGTCGACGTCGCCGAAGTCGGCGATCCGCACGAGACCGTGTGCGTAGAGGTAGTCGCCGAGGAGGAGCGCCGTGTCGGGGTCGGCCGGCGCGAAGAGCCGCGACTCCCCGTAGTGCACGAGGTAGCCCTCGTAGATCGTCTCGAGGCCGAGCGCAAATCGCTCTTCGCCGAGCGGCGAGAACACGGGCTCAGGCTGCGCGCTCGGCCTCAGCGCGTCGCGCCAGATCGACGACTCGCGCGAGGCGTCGCGCGCAATCGCCTCCCAGATTTCAAGCGTGGGCGAAAAAGTCACCGACCGTCTCCACGGTGCGGTCGATGTCGTCGTCCGAATGCGCAAGCGAAAGGAACATCGCCTCGAACTGCGAGGGAGCCACGTAGATGCCGTGCGCAAGCAGGTGACGGAAGAGCGCGCCGTAGCGTTCCGTGTCGCACGTCTGGACGTCGTCGAAGTTGCGAATGCCGCGGTCGGTCATGAAGAGCGTGAGCATGGCGCCGACACGGCGGACACGACCGAACTCCCCCAGCCCCGCCTCGAGCCGGGCGCCCTTCCGCTCGAGCTCCTCGTAGACGGCTTCGTCGCGCAGGCGGCGCAACACGCCAAGGCCCGCGGCGGTCGCGAGCGGGTTCCCGGAAAGCGTGCCCGCCTGATAGACGGGCCCGACCGGTGCAAGCTCGGACATGATCTCAGCGCGGCCGCCGAACGCCGCGAGCGGGAGGCCGCCGCCGACGATCTTCCCGAGCACTGTGAGGTCGGGCGTGACGCCGTACCGCTCCTGAGCGCCGCCGCGCGCGACGCGGAAGCCGCTGATCACCTCGTCGAAGACGAGAAGCGCACCAGAGGCGTCGCAGAGTGCGCGCAGCGCCTCGAGGAAGCCGTCCGCCGGCGGGACGACGCCCATGTTCCCCGCGATCGGCTCGACGATGATCGCTGCGAGACCTTCGCCGTAGCGCATGACAGCCGCAGCGACTGCGTCAACGTCGTTGTACGGACAGACGATCGTGTCAGCGGTGACGGCGCTCGGCACGCCGGGTGTCGACGGAATGCCGAGCGTCGCCAGACCGGAGCCTGCGCTCGCGAGCAAGGCGTCCGCGTGGCCGTGGTAGCAGCCGGCGAACTTGAGGATTCGGTCGCGCTTCGTGTAGCCGCGCGCGAGCCGCAGCGCGCTCATCGCCGCCTCGGTGCCCGACGAGACGAGCCGCACCTTCTCGATCGACGGCACGGCGTCGGCGATCTCTGCGGCAAGCTCGACCTCCGCCTCGGTCGGGGCGCCGAAGCTCGTCCCGCGCAGCGCTGCCTCGCGCACCGCCTCCACCGAGTCGGCGTCGGCGTGCCCGAAGAGCAGCGGGCCCCACGAGAGGACCCAATCGAGGTAGCGGTTGCCGTCGACGTCGTAGAGGTAGGCGCCTTCGCCGCGCTCGACGAAGAACGGCTCGTCGAGGCCGACCGCGCGCATCGCCCGCACGGGCGAGTTGACGCCGCCGGGGATCAGCTCGAGCGCGCGCTTGTAGAGGTCCGATCGGGTGGTCAGAGCCACTGCGCGAGATCCTTCGTCCAGTACGAGACGATCAGATCTGCGCCTGCGCGCTTGATCGCAGTCAGGGACTCGAGCGCGGCCTGCCGCTCGTCGAGCCAGCCCGACTGCGCGGCGGCTTTCACCATCGCGTACTCGCCCGAGACGTTGTATGCGGCGACGGGCACGTCAAAGGCTTCGCGCACCGCGCGGATCACGTCGAGATACGGCAGCGCCGGCTTGATCATGATCACGTCGGCGCCTTCGTCGAGATCGAGCTCGCTCTCGCGCAGCGCCTCCCGGACGTTCGCCGGATCCATCTGGTACCCACGCCGGTCGCCGAACGCAGGCGTGGAGTCCGCCGCCTCCCGGAACGGACCGTAGAACGCGGACGCGTACTTCGCCGAGTACGCGAGGATCGGCGACTGCTCGAAGCCGCGGTCGTCGAGCGACTCGCGGATCGCGCGCACGCGTCCGTCCATCATGTCGCTCGGTGCGACCACGTCCGCGCCCGCCTCGACGTGCGACACCGCAGTGCGGGCGAGCAGCTCGAGGCTCTGGTCGTTGTGCACGTCGCCGTCGACGATCACGCCGCAGTGGCCGTGCGACGTGTACTCGCAGAGACAGACGTCGGTCATCAGCACAAGCTCGGGGAAGCGCGGGCGCAGCGCGCGCAGCGCGCGCTGCACGATGCCGTCGTCCTCCCAGGCACCCGTCGCCTGCTCGTCCTTCTCCTCGGGGATGCCGAAGAGGATCACCGCCTGCACGCCGAGCCGCACGAGCTCCTCGACCTCGCGGATGGTGTCGTCGACGGTGTACCGCGACATCCCGGGCAATGCCTCGTCGCGCCGGGACTCGGGCGCAACGAAGAGCGGCATCACGAACTGGTCGAGCTCGAGGCGTGTCTCCCGGACGAGCGAGCGCAGCGAGGCGCTGCGGCGGAACCGGCGGAGCCGCGTGGTCGGGAACGAGCTCATGCCGGAAAGAGTACGCCGGTCAGGCGAGCCGCCGGATCCCAAGCCGGGCGAGCACGGAGAGCACGCCGCCGATCCCGAGCAACCACAGCGTCTCGACGCCGAGCGTCTCCCACGGGCTCGCGTCGTAGAGCGCCGCCGAGAACCAGCGCACCGCGTGCGCGAACGGCAGGAACTCGCTGACCCACCACGCTGCGGCGAAGGCGCCGCGCGGCACGAGGCCGAGAAACACGACGGGCAGCACGACGAGCACGGCCAGGAGCGAGGCCGTCCGCGCCTCGCGCGCAAGCCCGCCCAACGCTGCACCGGCCGCACCGACCGCGGCCGCCGCGAGAGCGACACCGACGACGAGCAGCGGCAGCCGCGTCCACGGCTCGCCGCCCGTCACTCCCCCGATCTCGACGACGATCCCGAACACGACCGCGATCGCGGCGCCGAGCACGACACCGACGACCGCAGCCAGCGCGACCTTCGCCCCGAGCAGCCGCCCCGTCGGCACGAGCCCGCGCCGCAGCCGCCCGATCGTTCCCTCGTCACGCTCTGCCGCCGTCGCGCCCGCCGCGAGCAAGAGCGCCAGGAAGGTCATCGTCAGCGCAATGCCGTACGACTGCACCTGCGCCGACAGCACCCAGCTGCGCCCCGTCGCCTTCACCTGCGTGAGCTCGATCGGATGCGCGGTCGCCTGCAGCGCCGTGCCTGTGCGCGCGAGCCCGACCTTCGCGTCGTGGACGAAGTGCGAGATCGCCTTAACGCGCTCCGACTGCGGCATCGACGCGAGCAGCTGTTGCGTGTGATCGAGGCCGAGCACGGTGAACGGCCGCCCGAGGAAGCTTCCGCTGCCGCCGTGCAGCAGCAGCTCGACGAAGCGGAGGTTCGCGGAGATGAAGACGTCCTGCAGCTTGCGGTTCAGCTGATAGACGAGCGCCTGCACCTGTTCGGTGACTCGCGGCGTGATCGCGCCGGTGCCGGTGCGCAGCTCGAGGCTCGGGCTCTCCGCCGTGGTCTCCAGCGCACCGACGAAGCCGAGCGGAATCGTGATCGTCGCGACGACCTTGCCGGACGAGAGCTCGCGCGACGCCTCGTCCGGCGACATGCGCACGAGCGTCACGTTCTTCGCGACCTGGTCGATGATCGTCTGCACGTGGAACGAATGGCCCGCCACATCGACCACTGACGGGACGTTGTCCTCGTCGACGAACGCGACGCGCGGCTTCGAGCTCGCGTAGCCGGCGACGAGCCCGACGAGCAGTGCGATCACGATCGGATACGCGAGCAGTGCGCCGAGCAGCACCGGCGAGCGCCGCAGCACCAGCAGATCCTTGCGCAGAAGCAACCACACGGCCGTCACCGGAAGACCTCCTCCGGCGTCGCGTCGACGACGCGCCCGTCGAGCAGGACGACGACGCGGTCGGCGTGCTCGAGCTCCTCGAGATTCTGCGTCGCGAAGCACACCGCCCCGCCGTCGCCGCGCAACGCACCGACGATCTCCCAGACCCGCCGCCGCTGGCCGGGGTCGAGCGACGCCGTCGGCTCGTCGAGCAGCAGCGCCTGCGGCGCGCCGAGCAGGGAGAGCGCGACGTTCAGCCGCTGCCGGTTGCCGACCGAGAGCTCGCCGGACGGCCGTTCCTCCACCGGCAGCGAGAACCGCTCGAGCAACGCGTGCGCGGCGCCGGCCGGGTCCGCGACCCCCTCGAGCCGCGCAAAGAGCTCGAGGTTCTCGCGCGCCGACAGCCGCGCGTAGTGCGCAGGCCGCTGCGGCACCCAACCGACCCGCGCCCTCACATCGACCGTCCCCTCGCTCGGCTCGAGCGCACCGGCGAGCAACGCAAGAAGCGTCGACTTGCCCGCGCCGTTCGGGCCGACGAGCGCGACCGTCTCTCCGGCGACGAGCTCGAGATCTGTCGGCGCGAGCGCGACGACGTCGCCGTAGCGGCGCGCGACGCGTGTCGCGCGGATCACGGAGCCGCCGGTGCGGCGGGCTTGTCGACGTTGTCGGGCACGACCTCGAGCTCGACGAGCGTTCCCGACTCGTCGGCCGGCCAGCGCTGCAGCTCGAGCCGTTCGGAGAAGAACTCCCACAGCGCGCGGCCGGCGGCGAGCAACGGCAGTGCGACGAGTATCCCCGGGAACCCGTAGATCTCGCCGCCCGCGAGCAGCCCGAAGATGACGAGCAGCGGGTGCAGCCGCAAGGAGTGCCCCATCACCTTCGGCACGACGACGTGCCCTTCGAGCTGCTGGATGCCGAGGAAGAGCAGCGCGACCCACAACGCCGACAGCGGATGCTGCACGAGTGCGTACAGCACAGGCGGCGTTGCACCGAGCCATGGGCCGACGTACGGGATCAACTCGGTGATGCCGGCCCACACGCCGAAGAGCAACGCGTATCTGTGCCCGTTCGGGAAGAGCCCGATCATCGACAGGATCCAGACGCCGAGGCCCGAGCTCACGCCGATGATCACCGACAGCGCAAGCTGTCCTTTCACGTAGCTCGCGAGTGCACGCTCCATGCGCTCGATCAACGGCGTCGTTCCCGGCGCCGGCGGGAAGCGACGGTCGACGGCAGCCGCAAGTCGATGCATGTCGAGCAGCATGTAGATCGACACGACCACGACGAGCACTGCGGTGAACAACAGGCTGAAGACGGCAAGCCCTGCGCCCTCCGCCCAGTTCAACGCCTTCGTCGTGTACTTCTCGACGTCGTTCGTGCCGATCGAGTTCAGGAACTTCTGCACGTGCTTCTGCACGTGCACCTGGTGCAGATGGTGGTGATTGAGCCAGAGCTGGAAGCGCGCGAGATCGTGGTCGGCGCCGGTCTGCCGAGGATGTCCGGACTCGACCGTAAAGTAGTTGTCCACGCGGTGACTCGCGTGGCGCGTCTGCTGCACGATCACCGTCGCGAGGGCAAGGATCGCGAATGCGAGAACGGCGGCGAAGCAGAGATAGACGACTCCAACCGCCAGGCCGCGTGGGATCCGAATCCGACCCAGTCCGCGGACGAGCGGGTTGAGCAGCAGGGCGATGAGCAACGCGACGAGGAAGATGAAGACGGCGTGACGCACCGCTCCCGCCACGACCCACAGGAGCAGGAGCACGAGTGGCAGCGTGACCAGCTGGATCCAGCGGGGCACGAGCAGCGTCGGCTGGCTAGGCGGCTGGACCGGCCCTCCCGGCATGAAAACGATGGTATCGCGGGCACCGGAAGCGGCTTTTCGGCGGGGAATCTTGCCCTCGACGTCTGGTTCGACGAGCCGGTTCCCCGGTTGAAGGACCCCTGGTCGTTCGATACGGTGCGGCCGGACATGCCGTCCTCACGCCCCATCCGGAGGCGGCGCGTCGAACGTCGGGAGGTGCGCGCAGCGCGTAGAGCCCGTCGGTTCGCGCTCCTCATCGTTCTCGCGATCGTGCTCGTGATCGCGCTTGCGCTGTCCGCATTCGGCGGCAGGACGCGCCCGCTGCAGCAGCTCGCGTCGGTCTCTTCGGTGGGGAAGCAGACGAAACCGTTCCCGCAGATCGTCGCCCTGCACGGCGCGGTGCGCCTGCAGATGCCGATCGTGCAGAGCCTCGCGACGGCCATCGGCTACCACTCGAGCTCGGACAGCGGCATCACGCTCAAGCCGCTCGGCCATCAGGGGAACGAGGGGACGATCCAGGCCTTCTTCCACAAGATCTTCGGCGGCGGAGGCGGCCACCCGACGTGGTTCCAGCTCGACGGCGGAGCAACGTCGGCTCTCGACGTCGGTGGGCAGCCGGGTACGAATGTCTTCTCGCCCGTCGACGGGACGGTCGTCGGCGTGACACCGTTCGTCGTCGCAGGACATCGCTTCGGATCGCAGATCGACATCGAGCCGCAGAGCGCGCCGTCGCTCATCGTCTCGATCACGCAGCTTCGTCCCGATCCTTCGATCAAGGTGGGCAACAACGTCGTCAGCGGCGCGACGCGCATCGGCGTCGTCGTCGATCTCGCCAAGGTCGAGAAGCAGGCGCTCGCGCGCTACACGAACGATGCGGGGAACCACGTGTCGATCGAGCTGCGTCCGGCCGCGTCACTCGTCCTGAACTGAACGTCCTCTTCCTCGCCGATGTGTTCGGCTCCGCCGGCAGGCGCGCGGTCGAAGAGCGCTTGCCCGCATTGCGGGCGCAGCTCGAGGCCGACGTCTGCATCGTGAACGGTGAGAACGTCGCGGACGGCGCCGGCATCACCGCAAAGCTCGCGGACAAGCTGCTTGCGGCAGGCGCCGACGTCGTGACGCTCGGCAACCACACGTACCGGCGCGAGGGCATCGGCGAGTACCTCGCGCGGAGCGACGTCGTCATCCGGCCCGCAAACGCGGGAACGTGGACGCCGGGGAAGGCGCTCGCAGTCGTGCGCGCGCGCAACGGCGTCGACGTCGCCGTCGTCAACCTGATGGGCGCGCTTTACCTCGACGTGCCGCGATCGCCCTGGGAGCTCGTCGACACGCTCGTCGACGAGGCGCGCGCCCGCGCGTCCGTCGTGATCGTCGACTTCCACGGCGAGGCGACGAGCGAGAAGGTCGCGATGGCGCAGTGGCTCGACGGCCGCGTCACCGCGGTGATCGGCACGCACACGCATGTGCAGACGAACGACGCGCGCATCCTGGCCGGCGGAACAGCGGCGGTCACGGATGCCGGCATGACCGGCCCGCACGACTCCGTCATCGGCGTGAAGTCCGACCTTGCGATCCGCCGGATGCGGACGCGACTGCCCGTTCGATTCGAGCCTGCGGAAGGCGGCGTGCGGATCGAAGGCGTCGTCGTCGAGTGCTCAGACGACGGCCGGGCGAGCGGGATCGAGCTCCTCCGGATCGCGCTCTAGCGGCGCCGGGACCGGCGCACGGGCGTACACGACTGCGACCGGCGCGAGCACCGCGATCGCCGCGAACGGGAAGAACCACGGGATGTACGTGTAGAGCCAGTACGTCAGGACGATCTCGAATCCGGCGAGGAGCGCGGCCGTGAATGCCGCCAGCTGCAGCGGCGACTTCTGCCGTGGGAAGAAGGGGAGAACGAGCGCGCCCGCCACGAGCAGCGCCTGAAGGATGTGCTGCACGATGCGGAGGTTCGGGATTCCGCGCGCGTAGTACTGCTTCCAGTCCCAGAGCGACCATGGAGACTGGCGGCCGACCTGCCAGCTGATCGTGCGCGTCCAGAAGACGTGAAGCTCGTGCAGCGGGCTCGGCTCGAGCAGCACGACCGAGAACGCGGCGAGCGCCGCAGCCGCGAAGCCGGCGAGGAATCGTGGCGACGGCCGCCTGTCCGGATACGTGGCCCAGAGCGGCGCGACGACGAGCGAGGCGAACTTCGTCAGCCCCGAGAAGGCGCAGAACGCGCCGCGCGCAATCGGCGACGACACGAGCCAGAAGCCCCAGATGAGGAACGCCGGCATGATCGAGTCGTTCGTGTTCGAGTTCGATGCGTACTGCGTGAACGGGTACGCCGCCCATGCGAATGTCAGCGCAGCGCCGAGATTCGCGCCGCCGAAGCGCCGCCCGACGAGCCACAGCCCGAGCATGCACAGCAGGTCGAACGCGATCGACGTGAAATGCACCGCGGGTAATGAGTCCCACTTGCCGCTCCAGCCGAAGAGCCCGTAGCCGGGGATGTAGGACTCGTACGCGACGGGCCCGTACGTGTCGCCTTGCGGGTTCGCGGATTCGCAGCGATGGTTCGTCTGGATCCGGTCACGGATCTCGCCTGCTGCGTCCTGAGGCCCGCACGGCGGTTGGTTGTCCTCCACCGGGAAGTGGCCCCACGGGGCCTCGCCGTGGACGATCCGCTCGGCGCCGATGATCCCGGAGTAGCCGACGTCGATCACATTCGATGCCTTGACGTTCAGGCCGACTCGGAAGCCGCCGAGGAAGACGGCCGCGGCCAGCAGGATCCAGGCCGGCCAGACCGGGCGGGTCGGCGAGCCGCGTCCTGTCACGCCGACCCAGATGCCGCGCAGCACAACCCAGAAGAGCGCGGGGTAGAAGAGCGGCACCGCCGTGAAGACGTCGCCGTGGTTGAAGTAGTAGAGCGAGGCGGTCGGCGACAGCAGCATCAGGAGGTCGAGCGTCCGCACAGAGAGCGGTCGCCGCCAGTCGACGAGGCCGACGAGGAAGATGAGACAGAACGCGCCCCACACCCACGGCGAGTTGATCTTCACGCCGCCGAACGCGCCCTTGTAGCCGCGCGCCATCTTCCACGCGACCTGGGGGCCGGTCCACGCCGCGGTGACGACACCCGACGCGTCGTCGACGGTCGCCTCGACGATCTCGCCGGGCTTCGTGAGCCACATCTTCACCGTCCACGTGGCCGTCTTCGGGTCGAAATCCTCCTCGTCCTGGAACCCCTGCTTGACGGGGTACCGGTCGAGCCACGCGGCGACCTTCGGGTCGTGCTCGGCCAGAACGAGCGCCTGATGCTTCGTCAGGTGCGTCGCGTTCTTCGGGATGAACGGCGTCTGGACAAGGCGGCCCTTCGCGTCGTAGACCGGCTGCGTCACGGTCGGTGTCGTCGCTGCGCGCGCGGCCGGCACGAACGCGAGCGAACAGACGAGCGCGATGAGCGCGCGGCGGATCAGCGAAGGCGAAACGACCAAAGCTTGTTGCCGATGAAGTTGAGCGGAGTGACGACCACGATTGCGATCGCCTGTGCGACGAGCTTGCCGAAGCCGAATCGGATCAGCAGGTGCAGCACGAGCAGGTTCGCGCCGAGCGCGACGAGCGACACGACGAGGAAGCGCAGACCCTGCACGGCCATGTGACCGCGGCGGTCGTGGAACGTCCAGATGCGGTTCCAGATGTAGTTGTTCGTCGCAGCGACGACGAACGAGCACGTCGCCGCAAGCAGGTAGTGCAGGCCTGCATGCAACAGCACGGTGTACACCGCGACGTTGATCCCGTAGCCGACGGCGCCGACGACGCAGAACTTCGCGAGCTGCACCCAGTGCCGCCGCGTGCGCAGCAGCGCATGCGCGCGGCTTCGGTTGCTCACCTCCACGAGGCGGCCAGGGTAACTACGCGGCGGAGAGTTTTGGGGTTGCAACGGCCTGGCCGATGGCAGGCACGCGCCGCATCGCGCCGTCGTATTCCACTTCCAGCTCGGTCACAGCGCCACCCGCGCCGACGATCAGATCGCGCAAAACGCCTGCTGCGCCGACCGTGTTCCCGACTAGTGCCCTGAACGACGCGCCGCGCTTCTCGTAGAACTCGACGTCTTCGAGCAGCATGAGCGCCGAGCCGACGGCGATTCCGGCCTCGCTCGTCTGCGCTGCCGCGTAGGGCAGGAACCGCACAGAGTCGTCGCCGCAGTGCACGACGTAGCCGAGCACGTGCCAGCCGTCGGTATCGATCAGCAGATCGGTCGGCCGGCCGAGCAGGATGCCGTGGAGCTCGACCCGGAGCTGAAGCGACGCGGCCGCGGAGAGGGACCCCATGGGCGAATGCTGTCTGTCCGACCGGATGCTGCGCAAACGTCAGCGTCTCCCCACGAGTGGGACGAACCGGCACGGGACGGCGGCGTAGTCGGCGGCACCCTCGGGCGTCGCGACGTAGATCCGCAGGAATTGCTGCTCGGGCGGGCCGATCGGGATCGCGAGCCGCCCTCCGCGCTCGAGCTGCTCGAGCAGCGCGGGCGGCGGTGCGGACGCGGCGGCCGCAACGGCGATCGCGTTGAACGGCGCCTCCTCTGGGAGGCCGAGCGAGCCGTCGCCTTCGACCACGTGGACGCGCTCTGCGTAGCCCGCCTCGGCCAGAGCGGCGCGTGCTGCCTCCGCGAGCTCGGAGATGCGCTCGACCGAGTGCACCTCGTCGGCAAGCTCGGCGAGCACCGCAGCTTGATACCCGGAGCCGGTGCCGACGTCGAGCACCTTCTCGTGGCCGCGAAGCGCAAGCTCGGCGCAGATGCGCGCGACCATGTAGGGCTGCGAGATCGTCTGGTCGGAGCCGATCGGCAGGGCAGCGTCCTCGTACGCGTGCGCGCGTGCAGCCGGAGGCACGAAGAGCTCGCGCGGGACTCGCGCCATCGCGTCGAGGACTCGCTCGTTGTCGATGCCACGCGAACGGAGCTGGAGCTCCACCATCGCCTTGCGGTCAGACAGTTGCGGTCTGTGACGCATGGGAGATCAGTGCGGGTGCGACGTCGGTGATCCGCTCGATGTCGGCGTCGATACCGACGGTGACGACGGGGACGATCGAGTCGCCCTCGATGAGCGACCCGTGGCTGCCGCCGCCGGCATGATGGCGGCCGCCGAGGTCGACGAACTCCCAGTCCGGGGCCGCCGACACGAGCACCTCGCCTGCGTTCGGATTGGCAAGCGCCTGCCAGGCGCGATGGAGCGCATCGGGCTGGTCGAGGATCGACGCGTCGCCGCTCGTCTCCCAGCCGTCGCCTGTCGGCCGGAAGCGAAGCTCTTCACGTTCGCGGCGCGCGACGGCTTCGTCGCCCTCTCGCCAGAGCGTCACGCCGACGGAGACTTCGCCGTCGAGGGCATGCGCGATCGTAGGCGCGTCGACTCGCGCATCCGGCAGGAGATAGATCTGGCCGGCGCGGTTCGACGCGGCAACGACGATGCTGTCAGCGTGCGCCGCGAGCGGCGCCTCGAGCGGCGCTGCCTGCGAGACCTGCGTCTGGCCGTGATCGGAGAGCAGCACGACGGCATAGCGCTCGAAGAACGCGTCGCCCCCGCCGGCCGAGTCGATGAGCGCCTGAATCGCAGCGTCGGTGCGCTCGAGCGCGACGTCCTCTGCTCCCTCCGGCCCGTACGCGTGCGATGCATAGTCGAAGTCAGAGAGGTAGTACGCGAGCATGTCGAAGCCGTCGCGCGTCACGAGCCAGCGGCCGACCGCCGCCGCGTAGACGTCGATCGATCCCGCAGCCCGGTTGCGCACGGCGAGCGGCGCACCCGTCCGGTCGGACTCGAAGAGGCTGTAGTAGAAGAAACGCTTCGGGCCGTACGCCGCCTTCGTCACCCACGGCAAGGTCGGGAGATGCTTTGTGTGGCCGCGGTAGCATGTGATGTTCACCGCCGCGGTGACGAGGCCCTCGTTCTCGAGCGTCTCGAAAATCGTCTCCGCGTCCCGCGACAGGTGCTCGGCATTCATGTTGTAGATCGTGTCGGCGATCGACTGCGCCATCCCGGCGGCGCGGAGCGCGGAGAACGACGAGCCGTACTCGACGATGCGCCGCTCCTCGCGGTGCCACCAGACGAGATGCGGGATGTGATGCACCGCGGGCGTCGAGCCGGTGGCGATCGACGAGAGGCAGACCGGCGTGAGCGACGGGAAGACGGACGTCGCGCGACGGTACGAGCCGTGTGCGGCGAGCTGCGCGAGCGCCGGCGCGCGGCCGCTCTCGACGGCGCGCTCGAACGCGGCGGGTGTCATCCCGTCCACGACGATCAGGACGAGCTTCCGGGCCATCTACTTCGCCAGCGTGCGCAGCCCGGCGTAGCGCTCCGGCGAGCGCCGGCGGAGCCGCGCGGCGACGGCCGGGAGCGCGACTGCCTCGAGGTAGCCGACGACCGGGATCCAGGCAAGGCCCGCGACGAGCACCGCTGCTCCGGCGACGAGCGCGGCGGTCCCGCCCGTTGTGCCGCCCCTGCGCAGCGCGCCGCGGACGATCTGGACGGCCCCGAACGCTCCGGCGAGCCCGCCGAGCGCTCCGGCGACGACGTCGCCCCAGCTACCCGGCTGCCAGGCGTCGACTGCGAGGCCGAGCCCGAGGCCGGCGGCAGTCGCGACCGCGATCGCGACGGCGGCGAGCCGTGCCGCGAAGCCGGAGACGAGAACTCCCGCCGCCGCACCGAACCCCGCGCTGACGCCGATCCAGTACCACCCGCTCATCGCAGCCAGCGTACCCGGGAAGGACTTTGTGCCGTTGTAGTCACGTGCCCCAGGACACCCGCCCGATGCTGGTCTTCTTTACGTCGCGCCGCTCAGGGCCGGCGCGGAGGATGGAAAGCCTCCTCGCCCACATCGCGCGGAAAGAGCGCGATGCGCTATGGGTGCGGAAAGTCGACGTCGACGAGCGCCCCGATGTCGCGACGCGCTTCCGCGTTTCCGAGGTTCCGTCGCTCGCACTCGTGAAGGGCAAGCGCGTCGTCGCGCGACTCGAAGGGCGATCGACCGCGCCCAAGATCGAGTCGATGATCGCGGCGCATCGCTAAGGCCGTAGCCGAGCGATGACCGCCAGCCCAAAGTCGGCGGCACGCTTGCCGTCGATCACGCGGTGGTCGAACGTGACCGAGACGTTCCCCATCTTTCGCACGACGATGTCGCCGTCGCGGACGACCGGTCGTTCGGCGACCCGGTAGACGCCGAGGATCGCAACCTGCGGATGATTGATGAGGGGCGTCGTGAAGAGGCCCGACGACTTGCCCGCGCTCGTCACGGTGAACGTCCCGTCGCGCAGCTCCTCCGGCTTCAGCGTCCCCGCCTGCGCCGCCTCGGCGAGACGCTGCACGTCGGCTCCGAGCTCCTCGAGCGACCGCGTGTCGCACCCGCGCACAACCGGGACGACGAGGCCCTGGTCCGTCTGCACAGCGATACCGATGTCGTACCGGTCGAGATACACGAGCTCGTCGCCCTCGATGCGCGCGTTCAGCTCCGGGAACTCCTGCAACGAATCGGCCGCGGCCTTGAGCACGAGCGGGACGAGCTGCTTCGTGTCGACGTCTGTGAAATCGCACTCCTCGACCCACGTGACCGGCGGGATCTCGCGGTGCGCGCGCGCGAGGTGCTCGAACATCTGCCGCTTGATCCCGCGGATCGGCTCGCGCCGCCCTTCGCGCGGCGCGGCGCCGCCGCGGACGTCCTGCTCCGTGATCCGCCCCTGCGGCCCGGTGCCGGTGACCGCGGCGAGGTCGACGCCGAGCTCCTCGGCGAGGCGGCGAACGAGCGGCGTCGCGCGGACCCGATCCGGAGCCGAGGTCTGACTCCGCGGAGCGGTGTCTGACCCCGCCTCAGGCTCCGCGCCGTCCCCGCCGATCACGACGAGCACCGTCCCGACCGGCACGACGTCGCCCTCGGCAACAACGATCTTCGACACGACGCCGCCCGCCGGCGACGGGATCTCGACCGTCGTCTTGTCGGTCGCGATCTCGACGAGCGGGTCGTCCTCCGCGATCTCTTGACCTTCCTGCACGAGCCAGCGCGCGATCTCGCCTTCTGTCAGGCCTTCCCCCAGGTCCGGCAGCTTGAACTCGTACGCCACGGCTGGGATTCCTACCTGATCGCGCCGTCCGCCAGCACGGCGTGCACACCCTTGACGCCGTTCACGATCTGCGTCACGTGCAGATCAACGGCCACGCTTGCGAGCGCGAGCGCATGATCCCGCTCGACCTCGAGCTCCTGCTCCATCAGGTCGAGCATCGTCGCCATCGCATGCTCGGCGGCGAGATCGAGATCCTCGTCGAAGCCGAACGCAACCCATGCGTTCGGGATCCGCGCGATCGGCGAGCGCAGCTCGCGGTCGATCACGTCGATCGTCAGCTGCGCGCGCTCGAGCGGGCACTCGATCGCGGTGCCGGAGACCTCCCCGTCGCCCTGCACGGCGTGGCCGTCGCCGGCCGACAGCAACGCTCCGTCGACGGAGATCGGCAAGTAGAGCGTCGTCCCCGCAACGAGGAGCTTGCAGTCGATGTTGCCGCCGCAGTTCCGCGGCGGCGATGTCGGATGGATGCCCGGCTCAGCCGGCGGCATCCCGATCACGCCGAGGAACGGCGCCAGCGAGACGGTCTTGCCGCGCTCGTCCGTTGCGGTGTCGCCCGTGATCTGCCAGCGGAAGCCGGTTCCGTGCGCGAACGTGATCCCCCAGTCCCGCGGTGTGACCTCGTCGATCGTGACGGCGAGCGCCTGTCCCGCGCGCGCGCCGCGCACTTCGATCGGCCCGGTCAGCGCATGGCCGCTGTGCAGCTCCTCGTCACGCTCCGAGAAGAGGCCCTCGAACTCCCAGTGCCAGCCCGCGTCGAGCGCCTGGAAGCGCACGGAGTCGCCCCGATCGATCGTCAGCACGGGCGAGAGTGCCGCCGAGAAGAACCCGTGCAGGGTCTCGTCGAGCAGCGGAATCTCGTGGACGCTCACGATCTGGGCTCCTGGATCCATGCGTCTGCCGGGGCCAGCAGCACGCGCAGGCCGATCCGCTTCCCCTCCTCGCCGCGGAACTCCCACAGCGCGATCGCCTGCTCGTCGCCGCGCACCGACGGCGCCACCTCGGCGGGCACATAACCGGCCTGCACGCGCCGGTCGGCGTCCCAGACGGCGACCGCGTTCGGGTCGTGCTCGTTCTGCGGCTCGCGGACGAGCGCAAGCCGCCGCCCCGGCGTGAACGCGTCGTTCTGCAACTCGTCCAGGCGATACGAGGCGCCGGCGAGCTTCACCACGCGCAACCGCGCGTCATCCCAGCGCACGGCTTCGCCGGTCGCCGCATCACGCAGCCAGTAACCGGACTCACCGCGTTCCAGCCACAGGCGAAGACGACCAGCGCCGCCTTCGGCGGCGCGGTTCTCCGGGGGGGCGCCG
>DATAOK010000019.1:0-103926 GCA_036265735.1 Gaiellaceae bacterium
CCTACGGCGGCGCGTACCTCCTCGGCCTGCGCGGGCTTGCCGTGGTCGCGCACGGGAACTCGTCGCGCACCGCGATCGCGAACGCCGTCCGGCTCGCCGCGCGCGGCGTCGAGCACGACGTCGTCGGGAGGCTCGCTGCAAGCCTGCCCCAGCGGACCGAGGTTGTATGATCGGCGCGCTTATCGGCCACGGCCCTAACCCACGACCTTTGATGAGGTGACATGGCAGCGTCGCGCGAGGAAGTCTTCGAGCGGGTCAAGGAAGTCCTGACCGAGCAGCTCGGGATCGAGGAATCCGACATCACGGAAGAGGCGTCGTTTCAGGAGGATCTCGACGCCGACTCGCTCGACCTCGTCGAGCTGATCATGGAGCTCGAGGACCAGTTCGGGATCAAGATCTCGGACGAGGACGCCCAGAAGATCACGACTGTCGGCCAGGCTGTCGACTACGTCTCGTCACACCAGTAGCGAGCCGCTCGGCGCGCTGATCGAGGCGTTGCCGTCCGAACGGGCGGCGACGGCGTTCACGCACTCGTCGTGGGCGAGCGATCGCACCGAGTCGTATGAGCGACTCGAGTTCCTCGGCGACAGCGTGCTGGAGCTCGCCATCGCGCACGAGCTGTACGACCGCTATCCCGAGTTCTCGGAGGGACGGCTCGCGAAGATCCGCTCGCACGTCGTCTCGCGTGCGAGCTGCGCCGTGGTCGCGCGCGAGCTCGATCTCGGCAAGCGGCTCGGCCGGCACGCCGCCGCCGGCCTGCAGGCGGAGGAGATCGAGCGGCTCGCAAAGAACCGCAACGTGCTCGCCGCGCTGCTCGAAGCGGTGCTCGGCGCGCTCTTCCTCGAGCACGGGTTCGCAAAGATCGAGGACGCAGTGGTCGGTGCCTTCGCTGCGCGGATCGACTACGCGCTGACGACGCATGTCGACCACAAGACGGAGCTGCAGGAAGCGCTCGCGCGCAGCGGCCGTCAGGTCGCGTACTCGGTGCTCTCTGCGGAAGGGCCGCCGCACGAGCGGCACTTCACCTGCGCCGCCGTCGTCGACGGGGAACAGCTCGGCGTGGGGGAGGGCAACTCGAAGAAAGCGGCCGAGCAGGAAGCCGCGCGAGAAGCCTTGAGCAGGCTGACGGGTTAGCGCAAGACCCCTGAAGTCCCGTCCGCGTTCGCGGACGGGAGCGATGCGTGTGTGCGGTCTCGAGCGCTACCCGAGCAAGGCTCTGTGCATTTCCTGCGTCGGCGTGCTCGGTGCGACGCCGAGCTCCTCGCGCAGCAGCACGCGCAGCCGGTCGTAGGCGTGCAGCGCCTCGGCGGTGTTCCCTTCAGCTGCGAGTGCCTGCATGAGGATCCGCCAGCCGGACTCGCGGAAGGGCTCGCGCCGCGTCAGCTCTCGGCCGGCGCGAACCGCCGCCGGCAGCTCCGTGCCGCCGATCGCGAGCGTCGCGGATGCGTACGCCTCGAGCGCGCGCACATGCACATCGTCGAGCCGGCGCCGCTCGTCGTCGAGCCACGCCGCGTCCTCGCCGCCGAGCAGTGGACGCGCGGACGTGAAGAGCGCGACCTGCGACGGCCCCCACGCACGATGCGGCTCGGCCTGCGCGAGCGCCGACTCGGCCCGGTGCAACGCATCGATCGCCGCCTCGACGTCGACGTGAGCGTCGTCGAGCCGCATGCCGTCGAGCGGGACGACACGGCGGAGCTTCGACAGGAGCGGCGCGAGGCCGCCGTCGTGCCCGTCCGGCCACAGCGCACAGAGCACCTCGCCGCGCTCGAGCGTGCGCAGCCGGTTGAGCGTGAGGAACGCGAAGAGCAACCGGCCCTGCCGTCCCGGCAACTCCGACTCGACGCGTCGGCCGTCGACGATGATCGCCAGCGACCCGCAGAGCTGGACCTTGACGCGTGCCAACGCAACGCCAACATAGTCCCAAGGCGACTGTCGTACAACGCGGACGTCAACCGACCGAAGGAGATCCGTGATGGCGAAGCAGATCACCTGTGAGTGCGGGAAGGTCATCCGCGGCACGACCGACGACGAGGTCGTCGACGGCGCCCGCGAGCACATGCGCACCGACCATCCCGAGCTCTACGACAAGGTCGCGCGTGAGGATCTCCTCGGGTGGATCGAGGAGGTCTGAGATGGCGACTCCAACATTCGACGCGACGGTCTACAAGCAGACGACGCGGGAGCAGTGGCAGGACGCCGCCGAGGCGTGGCACCGGTGGGACCCGACGTTCGAGGACTGGCTCGGGCCGGCGACCGAGCGGATGCTCGACCTCACGGAGGTGGGTGAGGGCACGCGCGTGCTCGACGTCGCCGCCGGCTCGGGCGGGCAGACACTCGCGGCCGCGCACCGCGGCGCGACGGTGCTCGCGACGGACATCTCCGAGGCGATCCTCGCGTACGCGGCCGCCGAGGCACGGCGGGCCGGCCTCGAGCGCGTCGCGACGCGCGTCCTCGACGGCGAAGCGCTCGACGTCGAGCCGGGGACGTTCGACGCCGTCATCTCGCGGCTCGGGATCATGTACTTCCCGGACAAGCCGCGGGCGCTCGCGGAGCAGCACCGCGCGCTCCGCCCGGGCGGCCGCTTCGGCGCGATCGTCTTTGCCGAAGCCGAGGCGAACGGCTTCTTCTCGGTGCCGATCGGGATCATCCGCCGCCGGGCGGAGCTGCCGCCGCCGGCGCCCGGGCTGCCCGGGCCGTTCAGCGCCACCGGCATCGGTGCGCAGCTCGACGACGCGGGCTTTCACGACGTGAGCGTTGAGCGCGTGGCGGCGCCGCTGCGGCTCTCGAGTGCTGTGGAGTGCACCCGCCTCGAGCGCGAGTCGTTCGGGGCGCTCCACCAGATGCTGGCCGGCTTGGACGCGGCCGGGCAGGCCGAGGCCTGGGCGGAGATCGAGGAGGCGCTGGGCCAGTTCGAGGGGCCGGAAGGCTTCGTCGGGCCCTGCGAGCTGCTCGTGGCCACTGCGACGGCGTAGGGCGGACGTCTTCTCCAGCCGGGGCGCAAGCTAGCCTGCGCCCCGGTGCATCTCCGCGCCGTCAAGCTGCGTGGCTTCAAGTCCTTCCCGGACACCGTCGAGGTGCGCCTCGAGCCGGGCGTCGGCGTGATCGTCGGCCCGAACGGCTCCGGGAAGTCGAATGTCGCCGACGCGATCCGCTGGGCGGCGGGCTCGCTCAGCCCGAGCGAGTTGCGTGCCGAGAAGCCCGACGACGTGTTGTTTGCCGGCGCCGCGAACCGCGGCCCGGCGGACTTCTGCGAGGTCGAGCTCCTGTTCGACAACTCGGATCGCGGCATCGACGTCGACTACGCAGAGCTTGCGATCACGCGCCGGCTTCACCGCGGCGGCGAGGGCCAGTACCTCGTGAACAAGACGGCCGTCCGCCGGATGGATCTCGTCGAGCTGCTCGCCGACCTCGGGCTCGGCCAGGGCATGCACTCGATCATCGGGCAGGGCAAGGTCGAGGCGATCCTCGCGTCGAAGCCTGAAGAGCGGCGCGCGCTGATCGAGGAGGCCGCCGGGCTCGGCCGCTTCAAGGCGCGCAAGCATCGCGCGGAGCTGAAGCTCGCGCGGGTCTCGACGCAGGTCGAGCGTGCGCGCGACCTCGAGGAAGAAGTGCGGAAGCGCCTGCGTCCGCTCGCGCTGCAGGCGACCGCGGCCGAGCGGGCGGAGAAGCTGCGCGGTGAGATCGCGACGCTGCGGGCACGAATTGCCGAGCTCGATCTCGCGTCGCTCGACGAGCGGCTTGCAGAGGCGGCGGAGCGCAAGACGACGGCGCAGCTCGCGCGACGCGCGGCCGAGGAGAAGCTCGAGGCCGTGCTCGCGGAACGCGGCGGGGCGGAGCAGGAGCTCGCCGACGCCGCCGGGAAGCGCGAGCAGGCGATGCAGGCGCTGTACCGGCTGCGCAGTGCCGCCGAGCGGATCGCGCTCCGCCGCGAGTCTGCGACCGCGCTGCTCGAGAGCGTCCGCGGCGAGCTTGCGGATGCGGAGTCGGATGCCGGCGACCCGACGGTCGAGGTCGCGGAGCTCGAGCGGGCCGCAGCGGCGGCATCGGAGGCTGCGCGAGCCGCGGCTGTCGAACGCGAGGCACGCTTCGAGCGTGCGCGCCAGGTGCTCGCGCGTCTCGTCGCGGCGGAACGCGCGTTGCATGACGCAGCGCAGCAGCAGCTCGACGAGCTGCTCGCGGAGCGCGCGGAGATCGAGAAGGAGCTGACCGGCGCAGCCGGCGAGCGCGAGGCCGCGTTGTCGGTCTCCTATGAGCTGCGCAGCCGCGCTGCGCGGCTCGCGGTCCAGCGCGAGACGGCGACGCGCATGATCGCGCGCCTGCGTAGTGAGCTTGCCGACGCCGAGGCCGACGCTGCGCGTCCCGGTCCGTCGCCGGAGGAGCTCGAGCAGCAGGCGCTCTATGCACGCGCCGCCGCACGCGAGGCCGCACATGCGCGCGACACGCTCGCGGAGCGAACGCTGACTGCGCATGAGCGGCTCGCGACGCTCGAGCGCTCGCTTGCCGAACGCGAGGGGATCCCGCCCGCCGCACGCGCGCTCGCGGAGCAAGGCGAGCGCCTCGCGCTGTCGCTGCTCGAGATCGAGCCGGGAACAGAGCGCGCTGTTGCAGCGGCGCTCGGCTCGCGCGCGTCCGCACTCGTCGCCCCGACCGCGCGGGCTGCGCTCGAGCTGCTCGAGAAGGCGGCGGCGGCCGGGCTCGGCTCGCTCCGCGTCCTCGCAGGCCGCGATCCGCGCGAGCTCGTCGCCGAGCTGCCGGTCGTCGAGCGCGCCGAGCTGCTCGACGTCACCGTGCCGTCGGTCACGCGCGAGGGCTATGGCTACGACCCGCAGCGCGGCGAGCTCTGGTTCGCCGGGGAGACGGCGGAGGCAGTGCTGCTCGAGCTCGAAGCGCGCCGCGTCGCGCTCGCGGCAGAGGCGACGTCGCTTGCCGAGCAGTCGCGCGTTGCAGAGCGCGCGGCGGAGGTCGCCGAGCAACAGGCCGTGAAAGCAGAAGCAGCATTCGCGGCGGCGGCGCCTCGTTTGCATATCCGCCGCGCCGACCTCGACACGCTCAAGTCGCTCCTCGCGGCCGCGTCGCGACTCGAGCGCGCGCTCGACGCGCTGGACCGGGCCGTCGACGTCGTCGAAGCGCCGCTCCGCGCGCGCGGCGAGGCCGGCGCGGAGCGCACGGCCGCGATCGGCCTGCAGCTGCGCGGGCTCGGCGAGACCGAGTCGTCGCTGCGACGCGCAGTCGCCGCACATGCCGAGGGCATGACCGCCGCCGACCGCGACCTCACGCGCCTGGGGTCTGACTCCTCGCGCAGCGAGGTGTCTGACCCCGCTCTCGATGCGGAGACGCTCCGCATGCAGGCGCGCACGCTCGTCGCCGAAGCCGACGTCGCAGCCTCCGAAGCAGCAACGCTCAACGACCACTCCCGCGCAGCCGAAGCGGCGCGCATCGACGCAGCGGTCCGCGCCGGGCGCCGCCGAGCCCGCCCGCACCAGCTGGCGCGCGTCCTCGCCGGAGCAGAACGCCTCGACGTTGTCCTCGGCGGCGCGGTCGATGCTGCAAACCGCTTCGAAGCGCCGCTCCGCGCACGCGTCGACGCCGGCGGTGCACGCACGGGCACGCTCGGCGAAGAGCTGCGCCGGCTCGGCGCGGCCGAGGTCGAGCTCCGCCAGGATCTGACAAACGCGTCGGCCGGCGTGTCCACGATCGACGTCGAGGTCGCGCGCATCGAGGCAGAGGCGGACGAGGCGCGGCGCAGGCTCGACCATGCAGGCACCGACGAGCGCGCGGAGGGCGATGACCGCGACGAGCTTGCAGAGCGCGCGGAGCGTCTCGAGCGCCGGCGTGAGTCGCTCGGCCAAGTGAATCCGCTCGCCAAAGAGGAATACGACGCGGAGAAGGCGCGGCTCGAAGAGCTGACGACGCAGCGCAAGGATCTCGAGGGGAGCCTCACCGAGCTCGAGAAGCTGCGCACCGAGCTCGCGGAGACGGTTGAACGACGCTTCACCGAGACGTTCGACGCGGTGCAGGCCAACTTCGCCGAGGTCGCGGCGACGCTCTTCCCGGGCGGCGAAGGCCGGCTGCAGCTGATCGAGCCGGAGGACGAAGAGTCGCAGCCCGGCATCGAGGTGCATCTCCGCCCGGTCGGCAAGAAGGTGCAGCGCCTGTCGCTGCTCTCCGGCGGTGAGAAGGCGCTCGGCGCGATCTCGTTCCTGTTCGCGCTGTTCCTCGCGCGACCGTGCCCGTTCTACTTGCTCGACGAGGTCGAGGCTGCGCTGGACGACACGAACATCGGGCGGTTCGTCGCGCTCCTGCGCCAGTACTCGGATCGCGCGCAGTTCGTCGTCATCACGCATCAGAAGCGCACGATGGAAGCGGCCGACATCCTGTACGGCGTCACGATGGGCGGCGACGGCGTGTCGCAGATCGTCTCTCGGCGGCTGCCGCGTGACGAGGCGGAAGCCGTCTCGGCTGCCTGATGGCCGCGCGCACGATTGAGTCGCCGATCGGCAGGCTCGGGCTCGTCGGCTCGGACGCAGGTCTCAGCGGTGTGCGCTTCCACGCGCGGCCGGCGAAGACGGTTGAGTCTTGTTCGGTCCTCGACGAGGCGGTGGAGCAGCTCGACGCGTACTTCGCGGGCGAGCTGATCGATTTCGACCTGCCGCTCGACCTCGACGGGACCGAGTTCCAGCGGCAGTGCTGGCTTGCGCTCGCGACGATCCCGTACGGGCAGACCGTGAGCTACGGCGAGCAGGCACGCCGGCTCGGTCTCGGCCCCGACGCGGCGCGCGCGGTCGGCGCCGCGAACGGCCAGAATCCGGTGCCGCTCGTCCTGCCGTGCCATCGCGTGATCGGCGCGGACGGCTCACTCACCGGCTTCGGCGGCGGACTGCACGTGAAGCGGTTCCTGCTCGAGCACGAAGGGGCGCTGCTGCCGCTCGGCTGATCGTTACCGTGCCGCGGGATGGCACGGAGCTGGGCGCAACTTCTCGGCGAGTCGGACGACGGCGCCGGCGCAGACGCGGAGCGCGGCGGCATGTTCGCGCGGCTGCGCGACTCGCTGTCGAAGTCTCGCCGCGCGTTGACGGGCGAGCTCGCTGCCGCCGCATTCGATCCGGGCAACGACGCGGACTGGGAGCGCCTCGAGGAGGCGTTGATCATGGGGGACGTCGGCGTCCCGGCGACGGCCGAGCTCGTGCAACGGCTCGAGCTGCGGGGCGAGCTCGCAAACCTCAACGAAGCGCTCGCAGAAGAGGTCGCGAAGCTCTTCGGGGAGCCGCCGACGCTCGACGTCGAGCACCGTCCGACGGTGATCCTCGTCGTCGGCGTGAACGGCACGGGGAAGACGACGACGATCGGCAAGCTCGCCTCGCGCCTCGCAGAGCACAAGCACTCCGTCGTCGTCGCCGCCGCCGACACGTTCCGCGCCGCTGCCGAGGAGCAGCTCGAGATCTGGGCGCAGCGCGCGGGGGCGGATTTCGTCGGCAGCGAGCGTGGCGGTGACCCTGCCGCGGTCGCGTACGACGCGATCGACGCTGCGCAGGCGCGAGGACGCGATGTCGTGATCGTCGACACGGCCGGCAGGCTGCACACGCAGACGAACTTGATGGAGGAGCTCGCGAAGGTGCGGCGCGTCATCGAGAACAAGCTGCCGGGCGCACCGCACGAGACGCTGCTCGTCGTCGACGCGACGACGGGGCAGAACGGCGTGCAGCAGGCGAAACTCTTCAAAGAGGCTGCAGGCGTCACCGGCGTTGCGCTGACGAAGCTCGACGGCTCCGCGAAGGGCGGCGTCGCGATCCCGATCGCGTACGAGCTCGGCCTGCCTGTCAAGCTGATCGGCGTCGGCGAGCAACTGGACGATCTGCGCCCGTTCGACGCGAACGACTTCGCGCGTGCGCTCGTCAGCGGCTAGTACAGAACGCACTGCCGAACGGCACGCGCACGCCGCCCGACGGGATCAGTCCGAAGCACGCGAGCGCGGCGGGCAGGTGCGTCTGCGGGTGCATCGCGTGACCGTGCGCCCAGTCGCCGACGACACGACGCACGCGCGCCCCGAGTGCGACCAGGCGTGCGTAGAAACGCGCCGACTGAACGTGCTGGTCGGTGATCACCGCGTCGCGCCTACTCCACCAGAGCTGAATCGGCACGCGGCTGCGCGCGATCGCGCCGACGAGGTCGATCGGGCTGCGTGCGGCGTACAGCGCGGGCGCGCCGGTGGGCGTGCCGCCGAATTCGATGCGTGCAAGCGCAGGCAGCTGTTGCTCGCCGGAGGTCACGCTCCAAGCGCCGTAGCGCGCCGCCATGTCGCTCACCGGATCGAACGCAGCGACGCCCGCGAGCCTGATGTCGTGCCGGGCGGCGAGCAGCAGGACTTCTTGCGCTCCCATGCTGTCGCCGATTGCATACACGCGGTTCGGCGCAATTCGCAGCCACGGGAAAGCGGCGCGCGCAAGCTGCGGCATCCGCGCGAGGTCGTCGATCTGTCCCCGCCAGCCCCACGAGTAGAACGGCAGCCTGCGTCCGTGGCCGTCAGGCGAGACGACGATGAACGGGCCGCGACCCGCGATCGCGCCCCAGAAGCGTAGGTTGTAGCGCCCGCTGACGCCGCGCCCGTGCGGTGAGATCACGAACGGCACCGGCGGGTGACGCGTCGGCCCGTACCACGACGGCAGCACGAGATACGCCGTCGCCTCGGGGCCGGCGGACGACCGGTACGTGAACGTCAGCGTGCGCACACCTGCGTGCGCGGCTGACGTCGCGACGGCTGTTACCGCAACGACTGCGAGTGCGAGACGCATCCTCCGGTTCTACCCACGGAGGCGCGTCGTGGATCTCGTCTAGGGGCCCGGCGGGACCAGCCGCACGCAGTACTCGACGATCGAGCCAGGATTGACGACGTGCACGGTCGCGGAGAACTCGACCCGCACGTCCTTGAAGTCAGGGCCGCCGTCCTTCCAGTGCGTCTTCGCCAGCGCACGGTCGAGCGCTGCATTGAACCCGTCCGAATGCGAGAAGCGGACGTGCTCGCCCTTCGGGGGAGTCCATCTTCCGGTCACTGGACGTGGCTTGCTTACCGCCATCGGATCCTCCTGGTCGCGTGACCCGCGACGTTACCGTGCCGCCCGCGCGTTGACCACCCCGCGCAGGCGCGCCGCCGCCGCGACGTTTCCCTTTTGATCGTGGACGGCGATCGCCTCATCGGGCTGTTCGCCTGTTGCCGCAGCGCGGAGGGCGAGCACTTCGGCTCGGATCGAGAGCGCATCGCTGCCTCGGAGCGCATCGAGCGCCTCGTCGGCCAGCTGCCGGGCGTTGTCGAGCCGGCCGCGGGCGAGCGCGACGTGCGCCGTCGCGACCCGATGCGCGACAGAGCCGTCGATGTCGTCGTCGCGAATTGCTGTGTCCAGGTCGGCGAGCACCTTTTCAGCTTCGGCCAGGCGCTTCTGCTCGACGAGCACGCCGACGAGGTTCGCCGACCGCAACGCGGCGAGCGCAGGTGAGCCCGCTTCGTGAAACACCGAGATGGCGAACCGAAGCTCGTCCTCGGCGGCGTTGAGATCACCGGCAAGCCGCTCGATGTCCGCGCTCACCTCGGCGAGCCCTGCGCGCGCCATACGCGCACCGAGCTCGTCGAAGATCTCCGCCGCTTCCTCGACATGCGCACGCGCCTGGTCGAATGCGCCCTGCATCGCCTCGAGCGGCGCGAGCGAGCTGACGATCACGGCGCGCACCATGCGGTCGGCCCCGAAGCTGTCGAGGAGATCCCGGCAGCGCTGTGCCGCGGCCGCGGCCGGCTCGGGCCCGTAGTAGAGCGCGGTGCAGTACGTGTCCGCGAGCGCGACGTCGTCCGAGCGGTCGCCCGCCTGCTTCGCGTGCTCCAGCGCTCGCTCGGCCTGCGCCGCCGCGTCGGCGTACCGCCACTCGCCGAGGGACGCAAGCGCAAGCCGGCGCCAGGCGCGGGCCAGGCCTGCGTCGTCGCCGAGCTCTGCGAACACCTCGATCGCGTGATTGGCGACCGCGACGAGGTCGTCGTCGCCGCCGCGCAGCATCTTCCGGCGCGCCGCACCTTCGAGCCGGCAGAGCCATTCGAGCCGCACGTCTCCCGCTGCCTCCGCATGGCAGATCGCGTCGGCGAGCGTGTCTGCTGCGTCGGGGTTCCCGAGCCTCCACCGTGCGCTCGCGAGCTCGCGCAACAGCTCGCCGCGGTCGGCGCCGAGGTCGCCGAGCGCGAGTGCGCGTTCGAGCAGGTTCGCCGCGGCCGGCATGTCGTCGCGTCCGTGCGCGCGGCTTCCGGCCGCGGCCAGCAGCTTCGCCGCCCGCTCTCCAAGCGTCGCGTCGGGTGTACCTAGCTCGACGGTGCAGTGGTACGCCTGCTCGAGGTGATACGCGACGAGCTCGTCCTCCTTGCCGCTCGAGGCGAGCCAGTCGGCGAAGCGCGCATGGAGCACCGCTCGCGACGTCTTCGGGATCGCGGCGTAGGCCGCATCGCGAATGAGCGCGTGGCCGAAACGGAGCGCGTCGATGCCCGGTTCCCGCGCGCGCCCCGGCCGCAGCAGCTCGCGCCGCACGAGCGAGAGGAGCGTCGCTCCGATCTCGGTCTGCTCGTCCGGAGGCGACAGCACGGCAATCGCGGCACGCGAGAACTCCCGTCCGGCGACGGCCGCGCGCTCGAGCACGGAACGTTCGACGGTCTCCAGCCGGTCGAGCCTCGCCGAGAGGAGCGCCTGAATCGTCGGCGGCACCGTGATGCCCATCGTCCCCGCGTCGGAGAGCATCGCGACCATCTGCTCGACGAACAGCGGGTTGCCCTCTGCGGCCTCGGCGACCTGCGCGCGGAGCTCGGGCGTCAGCGGCCACTCGGCGTCGAGCGCGTCGAGGAGCGCCTCCGCCTCGTGTGCGTCGAGCGGCTCGAGCACGAGCGAGGCGCCGGGCCAGCGGGGCCGCGCGTCGAGCAGCTCCGGACGCGCGAGGCAGAGCAGCATGATCGGTGCGTCTTGGCTCCAGGCCGCGACGTACTCGAGCAGGTCGAGGAACGTCGGCGCGGCCCAGTGCACGTCTTCGAGCCAGACGAGCAACGGCCGCTCGCGCGCAAGCGTCTCGAGCAGGCGCCGAACTGCCCACATCGTCTCCTCCGCGGACGCGCTCGCGTCCTCGAGCCTGTCCGCGACGAGATCCCCGTCGGGCTCGCCCGCAACGCTCGCCCGGACGGCATCGCGACCGCCGGCCGAGCGCACGAGGTCGCGGAGCGGCAGGAACGTGATGCCGTCGCCGTAGGGGACGCACCGGGCGGAGAGCACGCGCACGCGCTCGCGGGCTTGCGCAGCGAGCTCGGTGGCGAGGCGCGACTTGCCGATGCCGGCGTCGCCGTAGACCGTGACGACGCGGCAGGCGCGTTCGCGCACCGAGGTGTCGAGCTCGGACGCGAGGAGCGCGAGCTCTTCGACGCGGCCGATCAACGGCGCGTCGAGCCTGCGGGCGAAAGAGCCGGCGCCCGCAATCGTTGCGAGCACACGCCACGCGCCGACCGGCTGCGACTTCCCTTTCGCCTCGACCGCATCCGCCGGCTCGAGCAGCACCGCGTGCTCGACGAGCAAGCGCGTCGGCTCGCCGATCAGGATCTCGTTCGTCCTCGCGGCCTCTTCGAGCCGCTTCGCCGTGTTGACGGCGTCGCCGGTCACGAGCGTCTCCGCGCCCGCACCTGCGACGACCTCGCCGCTCGTGATGCCGACGCGGATGCCGAGCGGCGACCGGCCTTCTGCGGTGAGCTCGTCGTTCAGGTGCTTGAGCTCCTCGCGCATCTGGACCGCCGACTGCACCGCGCGCAGGGCGTCGTCCTCGTGGACGTGCGGCACGCCGAAGACGGCCATGACCGCGTCGCCGATGAATTTCTCTACCGTGCCGCCGTGACGCTCGACCGGCACGCGCATCGCGTCGTGCCAGCGTCCGAGGACGTCTCGGAGCGGCTCCGCGTCGAGTGCTTCCCCGAGCGTCGTCGACCCGACGAGGTCGCAGAAGAGGATCGTGACCGTCTTGCGAGCGGCGGCGGCGCCGGTCATCCCGACAGTGTTGCTCGAATCGAACCCCGGGGCCAGGCCCCGGGGTTCAGCGTGCCCGCATCCAGACCTGCCAGCCGCTGCCCGTCCGGGCGACGAAGTACGTCAGCTCCGAGAGGCTCGCGCTCACCTTGGCGAGCTTCGGCAGCGTGACGTCGACCTCGACGCTCCGGTCGGCGACGGTGCGGCCGCAGTCGACCGCGGCCTGGCCGTGGCGCGGCGCGCTCGCACCGGGGGCGGCCGTCGCTGTCGCCCCTGCGATGTCTCCCGGGGCACCTGCGTAGTGCGCTGGGAGCCAGCCGAGCACGAACGCCTTTGCGATCGCTGCGTCGGCCGCCGTCAGCCTGAGCGCCGCGGGGCACGACGGCACCACGAGACGTCCGAGCTCTTCGCGCGCTGCGACGAGCGCGCTCGCTGAAGGATGTGCAGTGCCGAATGTGATCTGGACGTTGACGTCGTACGCCGCGACGCGCACGTGCACCGTTCGTGTTCTCCCGGTGCCCTTCGCGCTCCCGAGCTGCAACGGCAGCAGCGAGACGGGCAGGCGCTCTGCGGGATTCGTCGGCATGAACGTTGCATAGAAGAGGACGCCGTTGGGTCCAAGCGCTCGCGCCGTCTTCACCGGCGGCCCCGTCAGCTGCCGGTCCCGTGCGGCGAGCGGAACGTTCGCGGCGATCGCCGCCGCGACGGGTGCCACACCGGTCGACGCTGTGTCCCAGTCGGCCGCGGGCAGGAAGCCCGGCCCGGCGTTGAGCGCGGCCTTCACGTGCACGATGCGCGTCGTCGTCTTGGTGGACTTCCCCGATGCAACGGCAAAGCCGACTCCGAACGCTCCGGCAACGACGAGTGCCGCCGCGAACGCGAGCGCAAGGCTGCGCCGGCGCATGCGTCGCGGCGTGCGCGAGGGAACTGCCGCTGCGAGGAAGCGCTCGCGCGCCTCGATCGTGTCGCTGTCGCTCGGGCCGGGAAGGTGGACACCGGCGGAGCGCAGGCGCCGTTCGGTCTCATCAGACATTGCGTTTCGCCTCCAAGTGGAGTCGCAGGTCACGGAGCGCACGGGCCAGCCGGGAGTTGACCGTCCCCAACGGCACGCCGAGCACCTCCGCGATCTCGGGAGTTGTGTAGTCGAGCCAGTAGTGCAATGCGATCACCGCCCGCCGCTCGGGGCCGAGGCGCGTCAGCGCTTCGTGCAGCTCGTCGTCGGGGAGCGGCTCGTCGAAGCCGAACCGCTCGTCCGCTGAGTCCTCGGAGACGAACCGCCGCCGGACCCGGACGAGATCGAGCGAGCGGTTGATCGCGATCCGCACGAGCCACGGCTCGAGCGCGCGGCTCGGGTCGAAGCGGTGGAGAGCGGACGCGGCCTGGAGGAAGGCGTCCTGCGCAGCGTCGTTCGCCAGCTCGCGCTCACCGGTCGTCGAGTAGGCGGCCCGCCAGACCCGCGGCCAGTAGCGGTCGAAGATCCGCCCGAAGGCTTCACGGGAACCGCGCCGTGCGGCAAGGACAAGGTCCGCGTCCGTCTCCATCCACCGAGAATACGAACGAGGCCGCTCCGCCTATCCCTACACTGAGCGGCCGATGTTCGACGCCCTCGCGGACAAGCTCCAGAGCGCGCTCGGCGACCTGAAAGGGCGCGGAACGCTCGACGACGAGGCGATCTCGCGCGCAATGCGCGAGGTGCGTCTCGCCCTGCTCGAAGCGGACGTCAACTTCGATGTCGTGAAGCAATTCGTCGCGCAGGTGCGCGAGCGTGCGATCGGTGCCGACGTGCAGAAGAGCCTGACGCCGGGCCAGCAGGTCGTGAAGATCGTGCACGAGGAGCTCACGGAGCTGATGGGCTCCGGCTCGTCGCAGATCGCGTTCTCGCAGCGTCCTCCGACGACGATCCTCCTAGCGGGACTGCAGGGCTCGGGCAAGACGACGGCGGCGGGCAAGCTTGCGCTGCTGCTCAAGAACGACGGCCGCAAGCCGGCGCTCGTCGCCGCCGACCTGCAGCGCCCCGCCGCGGTCGACCAGCTGATCCAGCTCGGAGCTCAGGTCGACGTGCCGGTCTACGCGGACGAGCGCAAGGACCCCGTGCGGGCGGTGCACGACGGGATCGAGCGTGCGCGCGAGGATGGACGCGACGTCGTCATCCTCGACACGGCCGGACGCTTGCACGTCGACGAGGCGTTGATGGACGAGCTCGCCGCGGTGCGCCGCGAGGCGAAGCCGACGAACGTGCTGCTCGTGCTCGACGCAATGACCGGTCAGGAAGCTGTGAACGTCGCGAAGGCGTTCCAGGAGCGCATCGACTTCGACGGCGTCGTCATGACGAAGCTCGACGGCGATGCACGCGGCGGTGCGGCGCTCTCGGTCAAGGCCGTCACCGGCAAGCCGATCAAGCTCGCGTCGGTCGGAGAGAAGCTCGACGCGCTCGAGTGGTTCCACCCGGATCGCATGGCAGGTCGGATCCTCGGCATGGGCGACGTGCTCACGCTGATTGAGCGCGCCGAAGCGTCGATTGCCGACGACGACAAGGAAGAGCTCGAGCGCCGCATGATGCAGGGCGAGTTCTCGTTCGACGACTTCCTGAAGAGCTACAAGATGCTCCGCCGGATGGGGCCGCTCCAGGGGGTCCTGAAGATGATCCCGGGGCTCGGCAAGCAACTCGAGGGGCTCGACCAGGTGGACGAGCGCCAGCTCGCCCAGGTCGAGGCGATCATCCTCTCGATGACACCGCAGGAGCGGCGCGTCCCGCACGTGATCGACGGCTCACGCCGCAAGCGGATCGCGGCCGGCAGCGGCACGACGGTCGAGCAGGTGAACCAGCTGATCGAGGGCCGAAAGCAGATGGCGAAGATGATGAAGGCGATGGGATCCGGCAAGATGCCGTCTCTCCCGGGCGCAGCACCTACCATGCCGAGCGGCAAGCCGCGCCCGAGCGCGACTCGCAAGTCCTCCAGTAAACGGAAAAAGAAAGCGAAGAGGTAACGAATGGCAGTGAAGCTCAGGCTGACGCGGATCGGCTCGAAGAAGAACCCGATCTACCGCGTCGTCGCCGCCGACTCGCGCTCCCCGCGCGACGGCAAGTTCATCGAGATCGTCGGCCGCTACAACCCGCAGACCGAGCCGTCCCTCATCGAGTTCGACGAGGAGAAGGTCCGGGGCTGGCTGCAGAAGGGCGCGCAGCCGACGGAGCCGGTCTCGAAGCTCCTGAAGGCAAAAGGCATCAAGTAGGTCATGGCCGAGCTGCTCGCGGAGCTCGCGCGCCGGCTCGTCGACGAGCCGGACGCCGTGCGCGTCGAGCAGGTCGACGGGGACGACGGATCGCTCGTCTTCCGGCTGCACGTCGCCGAGGGCGACGTCGGCAAGGTGATCGGACGGCAAGGCCGCATCGCACGCGCGCTGCGCACGCTCGTGCGCGCGGGCGGGCCGAACGCGGGACGCCGGTTGCAGCTCGACATCGTCGGCTGATGCCGGTTGCCGCGCTCTACGACGTGCACGGCAACCTGCCGGCGCTCGAAGCGGTGCTTGCAGAGATCCCCGACGGCGCGACGATCGTCGTCGGCGGCGACGTCGTCGCGGGCGGCGCGCAGCCGTCGGAGACGCTCGAGCGGTTGCGCGGGCTCGGCGACCGCGTGCGTTGGCTTCGCGGCAACGCGGACCGTGAGCTGACGCCCGGCGAGCCGGGGCTCGCGCCGGAGGGTGCGCTCGATGCGACGCGGGCAGCGCTGACCGACGAGCAGATCGCGTTCCTGTATGCGAACCCGCCTACCGTGCAGATCGGCGACGTTTTGTATTGCCATGCGACGCCGCGCAACGACGTCGACATCTTCACCGAGCGGACGCCGGACGCGCCCCTGATCCCGATCTTCGAAGGAGTCGATGCGGCCGTCGTTGTGTGCGGGCACACGCACATGCAGTTCGAGCGAACGATCGCCGGGAAGCGCGTGATCAACTCGGGCAGCGTCGGCATGCCGTACGAGGACGAGCCCGGCGCGTACTGGCTGCTCGATCTCGAGCACCGCCGCACGGAGTACGCCGGTGCGGCACTCGGCGGGCCCTCGCGGGAAGAGGCGCTGTCGCTCTTTACCGAGCGTGGACTCTGAGCTCGTCCCCGTTGGCCGTGTCGGCAAGCCGCACGGCCTCGACGGCTCGTTCTTCGTGGAAGGGCCGAGCGAGCGCGCGGAGACGTTCGCGTCCGGTGCGACGCTGTACGCCGACGGCGAGCCGGTGAAGATCGTCGCGTCGAAGCGCGGCTCCCAGAACCGGCCCGTGATCAAGCTCGAGCGGCGTGTTGCGCGCGGGGCGACGCTCGCCGTGCCGCGCGACTCGCTGCCGGCCCTCGGCGCGGGCGAGTACTACGCGTTCCAGCTCGTCGGGCTGACGGTTGAGGAAGAAGGGGGACGCGTGCTTGGGCGGGTCGCGGATGTGGTCGACTACCCTGCGAACGACGTGCTCGAGCTCGATTCGGGCCTGTCGCTCCCTCTCGTCGAGGCCTGCGTCCGGAAGGTGGACCTCGAGAGCGGGCGAATCGTTGTCACGGCAGGCTTCGCCGAGCCCGAATGAGAATCGACGTCTTCACTCTCGTCCCGCATGCCTTTGCGTGGCTCACGGAGCAACAGCCGATCGCCGGCGTGCTCGGCACCGAGCTGGAGCTACGCCTCGTGAACTACCGCGAGACGACGCCGCTGCGCGCCGGGCAGGTCGACGACGAGCCGTACGGCGGCGGCGCCGGGATGGTGCTGCGCGTCGACGTGGTCGCGGCCGCGCTCGACGCGATCTATGTCGACGCGCGTCCCCGGCGCGTGATCGCACTGTCGCCGCAGGGACAGCCCTTGACGCAGCCGCTTGTCGAGGAGCTTGCCCGCGAGGAGCACATCGCGCTGTTGTCGTCGCGCTTCGAGGGCTTCGACGAGCGGATCGTCGAGCACCTCGCGACCGACTCCGTGTCGGTCGGGCCGTACGTCCTCTCGAACGGCGACCTGCCGGCGATGGTGCTGCTCGACGCCGTCGCTCGGCGTCTGCCGGGCGCGCTTGCGGAAGGGTCGGGCGAGCTCGAGAGCTTCTCGGTTGAGCTCGGCGGCGGGCTCGAGTATCCGCACTACACGCGCCCGTCAGAGTTCCGCGGCTGGAAGGTGCCGGACGTGCTCATGTCCGGAGATCACGCGAAGATCGAAGCCTGGCGCCGCGAGCGCGTGCGATGAGAGATCCGCTCGGCCGCTTGTTTCCGCGCTTGCCGCGGGAGGTTCGCGTCGCGCTCGATTGGATCATCACGATCGGCGGCGCGATCCTCATCGTGTTCGCACTCAAGGCGTGGATCGTCAACCCGTACCGGATCCCGTCGTCGTCGATGGAGCCGACGCTCCACTGCTCGAGGCCGGCGCCGGGGTGCGAGGCGGCCGGCGGGTTCTTCAGCGGCTCCGACCGGGTGCTCGCGAACCGTTTCGTCTACCACTTCCGCGATCCGAAGCGCGGCGAGATCATCGTCTTCAAGACGCCGCCCGGGGTGGAGCAGAAGTGCGGCGCGGGCGGAACGTTCGTCAAGCGGTTGATCGGCCTCCCCGGCGAGGTTGTCAGCGAGCGCGACGGCATCGTCTTCATCGACGGGAAGATGCTGAACGAGCCGTACATCTCGCCCGACAGACGCGACCACGAGCCGCCCCGCAGCTGGGCGCGGATCGCCCCGGATCACTACTTCTTCATGGGCGACAACCGCTCGCAGTCGTGCGATTCCCGCGTCTGGGGAACGGTGCCGAGGAGCGACCTGATCGGCGAGGTGTTCTTCGTCTACTGGCCCCCGTCTCGCATTGGTTTCCGCTAACCTGCCCCTTCGGTCCTTCTCCGGGCCCCTCTTCCCATGAGCAACGTCATCGAGTCGATCGAGCGCGCGCAGCTGCGCAAGGTGCCCCGGTTCAAGGCAGGCGACACGGTCCGCGTCCACTTCCAGGTGATCGAGGGCCAGCGGCGCCGCGTCCAGGTCTACGAGGGCATCGTCATCAAGCGGCAGGGCTCCGGCGCCCGCGAGACGTTCACCGTCCGCAAGCAGTCCTTCGGCGTCGGCGTCGAGCGCTCGTTCCCGCTGCACTCGCCGAAGATCGAGAAGATCGAGGTGACCGCGGTCGGCGACGTGAACCGCGCGAAGCTCTATTACCTCCGCGGGCGCGTCGGCAAGAAGGCGCGCGTGCGCGAGCGGCGCTACGGGCACGGCGGCACGCTGGAGCAGCAGGCGGCCGAGGAGACGCTCGAGACGCCTGTGGACGAGGCGCCGGTCGAAGAGGAGGCTCCGGTCGAGGAGACCGAGGAGCCGGCGGCCGAGGCTGAGACGGCCGAGCCCGAAGCCGCTGAGGCGGCCGAGGAAGAGCCGGTCGGCTCCGGCCAGTAGCTTCGCTAGTGTCGGCGGTCGTGAAGGCGACCGGCCAGAAGCTCCTCAGATTCGACCGGAAGCTCGGCGCCCGCTACGTCGCAGGGACGGACGAAGCAGGTCGCGGCTCACTCGCGGGACCGCTCGTCGTCGCGGGTGTGCTGCTCGACTACGCGTGCCTGAAGGAGCACCGCGTTCGTCCGCTCACGTATTTGAACGACTCGAAGCAATGCGGCGAGGAGCAGCGCGAGGAGCTCTTCCATGCGGTGCTCGGCTGCGCGGAGAGGGTCGCCGTGCGCGTGATCCCGCCCGGCGACATCGACCGCAACGGGCTGCACAAGTCGAACCTTGCGGGACTGCGCGCGATGCTGCAGGCGCTCGCGCCGCCGGCCGAAGCGTGCCTCGTCGACGGCTTCCGCCTCGGGCCGCTCGCGCCGGAGCACACCGCGGTCGTCGACGGCGACACGAAGAGCGCCGCGATCGCGGCGGCGTCGATCATCGCCAAGGTCACGCGAGACCGGCTGATGCGCCGGCTCGACGCGATCTATCCGGCGTACGGCTTCGCGCAGCACGTCGGCTACATCACACCTGCGCATTCTGCGGTCGTGCGTGAGCGCGGGCCCTCGGCGGTGCATCGGCTGTCGTTCCAGGCGCTCTGCTACCAGTAGCGGCCTCGCGCCGCGTTTCGTAGCATCCCGCAAACCGATCTACAGGGGAGGGTGCTATGACGTTTCGACGGGTGCACCTCTGGCTTTTCGTGCTCTGCGTCGTCGCAGGAGCGACGTTATTGGTGGCGGCGAATGCCGGCGCAATTACCTCCGCGCAATGCGAAGCGCGCGTGAACGACACGCCGGGCACGCTGCTGCCGTGTATCCAGACGGCTGACCTCTTCCAGCACATGGTCGACTTCCAGGCGATCGCCGATGCCAATCTGAGTCCTGCCGACGGGCATCCGTCACGGAACTCAGGCGAGCCGGGATATCTCGCGTCGGTCGTGTACGTGGAAAACCTCATGAAGCAGTGGGGCTACACCGTCACGCGCCAGACGTACAAGTTCGACTACTACGCGTACACGGGAATCCCGTCGATGACCGAGGGCTCGACGAATTTCGTCCTCAACGTGGACTGGGGGCCGGGGCAGTCGTTGAACTCGGCCACGGCGGATCTGCAGCCTGCAGGGGGGATCGTCCTGCCGCCGACGCCGCTGACGAGCTCGACGAGCGGCTGTACCGCGGCCGATTTCGCCGGCTTCACCTCGGGCCGCATCGCCTTGATCCAGCGCGGGGGCTGCAATTTCGGCGTCAAGGTGCTAAATGCCGAAGCAGCCGGTGCGTCAGGCGTGATCATCTTCAACGAGGGCAACCCGGGCCGGACGGGGCTGCAGCTGGGCAGCCTCATCGACGCGGCCGGCAATTCGTTTGTTCCGCCCATTCCGGTCGCCTTCACGACCTTCGCGGTCGGCAACGATCTCCTCACGCAGTATCAGAACGCCGTGCACGACAACACGGCGTTGCCGCGGCTGACCATCAACGTTCCGGCGATCTTCAAGCCGAACCAGGACGATTACAACGTCATCGCCGAGTCAAAGGGCGGCGACAAGAACCATGTCGTCGTTGTCGATGCGCACCTCGATGCGATCTACGGCGCCGGCATGCTCGACAACGCCTCGGGCTCAGCGACGATCCTCGACGTCGCGCGGATGATGAAGAACGTCACGCCGACGAACAAGTTACGCTTCATCTGGTTCGGCGGTGAAGAGCTCGGTCTCTTCGGCTCCCAGTACTACGTCGCGAATCTCAGCTCGAACGAGCTGAGTCACATCGGCTACGACCTCGATGCGGACGTCACGGCGACGCCGAACTACACCGTCGGCGTCCTGGACCCGGCGGCGCCGAACCTCTTCGGCGGTGCCACGCCGGTGTTCCCGAACCGCGTCTACAAGGCGTCGTTGATCGCACGTGACGAGGCCGTGGACTACTTCACCTCGATCCAGAAGAACCACGAGTTCTTCTCGCCGCAGGGGACCGACGCGATCAGCTTCAACAACGTCGGGATCCCGGCAAGCGGCGTGCTCACCGGGCAGGATTGCTGCAAGACGCCCGACGAGGTCGAACTCTTCGGCGGCACCGTCGGTAACTTCGAGGGGAACCTCGGTACCGATGATGGTGGCTGCGTCGACAATCCGTTCCTGTGGTGCGACAACCTCCTCAACAACGACATGGACGTGATGACGTTCATGTCGCGAGGGTTCGCGAACATGGTCGTGAACATGGCGTTCGACACGAAGGTCATGTCCTCGAGCGGCAGTGTCGTCTACAACAAGAAGCTGCCGATTGCCGAGGAAGTCAGCCGGCATTCCTCTGTGAAGTAGCCGCTGACGTGGCGCCGGGCACATGTGTGTCCGGCGCCACGCCCTCGTGTGACTTTGCCGCGTACGCTCGGCCTCGTGAACGATGCAGAACGGCGTGCGGCTCGGTGGTACCGGCTGCGCGGCTGGCGGATCCTCGGTGCGAACGTCTGGGCGGGCGGGAACGAGATCGACCTGATCGCGCGTCGCGGCCGCGAGCTCCGGTTCGTCGAGGTGAAATCCAAGACCGGCCCGCGCTACGGCGATCCCGTCGAAGCCGTCGACGAGGAGAAGCAGCGGCGCGTGCGGCGGGCGGCGGAGACGTGGCTCGCAGCGAGGCCGGACCTCGACGGGCTCGTCGTCGCGTTCGATGTCGTCGCGGTGCGGGGGCGGCGGCTCGAGCGGCTAGGCGGCGCGTTCGAGTGACGCGGCCGCGGCTTCGAGCTTTTCGGCGAGCTGCTCGAGCTCGGCGACGGCCCGCACGTCGAGCTCGTCTGCACCGCCGATTCGCACGGTCGTGCTCTCGAGCTCGGTGAGGAGCGCGTCGAGCGCAGCGATCGGGTCGACCTCGCCCGTGATCGTCGCGGCCGGCGGCACCGCTTCGGCGAGTACGCGCGGTTTCGCACGAGGTCGCAGGACGACGAAGGCGATCGCCACGATCGCCGGCACGAAGAGCAGCGCGTAGAGCATGGGGCCACTCTAGGATCCGGCCATGACGGACTGGTCGGTGCGCAATGCTCGCGATTTGACGTGGACGGAGAACCTCATGGGCGTGTATTGCGACCTCCTGCAGGGCGACGACGACGCGGGCGAGGAGTTCGCGATCAACCTCAACGTTCTCGGACGCGGCCAGCCGATGGCGCTGTACCACTACGAGCCCCATCAGGAGGGCTTCCTCGTCCTGCGGGGCGAGTGCGAGTTGATCGTCGAGGGCGAGTCGGTACTGCTGCGGCAATGGGACTACTTCCACTGCCCGGTCGACGTGCCGCACGTGATCGTCGGTGCCGGCGACGAGCCGGCGCTCGTGCTGGCGGTCGGCGGCCGCGTGGGCGGAGGCGGCGCAACGTATCCGGCGGAGCCGCTCGCGGCTCGTTACGGCGCGTCGACTGACGACGAGCACGATGCGCGCGCTGCGTACGCGAAGTTCGGTCCCGGCGAGGACGTGCCTTTCGACGAGGCGTTCCTCGGATGACGTGGTGGGTGCGCAGCGTGCGCGAGACGCGGTGGCAGGAGAACGAGCTCGGTGCGACGAGCGAGTTCGACAAGCACGTCGAGCGCTTCCCCGAGTTCGGCATCAACCTCACGGTGCTGCAGCCGGGCCAGTCGATGACGATGTACCACCGCGAGGAGTACCAGGAGGGGTTCCTCGTCCTGCGCGGGGAGTGCCTGCTCGTTGTCGAGGGGCAAGAAGTGCCGCTGCGCGAGTGGGACTACTTCCATTGCCCGCGCGGCACGGCGCACGCGATCGTCGGCGCCGGGAGCGGCTCGTCGCTCGTGCTCGCGGTCGGCGGCCGCGTCGGGCCGGATGTGATCCTCTACCCGCGCGACGACACCGCCCTCCGCCACGACGCCGGCGTCGAGGCCGACACGTCGAGCCCGAAGGAGGCCTACGCGCGCTTCACGCGCCCGGCGCCGGACGTGCCCTTCCGCGAGGAGTTCCTCTCGGGGTAGCGAAGGGGACGGCCCGTGGCCGTCACCCAGGACGAGCTGTACGCCGGGCTCGACCTCGAGCTTTCGTGGTCCGAGCGCGCGCTGCCGGAGCACGTGCGCACGAAGCACGTGCACCGCCTCCACCCGTATCACGGGAAGTTCATCCCCCAGCTCGTCGAGGTGCTGCTCGGACGGTATTTCCGGCGCGGCGAGCACGTGCTCGACCCGTTCGCCGGCTCGGGGACAACGCTCGTGCAGGCGCTCGAGTCGGAGTTTGATGCAACCGGCGTCGAGCTCGCTGCGTTCAACTGCCTGCTGATCGGCGTCAAGACTGCGCCGTACGACGTCGCATCGTTGGGCGACGAGCTCCGCGACGTGTGCGCGCGGCTCGAGTCGCTCCGGACGCGGCGACGGGCGACGAGCGAGTACGTGCGCGCGTGGTACGCGCCGCAGGCGATCACGGAGCTGCTCGCGTTTCGCGAGCTCATCGCAGAGTACGAGCATGCGGATGTGCTGCGAGTGATCCTCTCGCGCGCCGCGCGGTCGGCCCGTCGTGCAGCGCACTTCGACCTCGAAGCGCCGCGTGCGCCTCAGACCGGCGAGTATTGGTGCCACAAGCACAAGCGGCTCTGCCGCCCGGTCGAGTCTGCCGTCGGCTTTCTTCGCCGCTATACGCTCGACACGCTGGCGCGCATCGAGGCGTTCGACAAGGTCCGCGATCACGCGCGCAGCGCGCATGTTGTGCCGGGCGACGCGTGCACCGTCGCGTACGGCGATGTGTATGACGGCGTCATCACCTCGCCGCCGTATCCGGGGCTGATCGACTATCACGAGCAGCACCGCTATGCGTACGAGCTGCTCGATCTCGATGATTCGAGCGAGCTCGAGCTCGGCGCGGCGGAGGCCGGCACGGCGCGTGCTGCGATCGACGCGTACTGCGAGGGGATCGCCTCGGCGCTGGCACGCGCCGCTGGAGCGGTGCACAAAGGCGGACCGATCTGCATCGTCGTCAACGACCGGCGCGACCTCTATCCGGGCATTCTCGAGCGCGCCGGGCTCGAGCTGGACGAGCGGCTGCGCCGGCACGTCAACCGGCGGACCGGACGGCGCGCAGGCGAGTACTTCGAAGATGTGCTCGTTGTGCGGAAGCTCTGACGAAGTCGTGACACGTTCGCGCGTACCGTCGAGTGCGTGCTTGCACGCGCAGTCACCCACGCACTCGTCGGCCTAGAGCCCCGCCGCGTCGAGGTCGAGGCGCACGTCAAGAGCAACGGCACTCCCGCGTTCGTCATCGTCGGCTTGCCCGACCGTGCGTGTGCGGAGGCCCGGCAGCGTGTGAAAGCGGGCATCCAGTCCGCGGAGCTCGAATTTCCACGCGGGCGCGTCACGGTCAACCTTGCGCCGGCCGGGCTGCGGAAGGAGGGCTCCGGGTATGACCTGCCGATCGCGCTTGCGGTGCTCGCCGCCTCGCGGCAGGTGCCGCACGAGGAGCTCGACCGTCATGCGGCCGTCGGCGAGCTCGCGCTCGACGGCCGGCTCCGGCGCGTCACGGGCGTGCTTGCCGTCGCCGAGGGCGCGCGCCGGATGGGCCTTGAACGCGTGCTCTGCGCGGCCGAGTCGGCGGCCGAAGCGGCGCTCGCCGGTATCGAGCCTGTCGGCTTTCGGCATCTCGCGGACACGGTTGCGTACTTGCGCGGCGAGCTCGAGCCGGATCCGGTCGTGCCCCCGCGCGCGCACGACCCGCCGCCCGAGCCCGACCTCGCCGACGTCCGCGGACAGGAGCGCGCCCGCCGCGCGCTCGAGATTGCGGCTGCCGGTGCGCACAACCTCTTGCTTGTCGGGCCTCCAGGGACGGGGAAGACGATGCTCGGCCGGCGCCTGGCCGGGCTGCTGCCGCCGCTCGACCTCGAGGAGGCGTTCGAGGTCACGCGGATCCACTCGGTGGCCGGGCTCTTGCCACCGGAGCAGCCGCTCGTCGAGCGGCCGCCGTTCCGGGCGCCGCATCACAGTGCGTCCACCGCGGCAATCGTCGGCGGCGGTCAGGGCATCCGGCCGGGCGAGGCAAGCCTCGCGCATCGCGGCGTGCTGCTCCTCGACGAGCTCGCCGAGTTCGCGCGGCCGACGCTCGAGGCGCTGCGCCAGCCGCTCGAGGACGGCATCATCTCGATCGCGCGCGCGGCCGGTCGAGCGATCTTTCCGGCGCGGTTCCTGCTGGTCGGGACGATGAACATGTGCCCGTGCGGCGCGCGCGGCGACGCCGAGCTGCAGTGCACCTGCTCGACGCAGCGACTGAACGCGTATCGCGACAAGCTCTCGCACGCGCTGCTCGACCGGTTCGACCTCGTCGTGACGATGCCGAGGCCGCGGGCGGCCGAACTCGCGGCCGGGCCGTCCGAGCCGTCCGCCCCCGTCGCCGTACGCATCGTGGCCGCGCGCGAGCGTCCGGCGGCTCGGCGCACCTCCGCCGCCGACACGCTGCTCTCGGATGCCGTCGAGCGGCTGCCCCTCTCCGGCCGAGGCCGGGCGCGGGTTGCGCGCACGGCGCGAACGATCGCGGCGCTCGCGCAGTCGGATACGGTCGAGAGCGAGCACATCGCCGAAGCGTTGGCCTACCGCTCGCCGCGGGAGCTGGCGGCATGAACGACCTCGCGCTCGCCGTCTTCGCGTCAGAGACCGGCACGCACCTTGTCGAGCCGCCGCCGCAGCGGCGGTGGAGCGAGCATCTGCGCGGCTTCGATGCGCGCGCCTACGAGGCACGTCTCACTGCGGGCGGCTTCCGCTTCGTCCGGCGGTCGCAGCTGCCCGCGCTCCTGCGCGCGATCCACGATCCGCCACCGGGCCTGTTCGTGCGCGGCGAGGCGGAGCTCGATCTGCTCGAGCGCCCGGCCGTCGCGGTCGTCGGCGCGCGCATGTGCTCGGGCTACGGCGCTTCGGTCGCACGTTCCGTCGCGCGCGAGCTGGCGACCGCCGGGCTGATCGTCGTCTCCGGCCTTGCGCGCGGAATCGACGCGGAGGCGCACCGCGGCGCACTCGATGCGGACGCGCCGACGGTCGCCGTCCTCGGCTGCGGGATCGACCGTGACTATCCGGCGGCGCATGCCGAGCTCGCACACCGCATCGCTGCGAGCGGGTTGATCGTCTCGGAGTACGCGCCGGGCGTCGACCCGGCGCCGTGGCGCTTCCCCGCGCGAAACCGCATCGTCGCGGGCTTGTGCGCCGCGACCGTCGTCGTGGAGGCGCGCGAGCGGAGCGGCGCGCTCATCACGGCCGACTTCGCACTCGAAGAAGGGCGGGAGGTATTCACCGTCCCGGGCGAGATCTCGTCCGGGCTCTCGGCCGGGACGAACGCGCTGCTGAAGCTCGGGGCGACGCCGCTGACGAGCGCAGCCGACGTCCTCGCGAGCTACGGGCTCGAGGTAGAAGCGCCGGGAGAGCGGAACGGCCTGCTCGACCTGCTCCCGGCGACCGCCGACGAGCTCGTCCGGAAGACGGGCCTGGAGTCGTCCGAGATCGCACAAGCGCTCGTCGAGCTCGAGCTTGCGGGCTCGGTCGCCGCGTTCGAGGGGGTGTACCGCGTGCAGTGATCCATAAGATCGGGCGGATGCCGCCGGTCGACACAACGGTGATGAACCCGTACTGGCTCGACGACGAGCCGATCCCGCGCGCGACACCGCGGCACGAGGGGACGGTCGACGTCGCGATCGTCGGTGCGGGCATCACAGGCATCGCTGCCGCGCTCCGCCTCGCCGAACGCGGCAAGCGCGTCCGTGTGCACGATGCGCGCGGCGTTGCGGAGGGCGCGAGTGGACGCAACGGCGGCTTCGCGCTGCGCGGCGGCGCGTCGCGCTACGACGTCGCGCGCGAGACGTACGGCGTCGAGCGCGCCCGAGAGCTCTGGCACTGGACGGAACGCGCGCTCGACCGGATGGCCGACCTTGCGGGCGACGCGCTCCGCCGCAATGGCAGCTTCCGTCTTGCCGCCGACTCCGAGGAACGTGAGGAGATCCGCGGCGAGTACGAGGCATTCCGGGAGGACGGCATCGACGCGGAATGGGTCGACGACTTGCCGGGGCATCTCGCGGGCCGCTTCGAGGGCGGGATCATCCATCCACGCGACGCTGCGCTTCAGCCGGCGCGCTTGGTGCGCCGGCTCGCGGCACACGCGGCGGATGCGGGCGTCGAGATTCGTGAGCACGAGCGGGTTGACGACGTGACAGCGCTCGCGGCCGACCAGGTTCTCGTCGCAACGGACGGCTACGGGCACGGCCTCGTGCCGGAGCTCGCCGATTCGATCTGGCCGACCCGCGGCCAGGTCATCGTCAGCGAGCCGCTCGACCGCATGCTGTACGACCGGCCGCACTACGCGCGGCAGGGCTTCGATTACTGGCAGCAGCTCCCGGACCGCCGCGTCCTGCTCGGCGGCTTCCGCGACGTGTCGATCCTCGACGAGCTCACGGACGTCGAGGAGATGACGCAGGCGATCCAGGACTCGCTCGAGTCCTTCCTCGGCGAGCTGATCGGTGAGACGCCGCGGATCTCGCACCGCTGGGCGGGCATCTTCGGGCTGACGCAGGACATGATTCCGCTCGTCGGTGGCGTCCCCGGCCGTGACGGCCTGTGGGTCGCGGGCGGGTACAGCGGCCACGGGAACGTCCTCGGTTTCGCGTGTGGCGAGCTCGTCGCCGACGCGATCCTCGGCGACGCCTCGTCGCCGCAGCTCCAGCTGTTCGATCCTGCGCGGTTCGGCTAGATGTCGAGCGGCGATGCGTGCTTCGACTCGTAGAGCAGCACACGCACACCGCCCGGCAGCAGCATCGTCGTCGTGATGCCGAAGCCCTGGTCGCTCGGCTCGCCGTCGAACTCGATGCCCTTGGCGCGCAGCTCGCCCATCGTCGCGTCGAGGTCGTCGCACATGAAGCAGATCTCGTGCCTCGTCGAGCCTTCCGACGGGTGAACGCCGACCTCGGACGGCGGCAGCTTGAAGATCAGCCACCCGGGGTGATCCTCGACGTGCTCCCAGCCGAGGACGTCGCGCAGCACAGCACGAACCGCGTCCGCCTCAGGCGTGTACAGGAGCATGTGTGCCGCGACGATTGCCATCAGAGCGGCTTGACGTCGGCGATCAGCTCGCCGATCGACGCCTTCGCGTCCCCGAAGAGCATCACGGTCTTCGGGTTGTAGAAGAGCGGATTCTCGATTCCCGCAAAGCCGGGATTCATCGACCGCTTGAGCACAACGACCGATTGCGCGTCGTCGACGTTCAGGATCGGCATGCCGTAGATCGGGCTGCCCTGGTTGTTGCGCGCGTCGGGGTTGACGACGTCGTTCGCGCCGACGATCACCGCGACGTCCGTCCGCGAGAACTCGGGGTTCGCGTCGTCCATCTCCTTCAGCTGCGGATACGGGACGTTCGCCTCCGCGAGCAGCACGTTCATGTGCCCCGGCATGCGGCCCGCGACCGGATGGATCGCGTAGGTGACCTCGACGCCTTTCTCCTCGAGCAGATCCGCGAGCTGGCGCACGTCGTGCTGCGCCTGCGCTACGGCGAGCCCGTAGCCCGGAACGAATACGACCTTGTGCGCGTACGCGAGCATGACTGCGACGTCCTCCGCGGTCGCGCTCCGCACCGTGCCGCCGCCGTCTCCGGCGGCCGCGGCAGCAGCGCCCGCCGTCACCTGGCCGAATGCACCGAAGAGCACGTTCGTGATCGAGCGGTTCATCGCCCGGCCCATCATGAGCGTCAGCAAGGTGCCCGACGCGCCGACGAGCATGCCGCTCACGATCAGGACGTTGTTCTCGAGCTCGAAGCCGCCGAGTGCGACGGCGAGCCCCGTGAATGCATTCAGCAGCGAAATGACGACCGGCATGTCGGCGCCCCCGATCGGCAGCACGAAGAGCACGCCGAAGACGAGCGACGCGCTGATCGTCACCCAGAGGAGCCACTCGTCCTGAACCCCCGCGACGAGCGCGATGCCGCACGCAAGCGCGGCAATGAAGAGCGCGCCGTTGACGAACTGCTGGCCGACGTACGTTATGGGACGCCCGCTGATCAGCTCCTGCAGCTTCCCGAACGCGACCATCGAGCCGGCGAACGAGATCGAGCCGATCAGGCCGGAGAGCACGATTCCAAGGCTGATGTCGACCTTCGGCGCGCCCGGATCGGGGAGGATCCTGTGCAGCTCGGCGAGCGCGATCAACGCCGCCGCGCCGCCTCCGACGCCGTTGAACAGCGCCACCATCTGCGGCATCGCGGTCATCCTCACCTTGCGCGCCGCGACGGCTCCGAAGCCCCCGCCGATCAGCATTGCGACCACGATCGCCCACCAGCTCGTCGCTCCGACCTTGATCCACGTGACGATGACGGCGAGCACCATCCCGCCCGCGCCGATCTGGTTTCCGCGCCGCGCATGCGCCGGGTTCGACAGGAACCGCAGTGCGAGGATGAAGGTCACGATCGTGACCAGATAGAGGAGATTCGCGACGTTCGTGCTCATGAATCCTTCGGCGGCCGCTCGCGTTTCTTGAACATCTCGAGCATGCGGTCGGTGACGACGAAGCCACCGACGACGTTCGCCGATGCGAGCACGACGGCGACGAAGCCGACGATCCATGTGAATGCACTCTTGTGCGGCTCGCCCAGCACGATCATCGCGCCGACGATCACGACGCCGTGGATCGCGTTCGTCCCCGACATCAAGGGCGTGTGCAGCAGCGCAGGCACCTTCGAGATCACCTCGATGCCGAGGAAGATCGCAAGCACGAGGATCGTCACCTCGAAGACGAGCAGCGTGTTATGGCTCAAGCAAGCACCTCCTGCCTGCCGGCCACGCACGCGCCGCTCGTGATCTCATCCGACCAGTCGAGCGACAGCTCGCCGCCCGGTGCGAGATGCAGCAGCAGTGCCTGCACGTTGCGCGAGTACAGCGTCGACGCGTGGTACGGCATCGTCGACGGGAGATTCGTCGTGCCGACGATCGTGACGCCGTCGCGGTCGACGATCTCGCCGGGACGGGTCAGCTCGCAGTTGCCGCCCGTGTCGGACGCGAGGTCGACGATGACGGAGCCGACGCGCATTGCAGTAACCGCCGACGCAGGGATGATCCGAGGAGCCGCTCGCCCGGGGACGGCGGCTGTTGTGATCACCACGTCGAAGTCGGAGATGCGCTCCTCGAGCGCTCGCTGCTGTGCCTGCATCTCCTCCCGCGTCAGCTCGCGCGCATAACCGCCCTCGGCCTCGGCGCCGGTGACGCCGAGATCGAGCCAGTTCGCGCCGAGGCTCTCGATCTGCTCGCGCACGACCGGGCGGACGTCGAAGCCGGTCACCACGGCGCCGAGTCGCCGCGCGGTCGCGATCGCCTGCAGGCCTGCGACACCCGCGCCGATCACGAGCACCTTCGCCGGCGGTACGGTTCCCGCCGCCGTCATCAGCATCGGGAAGAAGCGGGGGAGCTGCTCGGCCGCGAGCAGCGCTGCCTTGTAGCCGCCCACCGTGGCCTGCGACGAGAGCGCGTCCATCGGCTGTGCGCGCGTGATCCGCGGGACCGACTCCATCGCGAATGCGACCACCCCGCGAGACGCGAGCTGCGCGACGCCGTCGGGATCCGCAAGCGGATCGAGGAAGCCGATCAGGACTTGCCCCTCACGGAGGAGCGCCGGATCCGGGCGCCGCACTGCAACCAGCGCCTCGGTCTCCCAGGGCGACCCGAGCGACGCTCCTGCGGCGGCATACGTGTCGTCAGGGAACGACGCCGCCGCGCCCGCGCCGGGCTCGACAACGATCTCGAATCCGGCGGCGGACAGCTTCCCCACGGTTTCCGGGACAAGCGCAACCCGGCGCTCGCCGGGCGCCGTTTCACGCGCAACGCCGACCCTCATCGCGGAGACTCTATTGCACGCTTCCTAGACTGGTGCGGTGGAGCACTTCTTCACGCATCACGGGCTGCCGCTCCTGTTCATCGTCGTCATGCTCGAGTCGTTCGGCATCCCGCTGCCGGGCGAGACTGCGCTCATCTTCTTCGGCGTGCTCGCGTCGAACGGCAACTACAACATCGCGACCGTGATCGCCGTTGCCGCAACGGCCGCGATCGTCGGCGACAACCTGGGCTATTGGATCATCGGCCGGCTCGGTGGCCGCGCGTTGTTCCGTCGCAACCGGTGGCTGCGTCGGTACGCGGAGACCGTCATCCCACGCGCGGAGCGAATCATCCAGCGGCACGGCGCAGCAACGGTGTTCTTCGGGCGTTTCGTCGCGATCCTCCGCTTCACCGCCGCGTGGGTCGCCGGGCTCGGGCGCATGCACTGGTGGAAGTTCCTGTTCTGGAATGCCGCGGGCGGCATCGCGTGGGCGACGCTCGTCTCCCTCGTCGCGTACTACGGCGGGAAGGCCGCCGCCGACGCAATCGCCCGCTACGGCGTCTTCGCTGCGATTGCGGTCGTTGTCCTCACCGTCGTCGGCTGGCTCATCATCCACGTCGCGAAGAAGCGGATCGAGAGTCGCCTCTAAAGCGCAGCCCAAACGTCGAGCTTCGACTTCGTCCGCGCGATGACGCTGTCGACGAACTCGCTCGTGCCGAGATGCCCGCCGAGATCCGACGTCCGGTCGCCCGCCGCAACGGCCTCGAGACACGCCTCGCGGATCGCGCGACCCGCACGCTGCGCCGCGTCGCTCGAATGCGAGAGCAACGCCGCGCCCGCGAGGATCATCGCCATCGGGTTCGCGACGTTCTTGCCTTCGAGCGACGGCGCGGTCCCGTGCGCGGCCTCCGCCATGATCGCGGCAGGCTCGAAGTCGTCCTCGAACGCGACGAGCAGCGACTCTGAGCCCGCGATCGAGCCGAACAGCGGCAACACGAGGTCGGAGAGGATGTCCCCGTCGCGGTTCAGCGCCGGGATGACGAGCGGGTCGCCCGTCGACGAGATGAGCAGCGCGAACGTCGCGTCGATCAGCTGCGGCTCGTAGGGAACGTCCGGATGCCGCTCGGAGGCCGCATCCATCTCCTCCTTGAGCATTCCCTCGTACGTCGGGCTCACGGTGTACTTCGGCCCGCCGAAGACCTTGGCGCCGGTTCGCTCGGCCTGCCGGAACGCGAACTCGGCGACGGAATGGCAGATGCGCCGCTCGATGCGCTCCGTGCGATACGCGACCTCCTCGTCGCCCTCGCCCTCGCGCCACTCCTTCGCCCCGTACGCGTCGCCGACGGCCATGCGAACGATCGAGATCGGCGCAAAGACGCCGCCGATCGGCACGACGCCCGGGATCCGGCGCCCAGTGCGCACGATCACCTCGCCGCCGATCTCCTCGCGGAGGATGCGGTTCGGCGAACCGACGGTGCCGCGGCCCTCCGGGGTCACCGTCGCGGCTTTCAGGCCGAGTCCGCGCTCCCGGATCGCCGCGGCCGCGTCGTGGACGACCTGGTTGCTCGTCGCTTCGCGGGACGCGAGCGAGAGGTCGAAGCGCGGGAAGTCGAACTCGACGGCGATCACGTCGGGCGCGAGTGTCCGCAAGCCCTCCTCGAGCAGCTCCTGCCCGGTCTGATCGCCCTCGAGGACGACGATCGTGTTCTCGTCTCGCATCGGGTGGGCAGTGTAGAGGCGGCATGGGGTGGACTCGCAGAGGGCGCAAGGGCGCGTTCCGGTACGTCGACGACCGCGGACGGCAGATCCGTGCGCCGGAGAAGATCGAGCGGATCGAGAAGCTCGCGATCCCGCCGGCCTGGCGGGACGTCTGGATTGCGCCCGGCCCACGCGCAAAGTTGCAGGCGACCGGCTACGACAAGGCCGGCCGAAAGCAGTACCTCTACCACCCCGACTATCGCGCCGCGCAGGAGCAGGCGAAGTACGACAAGCTCATCCGCTTCGCAGAGCGATTGCCCGCATTGCGACAGACGATGGCGGAGGATCTCGACCGCGACGAGCTCGACCGCGAACGCGTCGCGGCGGTCGCGCTCCGGATCATCAATCTCGGCTGGTTCCGTGTCGGCTCCGAGCGCTACGCAAAGGAATCGCGGACGTACGGCATCACGACGCTGACCCGTCGTCATGTCGACGTGCGTGGGCAGAGAATTCGTCTCGCATTCCGGGGCAAGCACTCGATTGAGGTGCGGACGGAGCTTGTCGACGACGAGCTTGCGTCCACGCTCAAGGAGCTACTGGCGCTGCCCGGCGGCGCACGGGTCTTCCGCTACCGCTCGAACGGGAACGGCCTCTCCAATCTCACGAGCGCGCGCCTCAACGAGTACGTGAAGACGCACATGGGCGATGAGTTCACCGCCAAGGACTTCCGCACGTGGGGCGGGACGCTGCTTGCCGCGATCGCATTTGCGGAGCGGGCGCAGCGCGACGGCTTTCCGGAGACGGTGACCGACGAGAAACGCTCGGTCAGTGCGGTCATGCGCCGCGTTGCACAACAGCTCGGAAACACGCCGGCCGTCTGCCGGGCGTCATACGTCTCTCCCGCGGTCGTCGAGCAGTATCTCGAGGGTCGAACGCTCGAGGATTTCCGCCCCCGCCATTTGCGGGTTGTCGGCGCCCGCGAGCTCGGGCTCGATCCGGAAGAGTTGGCGCTTCTCAGCCTGCTTCGGTCTTGGCGCATTCGACAGGCCCGCGCAGCCGCCTGATTTCGCTTGACATTTCGGTTAGCATTTCGCCCATGGCACGGAGAACAATTCTCGTTTGCGACAACTGTGGCAAAGAGGTCGACGAGGCACGCGGGGCGGTAATGCGGATCACGTATTCCGACGCGCGGCGCGGCGCGAAGCAGGCAGATCTCTGCGGCGAGTGCGCCGACGCGAGCCCCGGGCAGCCCGCGGCGCGCCGCGGCCGCCGGCCGAAGTCCGCCTCGACCGCCGCGTAGTTCGCCGGCTCGTCACCGTTTCGCGCTCTTTGCGGACCCGTCCGTAACGCGCATCTGGAGTCGTCAGGACCCCGCTCTACGATGGAGCGATGGCCCTGAGCCTCATCGCCGGGCCTGCGAACGCGGGCAAGGTCGAGCTGCTGCTCGACCGCTATCTGGACGCCCTTGAACGGGAGCCTGTGCTCATCGTGCCCAACCGGTCGGACGTCGACAGCGTCGAGCGAGAGCTGCTCGCGAAACGGCCGGCGCTCCTCGCCGGCTCGATCGGGACGTTCGACGACGTCTTCGAGCGGATCGCCTACGGCGCAGGCGATGCACGGCCGATCCTCTCCGACACGCAGCGAACGCTGCTGACGAGGCGCGCGGTCCACGGCGCGGCATTGAACGGGCTCTCCGCCTCAGCGCGGTACAGCGGCTTTGCCGAGGAGCTCATGCGCACGATCGGAGAGCTCGAGTCGAGCCTGCTCGATCCGGACGACCTCGACGGGGACCTGCGCGTGCTCTACACGGCCTACCGGGCCGAGCTCGACCGACTCGGCCTCTGGGACCGCGACCTCCTGCGCCGCCGCGCCGCCGAGCGGCTCCGCTCGGATCTCTCCGCCTGGAACGGCGAGCCGGTCTTCGCCTACGGGTTCGAGGACCTGACAGGCGCGCAGTGGGCGCTTCTCGAAGCGCTCGCCGGTCGCGCCGAGGTCACGGTTTCGGTGCCGTATGAACCGGGCCGGCCGGCATTCGCGTCGCTCCGCCGGACGGCGGAAGACCTGCAGCGCGTCTCGAGCGGGCACATCGAAGAACTGCCGCCGCAGGCCGAGGCACATCCTGCACTGGCGCATCTCGAGCGCGTGCTCTTCAGCGACGCACCCACCGAGCCGGTCGCGATCGACGGCGCCGTCCGCTTCTTCGAAGGCGCCGGCGTACGCGGCGCGCTCGAGCTCGTCGGGGAAGAGCTGCTCGAGCTCCTGCGCTCGGGCACGCCTGCCGAGCGGATCGGAATCGTCTGCCCGAGTGTCGAACGCGTGCGTGCGCCGCTCGAGACGGCCTTTGCGACGCTCGGCATCCCGTACTCGGTCGACGGCGAGGTGCGGGTCGCACAGACGCCGTTCGGCCAGGCGCTGACGTCGCTCCTCCGCTTTGCGTGGCTCGACGGCCCGCGCCGCGAGCTCTTCACGTTCCTCCGGTCGCCGTTCTCCGGCGTCGAGCGTCGTGCCGTCGACTTCGTCGAGGGGCGGCTGCGCGGGCGCGCCGTGCAAGACCGAGATCGCGTCGTCGAGGAGGGCGAGAAGCTCCACGGCCGGCCGTTCCCGTCTCTTGCCGAGCTGCGCGATGCGGAGGATCCGGTTGCGGCGGTGCGCGTCCTGATTGCACGCATGCTGCGCAGCGCGTACGGGCTCGAGTCGCCGCCTGTCGGCGAGGCGTCGCGCCTCGACCTGCGCACCTACGACCGTGTCTCGCGCGTCTTGACGGAGCTCGACCGATGGCGAAGCCTCGCGGGGGACCTCTCGCGCGAAGAGGTGGTCACCGTGCTCGACCGGCACACGCTGCGGCCGTTCCGCGGCGACGAGCCGGGACGCGTCGCGGTGCTCGACCTTGGTCGTGCGCGCACGCGGCGGTTCGACGTCGTGTTCATCCTCGGGCTCGAGGAGGGCAGCCTCCCGCGACGTGGCTCCTCGTCGCCGTTCCTCGACGACGACGAGCGGCGCATCCTCGACGAGCGCGGCGCACGCCTGCAGCGTCCCGATCCGGTCAGCCGCGACCGCTACCTCTTCTATACGGCGTGCACGCGAACGCTCGATCGGCTGTACCTCGTCCGTGAGGCGGCGACGGACGACGGCACGCCGCGCGAGGCGAGCCCGTTCTGGGACGAGGTACAGGCGGTGTTCGATTCGGACGACGTCCGCCGTTGGACGCGGCAGCGCAGGCTGTCGGCGCTCACATGGACGCTCGACGACGCGCCGACCGAGCGCGAGCGGCTGCGCGCGCTTGCGCGGCTTGCGGCCGACGACGAGCCGGCCGCCGGTGCGCTCGCGCGGGCGAATGCGTGGGAGCGCCGCCTCGAGCGCGCGCTCGGTGCATTCGACCGGCCGACGCGCATCACGCATCCGCTCGTCCTCGAGCAGCTCGGCACGCGCACGACGTTCAACGTCACCGAACTCGAGCGTTTCGCCGACTGCTCGTCGGCCTGGTTCGTCGACCGGTTCCTCTCTCCGCGCACGATTGATGCCGAGGTCGACGCGAAGCTGCGCGGCTCGGTCGCGCACAACGCGCTCTACAAGTTCTTCACGCGGCTGCCGAAGGAGCTCGGCGTCGAGCGGCTCGACGAACGGGTCGTCGAGGACGCGGTGCGCCTCATGCGCGCCTGCCTGGACGAAGCGGTACAGGGCGTGCGCATGGACATGACGGAGATGCAGGCGCGTGAGCTCGACTCGACGCTTTGGCGCGACCTCGAGGCCGTGGTGCGCACGGAGTGCGAGTCCGAGCTGACGCTCGTGCCGCGGCGCTTCGAGGTGCTTTTCGGCGGCGAGCGCGCCGCCCCGGAGCTGCAGCGCGGTCTCGACCTCGGCGACGGGCTCTTCCTGTCCGGGAAGATCGACCGGATCGACCAGGATCCGTTCGGCGCGCGCGGGATCGTGCAGGACTACAAGTCCGGCAAGCACGCGCACTCCGCGCGGGAGATCGAGGGCGAGCTGCGGCTCCAGATCCCGCTCTACATGCTCGTGCTGCGCGACCTCGTCGGGCTCGAGCCGCTCGGCGGGCTCTACCGGCCGCTCGCAGGCGAGCGGAAGGCCCGCGGCCTCCTGCGCGCGAGCGAGCGCGACACGCTCCTCGGCTTCACGAAGAACGACTACCTCGAGGAGGAGGCGTTCTGGGCGGCCGTCGACCGCGCACGCGAGACGGCGCGCACGCTCGCAGGCCGGATTCGCGAGGGCGACGTGAAGCACGACCCGAAGGGCGGCGACTGCCCGCAGTGGTGCGACCTGTGGACGATTTGCCGGATTCAGCGGGCATGAACGAGCAGCAGCGGGCTGCCGTCGAGGCGACGGGCGAGGTCTTCGTCTCCGCGGGCGCGGGGACGGGGAAGACTGCGGTACTCGTCGAGCGCTTCGTGCGCGCTGTGTGCGAGCGCGGGCTCGACGTCGACTCGATCCTCGTGATCACGTACACGCGCCGCGCCGCCGGCGAGTTGCGCACGCGCATTCGCGCAGAGCTCGCGAAGCGCGGCCGCGCGGACCTCGCGCGCGAGCTCGACGGAGCGTGGATCTCGACGATCCACGGCTTCTGCCTGCGGCTCTTGAAGGCGTATCCGTTCGCGGCCGGGCTCGACCCGCGGTTCCGCGAGCTCGACGACGCGCAGGGCGCGGTGCTTCGCAGCGAGGCGTTCCGGCATGCGCTCGACGAGTTCTGCGCCGGCGGGGACCCCGACCGGTTGCGGCTGCTCGCCACGTACGGCGCAGACGGCCTGCGCCGGATGCTCACGGGCGTCTACGAGACGTTGCGCTCGGCCGGCCGCGAGTTGACGCTCGAGCTGAGCGGCCGCTCGGACCTGAACGAGCGCATCGACGACCTGCGCGAGGCCGCGCGGTGCCTCGTCGACGACTTCAGCGCGACCGTGAACCAGCGCTCGGCGGCGACGCAGCTCCTCGCGCTTCTCGACCGCGACACGCGCGCCGACCGCCTGCTCGAGCTCTCGGGCTTCCGTGCGTCCGGCGAGCGCGCCGCGACCTACGAGGAGGCGCGCCGCGCGACCGAGCACGCTGCACTCGACGCGGCGGCTGCCCGCGACCACGCGCTGCTCCAGGAGCTGCTCGACCGGTTCGCGGCGTCGTACGCGGAGGCGAAGGCGCGCGAGTCGGCCCTCGACTTCGAGGACCTGCAGCTGCAGGCGCGCGACCTGCTACGTGACCACGCTGAGATCCGCGAGCGCGAGGGCCTGCGGTTCCGGTCGATCATGGTCGACGAGTTCCAGGACACGAACCGCCTGCAGTGCGATCTCGTCGACCTGCTGCGAGGGCCGGCGACGGAAGTGTTCTTCGTCGGGGACGAGTTTCAGTCGATCTACGGCTTCCGGCATGCCGACGTCGGCGTCTTCCGCGAGCGGCGCGAGCAGGCGACGCAGCTGCTGCCGCTGACGCTCAACTACCGCTCGCGGCCGGAGGTGCTCGCCGCCGTGAACGAGCTCTTCAGCGCGCACTTCGGGGATGAGTTCCAGCCGCTTGCCGCTGCGGCCGACTATCCAGACCCGGTGTTCGGCCATCCGGTCGAGCTGCTCGTGACCGACAAGCAGAGCTATGCGGACACCGGCGTGCATTGGCGGCGCGGCGAGGCGCGTGCCGTCGCGCGGCGCGTGCACGAACTCGTCGACGCAGGCGCGGCGACGCCGGGCGAGATCGTGCTCCTCTTCGCGGCCGGCACGGACGCCGAGTGGTATGAGGACGAGCTGCGCAGACGCGGCCTGCCGACGTATCGCGCGACCGGCAAGGGGTACTTCGGCCAGCAGCAGGTCGTCGACCTGCTTGCATATCTCCGGCTCCTGCACAACCGATACGACGACGTCGCGCTCCTGACCGTGTTGGCGTCGCCGTTCGTCGGGCTCTCGAACGACGCACTCGCGCTCGTACGGCGCGCTGCCTCGAAGCGACCGCTCTTCTCCGGCATTGAGCACTCGTTCCCACCCACGCTCTCGGAGCGCGACGCGCGGCTGCTGCGGGCGTTCCGGCAGCGATTCGCCCGCCTCGCCGATGCGATGACGCGTCTGTCGCTCGAGCGGCTGTGCGAGCGCATCGTCACCGAGCACGACTACGACCTTGCCGTGCTTGCGCAATGGGACGGCGGCCGGCGCTACGCGAACATGCGCAAGCTCGCACGGCTCGCGCGATCGTATGAGGAGCTCCGCGGGCCGGACGTCGAGGGCTTCGTGCGTTTCGTCGCCGAGCAGGAGGCGGTCGGCGCGCACCAGCTCGAGGCGGTCGCGCAGGAGGAGGGCGCCGATGCAGTGCGGCTCCTGACGATCCATGCTGCGAAGGGCCTCGCGTTCAAGGTCGTGTTCGTCGCCGACGCCGGGCGCGAGAAGGCGCCGCCGTCACCTGATGAGATCCTGGCTCTCTCCGACGGCCGCTTCGGCTTCCGCGTCGCGGACCCGGTGACGACGAAGCGGCGCGGCGCGTTCGACTACGACGAGGTGCGCGAGGCACGGCGCGCCGAAGAGGAGGCCGAGAAGCTGCGCCTTTACTACGTCGCCATGACCCGCGCGAAAGAGCGGCTGATCGTCTCCGGCGCGATCGACCGCGAGAGGAAAGCCGACGCTTCGACGCCGATCGGCTGGGTCCTCAGCCGGCTCGAGGTCGACGAGGAGCTCGAAACCGCAGGCGAGGCGCCCGTCGAGATCGAGCGCGGCGCGGCCCGCTTGCTCCTCCGCGTCGACCGGTGCGCGCCCGAGGCGGTCGCCGTTCCGGACGCGCTCCCCGAGGCGGGGCAACTTGAGCTCTTCGCCGTCGGCGAGGCGCTGGAGCCGCTCGTCCCTGCGCCGGTGCTGCCGGTGCTCGTCGCTCCCGCCGAGCCGCCGCTGCATCGGCTGCGGCGGCTCTCGTTCACCGCGCTCTCGACGTTCGAGCAGTGCTCGTACCGCTACTACGCGCGCTACGTGGCCGGCATGCCGGAACGGAAGCCGGTGGGGACCGGGGAGGGCGGCCTGCGCGCGACCGAGATCGGCGATGCAGCGCACAAGCTGCTCGAGCAGGTCGATCTCGCGATGCCGGCGCCGCCGGATATCGATCAGGTGCGCATCTGGTACCCGACGGTGAGCGAGGACGAGCTCGACCGTATCCGCGCGTACGTCGCGTCGTACTGCGAGTCCGAGCTCGCCCGGCGCGTCGCGTCGCTCGCCGGTGTGCAGAAAGAGCGGCACTTTACGTTCGAGCACGACGGTGTGCTGCTGCACGGCTTCGTCGACGCGATGCACCTCGACGGCGCGCGTGCGCTCGTGGTCGACTACAAGACGAACCTGCTCGGCGAGGCGTCGCCTGCGGAGATCGTCGAGGTCGACTACTCGCTGCAGCGGCTCGTCTACGCGCTCGCATGCTTCCGCGCCGGCGCGGAGGTGGTCGAGGTCGTCTACCACTTCCTCGAACGGCCGGACGCAATCGTCTCGACGACGTTCACGCGCGACCGGATCGCCGAGCTGGAGGCCGAGCTCTCGGCCGGGATCGCGCGGATTCATGCAGGCACGTTCGTGCCGACACCGAGCGAATTCGCCTGCGCGGGCTGCCCCGCGCTCGATCTCGTCTGCGCCGGCCCACGCGGGTCGGACCCCCTTTGGGGGTCTGACCTTGCTGTTGACGCAGCCGCTGCAAGTGCCTAGGAGCTTCGTCGCCGAGGCGCGCAAGCGTGTCGGGCCGAAGAAGCTCCGGATCCGTCCGATCATCGACCGTCTTGCGACCGAGCACGAAGACGCGACGATCGCGCTGACGTTCCGGAGCGAGCTCGAGCTACTTGTCTCCGTGATGCTGTCCGCGCAGACCACGGACGTGAACGTGAACCGCGTTACCGCAACACTCTTCGAGAAATACCGTCGGCCGGAGGACTACCTCGCGGTCGAGCAGGAGGAGCTCGAGCGCGACATTTTCGCGACCGGGTTCTACCGGCAGAAGGCGCGCTCGTTGCGCGGCACGATGCGCATGCTGCTCGACGAGTTCGACGGCGTCGTGCCGCGCACGCTCCCTGAGCTCGTGCAACTCCCAGGCGTCGCACGGAAGACGGCAAACGTCGTCGCGGCGGAGCTCGGCAGCCCGCAGGGGATCGTCGTCGACACGCATGTCCGGCGTCTCTCGCAACGTCTGGGGTTCTCGCGTCAGGAGGACCCGGTCAAGATCGAGCGAGATCTCGTCCGGCTTGTGCCGCGCGAAGACTGGGGCCGGTTTCCGCACCTGCTCATCTGGCACGGCAGACGTGTGTGCATCGCGCGGCGCCCCCGCTGCGAGGACTGCGTGATCAACGACCTCTGTCCGTCGAGCCGTGTCTGAGCTGCACCCGGCGACGCGCGGGTTCGCGGCATCCGCCGATCGGTACGAGCGCGGGCGGCCGGACTATCCCGCGGCCGCGATCGACGCGCTCGCGGCCCGCTGCGGGCTGCGGCCGGGACGCACGGTGCTCGATCTCGGCGCCGGCACCGGGAAGCTGACGCGAATGCTCGTCCCGACCGGTGCGGCAGTGCTCGCCGTCGAGCCGGTCCCCGAGATGCGTGCCGAGCTCGAGCGTCGAGTGCGCGGTGTCGCCGTGCTCGGTGGAACGGCGGAGCGGATTCCGCTCGCAGACCGCTACGTCGACGCGGTCGCCGTCGGCCAGGCGTTCCACTGGTTCGACGCCGATGCGGCGTTGCGCGAGATCCACCGTGTGCTGAAGCCGGGTGGCGGCATGGCGCTGATCTGGAACGCGCGCGACGAGCGCGACGCGCTGCAGGCTGCGCTGTCGGAGATCATCGACCCGCTCGAGGGCGACACGCCGCGGCGCAAGCAGCGGAACTGGAAGACGCTGCTCGCCGACAGCGGCCTCTTCGAGCGCACGGAGCGCTTGCTCTTCGAGCACGTGCAGCTGCTCGACGAGCAGGGAGTCGTCGACCGCGTGACGTCGATCAGCTTCATCGCGGCCGCCTCGCCTGCGGTGCGCGCCGATGTCGAAGCGCGCGTGCGTGCACTCGTCGCGGAGACGGCGGCGCCGATCCGGCTGCCGTACATGACCGAGCTCTACCTCGGCTTTGCGAAGGCTTGACGAAGCCGTTCGGGGGGTTACCCCCTTTTTCGGGCGGCGCAGGGACTTCGGGGACAGTCCCTGGTCACGAGATGCGCGCGTCTAGTTGACGGACGGGTCTTCCGGGATCCGCGCGACGAGCTCGTAGATGCCGCCCTTGCGGCGGAGGACGTCGGCCCAGAGATTGTCCGGCGACTCGGTGAACGCGTCGTCGGGCTGCGCCGGCTCGAGGATCCAGTCCTCGCGGCCCAGCTCGTCCTCGAGCTGCCCCGACCCCCAGCCCGCGTACCCGGCGAACACGCGGCGGCGTGTCGTCGCCGGTACCACCTCTTCGGGCTCGTCCAGCGCGGGGAACCCGAGCGCGCCGAAGAGTGGCACCGCGGCATCGTCGGGATCGACGAACTCGCCCAGCACGAGCACCGCGTTCGGTTGCACCGGCCCGCCGAACCAGACAGGCTCCGCGTCGTCTTCGACGAGCGGCTCGAGCGACGGGACAAGCTCGGAGACCGGGCTCGGCGACGGTCGGTTGAGCACGAGGCCGGACGCTCCTTCCTCCGAGTGCTCCGTGACGAGCACGACCGTGCGCCGGAAGTTCGGGTCGAGCAGCGCCGGCGAGGCGATCAGGAGCTGGCCCTCGAGCGAGTCCACTCCCCTAATTGAAGCTCAAGCCTCTAAAGCTTCGCGATCCCCTGCTCGGCGGCTTTTTGCGCGAGCTTTCCCGGATCGAGGCCGAGCTTCATGAGCATCGCGGCGTGCTGTTCGTGGTCGACCTTGTCCGGGAGCTCCTGAAGCGCCTGCTGCACGCGCTCGCTGCCTGCTTCCTTCTTCAACTCGTCCACAATCCACTGCTTGTCGAGGTGCATCCTCGCCTCCTCCGCGTGTTGACGTGCGGATTCTTACGCGCGCTGCGGGGTCAGTGCGACGAGCAGTCCGCCGTCGTCGTCGTACGCAGGGAAGAAGTCGCCCGTCACCGGGATGTCTCGTCCGGAGTGGGTGCGCAGGTGCAGCGCCTGGTTCAGGCGGCGGACGCCCCATTCGAGCGCGAGCTTCGCGGGATTGCTCTGCTCGTCGAACCCGGTCAGGCCGAGCCCTTCGACGACGTCGGTGCCGAGCAGGTCGGCCTCCCGACGGCCGGTCAGCTCGAAGACGCCGCGGCCGATCGCGAGGATGCGCCCATCCCTGTCGCAGACGACGAAGCCCGCGTCCGGCGCCGGGTAGTAGTCGTCCATCAGCTCGAAGAGGAACCCGAAGCCGCAGTGGTGGCAGGCCACCGGCTCGTCGTAGAGGCCTTCCTTGCGGTCGATGTCGATCGACCGCTGCTTGCAGTTCGGGCAGATGAAGTACGGCACCGGCCCAGGCTAGCTGCGTGGGTGCGCGTCGACGCGTCTGACCCACGCGTGCAACGGCGAGTCCTCACCGAGCGGTTGGTGCTCGACAAGGATGCGGTGGAAGAGCTCGGCGTCGCCAGGCGGAAGACCGAGCACGGCGTACTTGAGAAACGGGAACGCCATCACGTCGGCGGCGCCGAACTCGCCGTAGAGGTAGTCGCGACCGGAGAGCAGTGCTTCGAAGCGCGGCAGCGCAGCGCGCATCCGGTCGGAGAGCTCTGCGATTCGCACGGCGTCGGGTTGCGGCTGCTCGAGCTCCGCGGCGATGAGGTTCGGCGGCCGCTTCCACACGAGGTTGAACCAGTCCACGAAGACGCGCACCTCGGCCGCGCGTGCGGGGTCGCTCGGGAACAGCGACGGCTCGGGCGCACGCGTCTCCAGCCATTCGATGATCACCGGCGAGTCGCTCACCACCTCGTTGCCGTCGACGATGACCGGCACGAGCGACTGCCCGCTGACCGCCTCGACCGGCGAGCGGTCGGCCTCGTCGACGTCGATCCATTCGATCTCGACGCCCTTGTGTCCGGCGGCGAGCGCCACCCGCTCGACGTTCGTCGAGAAGGGGACCCGGTAGCCGCGCAGGCCTACAGCCAGTCCTTGCGCCGGAAGTACCAGAGCTGGGCGAGCGTGCTGGCGACGATCACACCCCACACATACCCGTAGCCCCAGTGCCAGCGCAACTCAGGGATGTCGACGAAGTTCTGGCCGTAGAGGCCGACGATGAAGGTGGGGAGGAGCAGCAAGGCCGCGATCACGGTCAGCCGCTTCATCACCTCGTTCTGGTCGTTCGCGATCTTCGACTGGTAGTAGTCGCGGACGCTTGCGAGCAGGTCGCGCGAGAACTCCAGGCCGTCGATCGCGCGCTGGAGCTTGTCGTACGCGCCGTTGAACGCGATCTCGACGTCGTGCGTGAAAACCTCGGCACCGTCCTCGACCTCCACGACGTTGTCGACGACGCGGCGGACGGCGTCGCGCATCGGCGCGAGCGTCCTGCGGATGTGCAGGAGGTCGTGTCGCAACTCGGAGATCCGCTGGCGGGTGACCGCCGACGGCTGGTCGTCGACCCTGTCTTCGAGCTCGTCGATCTCGCTATCGACGTCGTCGACGAGATCGAGATAGACCTCGGCAATCGTGTCGACGATCCGGTAGGCGATCATGCCCGTCGAGTCGGACTCGCGGACGATCCGCCGGACGTCGTCCATGTCGAACGGCGGGAAGCCGCCGGCCGGCGTCTTGCGAACGGTGAGGATCGACTCGCACGTGATCACGAGCCCGACCTCCTGGTAATAGATCGCGTCCTCGTCGGTCTTCGCACGTGCAGCGAGGAAGTTGCCGAAGACGTAGTCGCCGTGGCCCTGCAGCGTCGGTCGCGGCTCGTCGTCGTGCTCCGGCCGGTCGAGCAGCACCTCGAGCGCGGTCTCTTCGAGCTCGCGCGGCGCCTTCGCCTTCAACTCCTCATAGGTCGGATCGAGCAGGTCGATCCACGTCGCGGCCATACGGCCGCGGATTCGACGCTAGCTCGCCGAGACCTTCGCGGGCTCAGGGCGAGGGGCCGTCAGTGCGGTCCCCTCGTGCCCTTCCTCCTCGGCCAGCAGCCGCTCGGCGTCGAGCGCAGCCATACAACCGGAGCCTGCGGCGGTGATCGCCTGGCGATAGATGTGATCCTGCACATCGCCGGCCGCGAAGACGCCGTGCACGTTCGTCTCGGTCGAGCCGGGCGAGGTGATGAGATAACCGGCCGCGTCGTGCGCGAGCTGGTCGACGAACAGCTTCGTGTTCGGGTCGTGGCCGATCGCGACGAAGACGCCGTCGACGGGCTGCTCCCAGGTCTCGTCGGTCTCGAGGTTGCGCAGCCGCACGGACTGCACCTTCCCGTCGCCGAGGATCTCGTCGATCACCGTGTTCGTCAGGAACTCGATCTTGTCGTTGGCGCGTGCGCGGTCGAGCATGATCTGCGATGCGCGGAACTCGTCGCGACGGTGAACGACGGTGACCTTCGTCGCGAACCGGGTGAGGAAGCTCGCCTCCTCCATCGCGGAGTCGCCGCCACCGACCACGATCAGCTCCTTCTCCTTGAAGAAGGCGCCGTCACACGTCGCACACGCCGACACGCCGCGTCCCTGGAACTGCTGCTCGCCGGGTAGTCCGAGCCACCGCGCGCTGGCGCCCGTCGCGATGATCACGGTGCGCGCGAGGTACTCGTCCCTGTCGACGGTGATCTTGAACGGCCGCTCCGAGAAGTCGACGCTCGTCACGTCGTCGGTCACGAACTCGGTGCCGAAGCGCTCCGCCTGGCGGCGGAACTCGGCCATCATCTCCGGCCCCATCACGCCGTCGGCGTAGCCGGGGTAGTTCTCCACGTCACTCGTGATCATCAGCTGGCCGCCCCAGTTGAAGCCCTCGATGACGAGCGGGGCGAGGTTCGCGCGCGCGGCGTAGAGCGCAGCGGTGTACCCGGCAGGGCCTCCGCCGATGATGATCAGGTCGCGAACGTCAGACATGCAGCTTTTTCCTTCCTCCGTACAGTCTCTTCTGTCCTATTAAACGTTTCAGGCCGGATGGGCGTTCCCGTACGGCCGGGAGCGGTAACGCCGCCGCGGCCAGGCCTGGAGAAAGGGTACGCCGGGACCGCGGTTAGGCCGCGTCGAGGGCGCGCGGGAGCGCCGGCGGCTCGGGAGCGGTGAGCTCCTCCGCCTCCTGCTCGCTCGCCTGCTCGAGCTTGACCTCGAACTTGTCGAGCCGCTTCTCGGCGCCCGCGAACTTGCTCTGGGCGTTCGAGAGATGCTTGCCGACGAGATCGAAGTCCTCGCGGAAGCGGTCGTAGTCGTTGAGCAGGTCGGCGCAGTAGTCCATGACGGCCTGGGCGTTCCGCTCGATCTGCATCCCCTTCAGCCCGAACGCGATCACCTGGAGGTACGCGGTAAAGGTCGTCGCCGACACGGGGAACACGCGCCGGTCGTGCGCGTAGTTGAGGAGGGCGCCGGTCTTGCCCGAGACGAGCTCGTAATAGATCGCCTCTGCCGGCAGGTACATGAAGGCCCAGTCGTAGGTTCCTTCGCCCGGCCGGATGTACTTGCCCGCGATCGCGTCGATGTGCCCCTTGACGTCGCGGCCGAACATCTTCGCGGCGAGCTCTTGCTCGGCGTCGGTCTCCGCCGACACCATTCGCTCGAAGTTGTCGAGCGGGAACTTCGCGTCGATGGGAACGAGCTGCTCGCCGACACGGATCACCGCATCGACGCGCTCGCCGGTTGAGAATGTGTACTGGACGTCGTACGCGTCGGGTGGCAGCCGATCGCGCAGGAGGTTCTCGAGCAGGAGCTCGCCGAAGCCGCCGCGCGCTTTCGGCGGCCGCAGCGCATGCTCGAGCCGCCCGAGCTCCTTCGCACGCTCGTTGATCTCAGCGGTCGCCTTCGTCATCTCGCCGAGCCGCTCGTGGATCTGCGTCGTCGTCTGCTGCGCGTTCGCGAGCCGCCGGTCGACCTTCGAGTCGAGCTCCGACAGCCGCCGGTCCATCGTCTCGACGACGGCCTGGAGCCGCCGGTCGACGTCCGCGTTGCGCGCGGTGAGCTCCGATGCCGCCTGCTCACGGAGGGTGCCGAACTCTCCACGCAGCAGCCGCGGGAGCAGCAAGGCCGCCGCAGCGACGGCGAGCACCACGACGATGAGGACTCCGATGACCATTGGGCCGACGAACGCTAGAGCGGCCGTCGGACGGAGCGTTCCGGACCACGAAAATGCCAGATCCAACGAACCCGTGAGTCCATCGGATCTGGCTCGCGCACAGTAATACGGAGCGGCTCGGAGGGTCAAGCACGAAAAGGCCGCTATTTGCAAACACAGAAAGTTCTTAGGAACCCGCTGCTACCTTTCGGCGCCGATGGCGAAGGCATCCGCACGTCGCAAGGCCGGGCTCGGCCCCCCGCCCTCGCGCAAGCCGGCGCCGCCGGTGCGCTCGAAGGGCTCGAAGGCTCCGCGTCAGCTCGACCGCCGCACGTGGCTGATCGGCGGGCTCGTCGCGGTCGTCGTCGTGCTCGCGATCGTCCTCGGCATCGTCCTGACCGGCGGAGGCGGCAACAAGTCGGCAACGAGCTCGAAGGTGATCCCGTGGGCGAGCATCCCGGGCCTCCAGACCGGCCCGCCGCCCTGGAACAACAGCTCAGCTGTGCTCGCCGACCGCCTGCAGCTCCTCAGCCTGAGCGCACTCGGCGCCGAGGGGTCGGTCATCCACATCCACCAGCACCTCGACATCTATGTGAACGGGAAGAAGGTGCAGGTGCCGGCCCTCGTCGGGATCGACACCAATGCCGGGTTCCTCACCGAGCTGCACACGCACGACACGAGCGGGATCCTCCACGTCGAGTCTGAGAGCAAGCGCGACTACGTCCTCGGCCAGTTCTTCGGCGAGTGGGGCGTGAAGCTGACGGCGAACTGCCTCGGCACGTTCTGCGGCAGCCTGAAGTGGTGGGTCAACGGCAAGCGGATGACCGGCAATCCCGCCCAGCTCATCCTCAAGGCGCACCAGGAGATCGTGCTCGCGACGGGCAAGGCGCCGGCCAAGGTGCCGTCGTCGTACACGTTCCCGGCCGGATTGTGACCGGGTACGCTCACCCCCGCCGGGGTGGCGAAACTGGTCAGACGCGCCCGACTTAAAATCGGGTGACCTCCGGGTCATGCGGGTTCAAGTCCCGCCCCCGGCACCAACGGAAGAACCCGTAGTTTCTACGCGCGCGGAAGCCGTGGTCGCACCGGATGGACGCGGCGGTGCGTCCCGCGACGCTGTGAGCGTGACCGACGACGTCATCCTCGCGGCGGTTGCCGGATCCGCGGCGGCGAACAGTGTGACCGGGACACCGTCGATCTTCGTCGGCCCGCGCTCGGGTCAGCCTGCGCGGGTCGGCTCGGCCGGGTCGGTACCGAGCAGCGCGGAGGTCGCGCAGGCGATCGAGATGGCTTCCGCAAGCTGAGCGCCTCATCGCGCACAATCCAGATGTGGAATCCACGCTCGGCTTTGCCGCGGAGCTGGAGCGACGCGACGCGGAGCTCGCGGACGCGCTCGCGGCCGTCGAGCGCACGCGGGCCGAAGTCGAGGAGCTCCGCACGCATGCAAACGCGACGCGTGCGTTTCTCAACGCGCTGCCGGATCTGATCGCGAAGCGTGAAGGAGACGCGGAGGCGGCGGCGGCCGCGCGCGCCGAGGCGGAGGTGCAGGTGACAGACGCAGACGAAGCGATCGCACGGGCGCGCAAGGACAACGAGCGTCTCGAGGCGGAGCGCGAGCGCCAGCAGGCGCTCGCAGCCGTCGCCGACGCCGATCGGTGGCTCGAGCAAGCGCGCTCCGCAGTCGAGGTTGCGCGGGCCGACGGCGCCGAGCAGCGCGCGGCCGCGGACCGCCTGGCGGCGCGCGCGCAGGAGCTCGCACCGGACGTCCGCGACGTTCCGCTCCCCGGCAATGGACTCGCCGGTGCAAGCGAATGGGCATCGCTCGCGCGCGGCGCGCTCCTGCTCGAGCACACGAACCTCGTCAATGAGCGCGAGACGATCGTCCGGGAGGCGAACGAGCTGACGGCCAGCCTCCTCGGCGAGCCGCTCGTCTCCGCGGCGGTCGCGGGCCTCCGAGACCGGCTTGCCCTCGCCCTCGGGGAGCCTTCGACCTAGACTGCGACGGCCTTGGCCCACGTGGAGGCATCTCCCGCAGAGCAGCCCCTCGAATGGGACTCGCCGCTTTTCCTCATGGCGCGCGCGCAGTTCGAGCAGGCGCTCCCGTACGCCGAGGTTTCTGCGCTCGTCGCCGAGCGCCTGAACTTCCCCGAGCGCGCCGTGATTGTCGCTGTGCCGCTTCGGCGCGACGACGGCACGATCAAGATCTTCGCCGGCTACCGCGTTCAGCATTCGACGGTGCTCGGCCCGACGAAGGGCGGCATCCGATACGACCAGGAGGTGTCGCTGGGCGAGTGTGCAGCGCTCGCGACGTGGATGACATGGAAATGCGCGCTCCTGCGTTTGCCGTACGGCGGGGCGAAGGGCGGCATCCGCTGCGAGCCGCGTTCGTTGTCGCAGCGTGAGCTCGAGCGTCTGACGCGCCGTTTCACGTCGGAGCTCGTGCGCGAGATCGGGCCGCAGACGGACATTCCCGCGCCCGACATGGCGACGAACGAGCAGACGATGGCGTGGATGATGGACACGTACTCGATGCTGCAGGGGCACGCCGTCCCCGAGGTCGTGACCGGCAAGCCGATCTCGGTCGGCGGTTCGATCTTCCGCCGCGAGGCGACCGGCGCCGGGGTCGTGATGACGGCCGAGCGTGCGTGCGAGCGGCTCGACATGCCGTTGCCCCAGCAGCGCTGTGTCGTGCAAGGCTTCGGCAACGTCGGAGGCGTCGCCGCGTCGGAGCTCCACGACAAGGGCGCGACCGTGATCGGCGTCTCCGACATCTCCGGCGGCGTGTTTGCGACCGACGGGCTCGATGTTCCGGAGCTGCACGCGTACGTCGCGGAGCACGGCTCCCTCGAGGGCTACGACAAATGCGCGCGCGTCACGAACGAGGAGCTGCTCGAGTTGCCGTGCGACGTGCTCTTCGTCGCTGCGCGCGAGGATCAGCTGACCGGTCTCAACGCCGGCCGCGTTCAGACGCGCCTCGTGGTCGAGGGGGCGAACGGGCCGACGACGATCGAGGCAGATGCGATCTTCGCCGACCGTGGCATTCCCGTCGTGCCGGACATCCTGGCGAACGCGGGCGGCGTGACGGTCTCGTACTTCGAGTGGGTGCAGGACCTCGGCCGGCTCTTCTGGGATCGCGACGAGATCCGCGGACGCCTCGCGGACAAGATGATGGACGCGTTCGACCGCGTCTGGGATGTCGCCGGGGAGAAGCACATCACGATGCGCCAGGCGGCGATGGTCGCGGCGATTCGCGAGGTCGGCGGTGCCCTCGAGACGCGCGGGATCTATCCGTGAGCGACCAAACGGTCCGAGACGCAATGGTTCCCGAGCCGACGACGTTGAAGGTCGGCGACAGCGCGCAGGACGCCGGCGCGTGCTTCGCCCAGCGCGAGGACGTGCGCGCGGTGTTCGTCGTCGAGGACGACGGGCGCCTGGCGGGCGTGATCACGCGGAAGACACTCGTCCGCGAAGTCGTTGCGGCTGGGCTCGCGCCGACGGAGGTTCGGCTGCGCGAGATCGCGGAGCCGCCGCGGTTCACGCTCTCCGCCGACCTTCCGCTCGACACCGGTTTCCACCAGCTCGAGGAGCACGACTTCGAGCGTGTGCCGGTCGTCGAGAGCGACGGCCGGCTCGTCGGCGTGCTGTCCCGCGCGGTGCTGGGGCGCCGCCTTGCGGAGGACGAGCCGCCGGAGCTCGACCCGGATCCCGGGTCTGTCGTTCTTTAACCCTGCGTCAGCAGCAGGTGTACGCGCCCGGCGGAGCGTCGCCCTCGCCGGGCTCCGGCAGCTCCGCCGCCGCGAGCGCGATGCCGTCGAGGATGTCGCGCTCGCTCACCTCGATCGCGTCGAGCTTGAACGTGTCGAGGACAGCGAGCAGGATCACGCCGCCCGCAACGATCACGTGCGCACGGTCCGGGTCGAGCGCGGGCACCTCGCGACGTTCGGCGAGCGGGAGTGCGGCGAGTCGTTCGAGCTGCGCGGCCGCGCCCTCGCGCGTCAGTTGATGACCGTGCACGCGCTCGCGGTCGTAGCGTTCGAGCCCGAGGTCGAGCGCTGCGAGCGACGTCACCGTTCCCGCCACGCCGATCGCCCTGCTCGCGTGCACATCGGCGTGCGCGGCGAGCGCCTCGCGCGCGGCACGGCCGCACGCGTCGAGCTCCTCACGGGGCGGCGGATCGGTGTGCACGAATCGCTCCGTGAAGCGGACGGAGCCCACGTCGAGACTGACGTGGAAGTCGTCGACGATCAGCTCGGTCGAGCCGCCGCCTATGTCGAGCACGAGCGTTCCGGGCTGCGGCTCGACGCCCCGGCGCGTGAGCTGCGCTTCCTCGTCGCCGCCGACGAGGCGTGTTGCGAAGCCGTAGCTCCATTCGATCTCGCCGAGAAACGCTTCGCCGTTCTCCGCGTCGCGGACGGCGCTCGTCGCTACCGCAAGCGTGCGCTCGGCTCCCAGGCGCTCGAGCGTGCGGCGGTAGTCGGTGAGCACGTTGCGCACGCGCGCGATGGGGAGGGGCAGGAGGCGCTTGCGGGCGTCGACGTCCTCGCCGAGCCGCGTGATGTGCGTCTCGCGATGCACCTCCGCGACGCGGCCATCGTCGACGTCTGCGACGAGCAGGCGGGTCGTGTTGGTGCCGAGGTCGACTGCGGCGACTCTCACTTGCGCGGGTAGAGCGCGGTGAAGCGCGTGACTGTGCCGGTCGCCTCGTCGAGCGCCGAGCGCAGGAGCGCGAGGCGCCCGAGCGACCGGCGCAGACGGCCGATCGAGGCGTTCAGCTCGGCCGAATCGCCCACCCGCTCAGCCGCCGCGGCGGTGCGCTCGCCGGCATCCGACAGGTGGCCGAGCTCGCGGGCGAGCTGCCGCCGGAACCGCTTGAAGTCGCGCCAGGCCTGGAGCGAGCGGACGACGACGAACAGCGCTGCGGCGACCACCGCCAGACCGGCCGCGATCAACCCGGCGTAGACGGCCCAGTTCACGGGGGCACTGTAAACCCCCGCCGGGGAAGAGCCGCCCGGTCCGGTCCGTCTGGTGGGCGGGTGGAGTAGTTGAACCGGACTCCGATCAACGCTAGCTTCGGCTCCGATGGGACGGGAGCGGAGAAGGCTGGGGTCGTAATGGCACTCCAAGAGGAGACGCTTCCCGGCAAGGCCGCCGCCCCCGTCGTCCCTGATGCCTCGCCGGTCGAGATCCCGTACGCGATCCGCTGGCTCGTGCCGAAGGGCGAGCGCTTCGCGAACTTCGACATCCTGAACGACAACGACACGCAGCTCGACTACTACCGCCGGTTCGGGCACATCTATGCGGTCGGGATCCCGACGAAGAAGTGGCGGCTCGTCGTCGTGTCCGATCCCGAGCTGCTCGACCAGGTCGCCGCCGACGAGGAACAGTTCGGCAAGCGGATCGAGGAGATCAACTTCTTCGATCAGCTGAGCAATTCCCGCGGCGGCGGGATCTCGGTGATCGGAGACGGCGAGCACTACGACAAGGTGCGGCGCGTGATGCTGCCCTGGTACGCGCCGTCGAATCAGCGGACCCAGCTCGAGCTGATGAAGGAGCAGGCGCGGAAGCTCGTCGACGCATGGGCCGTGCTGCCCGATGACGAGCCGGTCGATGCGCGCGCATGGATGGAGCGCTACACGCTCGAGGTCTCGGGACGCGGCGCGTGTCGCTACGACTTCAAGCTCTTCGAGGACGGATGCCCGCACGCGTTCGCGCAGGCCGTGCCGGCGAGCACGAAGGAGAGCATCCTGCGCGTCGCCGAACCGCGTCCCGGCTTCTGGTGGTGGCGAAAGCGGCAGCGGGCGTACCGGCAACAGAACACGGAGCTCTTCCGGACTGCGGATGCGCTCGTCCGCGCGCGGATGCACACAACGCCGATCGGGGCGCAGACCGACTTGCTGAGCCGACTCGTCAGCACGCCCGACCCGGAGACGGGTGAGCTGCTCGACGCGGAGACGATCCGCGACCAGGTCCTCATGCACCTGTCGAACGGCTTCAACGGGCCGTCGATCACCGGCGCGTGGCTTGCGTACGTGCTCGCGACGAACCCGGATGTCGAGGAGAAGCTGGTCGCGGAGATCGACGCGATCACCGGCGGCGACCCGGATCACGACCTCCAGTACGACGACTTGATGGCGATGCCGTACACGACGCAGGTGATCAAGGAGACGATGCGCGTCTATCCGCCGATGCCGGTGACGATCCGACGCAGCCTGAAGGACGGGCTGCTCGGCCGCTACCGGATCCGTAAGGGCGACATCATCCTCGTCGGCACGCTCGCGGCGCAGCGCGACCCGCGCTACTGGGGGCCGGACGCGGATGCGTTCGATCCGGAGCAGTTCGCGATGGAACGGGTCGTCAACCGCCCGCGCCACGCGTTCATCCCGTTCTCGATCGGCAAGCGGCAGTGCATGGCGCAGGAAGTGACGTTCATGATGCTGCGCGTCGTCCTCTTCGAGATCTACCGCCGGTACCAGCTGCGGCTCGCGCCCGGCGCGACGGTCGCGAAGAACACTGTTGTGACGACGAAGCCCGTTGCGGTGCCGGTCGTGCGGGTTGCGCGCGACCTGCGCGACTCGGCCCTCGCGTTGCGCGACCGGCCGGCTGCGCCGATGCCGCTGCCGGCGGCGGCAAGCGGCTGGGGCGCGCCGACCGAGATCCCGGCGACGAGCGCGTATCGCGAGCTCGTGATCGCCTACGGCAGCAATTTCGGCGCGAACAAGGAGCTCGCAGAGCGTTTCGCGGAGCGGAGCCGCTACTACGGCTTCTCAACCGAGGTGCTGACGCTGAACGAGCTCGCTGAGGCGCCGCCACACTCGGAGCCGTGGTTGCTCGTCGCGCTCAGCTCGACGTACACATCGAATCCGCCGTCGAACGCGGCGGCGTTCAAGGCCGCGCTGGAGTCGACGGCTCCGGGTGCCGAGACGTGGCGCAACTGCCGCTACCTCGTCTGGGGCACGGGCAACAGCCAGTGGAATGCGTTCCTCGCGTTCCCGCGCTACCTCTACGCGAAGCTGGAGGAGGTCGGCGCGACACCGCTCGCCGACTTCGCGTTCGGCGATGTCGGCTCGCCGCTCTGGGAGCAAGTGCACGCAGAGTGGAACGACCGCGTCTGGAGCGTCCTGAAGGGGCTTGCCGGCGCACGCGAGAGCGAGGCGGCGGCGGCGCGGCTCGAGGCGGAGCAGGCGGCCGCGCACGAGCTGACGGACGTCGCCTCGAACACCGCGATGGCGAAGTCGCTTGCGGAGGCCGCGCCGCGCGTCTTGCTCGCGCCGACGATCCTGACGAACGCCGTCGGCGCGGAGACGGTCGAGGCGCGTGCTGCCGTGTGTCGCGAGCTGCAGGCGGACGGCTCGGAGAAGCGCACGCGGCATCTCGAGCTCACGCTGCCCGAGGGCTTCGTGTACCGGGCCGGCGACCACCTCGGCGTCTGCCCGCGCAACGCCGAGGGGCGCGTCGAGCGCCTCGCGCGACATCTCGGTGCGGAGCTCGACGGGCTCTTCATGGTCCCGCAAAGCGTGAACGTCCGCGTCGTGCCGAAGGGCGTTGTGCTGCAGGTGCGGAACGTGCTCACGAACCTCGTCGACATCTGCGGGCTGCCGACGCTTCCGTTGCTCGAGTTGCTGATCGCGAAGGCAACGGATGCGGAAGACCGGTCGGGGCTCGAGCGCATCGTGCGCGTGCTCGACTCAGCCGGCGAAGGCGACTCGGGGCTGCGCGCAACGATCGAGACGGGAGGCTACGACGTAATCAAGCTGCTCGACGAGTTTCCGTCGGCATCGATCAACATCTTCGAGTTCATGCAGGTGGCGCAACCGCTGCGACCGCGCTACTACTCGACGAGCTCGAGCCCACAGGTGCACGGTGACGGCGTCGCGCACATTGCGGTGGGGCTCGGCGAGTTCCGCGGCATGAGTGCTGGGTACCTGCATTCGCTGCGAGAGGGCGACCGCGTTCCGGTCTTCCTCGACCGGAGCGAGGGCTTCCACCTGCAGGACGACCTGTCGAAGCCGATGATCTTCGTCTCGGCGGGTACGGGCTTCGCCCCGATGCGCGCGTTCCTGTGGGAGCGTCTCGCACTCAAGCGCTCGGGGACGCCGCTGTCAGAGGCGGTGCTCTTCAACGGCATCCGCTCGACGGCGATGGACTACATCTATCGCGACGAGATCGAGTGGTTCCTGTCGGAAGGCGTGCTGAACGACGTGCAGGTATGCACGTCGCGCGAGGATCCTGCGCGCCGCGAGTACGTCCAAGACCGGCTCCGCGCGCACGGCGACCGTGTGTGGCGCATGCTCGAGGAGGGTGCGTACGTCTACGTGTGCGGCGCGCAGCAGATGCGTGACGGCGTGAGGGCAGCATTCGTCGACCTGATCGCCGAGCATGCGTCGTTACCGCACGAACGCGCGGAGTCAATCCTGTTGGAGCTCGAGACCGTCGACAATCGCTATCGCCCCGATCTCTGGGGCTGAACCGGGGGAATCGTCGTGGACGTCCTAGCCCTGATCTTCATGCTGGCCGCGCTCGTGATGTTCGTCTTTGCCGCGAGCGGCCGCGAGCTGCGGCATTTCAACGAGATCGCCCTCGGCCTCGTGTTCCTGACGGCGGCGCTGATCTGCCAGTTCACGACGCTCACGAACACCCATCTCGGCGGCTGAATCCCGCCGGGACAGTGCTACAATCGCCACCGCGACGCGGGGTGGAGCAGCCAGGTAGCTCGCCGGGCTCATAACCCGGAGGTCGCGGGTTCAAATCCCGCCCCCGCTACTGGAAGAGCCCCGGCAACGGGGCTTTTCTCGTTTGAGCCTCGCGAACGCAACACGCAGCGGGGGGCGTAGGCTTGGCGCTCCGCGCTTTGGACGAGACGGCGGCATGACTCCCGGTCAACATGGCTGGCAGCTCGAGGGAACCTCAGCGGAGCTCTACGAGAGGTATCTCGTCCCGGCCGTGACGCGGCCGTGGGCGCGCGACCTGGTCGGGCGCGTCGAGCTTCACACGGGCGACTGCGTCTTGGACGTCGCTTGCGGGACCGGCGTCATTGCACGGCTGGCTGCGGCCGAGGTCGGAGAGAGCGGGCGCGTCGCGGCCGCCGATGTGAACAGCGGCATGCTTGCGGTCGGTCGTTCGCTGCCGCAGCCGTCCGGCGCCGCGATCGAGTGGTACGAAGCGAGCGCCGACGCGCTGCCGTTCGGCGACGGCGAGTTCGACGTCGTGCTGTGCCAGCTCGGTCTGCAGTTCTTTCCCGACCCGTCCGCCGCGTTGCGGGAGGTGCGTCGCGTTCTCGTCGACGCCGGGCGCGCAGGCGTGAGCGTCTTCGCGGCGATTGAGCAGAACCCGGCGGCATATGCGCTCTCCGCTGCGCTCGACAGACATCTGGGCGAGGGCGCATCGCGCGCGAAGCGAAGCGAGCACGCGCTTGCGGACTCGGGAGAGCTGCGTGAGCTGTTCGTCACGGCGGGCTTCACGGACGTTCGAATCGAGACGGTGGCGCTGACCGTGCGCTTCGCGTCCGTCGACCAGTGGGTCAGGATCCAGCTTTCGGCGACGCCCTTGGCGGCACTTCAGGCCGAAGGCGACGACATCGTGGCCCGTGTGTGCGCGGAGATCGGCGCCGCGCTCGCTACATACACCCAGGCGGACGGCTTCGCATTTCCTCAGCAAGCGCATGTGGCGCTTTCGCAGCCCTAGCGCTGCAGTCGAAATGGGGTGCGCACCCCATTGACCCGTTCCGTTCGACGCGAGAGCGTCGAACCGGGGTCGAATCGAGGTAGGAGGACTGAGCGATGACACACGCGCGATTTGGCATCGTCGCGGCGTTCGTTGCAGCAGTCGCGCTTGGGGTCCCTGCGGTGGCGTCGGCGAACGAGGTCACGAAGTGGAACGACATCGCCGTCAGCACCGTGAATGCGCAACCGCCGCTGACGTCGGCGCCGCCGGCCGGGAGCATCTTCGTCGCGATGGTGCAGGGCGCCGTCTACGGAGCGGTGAACGCGGTCGACCGGCACGGCCGGCCGTATCTCGTCAAGCGAAGCTTCCCGATGGCGGCGAAGGACGCGGCGGCCGCTGCCGCAGCCTTCACGGTGCTCGACACGCTGTTCCCGGCACAGCACGCGACGCTCCAGGCGGCATACGACGGCTCGCTGGCCGGGATCCCGGACGGCCCGCTGAAGAGCACGGGCATCAATGTCGGTGCCACGGCTGCGGACGCGATGCTTGCCGAAGGCCACGACGGCCGCACGGTCATCGGGTGCGGGTTCGGTTCCGGCGCCGCGGGGGCGTGGCAGCCCCTCGCCGGCCCGACCGGAGCGCCGCTCTGCGACCCGAGCCCGTGGGTGGGGAACGCCGTGCCGTTTCTCGTGAAGAGCCCGTCGCAGTTCCGCACCGCCGGCCCGCATCCACTTGGGAGCGCAGACTATGCGGCGGACTTCAACGAGGTGAAGTCGAAGGGCGCAATCAATAGCTCAACGCGAACTGGGGAGCAGACGCACGCTGCTGCGTTCTGGCAGACGAATCCGGCGGCGAACTTCAATGGGATCGCCCGCAGGCTCGTCGATCATCTCTCGCTCGATCTCAGCGACAGCGCCCGCTTGTTCGCGCTGCTCGACCTCAGCGCCGCCGACGCGTTGATCACGACCTGGAACGACAAGTACTACTGGCACTTCTGGCGCCCGATGTCGGCGATCCACCACGCCGATATCGACGGCAACCCGGCGACGACGGCCGACCCGACGTGGACGCCGCTATTCGACCCGTCGCTCGACCCGGCGGTCGGCGGTGCGGGGCCGGCGTTGATCACCCCGCCGTATCCGGATCACCCGTCGGGCGCAACGGCGTATGCCAGTGCGAGCATGCACGCCTTCGCGTCGTTCTTCGGAACGGACGACATGACGTTCTACGCCACGAGCAGCCGCTTCCCGGGCGAGCAGCGCGTCTTCCATCACTTCTCGGATCTGACGAACGAGGTGCTCGAGGCGCGCATCTGGGCGGGCATCCACTTCCGCAATCCCGACGTCCAGGCCGCCGCACTCGGGCACGACGTCGAGCGCTACATCCACAAGCACTACTTCGCTGCGGCCCACTGATGGGGTTCTCCGGTGTGGAGCGGCGTCCGCGCCGCTCCACACCAGGACACGGTAGTGCGCATCGATGTGAACGGGACGCCGACGTGATCGTCGGAGCCATGGCAATCGCGGAGCTCGAGGTGATCGAAGCAGCGGGCCACTTCACGTGGCTCGACGCGCCTGAGGCCTACTGGCCGGTGATCGTCAGCTTCGTCGAGCGCGTCAGCGCCCGACTGCCCGTCCGTCCGGCGTCAGCGCTGTCCCGAGGATGAGCAGGAGTGCCGCCGGCAGGACGAAGATGCCGATCGACGCGGACGCGAGCACAGCGAAGACGCCTAGCAGCGCCGCGGCCGATCGGCCGAGCAGCGTGCCCGTGCGACTGCCGCGCGCACAGCGGAGGTGCAAGCCGATCCAACCTGCAAGGGCGAGGACGAGTGGCACGCACAGCGGGACGAGAACCGCGTAGCCGTTCGCTCCGACCAGCGTGCCGGTGGTCGAGGAAACCACTCCGCCTTCCGACGCCGTCTCGCCTTGATACAGCGGTGCAAGCATCGCGAGCGGAACGAGTGCGAGCGCACAGAGGAGGCTGACACTCGTTACGGCGAATGCAGCGGCGCCTCTGCTCATTCCGGAAATCGTGTCACACGGCGCCCGCCCGCACCGTCTATGAGGCATGGAAATAGTCGCATCGAACGCGGAGCTATTGGCCTCCTTCGGCACGGTCATCCTGACCGTCCTCCTGCTCGTGCCCGGCATCGTCTATGCCTGGTACGTGCTCGAGGGTTGGATCGAGGACGACGACAGCTACGCACACGTCATCGAAACGGTCTATAAGCGGTAGCCGTCCAGGACACCAGCAAACAGGCTTTGCTAGTGTCGAGCCATGTCGCGTCCGGGCGCCGCCGCGACCTGCGCTGTCGCGCTCCTCGCCGGCTTCATCGCCGGCCGCGTGACCGGGTCAGGCTCGTCCGAGACGACGACCGTCACCGATACGGCGGTTCACGTTGTCGCCGTCAACGGCCGGAACCTCGGTACCGCGAATGACCCGCGCGACGGCGGCCTGCTCGACCTCACGCATGTTGCATCCGTGCGCCGCGGCAACATCCTGCAGACGACGATCGTCGCCGGACGTCCGTGGCGCGACTCGCTCCTCCGCCGTCGCCGCGTCAAGCTCTCGATCCTCTACGACTCGAACGACGACGGCCGCACTGACCGCCGCGACGTCGTGTTTCTCTTCCGCGGCCGCATCACGAGCTGGATCTCGTCGCTCGGCCAGGGCGTGCAGGGCGCGACAGTGACGCGCCGTAGCGGAACCACGATCTCGGTCGCGCGCGACGCGTCTGTCTTCTACGGCGCGTCGGGCCAGGCGGGAATGCTGAACACCGCGCCGATCGGCGTAGCCGTTCTCGCTCACTGGAAAGGCGGTGCCGACCGCATTCCGAATCGCGGCTGGATCACGGTCCTGCCTCCGGGCGCCACGACTGCATCGCCCTGAGCCCGACTGACAAGATCGGCCCGTGCCGGAAGAGACGGGCCAACTCGAGCACGCGGTCACGCCGCTCGAGCTCTTCTTCGACCTGGTGTTCGTCTTCGCGATCACGCAGGTCACGAACCTGCTGACGCACGAGCCGAACTGGCACGGCGTGGTTCGCGGCTCGCTCGTGCTGGCGGCGATCTGGTGGGCCTGGACGGGTTACGCGTGGCTGACGAGCACGCTCGACGTCGACGAAGGCGGCGTCCGCCTGATGATGCTCGCGACGATGGTGGCGATGCTCGGCGTCGCGCTCGCCGTGCCGGGAGCGTTCAAGGGCGATGCGCAACTCTTCGGCTTCAGCTATCTCATCGTGCGCGGCCTGCACGTCGGGCTCTACGCCTATGCGAGCCGCGGCGATCCCGACCTGCTCGGCGCATTGCTGAGACTCGCGCCAACCGAGCTGCTCGCCGCGTTGTTGATCGTCGTCGCGGGCTTTCTCTCCGGTGGGGCGCGCATCGCTGTCTGGCTCATTGCGCTTGCGATCGATTACGTCGGCCCGGCCGTTGTCGACCTGGGCGGCTGGCGGATCGCCCCGGCGCACTTTGCTGAGCGGCACGGCCTGATCGTGCTCATTGCGCTCGGCGAGTCGATCGTCGCGATCGGCGTCGGCGCCGGCTTCGAGCTCACGACCGGCTCGGTCGCGGGTGCGGCGCTCGGAGTTGTCGTCATCGCGGCGCTTTGGTGGCTGTACTTCGACGTCGCGGCGATCTTCGCGCGGAGACAGTTGCTACAGAGGACAGGCGTCGCGCAGATTCGCCTGGCCCGCGATGCCTACAGCTATTTCCACCTGCCGCTCGTCGCAGGTGTCGTCTTCTTCGCATTCGGCCTGAAGACGACGCTGCACCATGTGGACGACGAGCTCAACACCGTGCCGGCACTCGCCTTGTGCGTCGGCGCGGCCTTGTACCTGCTCGGGCACGTCGTGTTCCTCTACCGAGCGACCGGGCATCTCTTCAGGCGCCGAACGCTCGGCGGTTTCGTCCTGCTCGCGCTCGTTCCGGCCGCACTCGCACTGCCGGCGCTCGCTGCGCTCGGACTTGTCAGCGCGGTCTGTTCACTCGTCGTTGCCTACGAAGCGCTCCGGTACCGGGCTGGGCGTATTCAGGTCAGGCACCCGGACGTCACCTGACGGCCGCCGTGTCGACGAGCGCGCACATGAGCTCAGCCGCCTCGTCGTTGGTCAAGCCCTGCTCCTGCGTCAACGACTGCCACGTCGGAAACGCGAGCGCGTGACCGATCGCAGCCGCGGCGGCGCGTGCACGGCGTCCGCGGAGCCCACGGCCGGCGAGCAGGATACCCTGGACCGCATCGAGGTAGCCGTAAAAGTCGCCGAGCAGTCGCTGCACGATGGGGAGGAGCGGCTCGTCGCGCATCAGGCTCGCGTACATCGCGCTCGTCCGTCCGTAGAACGCGTAGAGCTCGCGAAGCGCTGTCTCCGTTCGCTCCGCAGGGTCGGAGAGCGCCGGCCAGCCGGTCGGGTCGGGGGCTGGGTTCCCCGCGCGCCAGTGCGCTGAGCAGGCGGCGAAGAGGGACGCCTCGTCCGGGAAGTGGCGGTAGACCGTCGAGCGACGGACACCCGCGCGATCCGCGATCGCGCTGATCGACGTCTGCGCAGGGCCGACCTCCTCGTGCAGGGCGACGGTGCTCTCCGTGATCCGCCTACGCGTCTGCTCCTCGAGCTGCGCGCGGCGCGTCATCCGGTAGGGGCGCTTTTGATTGGACATATCTGTCCAATCATATTGACAGATCAGGATCCGTCTGCCTATATTGGCGAGACACAACTGTCCTATGAAAGGAGCGGGCAAGATGCAGACGGCAGCCGCAGGCGTGAAGGTCGTCGGCCCGAACGACGGTGGGGAGGGCTTCCTCGGCAGCATCGGGGTGCGCTTCATGATCGACGGCGCGGAGACCGGCAAGCTTTTCTCGCTCGTCGAGCACCCAATGTCGCCGCGCGCGCTCGCCGCGCCCCTGCATCTCCATACGCGCGAGGACGAGTACAGCTTCGTGCTCGCAGGGCGCATGGGCGCACTCCTCGGCGACGATGTCGTCGAGGCGGGCCCCGGCGAACTCGTCTTCAAGCCGCGCAACCAGTGGCACACGTTCTGGAACGCGGGCGACGAGCCGTGCCGGATCCTCGAGATCATCGCGCCGTCGGGCTTCGAGAACTTCTTCCGCGAGCTCAACGATCTCGGCGGCGCGCTCAAGGCGGCGCCTGAGGAGCTCGCCGAGCTGAATGCGCGCTACGGGCTCGAGATGCGTCCGGAGACCGTGCCCGATCTGCTCGAGCGCTTCGGCCTCCGGATCGGCGAGCACCTCACGGGCGGCTGGACACCCTGATCGCCCTCTGACGAAGGCCCCGGCGACGGGGCCTTCGGGCGTACCCGGCTAGTCTCAGCGGGGCTGGGTGCGCTGAGATGAATATCGGGCCGGCGATGCTTGCCGTGGGCGCGGTGCTCGCGGGCAGCGTCGTGGCGGCGCTCGGGGCCGCGAAGACGCGCTTTCCGGCTCTCGTGGCGTTCCTCGGGATCGGGATGCTCCTCGGCTCCGACGGGCCCGGCGGAATCGCCTTCGACGACGCCAAGCTTGCGCGCGAGGTCGGCGTCGTCTCCCTTGCGGCGATCCTCTACGAGGGCGGGCTCTCCACCTCGTGGCGGCGGCTCCGTACGGTTGCGGTGCCCGCCGTCATGCTCTCGATCGTCGGCACGTTCGTGACCGCGGGTGTCACGGGACTGGCTGCACGCGGCTTGTTCGACCTCTCGTGGGCGGAGTCGTTCCTCCTCGGATCGGTCGTCGCGTCGACCGACGCAGCGGCGGTCTTCGCGACGCTGCGGCACACGCGCCTCCGGCGAACCGTCGCGCGCACACTCGAGGCGGAGTCCGGCGCGAACGACCCTGTGGCGATCGCCCTCACGCTCGGCCTGATCGCGTGGATCGAGCGTCCGCACTACGGCGTCGGGGATCTGACAGTGCTCTTTCTCCGGCAGCTCGGGCTCGGGCTCGTGATCGGTCTGATTCTCGGCGTGGCGGCGACGTGGGTCTTCGCACGGATCCCGACGTCGATCGCAGCATTCGCTCCGGTCGCCTCGGTCGCCACCGCGGCGCTTGCGTTCGGGGCAACGGACGCCGTCCACGGCAGCGGCTTCCTCGCCGTCTATCTCGTCGGGCTTGCGGTCGGTTCGACGCCATCCGCGTATCGGGGACAACTGGTGACCTTCCACGAGGGCCTTGCCTACGTCGCGCAGGTTGGGTTGTTCATCGTCCTCGGGCTGCTCGTGTTCCCATCGCGGCTGCCGCACGTCGCGCTCGCTGCGATCGGCCTGACGGCGACGCTGATCGTCGTCGCGCGGCCGGCCGCCGTCTGGCTGTCGACCGTTCCGCTTCGAGTCTTCTCGCAGCGCGAGCGCATCCTGCTCGGCTGGGCCGGGTTGCGCGGTGCGGTTCCGATCGTGCTCGCGACGTTCGTGCTCTCGTCGCACTTGCGGAGCGCCGACACGATATTCAACGCGGTGTTCTTCGTCGTGCTCGTCTCGGCGGCACTGCAGGGAACGACGCTCGAGTGGGTTGCGCAGCGTCTCGGCCTCGTCCTGACGGCGCCTCGGACGACGCCGCCGTTACAGGTCGGCCACGGGCACTCGCTGAATGTCGTCGAGTTCGCCGTTGCCGGCGATCATGCGATCGCCGGCTCCGCGGTGCGCGAGCTCGGGCTGCCACGCGACACACTCGTTGCGGTGGTGGTTCGCGACGGGCAGTCGATCCCGCCGCGTGGGAGCACAACCGTCGAGCCGGGTGACGTCCTCTTCGTGCTGGCGCCGGTGGGGAAGGGCGCAGAGGTCGAGGACGTCTTCGCGCGCTGGCGGCAGCGCGTCTAGCCGTCAACCGGCGGGGCCTGCGCGTACTCCTCGTCCGTCACGTGCTCGCCCCACGTGACGGTGCTGCCGCCGTCGTCGGCCTGGTGGATCGCGACGTGCGCCATGAAGCGCGTCGGTGCAGCGCCGTGCCAGTGCTCCTCGCCCGGCTCGAAGAAGACGCTATCGCCGGGCCGAATCACTTCCACCGGGCCGCCGCGGTGCTGGCACACGCCGATGCCGTCAGTGACCCAGATCGTCTGGCCGTGCGGATGGGTGTGCCACGCTGTGCGCGCACCCGGCGCGAAGTGCACGTGCGCCGACGCGACGCGGGATGAGCCGGCCGGCGTCGCGACGGTGTCGATGTGGACCGCGCCGGTGAACCATTCGGCGGGTCCCGCGCTTGTGTCGAGGCTCGATCTCGTGATCTCCATCCGGCGATTCTAGGATGGAGCCTCGCCCATGGCAGGACTTGTGCAGCGAGAGGACAGCGTGCTCGTCGTCGTCGACGCGCAGCCGGGATTTCTTGCGAAGGAGACGTTCACCGACGCTGACACCGCTGCAGCGCGCTCGGCGCTTGCGCGCATGGCGTGGCTCGTGGCGGTTGCGGCGCGCCTCGAGCTGCCGGTCGTCGTGACGGAGGAGGAGCCGGAGCGTCAGGGCGCCACCGCTGATGAGGTCGCCGCCGTCCTGCCGGACGGCGCACCGGTGTTCCGCAAGCCGACGTTCGGCCTTGCGAGCACGCCGGAGATCCTCGCGGCCGTCTCCGAGACTGGGCGTCGGACGGCTGTCCTGGTCGGTTGCGAGACCGATGTGTGCGTCGCACAGTCGGCGATCGGGCTGTACGAGCGCGGCTTCTCGTGTGTCGTCGTCGAGGACGCGACGTTCTCGCCGGGCGAGATGCACGCGCGTGGGCTCGAGCGCCTCGCGTCGGCGGGCGTCCTGCGGAACCACGCGAAGGGCGTCACATACGAGTGGCTTCGCTCGGTCGACGATGCTCATGCGTTCCTGAGTCCGCCCGGCCTGCCGGCGCCGCCGTTCGCCCTATAGCGCGTTCGCGAGCGTGAACTCCTGCCGGTGCACGTCGGCGTTTCCGCCGAGGTCGGACGCCTCGACCTCGAGCACGTACGACGCGTCGGGGAGGCGGTGCGTGCTCCACGTGTGCGCGAGATAGAAGCGGTAGCGCCCTGGCTCGCCGGCGTGGTTCTGCCTCGTTCCGGGTGCATAGATCGCGGCGAAGCGATCCTGCGGAAGCAAGCCCTTCGTGAAGTCGACGGGCGTGTGCCACTTGCGCACGACGCGCGCCTTACGCAGGACGCGCCAGCGGATGCGTGCCGGGGTGACAGGCAGTCCGTGCCACGGCTCCGGGACAGGCACCGGTGGCAGATCGAATGCGTCGACGACGACGTCGACGGCGCCGCGAACGAGGTCGGGGGAGAGCTCGTGCCCGTCCACGAGGAACGACACGGCGGTGACGTGCGGACGCGTCGTGTCCCGCCACGGCGCGAGCCCGGCCTTGCGCAACGGGTTGCGGTACCCGCCGTTCCGCCGCTCCGCGAAGTGCACATGCAGCCACGGGGCTTCGACGTGGCCAAGGAGCTGATGACGCGTCACACGCTGGCGGTGCTTCACCACGGGGACGACGTGCCAGTAGCCGAAATCGACGTCGGACGCGGCGACGGAGATTGCGCGCGCGTCCTCCTGGTGCACAGTGCCGCCGGCGACCGCGTACACCGGCGTCCCGTTTGGGGCCGAGATGTCGATGCCGAAGTGGAACGCGCGCGAGGAGCCGCTGATGCGCGGGTCGTTGAAGTTGGCGCGCACCGGATGCGGGCGGTCGAACGGCTTCAGCGGCCAGCTGTACGGCATGCCTGTTGAGTTTGACGGAAGGCGCGCGAGAGAACGAGCAACGTGATGAGCCTTCAGAACCGCGTGCATACGGCGTTGGAAACGCCCGTCACGGCGGCCGACAAGCTCGTCGGCGAGCTGCCCGACGACGAGGGGCACAAGCGGCTGGCGATCCAGCTCGACGGTTGGGGCAGAGGCATCGCCGATGCGCTCGAGGAGATCGCGCTCGAGCTCGATGCGTTGCGTGAGCGGCTGTTTGCGCTCGAGTCTCGGCTGCGCTGAGCTGAAGATCCCCCGGACGGGGAACCAGCCGCCGCGCTCGGATGACGACGCACCGAATAGCTCCGCCGTGCGCCGCAACGACCCCAGCCACAGCTTTGCCGCCACTCCGCCGCCGCTCGGCTACCACGCGGCGCTCGACGGCCTGCGCGGTGTCTCGGTGCTCTGCGTCATGGGCTTCCATTCATTTCTGCTGCCGGGCGGAGGCTTTCTCGGGGTCGACATCTTCTTCGTGCTGAGCGGCTTCCTGATCACAAATCTCCTGCTCGCCGAGCGCGCCGCGACCGGGGCTCTGAATCTCAGACGCTTCTACGTGCGCCGCGCGTGCCGGCTCGTGCCTGGGCTGCTCGTCGCGGTTGCCGCGTTCCTGCTCATCTCGGCCGTCGGCGATCAGAGCGGGTTTCCTGACGACGCGCTCGCGGCTGCTGTCGGCGTCGCGTACATCACGAACATCCTCGTCTCGATCGTGCCGGCCTGGTTGCCGGGGATCGGACACCTCTGGTCGCTTGCCGCGGAGGAGCAGTTCTATCTGCTCTGGCCGGTCATCCTGATCGCGACGATGCGACGCAACGTCTCCCGCCGCGCGCTCACGATCGGCGTCGGCGTTGTGGTCATCGCGATCTGGACGGACCGCCTCGCGCTCACGCTCGCCGGCGCGTCCCAGCACCGCCTGTACTTCGCGCCCGACACGAGCCTCGATCCGATCGTGATCGGGTGCCTCCTTGCGCTCCTCCACGACGGCGGCTACGTCGAGCGCGCGTGCACGAATGCGTTCGTGCGCACGCGCGTCGTACCGGCGTGCCTCGGGCTCGCACTCGGCCTGATTCTCGGTGTTCCGGACACCGGTCATCGCTGGATCTACGAATGGGGTCTGCCTGTCTTCGGGGTCGCGGTCGCCGTCGTTCTCGGCTCGGTGATCACGGACCCGCAGTCGCCGGTGGCGGCCCTGCTTGCACGCGGACGTCTCGTCGCGCTCGGCCGCATCTCGTACGGCGTCTACCTCTGGCACCCGATCCTGCTCTACGCGGCGCACGTGCCGAAGCTTGCGTCGATCCCGTGTGCGATCGGCGCCGCCGCGCTCTCGAACCGGTACGTCGAGCAGCGCTTCCGGCGTCGCCCGCGCGCCCCGCTGCCGCCCGCGCCGGTCGTCGCGACGGCCTAATCCGGGAGGATCCAGACCTGGGCGTCGCGGGCCGTCTGCCGGCTCTCGAGCCGGCGTTCCATCTCGGCCCGGTCGCCGGCGGCGGTGCGGGAGCCGAGCAGCCAGAGCTCCACCTCACCCGTTGTCGTTACCTCGGTGATGACGGCGTCGACGCGGCTCGCCAGCTCCTCCACGAGGTCGGGCAGTGCCGCAGGGTCGTCGATTCTGATCCGCATATTCGCTCGCCAAAAGCGCGACGAGCCGGCTCGCGGCCGGCTCGTCGCATAGCCCGGGTCCCCGCCGCAGAGAAGCCCGAACTGGTCGCATCATCCTCGAAGTCACTCGGTTTAGGGAATCACCTATGTGGTGGTTCACTCGATCGGTTCACTCGAAACAGGGACGGGAGGGCGAGTTGCTTCAAGCAACTTCGCTACGGTGTGGGGAGTGCTCAACCGGGACTACGACGGACAGAACTGCTCGATTGCCCGTGCGCTCGAGGTGGTCGGCGAGCGCTGGACCCTCCTGATCATCCGCGACATCGTGCTCGGCCGGCGCCGGTTCGAGGAGCTGCAGGAGAGCCTCGGCATCGCGCGCAACGTCCTCACGACGCGGTTGAACCGGCTCGTCGACGAGGGCATCCTCGAGCGCTTCGCCTACAGCGAGCGGCCGCCGCGCTTCGAATACCGGCTGACGAGGAAGGGACGAGACCTGAATCTCGCGCTCGCGGGGCTTCGCCAGTGGGGCGACGCCTATCTGAGCGAGAAGCCGCCGACGATCCTCCGCCGGCGTTCCGACAGGAAGCAGGTCGTCGCCGCCTTGGTGCCGAAGGGCACGAAAGGCCTGCGCTACGACGAGGTGGAAGTCGTGCCGGGGCCCGGCGCCAAGCGCTGAGAGTGCCGGGAATATCGACGAGTGAGTTGCGTTATGCAACTCATGATCTCGAATCGGAACGCCTACCGGCTCTCTGCAGCGATCATCGGGCTCGGCCTCTTCGCGTCGACGACGCCGTCGCCGCTCTACCACACCTACAGCGCCCTCTGGCACTTCTCGCCGTTGACGCTGACGCTCATCTACGCGACGTACGCCTTCGGCGTGCTCGCGACGCTGCTGCTCGCCGGCCGTGCGTCTGACGACGCAGGGAGACGCCCGGTGCTGCTCGCCGCGCTCGGTCTGCTGATGGCGTCGACAGTGCTCTTCATGTTTGCGAGCTCGGCTGCGTGGCTCTTCGTCGCGCGCGGGCTGCAGGGCCTTGCGACGGGCGCGGCGATCAGCGCCGCGAGCGCCGCCTTGCTCGATCTCCATCCGCGCCGCGACCCCGCCGGTGTCGGCTTGACGAACGGCGTCGCGAGCGCCGTCGGCCTTGGGCTCGGGATCCTCGTGTCGTCTGCAATTGTCCAGCTCGGCTACGCGACGCGCGTGCTTCCGTTCGTCGTGTTGTTCACGCTCTTTGCGCTGGCGTTCGCCGGCGTCTACCTCATGCCCGAGCCTGTCGAGGACAGGCGCGGCTTCCGGTTCACGATCGAGCGGCCGACGGTGCCGCCGGTCGCGCGGCACCGCTTCGTACTGGCCGGGCTCGCCGTGCTGTCGTCGTGGTCGATCGGCGGTCTGTTCTTCTCGCTCGGGCCGCAGCTCGGTGCGCACCTCTTCGCGTCGAGCAATGCGATCGTGGAAGCGATCGGCATCATCGCGCTCACGGGTGCAGCAGCCCTCTCGCAGGTCGTCTTCGGTCGCGCTGCGCCGTGGGCGGGCGCGAGCGCCGGGTCGATCGGACTTGCAGCCGGCACCGTGCTGATCGTTGCGGCGACGAGGACGGACTCGAGCGCCGAGTACGTGATCGGCACACTCGTCGCCGGGGCCGGCTTCGGTATCGCGTTCCTCGGCGGCTTGCGTGCCCTCGTCGCGGTGATTCCGCCCGAGCAGCGTGCGGCGACGATGGCGGCCTTCTACGTCGTCGCGTACGCGTCGCTGTCTGTTCCCGCCGTCCTCGCGGGTGTGGTCGTCACTCACCTCGGCCTCGATTCCACGTTCGAGCTCTTCGGCAGCGTCGTTGCGGCGCTCGCGCTCGTCGTCGCGTTCGAGGCGTGGCGGACGAGGCCGCGTGTTCTACGTGTGCAGCCCGAGCTCGCGCGCGAGCCACGCGCGGCCGTTCAGCGTCACGGCGACTGCACGGCCGCCGGGTAGCCGCCGGATCCACCTCCGCGCGAAGAAGACGTCGGCGAGGGCGGCGCCGAGCGAGCCCGCGACATGCGGCCGGCGCTCGCTCCAGTCGACGCAGGCACGCGCGAAGTTGCGGCGCGAGCCGTTGAGGGCGTCGAGATCGATTCCGAGAGCCGTGAACCAACGCGCGCCGTCGCCGGTGAGTGCGAAGGCGGCATCGGCGCGCGTGAGCATGCCGCACTCGACGAGCGCATCGGCGACGCCGACGCCGAGCTCGCCCGCAAGGTGGTCGTAGCAGGTGCGCGCGTGCTTGAGCGAGCGTGTTGCCTCGGACTCGCGGAAGCCCGACACCGGGCGGACGGGAGCGACGCGGGCGAGCGACTCGAGCGCCTCCGCGAGCTCGTGGCTCGCGAGACGGAAGTAGCGGTGACGGCCGGCGCGCTCTTGCGTGATCAGGCCGCCCTCGCGCAAGCGCTTGAGATGGGCGCTTGCACCTGACGGCGACACGCCTGCGCGACGTGCGAGCTCGCCCGCCGGGATTGCGTCGCCGCCGAGGAGCGTGAGGATCATCGTCGCTCGCGCGTCGTCTGCGAGCAGCGATCCGATCGACGCGAGGTCGGCCTCGCCGTTCATTGCGCGAGCGTAGCGCAGCGATAGTTCAGCCGCTGCTGAACTATGCCTCGATGTGCGACGAGATCGCGCGCAGGTGGTCCCGGAGTGTGTACGCCGGGTCCGCCGCGCGGCGCTCGAGGTACTCGTCGAAGCGAAGCTGCTCGCGCAGCGACTCGCCGCCGCGGGCGCGGTCGGCCTGCCGCCGCTCGGCCCATTCGATCTCGCGGGCGGCTCCGAGGACGCGCTCGGCCGCTTCCGCCGGAACGAAGACGACGCCGTCCTCGTCCGCAACGACCAGATCGCCGTCGTTGATGCGTGCCTCGCCGACGAGCACGCCCTCGTATGCGGAGTCGCGCACGCCGGCCGGGCCGACCGGATTCGTGCCGGTGCTCCACACTCCGAGCGGCAGCGTCGCAAGTACGGCCGAGTCGCGATGCCTGCCCCAGATGACGATTCCCGCGATGCCCGCGTTAGCCGCCTCGAGCGCGACGAGATCGCCGATGCAGCCTTCGTCGTCGCGTCCGCCGTTGTTGACGACGAGGACGTTGCCGTTCTCCGTACGGCCGAACGCCTCGAGAAACACGTCGACGCTCCCGCGATGCTCGACCGCGACCGCACGTCCGTTCACGCGGCGGACGGATGTTGGGAACCACGTGATCGACCGCGGCGCTGAGGCGAACGCGACGCCTTCGAGCACGCACGCGTCCGCGACCGCAGCTGCGCTGACAGGCTCCGTGCTCACGCCGGACGAATAGCACGCGCGCCGCAGGCTGCGCCGCCGCGGGCATAGTCGAGCGGGTGACGATCGTCTATGCGCTGAGCTCCTCGCTTGTCTGGGGCTGCGCCGATTTTCTCGGCGGGCTGTTCTCACGTCGCCTTCCGCTCGCCGCGGTCACATTGATCTCGCAGGCCGCGGGGCTCGGTGCTCTGTTCGTGTGGCTTGCTGCTTCGGGCTTTCGGCTCGGTGGGACTGCGTTCGCACTGGGGGCGCTTGGCGGCATCGGCGGCGCGATCGGGCTGTCGGCGTTCTACAAGGGGCTCGCGATCGGGACGATGAGCATCGTCTCGCCCGTCGCTGCGTGCGGCGCTCTCGTGCCGTTCGGGATCGCGCTCGCGACCGGCGAGCGTCCGGCGGCCGCCGCGATCGGCGGGGCGGTGATCGCGCTCGTGGGAGCTGTGCTCGCGTCGCTCGATGAGCGGCGCGCAGAAGGCGACCGCCGCCGTGGGGCGGTGCTCGCGGTCGTCGCGGCGGTCGCGATCGGGCTGTTCGTCTACTTCCTCGGGCTGGCGTCGAAGCACGGGACGGCGCTGTCGGCGTTGTTCGGTGCACGGATCGGCTCGCTCTCGCTCCTCCTCGTCGGGTCGATGGTGCTGCGCATGCCGCGTCGCATCGCGCGCAGCGACGTGCCGGGAGTTGCCGCCGTCGGATTGCTCGACACGGGCGCGAATGCGCTCTTTGTGCTCGCAAGCGCAGGCGGGTTTCTCTCGGTCGTGTCGGTGCTCGGGTCGCTGTACCCGGTCGTGACGTTGCTCGCTGCGCATGCGGTGCTCGGTGAGCGGATCAGCGTGCCGCAGCGGCTCGGCGTCGGGCTCGCGCTCGGGGGCGTCGCGATCGTCGCCGGGGCGGGCTGAGCTGTAGCTCAGTCAGGGAGAAGCGGCATCGAGAAGCCGCGATCCCGGCCGAGCAGTACCGCACGGGTGATCGCGGCCGAGCCGAAGCGGTCGCGCACCTCGTCGAGCGCCGCGTCGAGCGCCTCCTGATGGCGCCGGTCGAAAGGGAGGAGGAGCTGCAGCGCGTCGGCCGTGTCGAGGTTCGCGACCGAGATGCCGACGAGTGTGATGCCGCGCTCCCGCAGCATCGGCAGCGACTCGCCCAGCAACGTCCTTGCCGCGATGAGGATCGTCTCGGTGCTCGCCGTCGGCAGCGGCAGCGTGTGCGAGCGCGTTGCGCGCGAATAGTCGTCGAAGCGAAGTCGCAGCACGACGGTGCGACCCACGCGCCGCGCCGCACGCAGGCGCCGCGTCACGCGATCTACGAGTGCTACGACGTCGGCGTCGATGTCCCCCGGCGTCCACGGTCGCCGACCGCGCGCGCGTTGCGACCCGATCGAGCGTCTCCTCCGGCGCGTGTCGACGGGCCGTGGATCGAGGTTGTGCGCAAGAGCGTGCAGATGCCGCCCCGAGGCCTGCCCCAGCATCGAGACCAGCACCGCCTGCGGCAGGATCGCGATCTCCCGAACCGTCGTGATCCCGCGTGCGCGGAGCTTGTCGGCGGTCTTGGGGCCCACGCCCCACAGGCTTTCGACCGGCAGCGGATGGAGGAACGCGAGCTCGCGCTCAGGCGAGACGAGCAGCAGGCCGTCCGGCTTCGCAACGGCGCTTGCGACCTTCGCGAGGAATTTTGTCCGCGCGACGCCGACGGTGATGGGCAGCCCGACGCGGTCGCGCACCGAGCGCCGCAGCCGCACCGCGATCTCGAGCGGCGAGCCGATGCTGCGCTCCATCCCGCGCACATCGAGGAACGCCTCGTCGATCGAGAGCCCTTCGACGAGCGGGCTCGTGTCCTCGAAGACGCGGAAGACCTCCTTGCTCGCCTCCGAGTACGCGGAGAACCGCGGCGGCACGATCACTGCGTGGGGGCAAAGGCGCCGCGCCGTGCGCTCTCCCATCGCAGTACGAACTCCAAATGCCTTCGCCTCGTAGCTCGCAGCGAGGACGACGCCGCCGCCGACAATCACCGGTCGGCCCTGCAGTCGAGGGTTGTCACGCTGCTCGACGGATGCGAAGAATGAATCCAGGTCGGCATGGAGGATCGATGCCGTTCCCGATACGAACATATGTTCGTATGATGCCAGTTCCGATGACTTTTCGCCGTCACACCCGTCCGACAGAGGACGTCTGACACTTGGTACTCATGAAAGGACGCTGATGCTCGCCCGCCTCGCACACGTGATCGCACGCCGCCGCAAAGCCGTGATCGGCGTCTGGCTCGTCCTGACCATCTTCGGCGGCTTCTCCGCAAGCCAGGTATCGAAGCGCTGGTTCCAGTCGTTCTCGATCCCCGGCTACTCCGCCTACGAGGCGAACGTGCGCACGATGCACGTGTTCGGCACGGGGATGCGGCCGCCGAACGTCGTCGTCTTCCATACGGACGGCGACGCGACGAAGAGCGACGCGATCCGTGCGGCGATGACGCGTGCAGCGAAGTCGACTCCCGGCTCGCTCACGAGCTCGTACTTCACGACCGGCAGCTCCGCCTACGTGTCGCGCGACAAGCACACGACCTTCATGGAGATCTACCCTCCGGGCACCGCGTCGTTCAGCACGACAAGCGGCGCCAAGGAGACGTTGAAGGCGGCAAGTGCCGGCTTGCCGAGCGGGATCTCCGTCCATGTGACCGGCCACGACCCACTCGAGGAAGCGAGCACGAACGGAAACACCGGCGGCCCCGGCGTCCTGCTCGAAGCTGTCGTCGGCGGCCTCGGCGCGCTCGTGATCCTCCTCTTCGTCTTCGGGACGCTGCCCGCGATCCTGATGCCGATCGCCGTGGCCGCGGCCGCGATCCTCAATACGTTCACGCTCGTCTGGATCCTGACCTACATCACCGACGTTTCGATCATCGTCCAATTCCTGATCGCGCTCGTCGGGCTCGGCGTCGCGATCGACTATGCACTGCTGATGATCTTCCGCTTCCGCGACGAGCTGCGGGAAGGCTCGGACGTCGAGACCGCGCTCGTCGAGACGATGACCCACGCGGGGCGTAGCGTGATCGTGTCCGGCTCGACGGTCGCCGTCGGGCTGCTGTCGCTGATCATCCTGCCGCTGCCGTTCATCCGCTCGATGGGGATCGGCGGGATGCTCATCCCCGCAGTCTCTGTCCTCGCTGCGATCACGCTACTGCCGGCGCTGCTCGCCACGCTCGGTGAGCGGATCAACAGCGTGCGCGTGCTGCCGAAGCGGTGGGTCGACCGCGGCCATCCCGAGGACGGCCCTTGGGGTCGCTGGGCGCGCTTCGTCAACCGGCGGCCGTGGCCGGTTGCGATCGCCGGCCTCGTCATCGTCGGCGTGCTCGCGACGATCGGAACGCAGCTCAACCCGAACGAAGCGCAGATGAAGTCATTCCCCGGGAAGGGTGACGCGGTCGTCGGTCGCGATCAGTTGACGGCAGCCGGCATCACCCCCGGTGTGCTGAAGCCGTTCGACGTGCTCGTCGAGAACGGCGCGAGCCCGGCACCGATCGTCGCGAAGCTCAAGCAGGTGGACGGCATCGACGGAGCGTCCGTCCCGAAAGGCTGGACGCGCGACGGCACGACGCTCGTCGAGGCATTCGCGTCGGTCGACGGCGCAGCGGGCGGCATCCAGTCGATCATCAACCGCGTCCACTCGACGCTGAAGGGCACGGACGCGACGCTCGGCGGTACCGCAGCGGCCGATCGAGACTTTGTGCACGCCGTCTACGGGAACTTCCCGTACGTCCTCACGTTCGTGCTCATCCTGACGCTGATCCTGCTTGCGCGGGCGTTCCGGTCGGTCGTGCTGCCGATCAAGGCGGCGGTGCTGAACCTCGTGTCGCTCGCCGGTGCCTTCGGGATCGTCGTTTTCATCTTCCAGAACGGCCACGGGTCGTCGCTCTGGTCGATCGACGCGACGCACGCGATCACCGCGTGGATCCCGCTGATGATCTTCGCGTTCCTCTTCGGTCTCTCGATGGACTACGAGGTCTTCATGCTCACGCGCATGCGGGAGGCATACGACGAGACGGGATCGACGGAGCACGCGATCGAGCTCGGCCTCGCGCGAACCGGCAAGCTCGTGACGAGCGCCGCGCTGATCCTCATGTTCGCGTTCCTCGTGCTCTCGTCGAGCCCGGGCTTCGAGATCAAGGAGTTCGCGATCGGCCTCGCGGCCGGGATCATCTTCGACGCGACCGTGATCCGCGCGCTGCTCGTGCCCGCACTGATGCGGCTGCTCGGGGACGCGAACTGGTGGATGCCGCAGCGGTTGCGGTCTGTGCTCCTGATTCGCCAGGGCGAGACGACGCCTCAGGTCGTGACGGAGCCGAGCTAACGACTGCTTGGTGTCAGACGCGCCCGCAAGGGTGTTTGACACCGCTGTCCAAGCTTTGCGGGGTCTGATGACAGAATCTCGTCGCCGCGCCCGACATGCGCGGGCGCGGCTCACACACGATGAGCCTCAGGCGCGCGAGCAGAAAAGCACAGCGCCGGACCCGGCCCGAAGGGCCGCGTCCAGCGCGGAGCGGTGCGAGCGCGCAGACCGGGCCAGACCCCGAGAGGGGTCTGGCCCGGTCAGGAAGCTCAGCTCTTCCACTTCCAGTCTTCGATGTTCCAGAACGGGCCGTTCGGGCCGGGGTTGTTGATCATCCCGGCGATCCCGCTCTTGTAGATGAGCGGAACGGGCCGCTGGTAGAACGGGAAGTTCGGTACCGCGGCAGCCATCAGTGCGTCGGCTGCCTGGTAGTCCTTCGCGCGCTTCGTTGGGTCGAGCTCGGAATTGCCCTGCTGCATGAGCTTCGACGCCTTGACGGAGCAGTAACCCGTGTAGTTCGCGTCACCACCGCAACGCCACAGGTCTGACCAGTCCGACGGGTCTCCTGAGGTGATCTCGGCGAACTCGGCGATATCGAAGTCGCCGCCGGGGATACCGGTCGGGCCGAAGATCACGTTCGCGGCCCGCGGGTACTCCGTGATGTTGATGCCGATCGACTTCATCTCGGACTTGACGATCGCCTCGGTGTTCGTGCGGACGGCGTTACCCGACGTCCACGACCAGCGGAATGTCGCCGGGAAGCCGGAGCACGTCCACGTCCCGCCTGCGCCGGGCGACGAGGGGCCGCCGGTGCAGTGCTTCTTCAGGAGAGCGAGCGCCTTTGCCGGGTTGTAGTTCCACTTCGCGAACGCCGGCTTGTACGCAGCCTCGGTCGAGTAGTACATGAGGCTGTTGAGCGGCTTCGAGTTGCCGGCGAGCGGCCCGTAGACCGTGTTGATGATCCCCTGGCGGTCGATGCCCATGCTGATCGCCTGGCGCATCCACGGAGTGCGAAGCAGCGGGTTCGACGAGCCCTTGCCTTCACGGAACTCGAGGTGCTCGAGGTAGTAGCCGGGCAGCTGGTTGTAGACGACGCCCGGCGTCGACTTGAGCGGCTCGAGGTTGGAGCCGAACGTCGGCGTGATGGCGTCGACCTCGCCGCCGCGCATCGCCTGAACCTCGGTGTTCGTGTCCGTGATGATCTTGAAGTCGACCTCCGCGAGGCCCGGCTTCTTGCCGCCCCAGAACGGGTTCGCCTTCAGGGTCGAGCCTTGTCCCTTCGTGTAGTTCGAGAGGTAGAAGGGGCCGTTCGAGACCGGCTGCCCGTCACTCCCGCAGATGCAGCTCGTCCAGATCTTGTTGAAGTCCTGGCCGACGAGGGCTGCGGAGGGGTACAAGCCGCTGAACAGGCTCTGCCAGTTCGCGTACGGGCCACAGGGGAAGTCGCTCGTGCAGCTCGTCGTCTTCCAGTGGAAGGTGATCTGCTTCTGCCCCTTGTGGGTCCAGTTCTTCGTGTCGATGTTGCTGTAGCCGCTCCGCCCTGCCAAATCGTTGGCGGGATTGTCGATCTGCTGCAGCGTGTACACGAAGTCCTTGTAGGTGACCGGGAGCTTCTTGCCGCCCCAGTACCAGTTCGCGTTCGGCTTGATCGTGTACGACAGCGTCGTCTTCGACGCGGTCGCGGTCGAGACAAGGTCCTTGTCCCACAGGCCCTTGTTGTTCTGGTTGAACGCGCCGTGCAGCGCTTCATCGGCGCCCAGGAAGCCGCCGACGAGCTGGTTGCAGCACGAGAGGTTGGTGTTGAACCCGTTGATGTCCTGCTCGATGCCGAAGACGAGAATGTTCTTCGCCTTCCTGCCCGCAGCTGTCTGCGGGACTTGCGCCCATGCCTGCGAGAAGGGCGCAGCAGCCGACTGGGCTCCCTTGGCCGAGCCGGCCACTTTGGTTGTCGCGGTCGCCGACGCAGCCACGAGCAATACCGTGACTGCGGCTCCCGCGAGCAGCCAGAGCTTCCTGTGCATCGATCGCCTCCGTTGACGTGGTCCGCGCCGAGTTCGGCGCGCACCGAAGCTACCAACGCACTTAGTCAGGGCCAGACCAAAAGCCAGCTAAGAAAAATCACGAGCCTTCACTAACAAAACCCAGAAGGTCGATAAGCGGCCGGGAAGTCCGTCTCTCGCCGGGCTTCCCGGCCGGCGCTCCTCAGCTCACGGAGGGAATCCCGAGCCGAAGTTTCTGCAAACTGGGCGTCTTCGGTTCGCCTAGTCGGGTGCAGACTAGATGAGCGTTCTCGGGCTGCGCAACGGAATCTGACCGCTTATCTCTCCTCTGAATCTTGAATATTCGAGGAGATATTGTTCTCCCGTGGGTCGGGCATCCGACGAGCTCTCGCCGACGGAAGCGGTGATCCTCGGGCTCCTCGGCTTCGCGGAGCTCGAGGGAGCGAAGGGCATGTCGGGCTACGACCTCTTGCGTGCGTTCGGACGCAGCCCCGGGATGATGTGGGCGCCGACGAAGGGGCACATGTATGCGATCCTGCCGCGACTCGTCCATGAGGGCTGGGCGACGAGCCGTGAGGTCGTGCAGGAGAAGCGGCCGACGAAGCAGCTGTACCGCATCACGCGCAAGGGGCGCACTGCGTTGCGCGCGTGGCTGGCCGCACCGGTCGAAGTCGGACAAGAGCGCGACATGCTGCTCGTCAAGATCTTCTTCGGCGACCTCGGCGACCGCGATGCGATCCTCGGTCACATCGCCCGGCGGCGCGAGGAAGCCGAAGCGCTGCGCAAGCAGATTCGCGCGTTTCAGCGCGACGCCGAACGCGGCGGCGACCACGACCTCTATCCGTGGCTCACGCGACGGCACGCACTTGCGTGGGCGCAGTTCACCGTGCGCTGGGCGGCGGAAGCCGAGGACGCGATCCGTTCGAGCAGGCCGAGCTGAGCGTCTAGAGTGCCGAAGATGGTCGACCTCGCGACGCACGACGTCGAAACGCAGCTCGAGCAGTACCGGACCGAGCTCACGGGTTACTGCTATCGCATGCTCGGCTCGTCGTTCGAAGCCGAGGACGCGGTGCAGGAGACGCTCGTCCGTGCGTGGCGCAGCTTCGACTCGTTCGAAGGCCGCGCAGCATTGCGCTCGTGGCTCTACCGCATCGCAACAAACGTCTGCCTCGACATGCTGAGCGGGCGCGAGCGCCGTGCCTTGCCGATGGACTTCGGCCCCGCGCAGAGCGCTCAGACGCCCATCGGCGGGACGCTTCCCGAAGCAGCGTGGATCATTCCGGCGCCCGACGGGCGCGTGCTTCCGAGCGAGGGCGATCCTGCAGAGCTGGCGGTGCAGCGCGACACGCTGCGCCTTGCCTTCGTCGTCGCTCTCCAGCAACTGCCGCCGAAGCAGCGCGCCGTGTTGATCCTGCGCGAGGTCCTGCGCTGGAAGGCGGAAGAGGTCGCGCAGCTGCTCGACACCACCGTCGTCTCCGTGAACAGCGCGCTGCAACGCGCGCGCGCGACGATCGACGCGGCCAAGATCAGTGCCGGCGAGCCGCTCGAGCCGCTCGACGCCGACCAGCAGGAGATGCTGGCCCGGTACGTCGCGGCGTTCGAGGCCTACGACATGGAGTCGCTGACCGCACTCCTGCACGAGGACGCGCGCCAGTCGATGCCGCCGTTCGAGATGTGGCTCCAGGGTCGCGACGACGTCCTCCACTTCTGGTTCACGCAGGGCTCCGCGTGCCGCGGCTCGCGGCTCATCCCGCTCGTCGCGAACGGGCTGCCCGCCTTTGGCCAGTACAAGCCGAGCGGCCCGAACGGCGAGCTCGAGCCCTGGGCGCTTCAGGTGCTGAACATCTCGAACGGCCGCGTCGGCGAGTTCACGTTCTTCCTGGATACCGAGCAGATCTTCCCGCTCTTCGGGCTGCCGCTCACGTTCCCAGCCGACCGGTGAGTTTCAGGTCTCGCGGGAGTCGTATACACCGACAACCGCGAGCAAGGAGCCTGAAATGCCGAAGGTCACCGTCACGGAGTACGTCTCGCTCGACGGCGTGTTCGAGGAGCCGGGGCAGTGGAGCTTCCCCTTCTGGACCGACGAGGTGGCGAACTGGAAGTTCGACGAGCTTCACGCCGCCGACGCGCAGCTGCTCGGGCGCGTGACCTACGAGGGCTTCGCAGCGGCGTGGCCGACGATGACCGACGAAGCGGGCTTCGCGGACCGCATGAACGGGATGCAGAAGTACGTCGTCTCCTCGACGCTGACGGACCCTTCGTGGACGAACACGAAGGTGATCTCGGTCGACGCGATCAGAGGCCTGCCGGAGGAGAACATCCTCGTCGCCGGCAGCGGTCGGCTTGTCGACACCCTGTTCCGGGAGGGCCTCGTCGACGAGCTCCGGCTGCTCGTCCATCCGATCGTGCTCGGGAGCGGCCGGCAGCTCTTCCATGACGGGCTGCCGACGACCTCGCTCACGCTCGAGGATCAGCAGACGTTCAGCACGGGCGTTCTCGCGCTGACGTATCGCCGGCCGGCGGCGTAGTCCGACGTTCGCGCGGCGCGTCATCATCGTCGCCCCGGGCGACGAGCATCCCTACGACGAGGACGAGTGGCGCGATGCTCTCGTCCTCGTCGAGCATGGGATGATCGAGCTCGAGACGACAAGCGGCGCGCGCACATCGTTTGTCGCAGGCGACGTGCTTTGGCTCGTCGGCCTGGAATTGCGAGTGCTGCGGAATTGCGGCTCTATTCCCGCCGTTGTGGCTGGTATTACGCGCCGATGAGTTTGACCAAGACCTCCGGTCTAACAGGCATAGAGATTCGACCGAAGGAGACACAATGAGCGAGATGACGTCGAGAAGCCGCTGGTTCGCCCTGATGGTCTTGTGCTGCGGGACGCTGATGATCGTGCTGGACACCACGATTGTGAACGTCGCGCTGCCGTCAATTCGCACCGATCTCGGCTTCTCCGAGACCTCGCTCGCGTGGGTCGTCAACGCGTACTTGCTGACCTTCGGCGGCTTTTTGCTGCTGGGCGGCCGTCTCGGCGACCTGTTCGGCAACCGCCGCCTCTTCCTCGGCGGCATCTCGCTCTTCACGCTCGCATCGCTCGCCTGCGGCCTCTCGACGTCGCAGGGCTTGCTCATCGGCGCACGCGCCGTGCAGGGTCTCGGTGGCGCCGTCGTGTCGGCGGTCGGCCTTTCGCTGACGATGACGCTCTTCACCGAGCAGTCCGAGCGCGCGAAGGCAATGGGGATCTTCGGCTTCGTCGCTGCAGGCGGCGGAAGCATCGGCGTGCTGCTCGGCGGGGTCCTGACTGACGCACTCGACTGGCACTGGATTTTCCTCGTCAACATCCCGATCGGCATCGCCGTCGTCCTGCTCTCGCTACGTCTGCTCCCGAGCGGCTCTGCCGCTGCGGGCACGCGGCTCGATGTCGCGGGCGCCGTCACGATCACGTCGGCGCTCATGCTTGCGGTGTACGCGATCGTGAACGGCAACCAGAACGGGTGGACGTCCGGGCAGACGCTTGGGATGCTCGGCGGCGCGCTCGTCATCCTCGCGGCGTTCATCGTGATCGAGTCACGCGTCGACTCGCCGCTGATGCCGCTCCGGCTTTTCCGCCGGCCGAACATCCGCATCGCCAACATCACGGGTGTCCTCTGGGCGGCGGCGATGTTCGCCTGGTTCTTCCTGTCCGCGCTCTATCTCCAGCTCGTGCTCGGCTACAGCCCGCTGCAGGTCGGCTTGGCGTTCCTGCCCGCGAACCTGATCATGGGCGCGTTCTCGATCGGCCTCTCCGCAAAGCTCGTGATGCGCTTCGGGATCCGTCGGCCGCTCTTCACGGGACTGCTGCTCGCCGCCACAGGGCTCGCGCTGTTCGTGCGCGCCCCGGTGCACGGCAACTTCGCCGTCGACGTGCTCCCGAGCATGATCCTCCTCGGCTTCGGCGCGGGCATCGCGTTCAACCCGATGCTTCTCGCCGCGATGAGCGACGTCGCGCCCGAGGAAGCCGGACTTGCGTCCGGCCTCGTCAACACCGCGTTCATGATGGGCGGCGCGCTCGGTCTGGCCGTCCTCGCGAGCCTCGCCGCGTCGCGGACGAACAGCTTGACGTCGTCCGGGCACGGCCATCTGAACGCGCTGGTCGGCGGCTACCACCTCGCGTTCCTCGTCGGCGCTGCATTCGCGGTCGCCGCGGCGGTGCTCGGCGGCGCGCTTCTGCACGAGGCGCGGCATGCCGAGCAGGGTGGAGAGGAGTACGCAGCCGCCGCATAGCGCGGCGGCTGCGCGTGGTGCCTACTGCATCCGGGCGAAGACCGCCGCGGGACGCGACTCGACGACGCTGAGCGTCGTGAGCGCGCCGAGCAGCTGGTTCCCATAGGGGCGGACGGCCCCGAGGAAGCCGAGCTGCGCCGCGGCGCCGGAGACGCTCGCGATACGCACGAGCGCGCCCGTATGCGGGGCTTCGATCATCTGGTCGTTGCCGATGTAGAGGCCGACGTGGCCTGGCCCGTCCATCTTCGGCTCGAAGAAGACGAGGTCGCCCGGTTGAAGCTGCGCGGGACTCAGCTTCGGGAAGGCCGCGAACTGCGACGCGGCGTAGTGGACGAGGTTGATCCCGAGCTGGGCGTACACGAAGCGCACGAGACCCGAGCAGTCGAACCCGGTCGTGGGGACTGCGCCGCCCCACCTGTACGGGACGCCGAGGTAGTTCATCGCGATCGCGACCGCGGCCTGGCCCGTCGGTGTGCCGGGGTTGTCGTTCAGCCACTGCTGCGCGTCGAAGATGATCGCGTGATAGGGGATCGCCAGCGGGCGGTCGAGCGTCCGCACCGGCGGGTTTTTCTTCTTCGTGCGGACGGCAGTCGTGCGAACGGTCGGCTGCGCGGCGGGAGCCGGCGTCGGGTTGCTGTTCACCGGGACGACGGCCTTCACGACGACGTCCGACGGATCGGCGGCGGGCGCAGGATCGGCCGGTGCAGCTGCGGGCGCAACTGCGGGAGTCGCAGCGAGGGTCGTGGCGTCGTCCGTTGTCGCCGCCTCGTCGGTCGTCGTGTCGACGACGGTCGTCGCGGCGTCAGTCGTCGCAGGAGTTGTGTCAGTCGCTGTCGTATCGGTTGTCGTCGCGTCGGTCGCGACGGCAACGGTCGAATCGTCCGAGGGGTGCGCGGACTGCGTGCCCGCACCTGCTGCGAGCGCTGCTCCCGCAAAGAAGATCGCCGTCAACGCGATCGTGAGTGCAAAGCGGCGCCGGCGAATACGCGCCGGCACCACCGGCATCCTCGGGTACTCCCACCGGTCGCGCGCGTACTTCGACTTGGGCATATCCGTTTGTCCCCTTCGATCGCTGGCTGGGCGGATCCGCGACCGCAACGGATTCCTTCGAACATCGGACGGGTGCCGCCTACGCCGCTCCCTCCTGTGAGGGAATCGCCCGCCGCACCGCCGGCGCGACCTCTGTGCCGAATAGCTCAATCGAGCGCAGAAGCTCCCTGTGCGGCACGGTGCCGACGCTGAACTGCACGAGGAACCGGTCGTGCCCGAAGAGGTCGTGCTGGAAGAGGATCTTCTCCGTGACTTCGGCCGGGCTGCCGACGAACGAAGCGCCCCGCAGCCGCCGCGAGGCCTCGAAGTCGGCGCGAAAGAACGGGCCCCAGCCGCGCTCGCGCCCGATGCGATTCATCATCTGCTCGACGCCCGGGAAAGCGATGTCTGCGGCTGCCCGGCCGCTGTCGGCGATGAAGCCGTGCGAGTTGATGCTGAGCCGCGGGCGAGGTTGCCCCGCCTCTTCTGCCGCGCGGCGGTGGATGTCCGCGAACGGCACAAACCGCTCCGGCATGCCGCCGATGATCGCGAGCGCCATCGGCAGGCCGAGGGCACCCGCGCGCGCCGCCGACTCCGGCGTGCCGCCGACGGCGATCCACACGGGGAGCGGCTGCTGCACCGGCGCCGGATAGACGCCGTACGCTGCCGGGTCCTTGCGGACCTCGAGGAGCTGCGCGAGCTTCTCGGCGAACAACCGGTCGTAATCGGCGAGGTCGTAGCCGAAGAGTGGGAACGACTCGATGAAAGAGCCGCGGCCCGCCATGATCTCCGCGCGTCCACTCGACAGCAGGTCGAGGGTCGCGAACTGCTGAAAGACGCGGATCGGATCGTCCGAGCTGAGGACGCTTACCGCGCTCGTCAGACGAACCGACGCCGTCTGCGCGGCAGCCGCACCGAGCACGACCGCAGGAGTCGACACCGCGAAGTCGGGACGGTGATGCTCGCCGATGCCGAAGACGTCGAGGCCGACCTGGTCTGCGAGCTCGATCTCCTCGAGCAGGTTGCGGAGCCGCTGCTCCGGGGTTACGGAGCCGTCGGTGAGCTCTGCAAAGGTGTAAACGCCCAGCTCGATGGCGCGACGCTAACAGTGACCGACCCCGCCACCCTCCTGCCCCCGCTTCTTGCGTTGCACAAGGCCGTGCTCGCGGCGGAGCGGCGCGGTCACGAGCGGATCCACGGCCGACTGTCGAGCGCGGAGTTCCTGCAGATCGTCTCCGATCCGCTGCGCTACGGCTGGCTGAAGCCCCTGAACGAGCTGATCCTCGCCCTCGAGGCCGACGACGAGGAGCGTCCGCCGGATGCCGAGCTGCTCGAGCGGGCACGCGACCTGCTCGCGCCGCCGAAGGAGAAGACGCCGTTCGGGCGGCGGTACCTCTCGCTGATGCAGCGCGAGCCGGGGCTCGTGCTGGCGCACGGTGAGGTGGTCAAGCAGTTGCGCTAGGAACAGCGGTGTCAGACACCCGGCGGGTGTCTGACACCAGGCTCAGCGCTCCTCGAGCTTCAGCGAGGCCGAGTTGATGCAGTACCGGACGCCCGTCGGGTGCGGCCCGTCCGGGAACACGTGGCCGAGGTGACCGCCACAGGCGGCGCACATGACCTCGGTGCGGATCATCCCGTACGAGGTGTCGCTCTCCTCGTCGATCGCGCCGTCGGCTGCCGGGGCGTAGAACGCCGGCCAGCCGCAGCCCGAGTCGTACTTCGTGTCCGACTCGAAGAGGACGGCGCCGCAGCCGGCGCAGTGATACGTGCCCGGCTCGAAGACGTGGTCATACTCGCCCGAGAACGGCGCCTCCGTGCCCTTCTGCCGGAGCACGCGGTACTGCTCGGGCGAGAGCTCGGTGCGCCACTCGCTGTCTGACTTCTCGATCTTCTCCATGCAGTTCAGTCTAGGGAGGAGGTGGTTCGTTTCACGTTTGCCTCGAGCCTGGAGAGCGTTTCACGGGTGCGCTCGAGCTCCGGATCGGACAGCCCCTCCGTCAGATCGCGGTTGAAGGCGATCACGGCCTGACGCAGCCGTGCGAAGAGCGCGTCGCCCTCGCCGGTGAGCTCGACCTTCACCGCGCGGCGGTCGGCGGTGTCGCGAACGCGCCGCACGAGCCCCTGCTCCTCGAGCCCGTCGAGATGGCGCGTGAGCGTCGGTCCTTCGATGCCGACGGCGCGTGCGAGGTCGAGCTGCGTGCGCCAGGCATCGCCTTTCAGCGAGCTGAGGATCAGCCAGGTCGGCACCGACCCGCCGGCCTCCGCGAGCCGGTCGTTGAACGCGCGGCTCACCGCCTTCGAGGTGGAGGCGAGCTGGAGGCCGATCGGAGTTCCACGTGGTTTCATTCGCTCACTAACGATTAGTATGCTAACATACTGCTATGACCAGATACGACGTGTTCCTGTTCCTGCACATCCTCTCGGTGATCCTGTGGGTCGGGGCCGGCACCACGCTCGGGCTGCTCTGGTTCCATCCTGACCGGGAGCTCCGACGGCGCATTGCGCCGATCGGCGAGTGGCTCGGGCCGCGGGTCTTCGCGCCGGCGGCGCTCGGCGCGCTCGTTTTCGGGCTTCTGCTCGTGCACGACGGCCACTGGACGTTCCACCCGCTCTTCGTACAGCTCGGGCTGGCAGCGTTCGGGCTCTCGTTCGTGGTCAACGCAGGCGTGCGGGCACCGCTCAGCCGGAAGCTCGCGGATCACCCGCAACGGCTCGACGGAATCTTGTCGGCGTTGTCCAGGTTTGAGCTTTCCGTTCTCTATTTGACGGTCGCCGACATGGTTTTGAAGCCCGACGGCTCCGACACTGTCTCTATCGTTGTTGGGGCAATGATCCTCGTCGTCACAGCGGCGCTCGTCGTCGTGCGCGCCCAAGCGTGAGCGCGCAGCCGCAAGAGCCGGCCCAGCGCGTCCGAGTGATCTTCGGCGCGCTGATGCTCGTCATCCTGCTCGCGTCGCTTGATCAGACGATCGTCGCAACTGCGCTGCCGACGATCGTCGGAGACCTCGGCGGCATCCAGCACCTGTCGTGGGTCGTCACGGCGTACCTGCTCGCGTCGACGATCACGGGCCCGCTGTACGGGAAGTTCGGCGATCTCTACGGCCGCAAGGGGACGCTGCAGATCGCGATCGTCATCTTCCTGATCGGCTCGGCCCTCTGCGGGATCGCGCAGAACATGGCGGAGCTCATCTCGTTCCGCGCACTGCAGGGGCTCGGCGCGGGAGGACTGCTCACGACGACGATCGCAGTTGTCGGTGACATCATCCCGCCGCGCGACCGCGGCAAGTACCAGGGGCTGTTCGGCGCCGTCTTCGGCGTCTCGACGGTGATCGGCCCGCTGCTCGGCGGCTTCTTCGTCGACAACCTCTCGTGGCGGTGGATCTTCTACATCAACCTCCCGGTCGGGGCGGCGGCCCTCTTCGTGATCGCAACGGTGTTCCACTCGCGCACCGAGCGCGTCGACCACGCGGTCGACTACCTCGGCGCAGCGCTGCTGGCCGGAGGGCTCACGTGCATCGTGCTCTTCACGAGCCTCGGCGGATCGACGTTCGCGTGGAGCTCGGACGAGACGTTCCTGCTCATCACCCTCTCGATCGTGCTGCTGACGGCGTTCGTCTTCGCCGAGTCGCGCGCGAGCGAGCCGATCCTCCCGCTCGAGCTCTTCCGCAACCGCATCTTCACGGTGTGCGCCGCGATCGGTTTCATCATCGGACTCGCGCTTTTCGGCGCAGTCACGTACCTGCCTGTGTTCCTGCAGATCTCGAAGGGGCGAAGCCCGACGTCGTCGGGGCTTCAGCTGACACCGATGATGGCCGGACTGCTCGTGACCTCGATCGCGAGCGGGCGTCTGATCAGCAAGTGGGGGAAGTACCGGCCGTTCCCGATCGTCGGCACGGCGATCATGGGAGTGGGGATGCTGCTGCTCTCGCGGCTGCACCTGAGCACGACCGGCCTGTACACGTCGCTCTCGATGCTCGTCCTCGGCCTCGGCCTCGGCATGGTGATGCAGGTGCTCGTGCTCGCCGTGCAGAACGCGGTCGACTTCCGCAACATGGGCGTCGCGACGTCCGGGTCGATCCTCTTCCGCCAGATCGGCGGCTCGATCGGAATCGCGGCGTTCGGCGCGATCTTCACGAACCAGCTTGCGTCCAAGCTCAAGCTGCCGGCCGGTGCGCATCCGGTGAAGACCGTGAGCCCCGAGGTCGTGAGGCATCTGCCGCCCGCCGTTCACCACGCCTATGCGAATGCCGTCGCCGAGTCGCTGCGTCCCGTGTTCGTGACCGCGGCGTTCATCTCCGTCTTCGCGTTCCTGCTCACCTGGCTTCTGCGCGAGGTGCCGCTGCGCGGCAGCACGCCGCTCGACGGGGAAGAGGTCGCGGGAGCGGCCTCCGCAGAGGCCGCCACCGTCAGCCGGTCGCCGACCGACTGAACACACGAACAGCGACCCGCACGAGCAGGAGCGCGAACGCTGCGAGCACTGCCAGGCTCAACAGCGCCGAGCCGGTCGCGCTGCTCATCCGCCAGATCGCATACAGACCCGACGGGTCGTTCAGCAAGCCGTACCGCATCAGCGCAAGCGCGTGCGTCAACGGTAGGAACCGCGCGACCCACGTGAGCCCGACCGGCATCGCCGAGATCGGGAACAGTGACCCGGCGAGGAACCACGGCGCAATCGCAACCGCAGGCAGGCGTGCGATGTATTCCTCCTGGTGCGGCACGCGCGACGCGAGCGTCTCGGCGATCCCTGTGAAGGCGATCGTCAGCAGCGCAACGCCCGCACCGAACCAGAGGATGCCGGCGCCGTGCGGGTCGAAGTGGATGCCGCGCAGCCGTGCGAAGGCAATCAGCACGGCGACCTGCAGCCACGTCGTCGCGAGTGCCACCGGGATGTTCCCGAGGACGAGCAGACTGCGAGGCACCGGTGCGGCGAGCAGCTCGCGACGAGCACCGCTGATGCGGTCGACGATCGACCCGATCCCGAGGAACATCGTGTTGAGCGGGACGAGCAGCCCGACCGTTCCGATCGCGACGAACGACTCGTAGGCGGACGACGTGTGCAGCGCGGTCTTCAACGCAGGCGCGATCACGAGTGCGAACAGGATCGGTGTCGTCAACGGGACGACCAGCTCACGCGGCGTGCGGGCGGTCAGTGCAAAACGACGTTGCGCGAGCGTCGCGATCGCCCGGCGCATGCCGGGGCGGCGCACGGCGCGTGTAGGGAGGGGTACGAGTTCGGCAAGCGTGGACATCGTCGGTCTCCTTTCAGGCGGCATCGGCCAGCCGGCCGCCGGTCAGTCGCAGGTACACGTCGTCGAGCGTGGGCTTTCGAGCGCCGACGGAAAGCGCGCCGAGCTCGAGGGCGTCGACGGCGGCGATCACCGCGGTCGCGCCGCCGTCGCGCAGCGGAACGGTGAGCGTCGACCCGACGACGAACGAGTCGTCGTCGGCGATGCCGTGCTCCCTCAGGCGCGCGAGCGCGCGGTGGCCGTCGCTGTCGACGCGGATCTCGACGATCTCGGCGCCGAGGTCTGCGCGCAGCTCCTCGGGAGTGCCGAGCGCGACGATCCGGCCCAGATGCATGATCGCGATCCGGTCGCACAGTCGCTCGGCTTCGTCGAGATAGTGCGTGGTCAGCAGCACCGTGAGCTCTCCGCCGTCGCGGAGCGCGGCGATCACGTCGAGCAGCTCATGCCGGATGCGCGGGTCGAGGCCGACCGTCGGCTCGTCGAGGAAGAGCACGCGCGGTTGCGACACGAGCGCGCGCGCGATCTCGAGCCGCCTCCGCTGGCCGCCGCTCAGTGTTGCAACCGGCCGCTCGAGCAGCTCGGCGACGCCGAGTGCCTTCGCGGAGGTGTCGACGTGCGCCTTGGAGCCGTCCCACAGGCGAGCATGCAGCTCGAGATTGCGCCGCCCGGTCAGCGCTCCGTCCACGACGGGCTCTTGGAAGACGACGCTCGACACCGACCGCGCCGCGAGCGGTGCACGGACGACGTCGTGACCGGCGAGGCGGGCAGCCCCGCGCGTCGGCGTCACCGTCGTCGTCAGCATCCCGATCGTCGTCGACTTGCCGGCGCCGTTCGGACCGAGCAGCCCGAACACCTCGCCCGGCTCGACGACGAAATCCACCCCCTTCACGGCCTCGACCCCGTTCGGGTACTGCTTCGCGAGGTCTTCGACTTCGATCATGTCGTGCTCCTTTCACCGCGCCGTCACATCGAGCGCGTCTCGGTCGTCAGGTCATTGACGCACCGACGTGGAGGGATGTGACTTGGAGCTCGCAGAACAGTTCGAACAGCACCGCGACCACCTCGAACGGGTCGCGTACCGCATGCTCGGCTCGCACACCGACGCCGAGGACGCGGTGCAGGAGGGCTGGCTGCGCCTCAGCCGCAGCGAGAGCGAAGCGATCGACAATCTCGGCGGCTGGCTGACGACTGTCGTCGCGCGCGTCTGCCTCGACATGCTCCGCCGGCGGCGTGAGCTCGTGGGCGACGGATGGCTGCCGGAGCCGGTGATCGCGTTCGAGGAAGGACCGGAGGAGCAGGCGGTGCTCGCGGACTCCGTCGGCGTTGCGCTGCTCGTCGTGCTCGAGACGCTGACACCGCCCGAACGGCTCGCGTTCGTGCTTCATGACATGTTCGCGGTGCCGTTCGAAGAGATCGCGACGATCCTCGACCGCACACCTGCAGCTGCGCGACAGCTCGCGAGCCGCGGGCGCCGTCGTGTGCGCGGCGGGACGCCGTTGCCCGACGCCGACATCGTCGAGCAGCGGCGGGTCGTGGAGGCGTTCCTCGCTGCGTCCCAGCGCGGCGACTTCGACGCGCTGGTCGAGATTCTCGCCCCCGACGTCGTGCTGCGCGTGCGCGGCGGCCAGCTGCCGCCGGATGAGGCGCACGGCGCCGACGAGGTCGCAGGCCGCGTGCTGGCTCGCGGCTCGCGCTTCGCGCATCTCGGGCGGCCCGCCGTCGTGAACGGCGCAATCGGCGTCCTCGTCGGCCCGCTCGAGCACCCGATCTCCGTCGTCGCGATGTCGATCGACGGCGGCCGGATCGCCTCGATCGACGTCGTCGTCGCGCCTACGATCGAGCGGTGACCGACGAGGAACGCGTCGAATTCGACGACCGCGCGGACTGGCGCGCCTGGCTCGAGGCGAATCACGAGCGCTCGAGCCGAGTCTGGCTCGTCACGTTCAAGAAGAGCGCGGGCCGTCCGCGTGTCGACTACGACGCCGCAGTCGAGGAGGCGCTCTGCTTCGGCTGGGTCGACAGCAAGTCCCGCTCGGTCGACGACGAGCGGACGTCGCTCTACTTCACGCCGCGCAAGCCAAAGAGCTCGTGGTCGGAGTCGAACGTCGCGCGGGTCGAGAAGCTCGAGGCCGCCGGGCTGATGCGCGAGGCGGGCCGCCGGGTTGTCCAGGATGCAAAATCGCTCGGGCGCTGGCCCAGAGGAATGAGGCAGGCGGCTCGTCGCCGCGACCGACATGCGCGGGCGCGGCCGCGACCAGGTCGGCCTTTCGCAGCGCACGAGCAGGGAAGCGGTGCGAGTGAGCAGGGCCGCGTAGCGGCCCCCGAAAAATGGGACGATCGCCTGGATGACTGTCGCCGACCTCCTCCACGAAGCCGCCGAGACGCACCACATCGTCTACCGCATCGTCGACGGCGACGACCCGGACTGGGCCTCGTGGTACGCGGACTGGCTGCTCGACCACTCCGAGCTGCCGGATCTCCTGGGCGGAAAGCCCGTTCGCAGCCATCTCGTCCACGCCCTGGTGCAGCTCGACCGAGACTTCACGGCCGAGGCTCCCGGCGGGCGCTGGGAGGATTTCTACGCAGATCGGCTCGAGTCCCTGCTACGCTGATTGCCAAGGACGCAAGGTGCGTCCCGTGAGATTTCAGCTTCTCGTTCCTCCTTAGGCGGTTTCGAGCAGTGTGATCTCGAACCGCAAGCAGTGATAGGAGTCGAACACCACATGCAACACAGCTTCCGCGCGCTCGGTGTGAGCGATGCCGTTGAGCGCGCGCTGGCGGACCTCGACATCGTCGAGCCGTTCCGCATTCAGTCTCTCGTCTTGCCCGACGCGATTGCCGGCCGTGACGTCCTGGCCAAGGCGCCGACGGGCTCGGGCAAGACACTCGCTTTCGGCCTTCCGATCGTCGAGCGCATCACCGGCTTCACGAGGGCGCCCGAAGCGCTCGTCCTCGTGCCGACGCGTGAGCTCGCGATCCAGGTCGCGGCGTCGATCGAGGCGTTCGCGATCGCGAAGGGCGTGCACGTCGGCGTTGCCTACGGCGGCGCACCGGTTGGGGCGCAGGCGAAGCGCTTGAAGGGCGCGCAGCTCGTCGTCGCGACGCCGGGCCGCCTGCAGGATCTCGTCGACCGCAAGATGGTCTCGCTCGACGGGATCCGCATCCTCGTCCTCGACGAGGCCGATCGCATGCTCGACATGGGGTTTCTCCCGCAGGTCGAGCGGATCCTCCGGCGCCTGCCGCGCGACCGGCAGACGATGCTCTTCTCCGCGACGCTCGACGGCGAGGTCGGCGAGCTCGCACGCGCGTACACCAGCGATCCGTCTCGTTTCGAGACGCAGCGCGAGGTCGCAAACGACGACGGCGTGATCGAGCACGAGTTCGTGCCCGTGACGCCGGAGGGCAAGGTCGACACTCTCGTCGAGCTCCTCCAGGCGGAGGACGGCCTCTCGCTCGTCTTCGTGCGCACGAAGCGCGGCGCCGACCGTCTGACGCAGAAGCTCTCGCGCCGCGGCGTCGACGTCATCGCGATGCACGGCGACATGGGGCAGAGGCAGCGTGAGCGCGCGCTCGAGCGCTTCCGCTCGGGTCGCTCGACGACGCTCGTCGCGACGGACGTCGCAGCGCGCGGTCTCGACCTCGAGGACATCGCGCACGTCATCAATTTCGACCCGCCCGAGGACGACAAGGGCTACGTGCACCGCGTCGGGAGGACCGGCCGTGCCGGACGCTCCGGCCGCGGCAGCACGCTCGTCCTTCCCGAACAGCAAGGCGATGTCAGTCGCGTTGCCGCCCGGCTCGGGCACACCGAAGAGTTCGAGAGTACGGGGATGCGAACGGCGCGCCCGAAGCTCGTGTACACGAGCCGGCGTGGCAGGCGTTCCCGGTGGTAGCAGGGGGAGGTGAATTCATGGCAACCGGAACCGTGAAGTGGTTCAGCGACGAGAAGGGGTACGGCTTCATCACCCCCGATGACGGATCGAAGGATCTGTTCGTCCACCACACCGGCATCTCGGGCGAGGGCTTCAAGTCCCTCTCCGAAGGCGCGAAGGTCGAGTTCGAGGCGACGGAGGGACAGAAGGGCCCTCAGGCCACGAACGTGCACGCCGTCGGCTAACCCGACAGCGCAGCTGTACCTAGTCGAAAGGGCCCCGGAAGGGGCCCTTTCTCGTGGGTTCTCATTTGACATCGGCTTATACCTGTCATTAGCCTGCCAAACTCAACTAAGCCAATTGGGAAAGGTGGGACTCCACATCGTGCGTCGCTCAGTCATCGGCCTCGCCACGCTTGCCGCGCTCGTCGCCGCAGCCGTCGCATCGGCCGCACCGAAGGACACGACGCTGTCCGTGATCGGCTACTCGATCCCGACGGCCGTCTATCCGAAGCTTCAGGCCGCCTACCAGGCGACGGCACCCGGCAACGGCGTCAAGTTCACCGACTCGTTCGCCGCCTCCGAGGCGCAGAGCAAGGCGGTCGCCGCCGGCCTGCCCGCCGACGTCGTGAACTTCTCCGAGCTGAACGACATGACGCGGCTCGTGGGCACGGGTCAGGTCGCGAAGACCTGGGCGAACAACAAGTACAAGGGTGTCGTCTCGAAGTCGGTCGTCGTCTTCGTGCTGCGAAACGGCAACCCGAAGCACATCAAGACGTGGGACGACCTGATCAAGCCCGGCGTGCAGGTCGTCTTCCCGAACCCGTTCAGCTCCGGCGGAGCGAAGTGGGACATCATGGCCGCCTACGGCTCACAGCTCCGCGAGCACAAGACGCCGAAGCAGGCGCAGGCGTTCCTGAAGACGCTCTTCCAGCACAACGTCTCGCAGGACACGAGCGGCCGGAACGCGCTCAACACGTTCCTCTCCGGGAAGGGCGACGTGCTGCTTGACTACGAGAGCGACGCGAAGCTCGCGCAGGCGCAGGGCAAGCCGGTCTTCTATCTGATCCCGAAGGCCACGCTGCAGATCGAGACGCCGCTGGCGGCGACGAACGGCTCGAACCACCCCGCGGCACAGCAGTTCGTGAACTGGCTGTACTCCCCGGCAGCGCAGACGATCTGGGCGCAGAACGGCTTCCGCCCGGTCGACCCGACGGTCGCGAAGAAGTTCGCCGAGCAGTTTCCGCCGCGGCCGCAGCTCTTCAAGATCGGCTACGTCGGCGGCTGGCCGAAGGTGGAGAAGCAGTTCTTCGATCCGACGACCGGGGTCATCGCGAAGATCGAGCAGAGCCTCGGAGTTTCCACTGGCGGTTGATGCACTGCGGATGCCGAGGGCCCGGCGCCGGGCGCTCGGCACGCCGCTTCTGAGCAGCGGTCTCGCGCTCACGTACCTGAGCGTGATCGTGCTGATTCCGCTCGCGGCGCTCGTCGCGCAGGGGCAGAAGGGCGGTTGGCATCACTTCTGGCAGGTCGCGTGGAACCCCGAGTCGCGGGCGGCGCTGAAGCTCACGCTCGGGCTCGCGCTCGCGGTCGTCGGCATCAACGCTGTCACCGGGACGGCGCTGGCGTGGACGCTCGTGCGCGACGCGTTTCCGGGCAAGCGGCTTGTCAATGCGCTGATCGACCTGCCGTTCGCGCTGCCGACGATCGTCGCGGGGCTGACACTGCTTGCGCTCTACGGGCCGAACAGCGCAGTGGGAATCGACGCCGCGTACACGCGCTGGGGCGTGCTGATGGCGTTGCTCTTCGTGACGCTGCCGTTCGTCGTCCGCACAGTGCAGCCGGTGCTGATCGAGCTCGACCTCGAGATGGAGGAGGCGGCCGCGTCCCTCGGGGCCGGACGGGTGACGATCTTCCGGCGCATCGTTTTCCCGCATCTGCTGCCGGCGCTCTTGTCGGGTATTGCGCTCGCGTTCGCGCGCGCGATCGGAGAGTTCGGGGCTGTGATCCTCATCGCCGGCAACCAGCCGTTCAAGACCGAGGTCGCCTCGCTCTATCTGTTCCAGCACCTGAACGGCGGCGACACGCAGGGTGCGGCAGCGCTCGCCGTGCTCCTGCTCGTGATCTCGCTTGCCGTTCTTCTCGGAATCGGCGGCCTCCGCCGCTGGGCGACGCGCCATGACCGCTAGGCGCGTCGTCCGCTATGGGTCGCTCGCGTACCTCGCGGTGATCCTCGTCGCGCCCGTCGCGCTCATCTTCTATCGCGCGTTCGAGCACGGCTTCGGGACGTTCTGGTCTGCGATCACGACACCGTTCGCGGTGCACGCGCTCCAGCTCACCGTCGAGGTCGCGGTCGTCGCCGTGCCGTTGAACACCGTGTTCGGAATCCTCTGCGCGCTCGCAATCGTGCGCCATCGCGTTCCGGGCATGGGGCTCGTGAACGCGGTCGTCGATCTGCCCATGGCCCTGTCGCCTGTGGTCGTCGGCCTGTCGCTCTACCTGCTCTACGGGACGCAGGGCTGGTTCGGGCCGTGGCTCACGTCGCATGGGCACCGGATCCTGTTCGCGTACCCGGGGATCCTGCTGGCGACGGTCTTCGTGTCGTTGCCGTTCGTGGTGCGCGAGGTCGTGCCGGTGCTGCGCGAGATCGGGACAGAGCAGGAGGAAGCGGCAGCGACGCTCGGCGCGCCTGCGTTCACGACGTTCCTGCGGATCACACTGCCGGCGATCCGCTATGCCGTTGCGTACGGCGTCGTACTGACAACGGCGCGCTGCCTCGGCGAGTTCGGGGCGGTCGCGATCGTGTCGGGCGGGATCGAGGGCCGGACGCAGACGCTCACGCAGTATGTGCAGGCGTCGTACGAGAACTTCCAGCAGACGAATGCGTACGCGGCATCGGTGCTCCTTGCCGGCCTCGCCGTGCTGACACTCGTTGCGATGACGATGTTTCGACCGAGGGAGGACACCCGTGGCAATCGAAGCGCGTAACGTCACGAAGCGCTTCGGCGACTTCGTTGCACTCGACGACGTCTCCATCGACGTCGCGAGTGGATCGCTGACGGCCTTGCTCGGACCGAGCGGCAGCGGCAAATCGACTCTGCTTCGTGTAATCGCGGGCCTCGAAGCTCCCGACGCCGGCGACGTCTTCATCTCGGGACGCGAGGCGACGGCGCTCGCGCCCCAGAAGCGCGGCGTCGGCTTCGTGTTCCAGCACTACGCGCCGTTCAAGCACATGACGGTCTGGGAGAACGTCGCCTTCGGGTTGAAGATCCGCCGCCGGCCGAAGGCCGAGATCCGCGCGCGCGTCGACGAGCTGCTCGAGCTCGTGCAGCTCGGCGGGCTCGGGAGACGCTATCCCGCACAGCTGTCGGGCGGCCAGCGGCAGCGGATGGCGCTCGCGCGCGCATTGGCGCCGGAGCCGGAGGTGCTGTTGCTCGACGAGCCGTTCGGCGCGCTCGATGCGCGTGTCCGCATCGAGCTGCGGTCGTGGCTCCTGCGGCTGCACGACGAGATGCACGTCACGACGATCTTCGTCACGCACGACCAGGAGGAGGCACTCGAGCTCGCCGACTCGATCGTCGTGATGAACCGCGGCCGCGTCGAGCAGGTCGCGCCGCCGCGCCGGTTGTACGACGAGCCGGCGAACGAGTTCGTGATGAGCTTCGTCGGCCCGGTGAACAAGCTCGACGACGCGTGGGTGCGCCCGCACGACATCGAGCTCGGCCACGAGCCGAATGGGTCGACGCGCGAGGCGCAGGTCGAGCGCATCGTGCGGCTCGGCTTCGAGACGCGTGTCGAGCTCGTCCGCGACGACGGCGAGCGGCTGTACGCGCAGTTGACGCGGGACGAAGCCGATCAGCTCGAGCTCACGCGAGGCGACATCGTGTTCGTGCGGACGCGAAACGAGCGGACGTTTAGCGCGTAATACGCTGTCCGCGTGGACTGGCTCGAGCCCTCGGAGCTTCGCGTGGGGCTCGGCTGCATGCGTCTGCCCGACGAGCGCACGGGGATAGCGACGATCGAGGCCGCGCTGGAGGCCGGCATCACCGTGTTCGACACCGCCCGCGCGTACGACGGGAACGAGCAACTGCTTGCGCGCGCGCTGCGCGGGCGCGTCGCGCGCGTCGTCACGAAGGGCGGGATGGCGCACATTGACGGACGCTGGATGCCCGACGGGCGCGCGAAGACGATTCGAAGCGATTGCGAGTCGAGCCTCGCCGCGCTCGACGGCCGACCGATCGACCTCTATCTCGTGCACGCGCCGGATCCGCGAACGCCCTGGCGAACGACCGTGCGTGCGCTTGCCAAGCTTGTGGACGACGGTCTTGTCGGGCGGATCGGGGTCTCGAATGTCAATCGCGGCCGGCTCGACGAGGCGCTCGAGCTCGCACCGATCGCTGCGGTCGAAGTCGGTCTGAGCGTCTTCGATGACAGCGCGTTGCGCGGCGGTGTCGTCGAACGCTGTGCTGGGCGCGGCATCGCGTTGCTCGCACATTCGCCGCTCGGCGGCCCTCGGCGAACTCGCGCCCTCTCGCGCGACGAGACGCTCATCGGCATCGCGACAAAGCGAGACGTGACGCCGGCGCAGGTCGCCCTCGCTTGGCTGGCTGGGATCGCGGATGTCGTCGTGCCGATTCCCGGAGCGCGACGGCCGGAGGCTGCACGCACAGCCGCCGAGGCCTCGGCGCTCCAGCTGTCGGCGGAGGAACGCGAGGCCGTGGGAGGACGATTCGCCGTTCGGCCGCGGACGTCGGCGACGACGCGCACAAGCGGCGAGATCGTCCTTGTCATGGGCATTCCCGGGTCCGGCAAGAGCCGGATTGCTGCCGACTACGTCGCGCGCGGCTTTGTCCGTCTCAACCGGGACGACCGAGGCGGCTCGTTGCGCGACCTAGACGGCGCGTTGGAGGAGGAGCTCGTCGGCGGTGCCGGGCGGGTCGTCCTCGACAACACGTACCTCACGCGCGCCGCGAGAAGCCGGCCGCTCGAGCTCGCTGCGCGCTTCCGGCTTCCGGTGCGCTGTGTTTGGCTCGACACGCCGCTCGCTCAGGCGCAGGTGAACATGGTGTTGCGCCTCCTCGAGCGCTTCGGTGCGCTGCCGCAGCCCGAAGAGCTCGCGAAGGTCGCTGGCGGCGAGCCGGGCTTGCTTGCGCCGACGTCTCAGATGCGCACCCTGCGGGAGCTCGAGCCGCCGGCGGCTGACGAGGGATTCGCCGTCGTGGAGCACGTCGGGTTCGCGCGTGCACCCGCAGCAACATCGCGGCCGGGCGTCTTCGCCGCCGCATCGGCTGTCGACGGGGCGCCGTGGACAGACATCGATCCCGACAAGCCGCACCTCGTCTTCGACTGGTTACCGGGTGAGGACGCGTCGAGTCTCGCATCAACGGCAGCGCGGGTTGCGCGGGAAGTCGAAGGTCCGGTCGAGAGCGCGATGTGTCCGCACGGTGGCGGTCCGCCCGTGTGCTGGTGCCGTCCACCGCTGCCGGGCTTGCTGCTTGCGTTCGCGCACGCTCACGGACTCGACCCATCTGTGTCGACGCTCGTCGGGCATTCACGTGCGCACCGCACACTGGCGCAGACGCTCGGTGCGCGCTTCGTTGAGGTCGAAGCGCGTTCGTAGACTTTTCGCCGTGGAAGTTCACCACGAGTGGCGCGGACCGTTCGACAATGCGGAAGTGAACGCGTTGCACGCGGAGGCTTTCGGCCACAGCGTGCTCGAGGACGACTGGCTCGGCCAGGTCAGCGGCCACAGTCTCGGGTGGGTGTGCGCACGCCGCGACGAGCAGCTCGTCGGCTTCGTCAACGTCGCGTGGGACGGCGGCGTTCACGCATTCGTCCTCGACACGATCGTCTCGGCGGACGCGCGCCGAGAAGGCATCGGCAAGGCTCTCGTGGAAGCCGCAGTCGCCGGTGCGAAGCAGGCGGGATGCGAATGGCTCCACGTCGACTTCGAGGATCATCTACGCGCGTTCTACTTCGACGCGTGCGGGTTCGAGCCGACGAACGCCGGTCTCATCCGGCTGACGTAGACGAAGAGAAGGCCCGCGACGAGGCGGGCCTTCTTGGTCAGCAAACCAGCGCAGCCTCGATGTCTTGAGCACGATCGAGGAGCGACTCTGCTTGTTCGCTTCCGAGCTTCTTGCCCGTCTGCGCGGAGACCTCGTTGCGGAAGGTCACGAGCGCTGCGCACGCGTCGGCCGTGTCGCCCTCTGCGGCGTACGACTCGACGGCGGCCACCTTGTGGGCAAGGCTCGCCCCCGGGCCGATGCCGTCAACAGCGTCGGCGAGCTCACTGAGCTGGTCGGCGGCACCTTTCACCCGCACGCCGTCACTCGTCGCGGAAGCCGTAACGTCGAGGAGTGGGTACGTCGCGGTGACAACGCACGACAGCTGATGTCCAGCGTCTGCTGTCGTCGGCGTGTACGACGACCCCGCCGCGACCGGGACGCCGTCGAGCAGCCACACGTAGCCGTCGAAGCCGAAGGCATCGCGTGAAGGCTGCCGGCCGGCCCACGTCGACCAGGTATCGCCGCCGCAGGTCTGTGCGACGTTCACGCCGCCGGTTCCGTCGACGGATGGCGTTGTGACCAAGGCCACGGCGGCGCCGGTGCCGACGCGTCCCATCGCCCGCGTCGTGCCCTGGTCCGTGAACCAGACGTTCCCGTCCGGGCCGGTGTTGATTCCGCCCGGCGCGCTCGCAGCATTCAGCCCGCTCGAGTACTTCGTGATCGCGTGCGTGGTCGGATCGAGCGACGCGATCGCCTGCACGCCGACGCCCTTGTCGGTGAACCAGAGGTTCCCGTCCGGGCCGACCGCGATTCGCCCCGGCGCGCTGCCCGCGCCCGTCGCGAGCTCGGCGATCGCGTGCGTGGTCGGATTGATCGTCCCGATCGCGCCGGTCGTGCCGGGGTCGACGAACCACAGGTTGCCGTCGGTGCCGACCGTGATCGCCGCGCCGGGCGCGCTGCCGGCGTTCAGGCCGCTCGAGAACTCGCTGATCGCATGCGTCGCCGGGTCGATCATCCCGACGGCCCGCCTCGTGCCGCGATCCGTGAACCACACGTTGCCGTCCGGGCCCGTCGTGATGCCCTGCTGCGGAGCGCTGCCGGCATTCAAGCCCGCTGAGAACTCGCTGATCGCGTGCGTCGTCGGGTTGATCGTCCCGATCGCGGAGGTTCCGTCCGTGAACCAGAGGTTGCCGTCTGGCCCCAGCGTGATCCCGGCGGGCTTGCTGCCGGCGTTGAGGCCTGCACTGAACTCCGCGATCGCGTGCGTCGCTGGGTCGATCATCCCGATCGCCGACGTCGCGCCGGCGTCGGTGAACCAGAGATTCCCGTCAGGACCGACGGCGAGGGAGAACGGCTGGCTGCCCGCGTTCAGCCCGGTGCTGTACTCCGTGATCGCGCCGCTCGTCGTGATCTGGCCGATCCTGCCCGCGCGGTCGGTGAACCAGAGATTTCCGTCGGGGCCGGCGCGCACCTGCGCGATGTTCGAGCCGACGGCTGTGAACTCCGTGATCGTGCCGAGCGGTGCTGCCCCGCTGATCGCGGCGCCGGCGAGCACGCAGGCACACACTGCCAGCACGCAGACGGCGTGCCGGTAGCTGCGCTTCGTCTCCATCAGTTCCTCCTCTTGGTCGCTGTGACAACGCCAACGGAGGAACGGTCGCGACGTCGGCTATCGAGCGCCTATCGCGCCGCTACCGGGAAAACGGGAGGGGCCAAACAGGACTCCTCTCCAGAGCGAGGCCCCTCTCGATCAAGTCCCACAGTCCTGCGATACGAACAGCGGGGTCAGACGCCATTCGGGGTCTGACCCCAGAAGGCAGCTAGCGCCGCACCCACGCGTCCTCGTCGCGCGTCAGCTCCTCGACATGCTCGGGCAGCTCGCCACGCGCGACATCCGCGACCGTCACGCCCTCGAGCACCGACCGCACACCCGCGCGGAGCGCGACCCACACGTCGCGGAGCTTCTCGGCGGAGCCTGGGTACTCGAGTGTTTCCGGTGGCATACCGCGCACATTCGCGAGTGGTCCCTCGACTGCGCGTATCACGTCTGCGAGCGTGATCGCGTCCGCCGCCCGTGCGAGCACATACCCGCCCGCTTGCCCGCGACGGCTCTCGACGAGCCCCGCCCGTCGCAAATCGCGCAGGATGTTCTCGAGGAAGTTGAGCGGTATGCGCTGCGCATCGGCGATCTGCTCGGCGGTGATCATCTCCCCGGCCGCTGCAAGCTCGACGGCTGCGCGCACGGCATAATCGGCCTTGGCGGTGGTCCGCACGCTCTGATTATGCTCGGGTCGATGCTGACGGGTGGCTGTCTCTGCGGGGGCGTGCGGTTCGAGATCACGTCGGAGCCGCTCGCGATGACGTACTGCCATTGCACGCGATGCCAGCGGCGGACGGGAACGGCTGCGTCGCCGCAGTTGCGCATCGAGCCCGATGCGATTCGCTTCTTGCAGGGAGAAGAGCTGGTCAAGGGTTGGGACCCGCCCGACGACGGGTTCGAGAAGTGCTTCTGCTCGAACTGCGGCGGGCAGCTTTTCAGCAAGGACAACGAAGGCCGGATCCGCAGCGTCCGGATGGGGTCGCTCGACCAGGATCCGGGACTGAAGCCGATCCACCGGTCGTACGTCGCCTACGCGGCGACGTGGGAGCCGATTCCGGACGACGGGATCCCGCACTACCCCGAGACGTCGAGCGCTTAGCCCTTCGGCGGCAGCGAGCGCGCGTAGCCGACACCGCGCGCGACCCAGGTCGCGAGCTGCCGCTTCGTCTTCAAATCGTCCACGTCGACGCGCAGCCAGCCGGGCATCTCGCGCCCGCGCATCTCGACGACACGTGCATTCGTCCTCGCGACAAGCGCATCTGAGTCGGCTGGGTCGACGCGCACCATCAGTCCGCCGCGCCCACTTGCGGCCACAGCCATGTGGCCGCCGACGAGGAACGCGAGGCCGCCGAACATCTTCTTCTCAGCGACGCCCTTCTCGTCGGCAACGAGCTCGCGGATCCGCGCTGCAAGCTTCTCGTCGTACGCCATTACGTCAGCCCGATCCGGATTATCGCTCCCGGCCGCAGCCACCGGAGCGTCCGCAGAAGCTCCGGCACGGGGAGGCTGATGCAGCCGGCGGTCGGCCGCCCGGAGCTGACGTGCAGGAAGATCGCGGAGCCTCGGCCTCGCACGACCGGATGCGCGTTGTACTCGATCACCGCGAAGTAGCGGTACTGCGGCACGATCCGCCACAGCGCCTCGCTGCCGCCGCCGAACGACGGTGTCGCGCCGCATGCGACGTGCTCGAAGCGGTTGTACTGCGCCGAGCTCGGGTCCTCGTCCCACCAGTCGCCGCAGGTCAGGCGGTGATAGGCGAACGAGACTCCGGGACTCGGCGCGACGCCGTACATCGTCGGGCCGAAGCGGAACGTCCCGGTCGGCGTCGCTCCGTCGCCTTCACGCTTGTGCGCGGAGAGGCCGCTGCTGCCGAGCTGCGCGCGCCACGGGCCGGCGACCCGCTTGAAGCACGAGCCGCGTGTTTCCTGCCACAGCGTGAGCGTGCCGACCGTTGCATGCGGCGGCGCCTGCACGGTGACGAGCTGCTGCGACGTTGACGGTCCGGGGCAGAGCAAGGCGCCGGCCGCGATGAGGGCGGCTAGGCTCATCGGCCTATGGTTGCGGTCCCGGCCACTCCGGCGCCGTTCGTCGCGCACGTCGAGCATCTGACCGCCGCCGATCTGCCGTATTCGTGGCATCAGGGCTGCCCGGTCGCGCCGGCGCAGCTGCGCCGCATCCGGCTGAGCTACATCGGCTTCGACGGGAAGCGGCACCTCGGGGAGCTCGTCGTGAACGCGCGCGTCGTGCCGCAGGTCACCGGCGTCTTTCGCACGCTCTACCGCGCGCGGTTTCCGATTCGCCGGATGCGCCCGATCGACGCGTATCGCGGCGACGATGACCGCTCGGCCGCAGCGGACAACACGTCTGCCTTCAACTGCCGCCGTGCGGTCACGAGCGGCGCGGCGTCATGGTCGATGCACGCCTACGGCGAGGCGATCGACGTCAACGACGTCGAGAACCCGTACCTGCTCGGCAAGCGTGTGATTCCGCCCGCGGGCAGCGCGTACACGAACCGTGCGAACGTGCGGCCGGGCATGGCGGTACCAGGCGGCCTCCTCGTGCGGGCGTTTGCGAGCGCCGGCTGGGGCTGGGGTGCGAGCTTCGCGGACTACCAGCACTTCTCGACCAACGGCCGCTAGGGATTGCGTATGAGCGCGGCGCCGATCGCGCCGCCGATGCACATCAGAACGGCTGTCAGAAGCATCGCAAGGTGGAAGCCGTGCATCGTCAAGCCCGCCGTGCCGCCGGACGCCGCAATGCCGATCACCGCGATCGCAATGAGGCCTGCGACGCGCGCGACCGCATTGTTGATCCCGGAGGCAATGCCCGCGTCGCCGGGGCCGGCGTCGGAGAGCACGGTCGTCGTCAACGGCGCGACGGTGAGCGAGAGGCCGAGCGAGAAGCCGACGAGCGGCGGGAGCAGGTCCTTCCAGTAGTTCAAGTGCTCCGGCAGCCGAGCGAGCAGGGCGATGGACAGCCCTGCGATCAGCGGCCCGAAGCCCATGAACCAGCGCGGTCCGTACTGCATCGAGTACTTCCCGACATATCGCGACAGGAGGAACATCACGATCGTCACCGGCAGCGTCGCGAGGCCTGCGCGAAACGGCGAGTAGCCGGCGATCTGCTGCAGGAACAGGACGAGGAAGAAGAAGCACGCTGAGAGCCCGCCGTACACAGCGAGCGTCTCGAGGTTCGTCACGCTGAAGTTGCGCAGACGGAAGAGCCGGAGCTCGAGCATCGGCTGGCGTGCGTGCATCTCCCAGACGACGAATGATCCGAGGAGCGCGGCGCCGCCGAGCAAGCACGCGAGGATCGTCGCGTCCCAGCCGTGGCGAGGCTGCTCGATGAACCCGAACACAACCGCACCGAGCCCCGCGACGCAGAGTGCGGCGCCGACGAGATCGACGCGGACCCCTTCTCGCCGGGTTTCGTGCTGCGCCATGCGCATCGTCACCATGATCGTCGCGATCGCGATCGGCACGTTGATGAAGAAGATCACGCGCCACGTCGAGACCCCGATCAGCCAGCCGCCGACCAACGGCCCGAGCACAGTCGAGATGCCGCTGAACGCCGTCCACGAGCCGATTGCGGCACCGCGCTCGGTACCGCTGAACGTCGACGTGATGATCGCGAGGGACGCAGGTGTGAGCAGCGCGCCGGCTATCCCCTGCAGCCCGCGGAAGATGATCAGCGTGTTCGACGTCGGCGCAACCGCACACAAAACCGACGTGAGCCCGAAGGCGACCACCCCGAGCCGGAAGATCCGCACCTCGCCGTAGATGTCGCCGAGCGAGCCGCCCACGAGGATCAGCGAGCCGAGCGTCAGCAGGTACGCGTCGACGATCCACTGCTGTGCCGCAAGCCCGCCGCCGAGATCGTGCTGGATGGGGGGGAGCGCGACGTTGACCACCGTCCCGTCGACGAACACCATCGCCGAGCCGAGAATCGCCGCGATCAGCGTTAACCGCGTAGACGCCGCCACGGCTGCCACACTACTCGGGTGAACCGGTCCGGCCGGGCGGGCGAAGAAGGAGAGATGGATTCTGTCCCAGAGCCGAAGCGCTACGGCCGCGGGCTCTTCCTCGCCACCGTTGCCGGCGGGTTGACGTCACTTGCTTGGGGGCGCCCGGTGTGGAGCCGGGTCTCGAGCGCGTTCTCCGGTATCGAGTCTGCCGTCCCACTCGTCCCACACGGTTGGCGCATCTATTCGGTCTCGGATCACATGCCGACGTTCGACCCGAAGACGTGGCGGCTGGCGATCGACGGCCTCGTCACGAACAAGCTGACGCTCACGTACTCCGACCTGCGCGACCTGCCGAGCGCGCATCAGGTGTCGACGTTCCACTGCGTGACCGGTTGGACGGTGAAGAACGTCCGTTGGCGCGGAGTGCGTCTCCAGACGATCTTCGACCACGCGCAGCCGCTGCCGAATGCACATGGGTTGCAGTTCGTCTCGGCGGAGGTGCCGTACATCGACTACCTCACGAAAAAGCAGGCGCTCCTCCCGGACGTGATGCTCGCGTACGAGATGGACGGTAAGCCACTGACGCGCGACCACGGCTCGCCGCTCCGGCTCGTGATCCCGGATATGTACGGCTACAAGGGCGTGAAGTGGCTCGATCGCATCAACCTCGTGCCGCAGCCCGGTGACGGCTACTGGGAGCTGCTCGGCTACGACCGCGACGCGTGGGTCGGCCACTCGAACGGCTATTGACGTGAGCTACGTCACGCGCTTCTCACGAACCGAGCGCACGCTGCATTGGGTGAACGCAGTCGCGTTTCTGTTCCTGCTCGCGACCGGGCTGATCCTGTACCTGCCGCGGCTGTCGGTGCTCGTCGGCCGGCGCCCGCTGATGAAGGACCTTCACTTCTGGGGCGGGATCGGCTGGGTATCGGCGCTCGTGATCGTCATCGCGCTCGGCGACCGCCGCGGGCTGCTGCGCACAGCTCGCGAGCTCGAGCAGCTGCGGCCCAGCCGCTTCAACGTCGGGCAGAAGGTGAACGCGATCCTGAACGCCGCGTTCGTGCTGCTATTTCTTGCCTCGGGGCTCTTGCTCTGGCTCGGCGAACGTGACACGACGTTCCGCTTCGCGAGCACCGTGTTACTGCACGACTGGCTGCTCTACATCGCGTCCGGGCTCCTGCTCGGTCACCTGTATCTCGCGCTCATCCATCCCGCGACGCGCCACTCGCTGCGCGGCATGACGCGCGGGACCGTGCGCGAGGAGTGGGCCAAGCGCCACTACCCGAACTGGCGCGCTGAGCAATAGGGCTGACAGGCACGCCGTGCGCGTGCGCCAAAGAGCCGGTGTCTGACACCAGGTGTCGCCCGGAAGGGACGTGACGGAATGCGCCCGCAGTCGGCGCCACGCGGCAGCAACGTCGACGCGAGACCGTCACGAAAGCGTCACGTCTGACACCAAGGCGTGCCCAGATCCGACGCGTCATGGCTTCGTCACGACTTTTTGGACTCTGACACCGACGACTTGTCCGCCGGGGGCGCACGTAGCGACGCTGGCTACGGTGCCGATGCATGGTCGATCGAAACGACCTTCGGATCGATGTCTATCGCTCTCGCGACGAAGGGAGCGGCGCACGCGACTGGGGCCGTGCGAGTCACACACGTTCCTTCGGGAATCATGGTGACCCGTGAAGGCGAGGGTTCCACCCTCTCGGATCGCGAGAAGGCGATCGATACCGCGATCAAAGAGATTGAAGCTCAGCTCGAGATTTGACGGCGAAGGCCTCGACTGGGCCAGTGATGCGGAATGCACCCTGGCGCGTCAGCCAGCCCAGGTTGGATCGACGCCTCGGACTAGGACGAGTCCTCGGTCGGGACCGCGATCAATCTCGGCGTAGATCGTAAGGTCCCTGCCGTTCGCTTTCGCTTCAGCCCACGCGAGCACTTCGCTTACGTCCGCGATGCCCCGAAGCCGGTGCGGCTCTTCGGACCACAGCGGAACGAGCGGCGGGTCAGGGTCGTTGAGCTTGTACCAGAAGACGACCTGGATAGGTCGGTTGGTCAACGACGGCGAGCGTTCGCGAATGTCACCCGGCGAGTCGCCTTCGGAGACGGGCGCTACGCCTTCGTGTCGGCGCGCGGTATTGTGAAACTAGATACAAACGCGGGTAAGCCTTCGCTCGCGCCGCTGCTCTGAGGGTGGGCCTTGCTGAGCCTCGGTGACGCCAGCGCTCTCTTTCTCGTGTCGTGCCCGGAATGCAGGCCGATTTGAGTGCCTGTCCACTGATGGGAGGAAGAGATGAGGGTGTGCATCGTTGGGGCTTCTGGGAAGCTTGGGCAGTACATGGTCCAGCAGTCGCTGGATCGCGGTTACGAGGTGGTTGGCGTGTGCCGCGAGCAAAGCGTG